>JBBIKG010000001.1:0-179526 GCA_037445555.1 Lentimicrobiaceae bacterium
CCCGGGGGTTCCCGGGTAGGCATAAATACCTGAGATGCCTGCATCAATAGCTGCCTGGGCTATGGCTTCATCCCCCAGCAATAACATTTTATTCATAGATGACTATTTTGATAAAGAACTGTCTGATAATAAGGATAGTAAACCGCTGATAGTGAGCGCATGAGAGGACTCCTCACGTGTGGTTACAAATCTAACAATTATTCATATGCCAGCCAATTGTATTGGTAATACATACTCATTCTAAATAATGATTACACGAAATATCTGGCTCTGTGGACCGGCCCATATTCGGGCATTATTCTGATCTTTGCAGGTATGAACTTCCTGGCACATGCACTCCTTTCGGGCACCCATGAACCCATCATTGTGGGCAACTTTATTGCCGATCATGTGAAAGGCAAGCCCGATAGCCGATTCAGTCCTGAAATCCTTCGCGGAATCGAACTGCACAGGTTTATTGACGACTTCACAGATAAGCATCCTGTGGTCAGGCAAAGTGTTGGGCGGCTGAAACCTAAATATGCACGTTATTCGCCTGTGATCGTTGATATGTTTTACGACCATTTGCTGGCAAAGCACTGGAAAACCTACAGCGATATACCTCTCAGGAAGTTTACATATGGCGTTTACAAAGTGGTTCTTGGCTATTATCTGATTTTGCCTGCCAAAACAAAACGCATCTTACCCTTCATGATTGCCGATGACTGGCTGGCCGGATACTCCAGGCTCAGCGGCCTTGCGCAGGCCTTGCAGGGAATGGCCAGGCGAACCAGCTTTACTTCAGGAATGGAAACTGCTGTACACGATCTTCAGATGGATTATCATCTGTTTCTGGAGGAGTTCAATACTTTTTATCCTGAGTTGCAGAAAAATGTAGACGAAATCCTTGCAACATGGCCCCCATTGCCCGCGGAAACTCCGAAAAGAATTTCTGCCGTAAACAAAGCCTATATACGAATGAACACGGCAATTAAACGCCAGATGCAGATGAACCGGCCGCCGTTTACCCGCGGTAAAAAAACATAAATCGGGCAGCTACCTCACCACTACGATCTTGTGGGTTTGCTGATTTTGCCCCTGCCGAATACGTAGCAGGTACTGACCTCCCTGCAGCGATGCGGGAAGCGTAATCAACGCGCGGTTTTGCGCAGAAGCCTCTACTGACAGCACACGCTGCCCTGAGAGGGTAAACATCTCAATGATTGCCCTTCCATGGGAGACTTCAAGTTCAACAAAAAGCTGATCTTTAGCCGGATTGGGATATACAAGAAAAGCCCTGGTCTCGGATACGGGTTTGTTGACAGAGGTCGAAGGCTCCCCGTTGATGTTCATCGATGACGACTTGTAAGAAACCCCGCTGATCCATGACAATGCATAACAGTTGTGCGAACCACCGTAGGGCAGGTCAATCACGTCAACGCTCATTCCTACCAACGGCTGCCTGTAGGTTTTGACCAGCCTTCGGTTAACAAAGACCTGGACCGAGTCATACGCATCACGCATGTTTATCTGCAGGTCGACTCGTGAGGTGGTCGAAAGCCTGCGAAATTCGGTGATGAATGGCACCCGGTTAATTTCAGGAATAGTTACGCTCCAGATACCTCGACCATGGGTTGCAGCAATTACCTGGTCATCAACCACTTTGAGTTCCCAAACTGAAACAGCAGGCAGTCCGTTGTTTGCTAGCGCCCAGGTTGTCCCGTTATCAGTCGACTCAATGATTCCTATCTCGGTTCCTGCCCAGAGAATTTTTGGATTCTGGGGCATGGCTATCAAACTGTACACTGCCACATCAGGAAAACCGTTCTTGCTGATCGAATCAGCGCCATACCCTGAAATGTCTTCCCATGAGTTGCCCAGGTTAGTGGTACGCAGAACCTTCGGGGCCTTGGCAAACGAAAACAGCACATATGCGGTCGAATCTTCGGTAGGATGGGTGCCCAAACCTGAGATTCTTCCCAGAGTGGTCTGGGTAAAATTGGTGGTCGGATTAAAGGTGTCCCCGCCATCCTTCGACACATAAATATTCCCGGTGGATCGCATAGCGCCGCCAGCCCAAATGATATTGTAATTTGCCACCGAAACCTTCACATTGCTGTAGCTTCCAAACGACCAGTTTTGCGAAATGGGCTTTGAATTCCAGGATGCTCCAAAATCATCCGATTTCCATACACCGGTTTTGCCAACGGTGAATAGTACGTCGGGGTTATTTTTAGAATTGGCCAGTCTCGAAACAAAAGGAGCGTTGCCCGATCCGAAGTCGCTCAATCCTGACCTGGCCGAAGCCCATGAGGCTCCTCCGTTGATGGTTCGTCTGAAATTGTTGTACTGAGACCCGCCAATAATCCTAATGGGATCTTTGTAATGCCACACCGTTTCAAAACCGTCGCCCCCGATTACCGCTTCGTAGTCAGTAGCCAGATTGGGATTCAACCCAAGCGGCGAGATCCAGGTACCGTTGTCCTGTGTGCCGCCGATATACCTGTTAAGCCAGGGGCTTTTATCCGCTCCGTAAAACTGGGCGGTATTATACCCCAGTCCTTTAAAAATGAAGTCATTGGTAAGCAAACCGGGATCGGTGGAGGTTTTCGACAGGAAAACCCCGCCATCGTTAGCAACAAGCATTTTCATGGTTTTCGACACCTGATTCACAGGTATGAGGATAAGGTTGTGATGATCGGGATGGAAACGACTATCCTCGTAGTTGTTTTTGCCGGGATTGGCATGTTGGCTGTAAGCATCAGATGCTATAGCATATTCGGCGTATCGTATGGTAATGCTTCCCCATTTTATGCGCAGGTATGAATCGGGCAGATCGTCGGGCGCCCAGGTGCCGCCATCGGGTAAAACGGGCCAGAAGAAATACATCTGCTTGAAGGTATGCCCTCCATTTCGGGCGATATTGCCATGAGGTGTCTGGTCGTAGGTAAGTGAGCTGATAAACACATATTCCCTTGCTCTGGAATCGATGCTGGCATCGCGCTTTTCAAGATCAAAAACTCCGTTACGTTCCTGATCGCGGAATGAAACCATGAGCTGGCGATTGTTGGTAATGTCCCACACCTCGAATGGTACGTCCACGTAGTCCTTGTACTGATAGAGTGATGCAGCCACGCCGGCTCCGCCGTCACCATTGGTGCCTGCATCAGGAGGCACCTCAAAGCGGTGGGCTTTTTGCTTCCGTCCGCGGCCGAACCTCACCTCCACCGAAACGAATTCATCGGCCGGGGCGCTTCCTTTTTCAAGCTTTCCACCGTAAAGTGTACCGCCAAAATTGATAAGGCTGATAAATGAGGACGTGTTATCTTCGTCCATACCGAGAAATCCGGGAGGGTTGGTTCCGGTACCTGTTCTCATGGTGGCCTTGAAAACATTTACTCCGGCCACATATACGCGGCTGTCATCATAGGGGCTGATGGCTATGGTATTGTTAAACCAACCCTGCCCACCTAAAAAATCATAGGTTGTAGTTCCGGTTGCCGCCCTCACCACACTCCAGCTGCCGGCCGCATTGTCTGATATATAGAGATCCGACCCGTTACCCGAAACTCCCCCTTCGGCGGAGGCAAACAGCCTCTGGGGGTTTGTGGGTGCAATAGCCACTTCGATCCTGCCACCCGGAGCCAGCCCGTTGGAGGCAAACAACCATGTTTCGCCTGCGTCGGTTGATTTATACACCCCGCGTCCGTAAACTGTGGCATACTGTATGTTGAAATCGGAGGGATGATATAGAATTTGCTGCACCCTGCCGATTTTATCGGCATTGAACACCTTGCGCCACGTCAATCCGCCATCCGTTGATTTGTAAATGCCTGATACAAACTTTGACAGGCTGCCGGTGTTGGTTGCAGCCAGCAGAATGCCAGGATTGGACGGATGAATGGCGATACGGTTAACATTTTGAAAATCATTGGTTTTAGAGGTTGATGCCAAAGATACCCAGGTTTCCCCCCGGTCGGTGCTTTTTAGAATGCCATCACCGTTGATCATACCTATACCATAAAATCCCTCGCCGGTTCCGGCATAAAGGATGGCTGGGTTTGATGGCGAGATGGCAATGCAGGAGATGGCAAGGTTCGGTAGCTGAGGTGTTTTGTTTTCCCAGCTGGCTCCTTCGTTGGTGGTTTTCCAGATACCTCCGCCAACAGACCCTGCTATCCAAGTTCTGCCTGTAAGATCCAAAGGGTCAACAACTAAACCACGTGTGCGCCCCGGTACATTTCTTGGGCCGCGTTCGATCCAGGGCAAAACAGTGCCGGATGATTTAAAAGCAACCGCGTCCTGCATCCGTTTGAGTTCCACTATTTTGTGGCCTGGAAAATAGCCCATCTCTGTTTCATTGTCGCGTATGCGTATGTCACGGTGGAAGGCGATGTACTGATCAGGCTGATCGAACTTTTTGTGATACCCTGCCTGACGGCGCTGCGCCTTGGCTCTAATGTCATCCCTGAAGCTCTGTGCAAAGCGGGTCTTTATGTAAGAAACCTGGTTGAAATCCGGGTGATACTCGAACAAGAGTAATATCACTGCAATAGATGCAACAACGTAGCGTAGTGTTCTGAAATTCATAAACGCCTCAATTCTGTTCATTTTGCGAAACCTGTAATGGGGTCTCACTTGGGTCAGGGGGTATAATCTTTTCGAATTACGTTTTTTTTCTTCACATCCCAAAAGATGATGTTTTGATCTACAGCGGTGTCAGTGGCGATAATTCCTGGGATAGTTACAATTTTTAATGTTGTATCGTCATGCCAGCTAACCTCACCACGGGCAAGTGTTTGCTGGTGGGCGATCTTGTGCAGGCTTATGTCATAAACCAAGAACCTAAGTGTGCCAAACGGGTCGATTCCTGACGTTGGTGTGGTGCTTTGGCAAAGTACGAATGTGGCTGATTCGTTGTACTGAACGTCGAAACTACTTCCTAATTGCCTCACAGCAAGGTTAAAAAAGTCTTCATTGCGGGTTGAGTGTTTACTGCCACACGGTTGTTTGGGTGTATGGCAGGAATAGACCAGCATTGGCAGGCCGGCAAGCACTATAAATTGACTGAAACGCATCAGCTCCGGAAGTTTGTCTTAAAACCTCTAATTTAAAGGCAAAAGTAGCTTAAAAGAGGTTACCATCCAATCCTGCGGGCAAACAAAGAGACGAAGAAAGGGTGAGTAAGTTATTCTCCCAGGTCGAGGATGTTTCCTTTGGCAAACTCCTCAAGCATTGCAGTGGTAACCGATTTGGGTCTTTCGAGCGGATACCCAAGGGCGCGGTCCCAAACCAGGTTAGCAGCAATACCCAGCGCGCGGCCAATAGAAAATAAAACAGTATAGAAATCATACTGGGTTACTCCGTAATGCCAGTGTAGCACCCCGGTCTGAGCATCGAGATTGGGCCAGGGATTTTTTGCCTTACCCTGTTCCATGAGGATGGGCGGAACAATATGATATAGTTTGTTTACCAGCTGGAACAAGGGATCTTCGGGCATATGTTTCAGACAGAAATCGCGCTGAATGGTATAGCGGGGGTCAGTCTTACGCAACACGGCATGCCCATATCCAGGTATCACCTGGCCACTGTTCAGTGTGCTCCATACAAACTGTTTAAGTTCGTCATCGGTTGGATTGTCAGTGCCAAGCTTTTCCATCAGATCCTGCAACCAACGCAACACTTCCTGGTTTGCGAGCCCGTGCAAAGGTCCTGCCAGGCCATTAACCATAGCCGCCGTTGACAAATAAATGTCCGACAGGCTGCTGCCCACCAGGTGTGCCGTGTGGGCGCTCACATTGCCGCTTTCGTGATCCGCGTGAATGATGAAATGCAAGCGCGAAACATCATCGTAGGGCTTGCCTATTCCCATCATATGGGCAAAATTGGCTCCAAAGTCAAGGTAAGGATTGGATTGTATCCTTTTGCCGTCGCGATAAAGCTTTGCGAAGATATAAGTGGCGACCTCGGGCAACTTGGCCAGCATGTTCAGGGCATCTTCATACATCGGATCCCACAGGTCGTTTTTGTGGATGCCGGCATGATACTTCTTGGCAAAGAACGACTCACGCTGCATGGTCATTACAGCGCTCGAAAAGATGGTCATGGGGTGGCTGCAGCACGGAAATGAATCAATTACCTCGTACACATAGCGTGGCAAAATGCGTCGTTTATTGAATTCGTCCGCCATCTCCGACACCTCTTCCTGCGTGGGAACATCGCCGGTGAGCAATAGGTAGTACAACCCTTCGACGTATGGCATTTCGGAATCCTTAGGTTTTGGTAGTTTCTCAAAAACTTCCGGCAGGGTGTATCCGCGGTAACGGATACCTTCCATCGGGTCAAGGTACGAAATGTCGGTAACCAGGCTTTTCAGCCCCCTCATACCGCCAATTACCTGGCCGATAGTAATTTTATCGATCACCACATCTCCGTGTTCTTTGAGAAGTTTTGCTGTTCTCGGACGCCACTCTTCAATTTTACGGCGCAGTTTGTCCTTGACTCTTTCCATAGTCTAAATGATTGTAATTGGTTATTAAAGATGGTTTAATCGCAATTTTTCCGTATCTGATCGTATCGGCGATGCTAGTGCATTCACCCGTTGTTATACACTAAGGTAAATCTTTTTTATTATCAACAAATATATATAAATATATATATGATAAAACATCTCTTTGCCAAAAATAAATTATTGATATATAAACTGATGAGCCTATAGGATTGTTTATGAAAAACTAAAAAATATCCGTGACCTGCATCTGACCTTTCCGTAGAATGGGGCCGGTTGATTCAACCCTTGTCATCAGGGAATGACCACTTGATAAAGGCTAATCAGGCCTGCGCTCTGAACGGATCAAAATTCCGTTCTACTCTCTGAGTTTTGAGTCGATAATGATTGTCACCGGACCGTCGTTAATGAGTTGCACCTCCATCATTGCTCCGAAAATACCTTTAGAAACGGGACGATTGATGAATGAAGCCAGGGTGTCGATAAAAAACTCATACAACGGAATGGCTGTTTCGGGTCTGGCCGCTTTGATGTAGGATGGCCGGTTGCCTTTTCGCGTACTGGCATGCAGGGTAAACTGGCTGACCACCAGCACTTCCCCACGGGTTTCCTGCACGTCAAGATTCATAACTCCTTCATTGTCAGCGAAAATACGTAGCCTGGCGATTTTTGCAACCAGCCACTGAGCATCCTCATGCCCATCGTTTTCTTCAATTCCAAGCAGGATCATCATGCCAGAGCCTATGTTGGCAATGGTCTGCCCATCAACAACTACCGACGACTCTTTTACCCTTTGAATTACTGCACGCATAACAGCCAGGTGGTATTATTTGTCATGTCACCATTCATTGATATCAAATTCCTCATCGTTCAGGATGCTCATGTAGCTTGAATATCGCTCCCGGCTGATGAGGCCGGCCATAAGCTGGCGTTTCACCTCGCAGTCAGGTTCGTGGGTGTGAGTACAGTTATGAAATTTGCATCCGTCGCTTACCGCACGCATCTCAGGAAATCGCTCCCACACCTCTGACCGATCGAAATCGGTTAAGCTAAACTCTTTGATACCCGGTGTATCGATGATGAATCCGCCCGACACCAGCTCAAACATCTCGGCAAAGGTGGTGGTGTGTTTGCCTTTTTCGTGGTAGGATGAAATTTCGCCTGTGCGGAGGTTCAATCCGGGCTCAATACTGTTGATCAGTGCGGATTTGCCCACGCCTGAATGTCCGGATAACAAAACGGTTTTGGCGACCAAACGGTTTCGAAGCGTTTCGATGCCCTCGCCCAAAAGGGTAGAACTGAAAAAGCTGGGGTAGCCGATAGCCGAATATCTTTCTGCCAATTCGTGCACCCGCGCCAACTTTTCAAAATCGTACAGGTCGTACTTGTTAAAAATGAGGCAGGCAGGTATATGATATGCTTCGGCAGTAACAAGAAAACGGTCGATAAATCCCAGCGAAGTGGCAGGATAGGCCAGAGTGGCTATAAGCCAGGCCTCGTCGATATTGGCGGCAATAATATGTTGCGCCTTCGATAACCTGATCGACCTTCGGATAATATAATTATTTCGGGGTAGCACTGAAGTGATAAGTCCTGTGGCTGTATCTGGTTCCTGTTCAACCGCCACCCTGTCACCTACAGCTACCACGTTGGTGGTTCGCAGGTCTTTCAGGCGGAGCTTTCCTCGCAGCCGGCATTCGATTCGCGTACCGTCATCCAGCCTAACAGTATACCAACTCCCTGTTGAACGGGTTATGATTCCTTCCATATACAAAATCTGTCAAAGCGGATTTATTGATAAGGGAAATTATAGTGCTTACGGACAGGCTGGGTTATGTTCCATAGGCATTGCAAGCCTTTGCGAAAGGTGACAAAATCGCCGGGTTTGATGCTGAAAACTCCTTCGCTGGTTTCAACAGTGACCTCGCCCGATAAGATGAAACATTCTTCGTCGGCATCATACTCGTAGGCAAAGCGGGAGATCCCCTTTTCCCACACCGGCCATTCGGTCACGCCTTTTCCCCTGATTTCTTCTGCCGACGGTGAGGTGATGACGATTTTTCCCATGATCAGAATTTTATGTAAATGTAGACTATTATAACTAATGAATGCGTAGGGGACCGGGCGGCGGATTCAACTCACCCATTTTCAATAAAAAGGCTTTACGGGTAATGATTGCGGTTGTTCATGACCGAAACAGGCGCTCCAACATCATAAGGGTTACCACAACATTGTAACATAGTTTTCCTGCTTTAATTTTCCAGTTTTAATTAACCATATAGAACACCGGTCGGTCATACCTCATATCACTATTTCAGCTTGTACATTTTGCCGGGAAGACACCTGATAAGCCCCTGAAATTCAAGACTCAGTAATGCACTTGCTGCCTTGGTGGGAGTTAGCCCGCTCATCGAACATAGCTTGTCGATGCTTGCCTCATCGTTCGACTGAAGTATGTTAACCAGCGCTTCTTCGTCGGCGCTTAAAACCACCATCAGTTTTTGCTGTTGCACTTTTGGCTTTGATTCGTCGCTCCACCCCATGATGTATTTGATGTCGTCGGCACCCTGGATAAGGTGCGCCCTGTTTGTCTTAATAAGGTAGTTACAGCCTTCGGAATATTCATCGCCGATGCGACCAGGAACCGAGAAAACATCCCGGTTGTATGAATTGGCAATTTCAGCTGTTATGAGAGCACCCCCCCTCAGGCTTCCTTCCACCACCACCACGGCATCGGCCAGGCCAGCAATGATACGGTTACGTGTGGGAAAATTTTCGCGGTCGGGGATGGTTTGGCTCATATAGTCGGTAAGAAGACCGCCCTGTCCGAGCATACGCTGGGCCAGACCTTTGTTGCTTGATGGGTATAGCCGGTCGAGCCCATGAGCCAGCACTCCTACCGTCTGCAAGCCGAAATCAAGAGCCGATTTATGGGCATAGCTGTCAATACCATAGGCCAGCCCGCTGATTATTAATGGAGTAACCGAAGATAGCGATTCGGTGATAGCCCTACACACATCTCTTCCATAATCGGTGGATCTGCGCGTTCCCACAATTGCGACAACTTTGGGAACATTAAGATCGGCAGTGCCCCGGTAATAAATCATGATTGGGCTGTCAACACATTCCCTCAATCTCTTCGGGTAATCGCTTTGCGTGTAGAACAAGGTTCTGATTTTGTACTTGTTTACAAATTCCACTTCGGCCGCTGCCCTCTCCAGCGCCTGATCGCGGAACGTGAAAAGCTGGTTTACGATTGCTTCTCCGATACCATCTATTTTGACTAAAGCCCTACGCGACTCTTCAAAGACCGCCTGGGCACCATCGCAGGCTACCAGCAACTTTTTGCCGGTGGCATGGCCCACACCCGGTATAAGGGTTAACGCTATTTCATGTAATACTGACATACCAATTTGCCGGTCCGGTTTTTTTCACATCGCTGTCATTTTGATCCGTTTTTCAACCCATATCAATGTTATGGAAATCGGATTAAATTTGCTGCGGGTAAAAATACTTCAAAAATGATATAGTTTGCTCAACATCTAATCCAGCAGGCATAGAAATCAAGTCAGCCTTATTATAGATCGAAAAAAACCGTCATTACCCCCTATTCATTTCTCACAGATTAATTAGCAATATTACACCATGCAAGCATACATTGTCTGGAATGTCAGTCCGGAAATATTCAGTCTGGGACCGATCTCGATCCGATGGTACGGACTTATGTTCGTGTTCTCGTTCTATTTCGGGTTTGTTATCGTTCAGCAAATGTTTCGCCGCGAACAAATCAGTGAAAAACTGCTTGATAACCTGGCGCTATGGATGATACTTGCCACCATAATCGGAGCCAGGCTTGGACATGTGCTTTTTTACGAGCCGGAATATTACCTGAGCCATCCGCTGAAGATCCTAAAGGTGTGGGAGGGCGGACTGGCCAGCCATGGAGCTGCCGTATCTATCATCCTAACCTTGTATTGGTTTTCAAAGAAGTATAACTGGAGTACCCTGTGGCTCATCGACCGGATAACCGTACCGGTGGCTCTGGCAGGCTTTTTTATTCGTATGGGCAACCTGATGAACTCGGAAGTTTTTGGCAAGCCAACTACGCTGCCGTGGGGATTTGTCTTTTCCAGCTATGACGAGATACCCCGCCACCCATCTCAGCTCTACGAAGCCCTTTCCTATCTGCTCATCTTCGGATACCTTTACCGGTATTATCTAAGCACGAAAGGGAATCCGCCAAAGGGATATCTTTTCGGGATGTTTCTGAGTTTGATATTCGGAGTCAGGATCCTGATTGAATTTCTGAAGGAGCCCCAGGTAGACTTCGAGCAAAGTATGTGGCTGAACATGGGCCAATGGCTTAGCATACCGTTTGTGCTGATCGGAGCATATTTCGTTGTCCGGGCGGTGAAGTCAGAAGGTTCTCCGCCGGTTAGCGACCGGTAAGAAGTTTTATCGTAACATCCAGCTCTTCCTTCAACGTATCCTGCTCATACATGCGCGCCATCATCGAAAGGCGTTGCAGCATACTCACGGCCAGGCTTCGGTTATCCTGATAGTAGCTTGCAATGGCAGGTGTCTGAGCATCGTAATACACAATCTCAGCCTGGTAGTTCTTTGCTATGGTCTTCACCACCTGATTGGCTCTTTCTGTGGCTCCCGCTTCATAATACACCTCGGCAAAAGGAATGGTGTACATGTCATACGTGAATTTGCTGTTAGGGAATATTTCCTGAAACCTGTCGGCCACAGAGGTTGCCGAGTCAAGCTTGTTTTCTTCGAGCAGGGCCTGAGCCAGGCGCATGAAATTTTGCCTCGGGAACAATGAATTACGCATACTTTCGCGGTCAATGGTTACACGCGGATCATTGATGTTTCCCCAGCGTGCCTTGTTCATCAGCACATCGTAGGTTTTGTCGATGTGTATTCCGCCCAGCCCTTTTACAAAGTAAGGGGCTTTGTAGGGCATCAGCTTGTAGGTAAATCCTTCCAGGTGAACATATTCATCGAGGTTGATTACCTTGCTGACACCGCCGGGACTTGTAAAATAGAACGGCCGGGTAAAATTGCTCGTAGCCAGAAAGTCGAGCATTACCAGATCGTTGCGGTAGAGGTAGTTTTGCTGAATGTCCCATGTAAGTTCAGGTTCAATCTGGTTGGCCATCTGCTGAGGCACAATGCCCGAGGCAAGAACCTTGTTCCTGACGATGGTCATTTTTACTTTCTGTGTGGGGAAGTAAGATACTTTTCGGTTTCCGAGCGACACCTTTGAATTATCCGAATCGCTGGATATAAAATCAATCAGGCTCTTCAGCTCAACCCGTCCAGGAACACGCCGGTCGAAATAATAGACAACCTCGTTTTGGCTGTTGCTGTATTGACTGTTGCTGAGCGTAAAAGGCAGCGGGGCCGACTTGTTCACTTTGCGGGCAAGCTGGTGAACATACCAGTCGCCGGATGCCAGCATATGGTTTGCCACACGGATGTCGGTCCTCACATCTTCCACATCCTGGATGTACCAGAGGGGAAATGTGTCATTGTCGCCATAGGTTACCAGCACTGCATCCTGATCGCATGATACAAGATAGTTGTAAGCAAAATCGCGGGCGACAAATTTGTTCGACCGGTCGTGGTCGTCCCATCCTTCTTTGGCCATATTACCAGGAACCAACAGCAGGCTTACTATGGTTAAACCTAGGGCGGCCCATTTTTCATTCAGCTTTGTTCTGGCCCAATCCCAGATGCCCATTACACCAAGGCCTATCCAAATAGCAAATGCGTAAAAAGAACCGGCATAGGAGTAATCTCTTTCGCGGGGCTGATAGGGGGTTTGGTTTAGATACACGATGATGGCAAGGCCGGTCATGATAAATAACAGCGCTACCACCATGGCATCCTTGGGGTGCTTTTTAATATGGTACAGAAGGCCGGCAAGCCCAAGCAACAGGGGCAGAAAATAGAACTTGTTGTTGGCTGGATTCTGTTTTACGGGTGGCAGGTTTACCTGGTCGCCCACGCGCACACGATCGATAAAGTTGATGCCGCTGATCCAGTTGCCATCTTCGATGCTGCCGTGGCCTTCGACGTCGTTTTGCCTACCGACAAAATTCCACATAAAATAGCGCAGGTACATATGCCCCACCTGATATGTAAGGAAAAACCTCAGGTTTTCAAAAAATGTAGGCTTATATAGAACCTCAGTGGTGCCATCGGGGCGTTTAACCTGGATCGGGACCCCGGTCACATTGCCCCAGGTTTTGTACGTGTTGATGTGGCTCTGTTTTTGGTTGCTCCACATACGCGGAAAAATGGTCTTAAACCTGGGATCGTAGTTCGGAATGTATGCTTTACGGTCGTCGGTCACCACATATCTTTTCTTTGCCAGTTCTTTTCTGTAGACAGGGTTGCCGTCAGTATAAGGCTCGTTTTCATCGAGCGGTGCATTGTAATACTGGCCGTAGAAAAGCGGCCAGGCTCCGTACTGCTCGCGGCCCAGGTATGACAGAAGGGTGATTGCATCGCTCGGATTGTTCATATTCTGCGGCGTGTTAGCATTCGACCGGATGACAATCATGAAAAAAGACGAATAGCCTATCAGAATAAAGGTGACGGCAAGTAATACCGTGTTAAGAATGGGCATACTACGCTTGTAGGTGTAATAGAGTCCACCGGCTAATGCCGCAGCAAGCATAATGAAAAAGAATACCGTTCCTGAATTGAAGGGTAGCCGCAGAGTATTCACAAAAAACAACTCCGTACTTGCTATCAGCTTTACGGTGCCCGGAATTAGTATATTAAGAATGGCATACAGCAGTACAAACGAGCTGATGCCGGTCACGATGATGCCCCGTGTTGTGGGGGTGCGTTTTTTGAAGTAATACACGAAGGCAATTGCTGGTATGGCCAGCAGATTGAGCAGGTGCACGCCGATGGATAGCCCGATGAGGTATGCAATAATCACCATCCAGCGCAGGTGGTGTTGCTGGTCCGATACACGTTCCCAGCGCAAAATTGCCCAGAAAACCAGTGCCGTAAACAACGAACTCATAGCGTACACCTCTCCTTCGACGGCCGAAAACCAGAAAGAATCGGAAAAGGTGAAGGCCAGGCTTCCAACAAGTGCGCTGCCAAGTATGGCGATCAGTTTGGCAGGATTCATGTCCTCCTTATCGTTCACAAGCTTGCGCGCCAGCAGCGTGATTGTCCAGAATAGGAACATCACCGTGAGTGAGCTGCTCAGGGCCGACATCAGGTTGACCATCAAGGCAGCGTGGGCGGGGTTGCCCATGGCAAAAAGGGTAAAAATGCGGCCTAGCATCTGAAAAAAAGGCGCACCCGGAGGATGTGTCACTTGCAGTTTATATGCAGTGGCGATGAATTCCCCACAATCCCACCAACTGGCGGTAGGTTCAACTGTCAGAATGTAAACCACCGAAGATATAGCGAAAACCACAAGCCCGAGGATGAGGTCGAGCCTGCGAAGAGTCTTTTGGTAATCAATCATGTGTGATTGGGTTTTGAATAAGTGGCAGCGATTTTTTCGGCCCGACGAAGTTACTAAAATTAGCCTGAATGCCGTATCTGAAACAAATTATTATAACCGGGCAATGGCAGCTGGTAAGTTGAATATGCCCTTGATGGGTTGACTGTGGGCGATATTCAGAAAAAATATTATCTTTGCACCGTCAAATTCTGACCTTGTCCGATAGTGTAACGGCAGCACAAGAGATTTTGGTTCTCTTGGTCTAGGTTCGAATCCTAGTCGGACAACAAAAAAGCCTGCAGCATAAAAAGTAGCAGGCTTTCTTAATTTTAACTATTTAGTGGTTTGATTCAGGAATCCCAGTGCAACGGGCAGGTTATCGCTCACCATAATGTCGGGTGCCTTCCTGATTGTCTCGATGGTTTCCTTAATCGAACGCATCCCAAATAAAACCACCCACAGGCCAGCATCCTGTGCCAGCCTTACCTCGCTGGCATTCACACGAGAATGATGCAAAACAAATCCGTGAAAATTATGCCTGAAAACTTTCTCCAGAGCATCATCATAACTGTAACTGTAGTAGATCAGGATAAGGTTGGGGTTGAGCTTTCCCACATATTCAAGCAGTTCGGTATCTTTTGATTCGACTACCACCCGCTGTCGGAGACCCGCTGCCACAATGAGGCTGTTCATGGCCCGGGCATAAGAAAATATAGTTTGATAAGGCTGTCCGCAATAGCGCTCATGTTTGAACTCAAGCATCAGCAAATGATCATCAGTATAGGACTTGTAAATTTCCAGTGCATGTTCGAGGCCTATGAGTCTCGGATTCATTGCCCCCCGGCTATTGATGTTGTGCCTGAAATATAATTTTCTGAACTCATTATAGGAGACCGAACATACCGGTCCGTAACCGAATGACTTTTCCCGGAGATCTTCGCTGTGAAACAGCACAGGCACCGTGTCGGAAGTAAACTGTACATCGAGCTCCACCCCGTGGGCGCCATATCCCTCAATGGCTTTTCGGATGGCTTCTTCGCTGTTGATCGGGAAATACTGGTTAAACCGGATAAATCCGGCTCCGCCGTGCCCCACCATCTGGATCTGATCGAAATGAACAGGTTTGTAATTCTCAGGATTGATCTTCTGGCAACTGCTCAGAGAGAACAGCAGTAACACAGTCAGCAAGCAAGCTGGTACGCTTACTGCCTCATAAACTGCAGCCTTCTTTGCCGCCTCTACTAGCGAAATCCACGGGCCTTTATGTACGCCGTTGTTCATTTGGTCAGCTTAATTTGAAGGTGAATCGCAGCTTTTGCATTCAGCCCATGAACGATGCCGCTTCCGTATTCCGAATCACCGCCGTATTTTTCATAAAAGCCCCCGAATCCCACTGAATTCCCAATACTAAGAAAGGGGAATATTTTAAGATCAAACCCGTATTCAATGGCGGTTTCCATCAGCCATCCGGCTTTTTCTCCGTCTGCGACCCGATATTTCTTTTGCGAGAGAAAACTTACGACAGGTCCGACAAATAGCCTGAACCGGTCGGTGATGGTGGCAGGGTAGTATCGGTAGGCCGACATTACCCCATAATGGGTGGTACCCAGGTGCACAAGGTCGCTGAGGTTGGTATGAAAGGCGGCCAAAAACATGGAATGTGAAGTACGGACAAACAGACCGGCAGAAGTAGTATACCCGGCGAAGGACAAGGCCGCCGTAGAGTGGATTCCCACATGTGTGTTCTTTAGCCTTGTTTCTTCCTGTGCAAGAAGCGTTGTGGCCTGTAGTACGCTAACAAACAGCACCAAAACAATGATCCTACTTTTGACAGAAAAGGCCACGCGGCAGGATTTTACAGCCATATGGAGCGAAATAGGGGCGAAAAGAATATTGTTGGCCACAAAAATACTTTATTGGCAGATATCAGGCACAACTGCTGAAGAATTCAATAATCCGGATATATTCGTTGATGCCGGTGGCCAAGGCAGATGTGGCTAAATACTATTGATGGGATCTGACGTTCCCCAGCAAAGTGGCAAGGGGAAAAACAAAAACCACTTACGCGATGTAAGTGATTTTTGATGGTGGGAGCAACAGGGATCGAACCTGTGACCCCCTGCTTGTAAGGCAGGTGCTCTGAACCGGCTGAGCTATGCTCCCGTGGAAAGAGGCTGCAAAATTACACCTTTTTTACAAACTACCAAATCAGGACACCAACAAATGTTGTTAATTGCGTACTTTCGTGCCCTGCTTTCCGGTGCCATCTAACACAACCATCGCATGAATATTACTGTCACCCCGGTAAAATCAGGCAAGGACTACAGCGAGTTTATCTTTCTTCCGGCAAAGATTCATCGCAATCACCCTCAATGGGTTCCTCCAATCTGGCTTGATGAAAAAGCCTTTTTTAATCCGAAAAAGAACAAGTCGTTCAGCCATTGTGATACCATTATGCTGCTCACACGGAAAGGCCGGGAGACCGTCGGCCGCATCATGGGAATAATACATCACAAGTATAATGAACGGATGGGCGAGAAAAAGGCAAGATTCGGCTACCTCGAATGCTATAATGACCCCCTGGTATCTCACCTGCTTATCTCGGCGGTCGAAAATTGGGCGCGCGCAAAAGGAATGACCCATCTGGTAGGACCTTACGGTTTTTCGGATAAAGACCCACAGGGCTTGCTGATCGAAGGATTTGAACACCAGGCCATGATTGCTAGTAGCTGCAACTTCCCTTACCTTGTGGAACTGGTCGAGCGCGAAGGATTCACCAAAGAGGTGGATTGCCTGGCTTTCAAAATGCCGGCCGATTTCGTGACTCCTCCTGTGTTCGACAAAATCTACGATCGTATCATGCAAAATAATAAACTTGAGGTGCTGGAATTCACCAGACGGAAGCAGATCTATCCCTGGGTCACTCCGATACTCGACCTGATGAATGAATGCTTTGCCGACATCTACGGGTTTACCCCATTGGACGAACGGGAGAAACAGGAGTTCACCGACCGCTACATGCCTGTGCTCGACCCACGCTTTGTTAAAGTGGTTCTCAGGGATGGGCAGGTGCGGTCTTTTTTTATTGCACTGCCAAACTTCACTCGTGGTATTCAGAAGTCGAAAGGGTATCTTTTACCCTTCGGTCTATTCCATATACTGCGTGCCATGAAAAAAACCGACCAGCTTGATTTTATGCTGGGCGGTATTAAACCGGGCTTCCAGGGCCTGGGACTGGATGTTGTGATGGGAATGAAAATGAGGGAATCAGCAAAAAAAGCGGGGTTCAAGCACATCGAAGGACACCTGGTACTTGAAACCAATCATAAGATGCTGGCCGAATACAATCGGGTGAATGCAGTGGCACATAAACGTTTCAGGGTGTTCAAAAAAGAGTTGTAGGAACGGACAGAATTTGCCGGACATCCGCTTCATGCCCTTCTGCCCGGAGCGGCACAACCCCTGAATGACCTTGAATCAGGGTTTACTGTTCTTCGAACTCGATCCGGATCGCATCATCCACCGATAAACCCAGAAGACTGGATGCATTGCCCCTGTTTATGGCAATCTCGAGCAAGCCGGTCGTTCCGAATAACACCACGATCATCGACTCACCTACATCCTGGTACGAAAGGTTCACCTTTTTCATACGGTGGGTCATTTTTCTCAGGTGTATGGTAAAAGGCCGGTTTCTGCCAATTTCCTTAAAGGTGGCTTCGGTAATATTGGTGATCAGGTTTTCGTATCCGTCCACATACATCACCTTACCCTGGATCAGCGAGGGCTGCAATACAGGCCTGAAGTTATGAAGCTCAAGTATTTGCCTGGTGGGGTTCCCAAGTTTTTCGATGGGGTGCCCTTCGGCAAGGTGGCATGCGGCATTCACAAAGCGGTTGCAGGCCGAAAAGGTGAAGTATCCCGTGTCCTGCAAAATATCCATTTCCACCACCTTTTCAGGAATGGTATCAAAAGCCAGGGAGAAAATCCCGTTATCGGTTCCGATGAAATAATGCCCGTTATGGTAAGCGGCAAGATGCGATGTCTGTATCGATTCATCGGTATTGATGGCCACAATATGAATGGTTCCTTCAGGAAAATAGGGGTAGACATTACGCAGCACAAACGAAGCCTGGGGAATATTGAACGGATCGATGTGGTGGGTGATGTCAACAATTGCAGCCGACGGCAGCCTCCTGAGTATAGCTCCCTTCACGGCGCCGCCGTAATGGTCGCGTGGGCCCCAGTCGCTCAATAAGGTGATAACCGCCATGCCTCAAACTTTGTGCAAACTTCCGTAAAATTCTGTTATTTTTGAACATTATTGTCAAATCTAACACCGGTCATCTTTTTAATGAGCGAAACAGTGATAAATCTTGAGGTGTATAACCTCATTGATATTTATGGGGTGAACGATAAGAATCTGAACACGATCAAACGGATGTTCCCCAAACTCAAATTGGTAGCACGTGGCGATGAGCTGATTGTGATAGGGGAGGAGGCTGAGGCTGAACAGTTCAAGCAAAGATTTTCGTTACTCCTGCTTAGCTATGACACCTTTGGCCGCATCAGTGAAACCGATATTCAGCAGCTGATGGCGAGTGAGGAAACACTGGTGCCCGGTGTGCCGGTAGCCGATCGCGACGTACTGGTTCACGGGCGCAGCGGCATGCTTATAAAGGCGCGCTCAGCCAACCAGCAACGCATGGTGGATGCCATGGAGAAAAATGATATGCTGATTGCCATTGGCCCAGCCGGAACCGGAAAGACATATACCGCCGTTGCCCTGGCGGTAAGGGCACTGAAAAACAAAGAGATCAAGCGTATCATCCTTACCCGTCCGGCCGTGGAAGCCGGTGAGAATCTCGGATTTCTTCCGGGTGACCTCAAAGACAAGCTCGACCCCTACCTACAGCCGCTCTACGATGCCCTGCGCGACATGCTGCCCGCACAAAAACTGCTCAGCTTCATCGAAGACGGCACCATCGAGATTGCTCCGTTGGCATTCATGCGCGGACGAACCCTCGATAATGTGTTTGCCATTCTGGATGAGGCTCAGAATGCCACCCAGGGTCAGCTCAAGATGTTTCTTACACGCATGGGACGATCGGCAAAGTTTATCATCACCGGCGACATCACCCAGATAGATTTGCCCAAAAGCCAGGCTTCCGGATTGGTACACGCTCAGCACATCCTCAAAAATATTCCGGGGCTAGCCATCGTTACACTTGACGAGTCGGACGTTATCAGACACCGCCTGGTGACACGTATCCTGAAGGCATATGAGGCCGATAGTCAGGACCCATCAAAAACTTCCTGATCATGATGAAATCTATCACCAATACCCAGTTCCGCCCGCTCAAACTAACCGATTTTTACCGCGGTAAGGTTCGCGACGTGTATACCATTAACGAAGAATTGCTCGTCATGGTAACCACCGACCGTATTTCGGCATTTGATGTGGTGTTGCCCAGAGGCATCCCTTACAAAGGCCAGGTGTTGAACCAGGTTGCCTCATATTTTCTGGACTCCTCCGCTTCAATTGTTCCGAACTGGAAGATAGCACAGCCCGACCCCATGGTGCTCGTTGGCCGTCGCTGCGCGCCGTTTAAGGTCGAAATGGTGATCAGGGGCTACCTCGCAGGACATGCCTGGCGTGAGTATAAAGCTGGCAGAAGAATGATCTGCGGGATGGAAATGCCCGGGGGCATGATCGAAAATGACAAGTTTCCCCAACCCATCATCACTCCAACCACAAAAGCCAGCGTCGGTCATGACGAGGACATCTCGCGCGAAGAAATCATTGATAAGGGAATTGTGGAAGAGGATGTGTACCGGCAACTGGAACATTATACCTGTGCGCTGTTTGATCTGGGAACCCGCATTGCGGCTGAGCGCGGCCTAATCCTTGCCGATACCAAATATGAGTTTGGATCCGTCGATGACCAGATTTTCCTGATTGACGAGATACACACCCCCGATTCGTCGCGATATTTTTATCTTGATGGATACGCCGAGCGTCAGAAGGCAGGCCAGCCTCAGCGCCAGCTCAGCAAGGAGTTTGTGCGTGAGTGGCTGATGGACAATGGTTTTCAGGGTAAGGAAGGACAGGTGGTACCCGAAATGACAGATGACGTTGTAGATTCAATATCAGCGCGTTATATCGAATTGTATGAAAAAATCACCGGAATGACTTTTGTCAAAGCGGAGGTCGACGACGTGTTGCAAAGAGTAGAACGCAACATCTGCAACTTTCTTGAAGCCTATTACCGATAAAGGCTTGGCGGCTTAAGCCCCTATCAATCATACTATCCCTTGATGATCTGAATCATTTCACCGGCCTGCCGGGCTCTGTCAGGTTGCCGGGCGCTATTGTAGAACAAAACCATTTCATCCAGAATACGGATGGCTGCCTTTTCATTCGGCAAAGGGCGAAAGTATATCTCCTGCACCGGAATATGATATTCGTTCAGGTAGCGAACAATCTGACCGTGGTCAAAAGCCACCCCGTCGAGCAGCGGGTTAATATAAAACAGCGGTTCTGAAAGCTTTTCGCCTTCGGGCAGATCGCTCACGTAGGCTGCCAGAAAATTATCAGGCAGGTCAACAAAATATACCGGAAGGGTAAGCCTTTGGCAAATACCGACATAAAATGCCCCCAACACCCAGGGATGCGACACCCGGGAATGCAGCAGCGAATGCAAAAGGAAATGCTCTGCGGTGATGGTTTCACCTGCGAAAGGCTTAAGAGCCCTGACCTTAAAAAGCACATGATTGACAAGATGGATGCTCTCGAGTGATGTAATATTCTGGCTGAGCTCAATCCATATGTCTTTCTGTATGTCCGCAAGCATTGTTTCCACGGCACTCAAGTCGACCGAAAAATCATGAAAGTGATCGATGATCATCAAAAAACGGACAAGATCTTTATTGTCCGAAAGTTTCCACCGCTGAAGTTCGTGGATGCTGCCATGAAAATGAATGGTCCGGATCAGGTCGGCTAAACGCTGACGCATCAGCTCATCAAAGGCATTGTCGAGCTCGGCCTGCAACACCGGAATTATCCCGGAGCCCATCCCCACTATCGTATCGCTGATCTGTTCATAGATTCTGTGATCAGGTTCATCAATCAGGCTGATCAGAGCTTTTATCTCATGCAGATTATCGTTGGCAGTGCCTTGCATCAGCGGGTAATAGTAGTGGATTTTATTCTGTCAGCCGTTCAAGTACGAGCTGGATCAACTGATTCATGTAGGTCTTGTAATCTTTGCTGTAAGCTTTGAGGGGCCGGTTGGCAATGGCCACGCATATGGTGGCGGCATGGTGCCCGAGCAGGGCCGATAACCCGTAGAGGGCACTGGTTTCCATTTCAAAGTTGCAGATGCTGGTCCTGTGGTAGCGAAATGCCTCAAGCCGGTCATTTATATCTTCCATTCCCGGCGTGAGCCGCAGACAGCGTCCCTGGGGGCCATAAAATCCCGGAGCCGTGGCGGTGATTCCTTTCAGCATGCCCTCACCCAGTTTTGCCCTGAGGTAGTCTGACCCTCTCACCACATAGGTCGATGGCAGGTTAGCGGGCCATTGGGCATATTGCCTGAATGCTTCGTTGATCTCATGGTCAAACATAGGGTTATCGGTGTGGTAAAAGTGCATAAGGCCGTCGAGCCCAAGACCGTACTCCGACATAACAAAAGCATTCAGCGGGATATCGGGCTGCAGTGCGCCACTGGTACCAAGGCGGACCAGGTTGAGCGATGTCAGGGTGTTCTTAATGGTGCGTGAATTGAGATCAATGTTGACGAGGGCATCAAGTTCGTTGAGGACAATATCAATATTATCGGTGCCCATCCCGGTCGACATCACCGTGATGCGACGGTTTCTGAAAGTGCCGGTGTGAGTTATGATTTCGCGGTTCTGAATTTTAAATTCCACATGATCAAAATATCCCGAAACCACTTCGACGCGTTGCGGATCGCCAACCAGGATAATGTCGGATGCGATCTGGTCAGGGTGGAGCCGGAGATGGTAAATACTTCCGTCGGGATTTAAAACAAGTTCGGATTCAGCCAGCCTGGTCATTTCGATTGTTACTTTTGTATTGAGAGGGCAAAAATATGAAAATATACCCTCCTTTAAAATTACACACATGTAATACCCTAATGCAATGAGGTGTGAGATTATTTCAATCGGTGATGAATTACTTATCGGGCAAGTAATAAATACCAACGCTGCTTGGATGGCCCAGGAATTAAATAAGATTGGTGTTGCGGTGATGCAGATGACTGTAGCTTCCGATTCGCCGGTGCATATCACCAAAAGTATCAGAGCAGCCATGCAGCATTCAGATGTGGTTATTATAACAGGTGGGCTGGGCCCCACACGGGACGACCTTACCACGCTCACGCTGGCACGCTATTTTGGGGTGGAAATGGTTTTGCACCAGCCAACACTTGACCATATCTCCTCGTTTTTCCGCATGAGGGGAAAAACATTGACAGAGCTGAACCGGAAACAGGCCGAATTACCCGCCAACTGTATCCCGCTTCCAAACCCGCACGGTACGGCCCCGGGAATGTGGTTTGAAGCCGATAATAAAGTTTTGGTGGCCTTACCTGGCGTGCCGTTTGAGATGAAACCTCTGATGACCGACCATGTCCTGCCGAGGTTGATATCCCTGGGCGGAGGTCCGGTTATCCGGCACAAAACCATTTTGACCCAGGGAGTGGGCGAATCATTTCTGTCAGAAATGATTTCAACATGGGAGGATGCCTTGCCGGCGAATATCAAACTGGCCTACCTGCCGCAACCCGGCATCGTACGCCTCAGGCTTTCGGCTACAGGTGCCGACAGTGCCATACTCGAAAAAGAACTTGACGACTGGGCGAAAAAGCTGGTCAGTATTATCCCTGATCTGGTATTTGGCTTTGATGACGAAACTCTGGAATCGGTAGTTGGAAATTTATTGAGGGAAAAAGGACAGAAGCTAGTCACCGCCGAAAGCTGTACCGGAGGCTACCTGGCCCACCTGATAACCTCCGTTGCCGGCAGCAGCGATTATTACAAAGGATCTGTAATTGCCTACGACAACCGGCTTAAGACACAGCTACTTTCTGTGCCTGAAGAACTTCTCGCTGAGGCAGGCGCTGTGAGCCAACAGGTTGCTGAACAGATGGCGCTTACTGCGCGCCTTCACCTTGAGGCCGACTGGGCGTTGGCGCTGACAGGCATTGCCGGCCCCGGAAGAGGAAGTGAAGAAAAGCCGGTTGGCACAGTATGGATAGCCCTGGCAGGGCTAGGCTACCTGGAGTCGAAGGTGTTTTATTTTGGCGATCAGCGAGATCGGAATATACGGCGCGCGGCACTTTCGGCACTCAATATGCTGCGGCTTACAATCGTCAAAGGTCGGCAGGCATCTGCATGATGCCAGGGAATTCAAGACGATCCATGAACTTCATTTGGTTTGTCAACATTTTTTCATTTATAGAATGGAAGTCTAAACCATAGTTCCAGCGGTTAATGCCCACCAATTCAACTTTACAGGAAAGCAGGATGAAGATGTCAACTAATCGGACAAGTTATGAGTCTTCCCGCAGATCCCCTCGAGCGATCGTGAACACTTTATTTGTCTAAAATATTGTAAAGAAGCAGCAGGCCATCTTAAGGATATGGCTGCAGTGGCATAATACCGGATTTAGAAAAGTTACTACGTAACATGTCGGTGTGAAGGGTTCCGGTGAACCTTGGAGAATCACCGGGGCCGCTGCGGTTTAGTTAGCTGGCGGAATCGCTGTGCCCGATAAATGCGGCGTGAGGCAGAGGGAAAGTTATGCGATTGCGAGAATGCAATAGAATTTCGGCGGAGTTGCAAACTCCGCCGAACCTTAGGCTGTTTTGTCACCCTTTGGCAAATGGTGTGCAGGGGGATTTGGCTGTAATGGTTCGGATAGTTATCAAAATCCCCAAGGCTGGTGATTGAATCTGTAAAAGAAAAAAAGCTGACGATAATTTGTACAATTAAAAATAAATTACGACCTTTGCGCCCCGTTTTTTAGTACAATACTGTTAACCGATAACACCTTTTTATCCATGTCGAGGATTTGTCAAATCACTGGAAAACGAATGATGGTAGGTAATAAAGTCTCCCATTCAAACGTAAAAACCAAACGCAGGTTTTATCCCAACCTGCAAACAAAGAAATTCTTCATCCCCGATGAAGATGTGTGGGTAACCTTGCGTGTATCAACCGAAGGCATCCGCAACATCAACAAGAAGGGTATCAAGGCCTGCCTAGCAGAAGCGGCAGAAAAAGGCTACCTCTTCGCATAAACCAACCTCCGAATATATTTTTCCATGCCTCAGTGGGTCTCTCATTGGGGCATTATTTTTTTCAGCCGCCCCCGGTTCCTCGAGGTTCATAAGCAAACCCCCATGGCCGGATGATCCAAAACTTCTATTTTTGAAACGGATATCTTAATGCCAGCCATGCCCTCATTGCCTTCTCATCTCTCGCCAGTAGCATGCCGTCGCGCAAAATGGCTTCTTGCCATTTTTCTGCTCGGCTCCTGTCTGGGTGCCGGGGCGCAGGTTAAAAACACTGAACTGGTGCAGTTTTCGGGTCTGATACTGACGGGCGACAGCCTGAAACCGATTCCGTTTACACATATAATTGTCGCTAACCGAAACAAGGCCACCAGCAGCGACTACAACGGATTTTTCTCGTTTGTGGCCCGCAAAGGCGATTCGGTGGTTTTCTCTGCCATGGGATACAAGAAAGGATACTTCGTCATTCCTGACACCGTGAGCACCAAGCGCTACTCGATGGTTCAACTGATGTCGGCCGATACCATCCTACTAAAAGAAACCGTGATATATCCGTGGCCGTCGAAAGAACATTTCCGGGAGGCATTCATCCGTCATCGAGTGCCCGATGACGAAATGACGGTTGCCATGCGAAATCTGGAGCGCATGGAGATGCGCGACCGTGCCCGGAAAATACCTATGGACGGAGGGCAGAACTTTCGGCAGTATATGCAGCAACAAACCGACAAACTCTACTACTACGGACAAACACCACCGATCAGCATCTTCAATCCTTTTGCCTGGGCTCAGTTTATCAAGGCCTGGAAAAATGGCGAGTTCAGCAAGAAAGAATGATATTTGCCGTTATCTGAAAAAAGCATACCGTCTCATGCTCAACAGCCTCCGCAGTGGCATTCTTTTTCTGGCTTTCCTGTTTACAGGAGTGAACTTGAACGCCCAACAGGCAACAGCTAAAGTGTTTGGCCGGGTTGTGTCGGGTGCCCAGCTGCCACTCGAGCTGGTAAATATTCGTGTTGCGGGTGCCACCACCGGTAGCATCACCAATCACCAAGGGATGTTTGAACTAATTGTGCCTGCCAATTTCAGAATCACCCTGCACATAAGCTTTGTGGGCTTTACCGAACAGCAAAAGGAGCTGATCCTGACTCCCGGCGAGCGTCGCAGGATAGATATCGTACTGATGGAGTCCTCCACAATGATTCCGGGTCCGGTGATTGAAGATAGGCAGGTGCGATCGTCCACTCTCTCCCGCCTCGACCCGAAGCTTGCACTGACACTGCCAAGCATAGCCGGCAGCATCGAGTCGCTGGTGAAGACGATGCCCGGTGTGTCATCCAGCAACGAACTCTCCTCGCAGTATTCGGTCAGGGGCGGAAACTTCGACGAGAACCTGGTATATGTGAACGATATTGAAATCTACAGGCCTTTCCTGATACGGTCGGGGCAGCAGGAGGGCCTGAGTTTTGTGAACTCCGACATGGTGAGCAGCATCCAGTTCTCGGCCGGTGGTTTTGATGCCCGCTTCGGCGACAAAATGTCGTCGGTTCTCGATATCCAATACAAGAAGCCTGCTTCATTCAACGGATCCGTATCGGGCAGCTTCCTGGGAGCGTCAGGGCATATCGAAGGTCTGGCGCTCAAGAAAAAACTCAGCTTTATCTCGGGGCTGCGTTACAAATCAAACCAGTACATCCTCAGGGCGCTGGACACCAAGGGTGAATACAAGCCTTCGTTCACCGATTTTCAGACCTACCTCTCGTGGACTCCCAACGCCAGGCTCGAGCTCGCCTTTTTGGGCAATTATGCCAACAATAACTACAAGGTCGTCCCCACCGACCGTGAAACCTCGTTTGGAACCATCAGCGAAGCGTACAAGTTTAAGGTGTATTTCGACGGCCAGGAAATCGACAGGTTTGAAAACTTCATGGGAGCAGTCAGCCTCAGCTACAAACCAAGGCCATCCCTTCAGTTGAAGTGGATCGGTTCAGCATTCAGGTCGCTCGAAAGTGAAACGTACGATCTTCTCGGACAGTATTGGATCGGGAGGCTGGAGGCCGACTTCAGCAAAAGTGATTACGGCGAAGTGGTTGAGGCCATCGGGGTGGGCTCCTACCTTAACTCTGCCCGCAACTACCTCGACGCAAAGGTTTTTAGTTTCGAACACAAAGGCTCTCTGTTTAGGGAATTTAACAGCTGGCAATGGGGAGTCAAGTACCAGCACGAGAAAATCCTTGACCGAATCAGGGAATGGCAACTCATTGATTCTGCGGGTTTTTCTTTGCCTCATCCACCTGATTTTCCTGGCCTGGGCAATAGCAACGTCCCATTTACCATAAACTTCTTTCTTAAATCCAGCAACGAGCTGGTATCGAACCGCTTATCATCGTATTTTCAATCCGTCACAGCGCTTGACGGGGCAAACGACCGCATGCACCTGAGTGCTGGGATCCGCCTAAACTACTGGGACCTGAACAGCCAAACCCTTGTCAGCCCCCGACTCACACTTTCTTACAAACCGAAGTGGGAGAAAGACATCCTGTTAAGGCTGTCAGCCGGGTTCTATTACCAACCTCCGTTTTACCGCGAATTGAGAAACCCCCATGGCGAGTTGAACTTTTCGCTCAAAGCCCAGAAGAGCATACACCTGGTGGCGGGCAGCGACCTGAACTTCATTGCCTGGGATAGGCCGTTCAAATTCACCGGAGAGATGTACTATAAATACCTCGACAACCTGGTGCCATATGAGATCGACAACGTTCGGATTCGCTATTATGCCACCAACAATGCCCGAGGTTTTGCCGCTGGCATAGACCTGAAGGTAACCGGCGAATTCGTGAAGGGGATCGACTCATGGGCCAGCCTTTCGGTGATGAAAACCATGGAAGATATCAAGGATGACTTCTATTATACCTACCTCGACTACCTCGGCAGGGTGGTTACCCCCGGAAGCGATGCCGTTGTGGTAGACAGTGTAAAGACATTTCCGGGCTACATCCCGCGACCTACCGACCAGCGCGTGAACCTTAGCATCATGTTCCAGGATTATCTTCCGCGTAATCCGACCTACAAGATGCACCTGAGCCTGTTGTTTGGCAGCGGCCTCACCTTTGGCACTCCCGGAACTCCTAAATACAAACACACGCTGCGTATTCCTCCCTACCGCCGGGTAGATATTGGTTTCTCGAAACAGATCATCGGCGAACAGACCCGGTTGCGCGACAATCACCCGTTGCGCCGGTTCAAAACCATGTGGGCCAGCCTTGAAGTGTTCAATCTACTGCAGATCAGCAACACCGTTTCATATATCTGGGTAAGCGATGTGAATAACCGCAAATACGGTGTACCCAACTACCTGACGCCTCGCCAGATCAACTTACGGCTCCAGGCCACATTCTGATACATGGCTACCGGGGAATGAAAGAATCACATCCCCGTGAACATTTTATTTCCGGCCGTGTTATAGTAGATGAATATTAAATACAAAAACACCAAAAATATCTATTTACATGAGTTTGAATTTCAAAGCCATAGATCAGCAATTTGAATCATTGCCCTATGCATACAACGCACTCGAGCCCCATATCGATGCCATGACGATGGAAATCCATCATTCGAAGCACCACAAGGCGTATTACGACAAATTCATGGCAGCTGTCAAAGACACCGACATGGAGCAGATGACCCTCGCGGAAATTTTCACCGGCATCAGCAAGATGCCATTAGCAGTAAAAAATAACGGAGGCGGGTTCTACAATCATAACCTGTTCTGGAGCATTCTTTCGCCCAATGGCGGAGGCGTGGCACAGGGTGAACTTGGTGAAGCCATTCAAAGCGAATTTGGATCTTTTGAACAATTTCGCACCCAGTTCAACGAGGCCGCCCTGAACCGGTTCGGAAGCGGATGGGCCTGGCTGTGTGTAAAACCCAACGGCAAACTGTGCATATGCTCATCGCCAAACCAGGACAATCCGCTGATGGATGTGGCCGAATGCCCAGGCAAACCCATACTCACCATCGATATTTGGGAACATGCCTATTACCTGAGGTATCAAAACCGTAGACCTGATTATATCAGCGCATTCTGGAATGTGGTTGATTGGAAGATGGTTAATGAAAATTATTTAAGAGCGTTGGGCAGGAATTAACCAGCCTGTTCAATTTGTTTGTTTTCTCATGGTTAATGATGGGGAAAGCCGGATGCTGACAACAGCACCGGCTTTTTGAGGTTAAACTTTCAAAAAAAATATAGTATGAAAAAATTACTGGTATACAGCATCTTATCGTCAGTTCTGTTCGTTTTAGTATCAGAGAGAGCGAATTCACAAACCATGAAGGAATTCCCGATCCTTCCGTATGCATATAATACTCTGGAGCCATATATTGACCAGATGACAATGGAAATACACTACGACAGGCACCACAGGGGATATTTCAACAATCTGCAAAAGGCTATTGCCGGAACGGCAATGGAGAAAATGAGTTTGGAAGAAATATTTTCGAGTATGAGCAAATTACCTGTGGCTGTGCGCAACAACGGCGGCGGGCATTATAACCATGTTCTTTTCTGGTCGGTGATGTCGCCAAGCGGAGGTGGGCAACCCAAAGGTCGCCTCGCTGAGCTCATTCGTCAGGCCTTTGGATCGTTCGAGGACTTCAAGGCACAGTTTGAGGAAGCTGCCCGATCGCGTTTTGGCAGCGGCTGGGCCTGGCTGAGCATAGACAATGGCGGGCGGTTGTTCATTTCATCCACCCCGAACCAGGATAACCCGCTGATGGATGTTGTCGACAGGAAGGGAACTCCGATACTTGGAATCGATGTATGGGAACATGCCTATTATCTTAAGTATCAAAACAAACGCGCTGACTATGTTTCCGGTTTCTGGAATGTTGTGAACTGGACGGAAGTGGAAAGGCGATTTGAAGCAGCTGTAAAATAATACTCCACCGACATTTGATTTGAAGTCCGGAAGGCAACAGTCCTATCCGGATTTTTTATTTATACATGTTAGGGTCAAGAAGAAAAGAATCATCTAAATTTGTAGAAGGCAAACATTATAAACCTCTTAATTCTCCTCAAATCTACCTGTCCATGGCTGAATTAAAATATCAAAAACCTTTTCCACTGTCCACAGACAACACTCCGTACAGGCTGCTGACAAAAGATTTCGTTTCAACCGTTGCGGAAGGAGGCAGGCGGATACTGAAAGTTGAAGCCCGAGGGCTTGAACTGCTCGCCAGAGAAGCATTTTACGACCTGGCATTTTTTCTCAGGCCGGGCCACATGCAGCAGCTGGCTGATATTCTTAATGATCCGGAGTCATCGGATAACGATCGCTTTGTGGCACACACCATGATCATGAACCAGGTCGTGGCAGCCGAAGGAGAACTACCCTCGTGCCAGGATACCGGCACAGCCATTGTAATGGCCAAAAAAGGTGAAAATGTGTTCACCGGCGCGAATGATGCGGAGCACCTGTCGAAAGGCATCTACGAAACCTATCAGTTCCGGAACCTGCGCTATTCGATGATTGTGCCTCAGACAATGTTTGATGAAAAAAACACCGGCACTAACCTGCCGGCTCAGATCGACATATATGCCGGAGCAGGAGATGAGTATGAGTTTCTTTTCATTGCCAAGGGAGGCGGATCGGCCAATAAATCTTTCCTGTATCAGCAGACAAAATCCCTCCTGACGGAGGAAAATCTTGCCAGGTTTGTTAAGGATAAGATCTTTGATCTGGGTACTTCTGCCTGTCCGCCTTATCACCTGGCATTTGTGGTAGGGGGTACCTCGGCTGAGGCCACCCTCACCGCAGTAAAAAAAGCCTCCACCGGATATTATGACAATTTACCCACGCATGGCAATGAGCTGGGCCAGGCTTTTCGTGACCTGGAATGGGAAGAAAAAATCAAAAAAATATGTCAGGAAGTTGGAATAGGCGCCCAGTTTGGAGGAAAATATCTTGTACACGATGTGCGGGTCATCCGCTTGCCTCGTCATGCTGCCTCCTGCCCGGTGGGCATTGGGGTAAGCTGTTCAGCCGACCGCAACATAAAGGCCAAAATCACTTCCGAAGGGATTTACATTGAAGAACTTGAGCGTAATCCGGCCAAATACCTACCTAAATCGGCGCCTCACCTGAAGCCTGCTGTCGAAATTGACCTCGACCGACCAATGGCCGAGATCCTGGCTGAACTGAGCAAGTATCCTGTCAAAACCAGGCTGAATCTCAGGGGTACTCTTATTGTAGCTCGCGATATCGCACATGCACGGATCAAACAAATGCTTGACCGTTGCGAACCTATGCCCGGGTATTTCAAAAATCATCCGGTGTATTACGCGGGGCCGGCCAAAACACCTAAAAGCATGACCTCAGGTAGCTTTGGGCCAACCACCGCTGGCCGCATGGATGTTTATGTGGATGAATTTCAATCGCATGGCGGCTCCATGATCATGCTGGCGAAAGGAAACCGAACCAAACAGGTTACAGATGCCTGCAGAAAATACGGAGGTTTCTACCTCGGCTCCATCGGAGGGCCGGCAGCCATCCTTGCCAAAGACAGTATTAAATCGGTTGAATTGATTGATTTTGAGGAATTGGGCATGGAGGCCGTACGAAAGATCAAGGTGGAAAATTTTCCAGCTTTCATCATTGTCGACGACAAAGGAAACGACTTTTACGCTAGGTAAGATCTGTTTGTTTGCAGGGTTGCCGCCATCAAGACAGGTAATCTCCGGGTCGTGACGCCATGGAGCGTCATGAATCGATTTATTATCCACCGGGTTAAATCACACTTTCGACTAGGTCGTCATCGGCTAGGTTAGGCAGGGTAACCTTGAGCATGGGCTCGGACTGCATGGCTCTCCGAATGGCAAACATTGCTTCAGGATTTCTGGCCCAGCTGCGGCGGGCTATGCCGTTGTTTACGTCCCAGAAAAGCATCGACCTGAGCCGTCTTTCTGCATCGGCCGATCCGTCGAGCAGCATTCCGAATCCACCGTTCATGACCTCGCCCCAACCTACTCCTCCGCCGTTGTGTATCGATACCCAGGTGGCTCCCCTGAACGAGTCGCCAATTACGTTATGAACAGCCATGTCGGCTGTAAACCTTGATCCGTCGTAGATGTTGCTGGTTTCGCGAAATGGCGAATCGGTTCCCGACACATCGTGATGGTCGCGACCGAGCACAATAGGGGCTATGATCCTGCCAGAGGCGATGGCCTGATTAAAGGCTTCAGCTATAGCGATGCGGCCGGCAGCATCGGCATACAAAATGCGTGCTTTTGACCCTACTACTAGCCGGTTTTTCCGGGCTTCGGCAATCCACCTGACATTGTCGCTCATCTGCTGCGAAATTTCAGGCGGGGAGGTCATCGACATTTTCCCCAGGACATCCATAGCTAACTTGTCCGACACTTCAAGATCAGTGTCAAGCCCTGAGGTGCAGACCCAACGGAAAGGGCCAAACCCAAAATCGAAACACATAGGGCCCATGATGTCTTGAACATAGGATGGATACCTGTACACTCCGTCACGGGAAAATATATCAGCACCAGCTCTGCCTGATTCTAACAGAAACGCATTGCCGTAGTCAAAAAAATACATGCCTTTGCCGGCAAGATCATTAATGGCGGCTACCTGCCTCCTCAGTGAAGCCTGCACATGTTCTTTAAATTTCTCCGGGTGATGGGCCATCAGCCGGTTCGATTCTTCGAAACTCAACTCAGCCGGGTAATAACCGCCAGCCCAGGGATTGTGCAACGAGGTCTGGTCCGACCCCAGGTCAACCCTGATATTCCGGTCGGCCAGGCGTTCCCACAGGGTCACGATATTACCCAGGTAGGCAATTGAGTGAGCTTTCTTGCGGCTCTGATAGTCAAGAGCCATATCAATGGCTTTATCCATGTCCGATACCAGTTCGTCAACCCAGCCCTGGCTGTGACGTTTTTGGGCAGGGTGGGGGTTTATTTCGGCTGTCAGGCTCACTACGCCTGCAATATTGCCGGCTTTGGGCTGTGCGCCGCTCATGCCACCCAGCCCGGAAGTGACAAAGAGCTTTCCCTCCAGCCCTTCTTTATGTTTGGCTATCTTCCGGCCTGCATTCAGCACGGTAATGGTGGTTCCGTGAACGATGCCCTGCGGCCCGATATACATGTATGAGCCGGCAGTCATTTGCCCGTATTGCGTTACTCCGAGTGCGTTGAAACGTTCCCAGTCGTCGGGTTTGGAGTAGTTAGGAATCATCATGCCGTTTGTTACCACCACCCTCGGTGCATCGGGATGCGAGGGAAAGAGTCCCATGGGATGTCCCGAATAAATCACGAGCGTCTGCTCTTCGGTCATGGTTGAGAGGTATTGCATGGTGAGCAGGTACTGTGCCCAATTTTGAAATACTGCTCCGTTACCTCCGTAGGTGATCAGTTCATGCGGATGTTGTGCAACCGCCGGATCAAGATTGTTTTGTATCATCAGCATTATGGCGGCTGCCTGCCTTGAGCGATGCGGGTACATGTGGATCTGACGTGCATGCATCTCGTAATCGGGCATGAAGCGGTACATGTAGATGCGTCCGTATCTCTTCAGTTCATCAGCAAACTCGGCAGCTAATGTTGAATGATGTCTGGGCTCAAAATAACGTAGCGCATTTCTGAGGGCAAGTTTTTTTTCTTCCCTACTCAGGATGTCTTTGCGCACAGGGGCATGGCTTACCGAGGTGTCATAAGGTTTTGGGTCGGGCAGCTCGCTCGGTATACCCCGGAGAATATCGCGTTGAAATTCATTCATGGTAATGACGGAGTTTGTCAGCGTCAAAATTAACAAGATTCTGTCACTTTGCCGGCAACTTCTACAGGTATTCCTTAACCTGCAGGTCTGTGTGACTAAGGCTGTAAAGGTCCAGGTGCAATGGGAAAATAAATCATCGTATTTTTGCGGCTACTAATCCAGATCGAACCATAATGGCAAATATTAAACCGGCAGTAATAGGCGGTTCAGGACTCGAAAAACTTAACCTGTTTCAGAACTGGCGGGAGGAAAAGATCATAACGCCATACGGTGATACCTCCAGCACCATGCTCACCGGCTTGCTTGGTGATATGGAAGTTGTGATCCTTTCGCGTCACGGAAGGCAACATACGATAACCCCTTCCCAGATAAACAACAGGGCAAACCTCTGGGCACTTAAGGAGGTCGGTTGTACACATATTCTGGCTTCGGCAGCTTGCGGAAGCCTCAGGGAACATATCCGAATGGGGCATCTGGTGTTTCCTGACCAGTTTATTGATTTTACCCGCCACCGGGTCAGCACCTTCGTGGAACGTTTTGACCCTGAACTTCCCAACCATGCCTCGATGCCGGATCCATTCGATCCGGCAGTACGCCAGGTTATGGTTTCCGCAGCCAGGCAGCTGGATTTACCCCACCATACCCGGGGCACCATTATCACCATCGAAGGGCCACGTTTCAGTACCCGGGCTGAATCACGCATGTTTCAAAGCTGGGGGGCCGATATCATCAATATGACCATTGCCCCTGAAGCCATTCTTGCCAACGAGTTGCAGATTCCGTATGGCGTTGTTGCCATAGCCACCGATTATGATGCCTGGCACCTAGATGAGACCACTGCCAACTGGGAGGATATATTACGTGTCTTCAGTGAGAACGTCGTGCACGTAACAAACCTACTGGTGAAGGTGTTGGAGCAGCTCGGGCAAAATAGCAATTCGGCAAGGAAATGAACGGTACACGTCGTCAATTCACCCTTCGTGCTATCTATATGGCAGCGGGTTCGGTTTGTGTAGCACTGGGTGTTGCCGGAATTGCCATACCGATTGTTCCAACCACACCTTTTTTACTGCTTGCAGCCTTTTTCTATGCGCGCAGCAGCCATCGGCTTCATTTCTGGTTGTTGCATCATCCGTTATGGGGCAGATATCTTCAGGATTACCTCGATGGCAAGGGCATTCCGCTTCGGGTCAAAATTTCGGCCATCACCATGCTTTGGGTAGCCATCCTGAGTACCGTCGTGTTTTTTATTACCAACATCTGGGTACAGATTCTTTTACTGCTGATCGCGGCTGGAGTGACCATGCACATCGTGATGATCAGAACAATGGTAAAAAGATAGATTTAATTCCTGAATTTAGAGTTGATTCGTCCTTTGAGCGGGATTCTCTTTCCTGATGTTGTGTGAGGCACTATTTCCACCTAACACGGACTCGATGAGTCGCAAATTTCCATTGCTGCAGCGTTCATAACTCGTGCTATCACTTTTTTACAGTGGTAAGGAATCGGCTAGCCTTTTCGGCCGGAAAATCGAAAAGGCCACCTTGAGGGTAGCCTTTCCGCACAGATAATTTTGAAAATCTATTTCAGATACTTGAAGCTTTTTCCCAGGTAATGGGCGGCGTCGCCCAGCATCTCTTCGATTCGGAGTAATTGATTATACTTGGCAATACGGTCGGTGCGGCAAGCGGATCCGGTTTTAATCATACCGGTTTTAAGTGCTACAGCCAAATCGGCAATAGTCACGTCTTCGGTTTCGCCCGATCGGTGGCTCATTATGGCGGTGTAACCGCAGCGATGGGCCATTTCCACAGCCTCGATGGTTTCGGTTAGCGTACCTATCTGGTTCACCTTGATCAGGATGGAGTTGGCAATGCCGCCATTGATACCCCGTTTCAGTCGTTGGGTGTTGGTAACAAACAGATCGTCGCCAACCAGTTGGATTTTCGAGCCCATTTTATCAGTCATCAGCTTCCATCCATCCCAGTCGTCCTCGGCCATACCGTCCTCGATTGAGAGGATCGGATACTTCCCCGCCCAGTTGTTCCAATAATCAACCATTTGGGCGGGAGTGAGTTTGTCGCCTGTTGATTTATGCAGGTGATATACGTTTTCTTCGGGTAGATAATATTCCGACGAAGCCGGATCGAGAGCAATATAGATATCTTCGCCGGGCTTGTAGCCTGCTTTTTCGATGGCCTGAAGTATGACCATAATGGCTTCCTCGTTCGATTTAAGGTTGGGGGCAAACCCGCCTTCATCTCCAACATTGGTCGAGTAACTTGCTTTCTTAAGAACGGATTTCAAATTGTGAAACACTTCTGTGCCCATACGGATGGCGTCGGTGAAATTGCGTGCACCTACGGGCATAATCATGAATTCCTGAAAATCAATGCTGTTGTCAGCGTGCGATCCGCCGTTGATGATGTTCATCATGGGGATAGGAAGCAGGTTGGCGTTGACGCCGCCTACATAACGAAACAGCTGAAGACCGGCTTCCTGGGCGGCAGCATGGGCAACGGCAAGCGAAACGCCCAGTATGGCGTTGGCTCCCAGATTAGATTTGTTCGGAGTTCCATCAAGCTCTATCATGCGGCGGTCAATTTCAATCTGATCAGCTACATAATAGCCTTTAAGTTCTTCGTTCAGTGTGTGGTTGACATTTTGGATAGCTTTCAGCACACTTTTTCCCATATATATGCTTTTGTCGCCGTCGCGAAGCTCCACGGCTTCGTGAATACCGGTCGAAGCGCCTGAAGGCACAGCAGCGCGTCCGAGTACGCCGTTCTGTGTAAAGACATCTACTTCGATGGTGGGGTTTCCGCGCGAATCGAGAATCTGGCGGGCTGAAATGTTTACAATTGAACTCATGTCAAAATAATTTTGTATTAATATATAGTAGAAAAATGCATTAGAGTAGGCAAACGTTTTTCGGACTGCAAAAATATAAAATAAAAAAGGATAAAACAGTTTCCCCGCTTTATCCTTTTCCGGTCAGAGGGCATATCCACTATGCCTTGCTTACTTCTGCCTGCTCATCAGTTGAGGGTTCCGAAACATCAACAATATCTTCGGCAGGGCTGTTGTGCAGCTCGACAGCTTGATCCTCAGTAGTTCCGGGTTCGTCCTTGGCTTTGGCAGCGGCTGCATTAGGTGCCTTAGGAGCAGTTTTTGCTACAGGCTCTTCTTTTTTCTTGCCTGTGCCACGACGACGTCTGCTTGATTTTGCCTTAGTTTCCTGTTTGGTGCCTAACAGGTTTTCGTTGTAATCCACCAGTTCGATCATGCACATCTCAGCATTGTCGCCAAGGCGGTTGCCGGTTTTTAATATTCGGGTGTATCCGCCGGGTCGGTCAGCTACTTTGCCCGATATTTCTCTGAACAGCTCCGAAACAGCTTCCTTGTTTTGCAGATAACTGAATACAACCCTGCGTGAGTGGGTGGAGTCTTCTTTTGATTTGGTGATCAGAGGCTCAACATACGTCCTCAGGGCTTTGCCCTTAGCCAGGGTAGTATTGATGCGTTTGTGCAAAATAAGTGATGCTGCCATATTTGCCATAAGGGCCTGGCGGTGAGCATTTTTTCTGCCCAGGTGATTTATTTTTTTACCGTGTCTCATCTCTTATTAATCCTTATCTAATTTATATTTCGAAATATTCATACCAAACTCAAGGCCTTTGTTACTTACAAGTTCTTCGAGCTCGGTGAGCGATTTTTTGCCGAAGTTGCGGAATTTCAGCAGGTCGTTTTTATTGTATGATACCAGGTCGCCCAGGGTTTCCACATCGGCAGCCTTGAGGCAGTTCAGCGCACGTACCGAGAGGTCGAGGTCAACAAGTTTTGATTTCAGCAGCTGGCGAATATGCAGCGTGGTTTCATCAAATTCTTCACTTACCATTTTTTCTTCTGAGTCGATGGTGATTTTCTCATCGCTGAAGAGCATGAAATGATGAATCAGGGTGCGGGCGGCTTCTTTGAGGGCATCCTTTGGAGCGATTGATCCGTCGGTCTGGATGGAGAGAATCAGTTTTTCGAAGTCGGTCTTTTGCTCAACGCGGAAATTCTCAATGAGATATTTCACATTCTTTATAGGGGTGTGGATCGAATCCGTGAAGATAGTGCCAATGAGCGCATTGGGTTCTTTGTTTTCTTCGGCAGGAACATATCCTCTTCCTTTTTTAATCGTGAGTTCCATAGTGAGCTTAACGGATGGCTCCATATTACAGATTACAACATCGGGTGTAAGCACCTGAAATACAGACAGATATTTGTTCAGGTCGCCTGCCTTTAGTGTTTCCTGACCTGTGATAGTAAACAGGATCTTCTCTGCTTCTTCGGTTTCATTCAGATGTTTAAACCTGATCTGTTTCAGATTCAGCACGATTTCAGTGACATCTTCCAGAACTCCCTTAATAGTCGAAAACTCCTGATCTACTCCATCGATGCGAACGCTGGTGATGGCATATCCCTCGAGGGCCGAAAGGAGAACCCTTCGTAGTGCGTTGCCAATGGTGAGGCCAAAACCTGGTTCGAGCGGACGGAATTCAAAAACTCCCTGAAACTCGTCCGATTCGATCATGATGACCTTATCGGGTTGTTGAAATGGTAATATAGCCATGGTTTTTTGGTTTGTATGGTGAAGGGTTCAATGGATTACTTGGAATATAACTCAACGATGAGCTGTTCTTTGATATTCTCGGGAATATCCTGTCTGTCAGGGTAATTTAGGAACTTTCCTGCCATCAGGTTTCCGTCCCATTCAAGCCATGAGTAAGGCATGCCACGGCCTGCGAGCGAATGATTGATGGCTTCGAGCGATTTTGATTTTTCTCTGACGGCAACTATATCGCCAGGTCGCAGTTGGGTGGATGGAATACTCAACACTTTACCATTGACGGTAATATGTTTGTGCGAAACGAGCTGGCGGGCAGCACTGCGTGATGGAGCAATTCCCATACGGAAAACTACATTGTCGAGACGCGACTCGATGAGCTGCAGTAGTACTTCGCCTGTGATGCCGCCTTTGTGTGAGGCTTTGTGGAAAATGTTTTTAAACTGACGCTCAAGAATGCCATAGGTGTATTTGGCTTTTTGTTTTTCCATGAGCTGCAGTCCGTATTCCGAAGTTTTTCCGCGGCGTTTGCTGTTGCCATGCATACCCGGCGGATAATTTTTCTTTTCGTAGGAACGATCGGGGCCAAAGATCGGCTCCCTGAATTTGCGTGCAATTTTGGTTCTTGGACCTGTATATCTTGCCATATCAATTGATGATTAATCTGTTTAAGCTTGAATTATACCCTTCTTCTTTTCGGAGGCCTGCAACCGTTGTGTGGCAACGGTGTAACGTCCATGATTTCAGACACTTCGATGCCTGAGGTGTGGATGGTACGGATTGCTGATTCGCGTCCTGCACCGGGGCCTTTCACAAATACCTTTACTTTTCTCAAGCCAAGGTCATAGGCAACTTTCGAACATTCGGCTGCAGCCATCTGGGCAGCATAAGGGGTGTTTTTCTTCGATCCTTTAAAGCCCATCTTTCCGGCCGATGACCAAGAAATAACCTGACCTGCCAGGTTGGTCAACGAAACAATAATGTTGTTGAACGATGCCGTTATATAGGCCCTTCCAATCGGGTCAACCTTTACGACTCTTTTTTTCGATGGTTTAGTGGTTTTTGCCATTTCGCTATTATTTCTAACTTCTTAATAATACTGCTTTTGGGTCAGGACAGGATTTTAGCCTTTTGGTGCCTTTTTCTTGTTGGCCACAGTCTTCTTACGGCCTTTGCGGGTGCGGGCATTGTTCTTGGTGCTTTGCCCCCTGAGGGGTAAGCCAAGGCGGTGGCGTATACCGCGATAGCAACCAATATCCATCAGTCGCTTGATGTTCATCTGTACCTCGGAGCGAAGTGCGCCTTCCACCTTAAACTTTTCGTTTATGATGGTACGGATCCGGTTCTGCTCTTCATCATCCCAATCCTGAACTTTTTTGTTGAAGTCCACACCTGCTTCTGCCAGAATTTTCTGAGCGCTGCTGCGACCAATACCGAAGATATAAGTTAACGCAATCTCGCCTCTTTTGTGCTTTGGTATGTCTATACCTGCAATTCTTGCCATAAAACTTTTTATTTATGTCCTTTAATTAATGATCTCTTTTCCTATCCCTGGCGCTGTTTGTACTTGGGATTCTGTTTGTTGATAATATACACCCTGCCTTTACGACGCACTACCTTGCAGTCGGGGGTTCTTTTCTTGACACTGGCTCTAACTTTCATGCCTGTTGGGTATTATGTGTTTTCTGTTGTTAAATCGTTTTATTTATACCTGTAGGTAATCCTTCCTTTCGAAAGATCATACACACTCATCTCAACCTTTACTTTGTCGCCCGGAAGGATTTTTATGTAATGCATGCGCATCTTGCCCGAAATATGAGCCGTGATGACGTGACCATTCTCAAGCTCAACGCGAAACATGGCGTTGCCCAGTGATTCCTTCACCACACCATCTTGTTCAATGGCAAGTTGTTTTGACATAACTTGGTTACTACTGAGTTAAATTTATTATTGCTTCTTCAATTTCTTCAAAACTTGATAATATCTCTGCTTTGTTCTTTCTGATGGCAATTGTATGCTCGTAATGTGCCGAGGGTTTTCGATCAGCGGTGCGGATGGTCCATCCATCTTTTTCCTGAATGATGTGCCTCTTCCCCAGGTTAATCATCGGCTCAATAGCTATCACCATTCCTTCGGTCAGCATCATTCCCTGGCCTTTTTTGCCGTAATTGGCAACCTCCGGACTCTCGTGCAGATGCTTACCAACCCCATGCCCCACTAGCTCACGAACCACCGAGTAGCCCAGCCTTTCGACATGCGACTGAATTGCATTGCCGATATCTCCGGTACGTTTGCCATGCACAGCCTGCTCAATACCCAGATACAACGACTCTTTCGTAGCCTTCATCAGGCTCTGTACTTCTTCGCTTACCTGGCCCACTGCAAAACTATAGGCCGAATCACCGTAATACCCATCCAGTATCGCTCCGCAATCAATCGAAACCAAATCGCCGTCTTTCAGCTCCCGGTTGTCCGGAATTCCGTGTACCACCTGGTCGTTAACCGAGATGCACAAAGTAGCCGGGAATCCCCGGTATCCTTTGAATGCCGGCTGCGCGCCGTGTCCATGGATGAATGCCTCAGCAACCTGGTCCAGAAACTGGGTTGTAACGCCCGGCTTCAGGTTTCTGGCTACTTCGGCGAGTGTTTTACCAACAAGTAAAGAACTTTTTCGGATTAGAGCTATCTCGTCTTCCGATTTGAGATATATCATTTAATTCCAGTTTTCCAGTTAGCTGCTCACATTAAATGCCGACCTACCCTTGATTCTTCCGGATTTGGTCAACCCATCGTAATGTCGCATGAGCAAATGGCTTTCAATCTGTTGCAGTGTATCGAGCACTACACCCACCAGAATCAGCAACGAGGTACCTCCAAAAAACTGGGCAAACTGTGCGTTCACACCCATTATACTAACAAGTGCTGGCATAATGGCCACCAGAGCAAGGAATATGGAGCCCGGTAATGTAATTCTCGACATCACGGCATCAATAAATTCGGCAGTTTTTTTACCGGGTTTCACTCCCGGAATAAAGCCGCCGTTTCGTTTCATGTCTTCGGCCATCTGGTTTGGATTAACCGTAATGGCAGTATAGAAATAGGTAAAGCCGATGATCATCACACCAAATACCAGATTGTACCAGAACCCGTTAAAGTCGGAGAAAGCTGCCAGAAAACCGGTAAGCATCTCGGACTGGGCAAAACCAGCTAAAGTGATGGGAAGGAACATGATAGCCTGTGCAAAAATGATTGGCATAACTCCTGCCGCATTCACCTTTAGGGGAATGTATTGCCTAACTCCGCCATACTGCTTGTTGCCCACAATACGTTTGGCATACTGCACCGGAATCCGTCGTGTTCCCTGCACCAGCAATATACTCAGCAGGATGATGAATATCAGGATAGCCAGCTCCACTACGAACATTACCATCCCTCCCCCTTTTTCTTCGACGCGTGAGGTAAGCTCAGCGGCAAGGGCAAACGGAAGGCGTGCGATGATACCAATCATAATGATGAGGGAAATACCGTTTCCGATGCCTTTGTCGGTGATCTTTTCACCAAGCCACATCACAAACAGGGTTCCTGATATAAGTATGATCACCGATGAAATCCAGAAGAATGTGGGCGGCGACAAAGCAGTGGGATTGAACGGGGTAATGGCTTCGGGTGGAAGCTGGGCAAGCATGTTGGAGATATATGCCGGAGCCTGAAAACCGGTAATCAACACTGTAAGGTAACGGGTGATCTGGTTAATTTTCCTCCTTCCGCTTTCGCCTTCTTTCTGCAACTTCTGGAAGTAGGGTATAGCCATTCCGAGAAGCTGTATTACGATTGAGGCCGAAATGTACGGCATGATACCCAGAGCAAATATCGATGCATTGCTGAATGCTCCTCCCGAAAACATGTTTAGAAGTCCGAGCAGGCCGGTTGATGCCTGACGGTGGAGGTTAACTAACTGGTTGGGGTCGACACCCGGAAGAACAATATAGCTTCCCAGCCTGTATATCAATACGATGCCGAGAGTATAAAGAATCCGCGTCCGCAGTTCTTCGATCTTGAAAATATTTCTTATTGTTTCGATGAACCTTTTCATGCGGCGTTAGATTTTGGTTGCTGTTCCACCAGTTGATTCGATTGCTTTCTGCGCTGATGCCGAGAAGGCATGAGCTGTAACATCTATTTTAGCGGTCAGGGTTCCGCGTCCCAATATCTTTACCAAGTCACTTTTGCCGATCAGGCCATGCTGGCGAAGCACCTCAGGGGTAAACACCAACACATTTTTTTCGTCGGCCAGGCGTTGAAGTACATCGATGTTGATGCCGCTGTATTCGACCCGGCTCAGGTTCTTGAACCCAAACTTGGGCAAACGACGGTGCAGAGGCATCTGGCCGCCTTCGTGGCCTTTCTTGCGGCTGTAACCGCTTCGCGACTGCGCACCTTTGTGCCCGCGGCCGGCGGTGTCGCCACTACCGGACCCTTCGCCACGTCCGATTCTTCTTTTTGCTTTTACCGAACCTTCGGCCGGTTTCAGATTAGTCAAATTCATAGTGTAATGTCTTTATCGTTAAGTCTAACCTTCGAACTCTTCAACCGTTATCAGGTGTTGGATCTTGTTCACCATCCCTAAAATCTGGGGAGTGGCTTCCAATTCAACAGTTTGCTGCATGCGGGTAATACCCAGGGCTTTCAGTGTCCGTTTCTGGCGTTCGGGGTATCCTATCCCACTTTTCACTTGTTTTATTCTTAGCTTCTTCATCATAGCGGGGATTAAAGGGTTAGCCGTTGAAAACTCTTTTTAACTCAATACCTCTCAGCTGAGCAACGGTGTTGGGGTCCTTCATCGACAACAGCGCATTGATGGTAGCTTTAACCACCGAGTGCGGGTTGGATGATCCCTTTGATTTTGCCAGCACATCTTTCACTCCGACACTCTCGAGAACCGCGCGCATGGCGCCGCCAGCGATTACTCCGGTACCGGGAGCAGCGGGCTTCAGAAATACATAAGCTCCGCAATACTTTCCGTGTTGTTCGTGTGGAAGGGTCGATTTTAGCACAGGCACCCTGATGAGGTTTTTCTTAGCGTCATCAATACCTTTTGAAATAGCTGCGGTAACTTCCTTGGCTTTTCCCAATCCGTAGCCCACAACACCATTCTCGTCGCCTACAACCACAATGGCTGAAAAGCTGAAGGTGCGGCCACCTTTGGTCACTTTGGTCACGCGGCGGATGCTCACAAGGCGATCCTTGAATTCGATCTCGCTTGATTTAACTCTTTTTATACTTACGTTCGCCATGATTCTTAAAATTTAAGGCCTGCTTCCCTGGCAGCTTCTGCCAAAGACTTCACGCGTCCATGATACAAATACCCATTCCTATCGAACACAACAGCCTGTATGCCTGCTTCGAGAGCTTTTTCGGCAATGAGCTTGCCAACCATACTGGCCTGTTCGGTTTTAGAAACCTTGCTGGTGGCAATTGATTCGATACGCGAAGAGGCCGATGCCATTGTGTGCCCGGTCAAATCGTCGATCACCTGAGCATAGATTTCTTTATTGCTTCGGAAAACAGACAAACGCGGTCTTTCGGTGGTGCCTTTCACCACTTTGCGGATCCGCATCTTGATCCTGTTTCTCCTGTAATCTTTTCTGTTCTTAATAGCCATGTTCTTTTTCTGATTTAAATCCCAGTATCAGCCGGGTTAAGTTACATGATTTTATTTTGATGCTGTTTTTCCAGCTTTTTTACGTACCACTTCACCCACAAAGCGAATACCCTTTCCTTTATAAGGTTCCGGCTCTCTGAGTGAGCGAATTTTGGCCGCTACCTGCCCGAGCAACTGCTTGTCAATAGACTTTAGGGTAATGGTTGGGTTTTTACCTCTTTCGGTAAGAGTCTGAACGTTAATTTCGGCAGGCAGTTCCATGAAAACACTATGCGAATAACCAAGCGAGAATTCAAGCACGTTGCCTACATTCGATACCTTGTAACCCACACCAATGAGCTCCTGATTGATTACAAATCCTTCGGATACCCCTTTTACCATGTTGGCAATAAGTGCTCTGTAGAGGCCGTGAAGCGAGCGGTGCATTTTCTGATCAGTATGACGTTCAATATGAAGGACTCCGTCCTTTTGTGAAAGGGTGATGGCCGGATCAACCACTTGCCTCAAGCTGCCAAGCGGCCCCTTTACGGTAACGATATTATTGGCCGAAATTTCAACTGAAACACCTGCCGGAAGATTGATCGGAAGTTTTCCTATTCTTGACATGCTACTATTCCTCCATCCATTAACTAACAAAGCAAATAACTTCACCACCAATCTTACGTTGCCGGGCTTCCTTGTCGGTCATCAGGCCCTGCGAGGTGGAAATAATGGCGATACCTAACCCATTCATCACGCGCGGCAGGTTCTCGAAGTCGGTGTAGTTGCGAAGTCCGGGACGGCTTATGCGTTCAATGTTGCTGATGGCGCTAAGCTTTGTAACCGGATGATATTTAAGGGCGATCTTGATCGTGCCCTGGCGGTTGTCATCTTCGAACTTATAATTCAGGATGTAGCCTTTTTCAAATAGAATCTTGGTGATCTCCTTCTTTATGTTCGATGCAGGAACTTCGACAATCCTGTGATTGGCCATAACGGCGTTCCTTATTCGAGTCAGATAGTCTGCAATTGGATCAGTATTCATTTTCAGATTTGTTTAAAATTCTTTAATATATGGTAGGTTTACCAGCTGGATTTTCTCACACCGGGTATAAGTCCGCCCAAGGCCATCTCGCGAAAGTTGATACGCGAAATTCCGAAGAGCCGGATGTATCCTTTTGGGCGTCCGGTGATTTTGCAACGATTGTGAAGCCTTACAGGTGATGCATTCTTCGGAAGTTTCTGCAGTCCGATGAAATCACCGGCCTCTTTTAATGCAGCACGCTTTTTGGCATATTTTTCAACCAGGCGTTGCCTTTTGAGCTCTCTTGCTTTAATTGATTCTTTTGCCATGAGAATTATTTCTGATTTTTAAATGGTAAACCAAATTCTTTTAACAAAGCCAGACATTCCTTGTCGGTTTTGGCGGTGGTGACGAAAGTCACATCCATACCGTTGATTTTGCTGATTTTGTCAATGTTGATTTCTGGAAAGATGATCTGCTCGGATACTCCCAGCGTATAATTTCCTCTTCCGTCAAATCCTTTTTCGTTGATGCCCCTGAAGTCGCGAACACGCGGCAGTGACACGGCAATCAGACGGTCGAGAAATTCATACATGCGGTTGCCCCTGAGGGTTACCCTTACGCCGATCGGCATTCCGCGACGAAGTTTAAAATTCGAAATGTCTTTGCGCGAGCGGGTAGACACGGCCTTTTGCCCGGCAATCATGGTCATTTCGTTAACTCCGCTGTCAATTAGCTTCTTATCGGTAATAGCATCGCCAAGGCCTTGATTAAGGGATATTTTAAGGATTTTCGGAACCTCCATCGGATTTTTGTAGTTAAACTGCTTCTGCAAAGCAGGCACTACTTCCTCGGCGTATTTTGTTCTAAGGCGTGGTGTGTAGTTCATTATTTAATTACCTCCCCAGTATTTTTTGAAATGCGAACTTTCTTGCCCGATTTTTCGTCTACCTTGTGACCCGTGCGTGTAGGCTTTCCTGAGTTGTCAATCACCATCAGGTTTGATGCATGCACAGGGGCTTCTTTCTTAAGAATGCCGCCTTTGGGATTTTGGGCATTCGGGCGGGTATGTTTGGCAACGAGGGCAATCCCTTCCACTATGGCGCGGTTTTTTTCAGGGTCAACTTCAAGGATTTTTCCCTGTTTTCCTTTGTCGTCGCCGGCGATCACTTTAACGATATCGCCTTTCTTTATGTGTAATTTATTTGTATTCATGTCATTTGTGGGTTATAGCACTTCAGGTGCCAGTGAAACGATCTTCATGTATTGTTTCTCGCGCAATTCACGGGCAACAGGACCGAAAATACGGGTACCTGTCATTTCACCTGCATTGTTGAGAATCACCACGGCGTTGTCATCAAACCGGATGTACGATCCGTCGTTGCGGCGGATCTCTTTCTTGGTTCTCACAACAACAGCCTTGGCCACGGTTCCTTTTTTGATGTTCCCCGAAGGCAATGCGTTCTTTACCGTCACGATGATTTTGTCGCCCACGGTGGCATAGCGTTTGCGGGTTCCTCCCAGCACGCGTATACAGAGCACTTCTTTTGCGCCGCTGTTATCGGCAACGTTCAATCTTGATTCCTGCTGTATCATAACTATTTGGCTCTTTCGATGATTTCAACTAATCTCCAGCATTTATCCTTGCTGTAAGGACGGCATTCCATGATGCGAACGGTATCGCCCATTTGGCAATCGTTGGTTTCGTCGTGTGCTTTGAAGCGGGATGACTTCTTGATAAACTTGCCATACTTGGGGTGCTTCACCCTACGCTCAACCTGTACCACGATGGTCTTTTCCATCTTATTGCTGACTACAAGCCCAATTTTTTCTTTACGTAAGTTCCTGGTTTCCATTTTCCTTGTATTATTATTTTTGAGCCTCGCCAGCAAGATGACGTATCCTGAGTTCGGTTTCGAGGCGTGCGATGGTTTTTCTGTATTCCTTGATCTTATTCGGATTTTCGAGCGGAGATACAGCGTGATTTAACCTAAGCCTCACCAGTTGCTTACGTTCTTCCTCCAACCTTTCAATGATATCAGGGGTCGAGAGCTCTTTTATGACTGACTGTTTCATAGGGTTATTCGTTGTCTGTTGCTATGCTTTTGGCTATATATGGTCTGTTAGGCGTTTTCCTCAATATAATCGCGGCGAACCACAAATTTTGTTGCGATGGGAAGTTTCTGGGCTGCAAGCCTGAGACCTTCCTTTGCAATTTCCAGGGGCACTCCTTCGGCCTCAAAAAGTATACGACCGGGGCTGATAGGGGCAACGAAATATTCTGGTGCGCCCTTACCTTTACCCATACGTACTTCGGCTGGTTTTTTGGTTACAGGCTTATCAGGAAACACGCGTATCCAGATTTGACCTTCACGTTTCATGTGGCGGGTAAGCGCCTGACGTGCAGCTTCGATCTGACGCCCGGTAAGCCAACATTCTTCCAGGGTTTTGATACCAAATGAACCGAAAGCCAGCTGGTTTCCGCGCATTGAATTGCCCTTCATTTTACCTTTTTGCTGTTTCCTGTATCTGGTTTTCTTCGGCTGTAACATTGCTGTATCTTGATTAATTGGTTAAGACATCTTTATTATTTAGTTCTGCGACGCGGACGCTGGGGTTTTGAACGCGGCGCAGTTACCGGTTTGGTTTTTGGCAGGCTTTCGATAACGGTCGAGAGATCATGCTTTCCATAAATCTCGCCTTTACAGATATATACTTTCACACCGAGGCGGCCGTATGTGGTATGGGCTTCGGCTGTAGCGTAGTCAATATCAGCACGCAGAGTATGCAGAGGAATACGACCTTCTTTGAATTGCTCGCGACGTGCCATTTCAGCACCACCCAACCGACCACCGATATGCACTTTAATGCCTTCGGCACCTATGCGCATGGCAGAGGCAATGGCTGTTTTAATGGCGCGCCTATAGGATATGCGACCTTCAAGCTGCCTGGCTATGGTCTGGGCAACTATCACCGCATCTATCTCAGGACGTTTGATTTCTGAAATATTGATCTGAATCTCTTTCCCGGTGAGCTTCTTCAACTCTTCTTTCAGCTTGTCAACTTCCTGTCCGCCTTTGCCTATGATGATTCCGGGGCGTGCAGTAAAAATGGTTACGGTGACCAGTTTCAGCGAGCGCTCAATGATGATTCTTGATATGCCTGCCTTCGTTAGCCTGGCATTCAGATATTTGCGAATTTTATCGTCTTCTACCAGCTTGTTTTCGAAATTCTTTCCGCCGTACCAGTTAGAATCCCAACCACGGATGATCCCTAACCTAAGACCTATTGGATTTGTTTTTTGTCCCATTCAATGAGAATTTTTATGATTTTCTGTTTGGTTTACAGTGTCAGTTAATGATTGGCTAGCTCTTACTCTCGCTGGCAGCTTCTGCCTTAATTGTATCGTTGCGGCTGTCCAGCACGATTGTAACATGATTTGACCTTTTGCGTATACGGTTGGCGCGTCCCTGTGGAGCAGGACGCACCCTTTTCAGAACCGCTCCGCCATCCACCTGGATGGTTTTGATGTAGAGGTTACTGTCTTCGATGCGCACGCCTTCATTTTTTGCCCGCCAATTGGCTATGGCCGAAAGCAGTAGTTTGTGAAGCTTATCGGACGGAGCTTTGGAACTGATCTTGAGCACATGAAGAGCATGCTCGATATTCATATTGCGCACCAGGTCGGCCAAAAGTCGCATTTTTCGCGGCGAAGTGGGTACGTTACGCAAACTTGCAAAGGCAACCGATTTCTTTTCTTCTTTGCGGCGCTCAGCGCTGATATGTTTTCTTGATCCCATTAGTTATGATCTTTATTTTTTTCCTTTGTCTTTACTTCCGGCATGGCCCCTGAAAATACGCGTGGGAGCAAATTCGCCCAGCTTGTGGCCAACCATGTTTTCGGTGACGTATACGGGGATGAACTTATTTCCGTTGTGCACAGCGATAGTTTGTCCAACAAAATCGGGGATTATCACTGAGCTTCTTGACCATGTTTTTACTACAGCTTTTTTCTTGCTATCAATCACGCTCAATACTTTCTTTTCGAGCTTATGATCTACATACGGGCCTTTTTTTAGCGAACGACTCATTTTGATCAGGTTAGTTAATGGTACAAATTATTTTTTCCTGCGCTCGATGATGTATTTATCCGAAGCGTTCTTTTTGGCACGGGTTTTATATCCCTTTGCCGGCAATCCCTTACGCGATCTTGGGTGTCCGCCCGATGCCCTGCCTTCGCCGCCACCCATCGGGTGATCAACCGGGTTCATGACAACGCCTCTAGTGCGGGGCCGACGTCCCATCCAGCGGCTACGTCCTGCCTTACCCGACTTTTCGAGGTTGTGATCGATGTTCGATGCCATTCCGATGGTAGCTTTGCAAGTCTGCAGTATCATTCGGCTTTCGCCCGAGGGTAATTTGATGATGGCAAACTTGCCATCGCGCGACATGAGCTGAGCTGATGATCCGGCGCTGCGTGCCATCTTAGCACCCTGACCCGGTCTCAGTTCGATGTTGTGGATCACGGTGCCAAAGGGAATTTCGCTCAGATACAACGAATTGCCAATCTCAGGAGCAGATCCCTTGCCTGATACTACCGATTGCTCAACCTTCAAACCGTGAGGAGCAATGATGTAACGCTTTTCACCGTCGGCGTAAACCAGCAATGCGATCCTGGCTGAACGATTCGGATCGTACTCAATGGATTTTACTACTGCAGGGATTCCTTCCTTGTCGCGTTTGAAATCGATTATTCTGAGTTGTTGTTTATGACCGCCACCCAAATAACGCATGGTCATACGTCCCTGGTTGTTTCGCCCTCCCGATTTTTTCTTGGGGATCAGCAAACTCTTCTCAGGCTGCAAGGTGGTAATGTCGTCAAACGAGCTAATTACCTTGAAGCGCTGGCCGGGGGTTGTTGGTTTGAATTTCTTTAAAGCCATTTATCAAAAAGTTCTAAATGTTGCTGTAAAAATCAATTATTTGTCCTTCGGCCAAGGTAACTATGGCCTTTTTAAGGGCGGGTGTACGACCGGCCACGAATCCACGCTTAGTGTAGCGCGATTTGCTCTTACCACTGTAATTCAGGGTATTCACATCCTGCACACTTACGTTATAGAGGTCTTCAACGGCTTTCTTGATTTGGATTTTGTTCGCATTCCTGCGCACAAAAAATCCATAACGCTGCAGCTTCTCGCCCTGGGCCGTCATCTTCTCCGTTACGATTGGTTTTATTATGATGCTCATCGCAATGAGTATTATTAGGTTGATATTAAGCTTCGTTGGTCAGTAGGCTGGTCATCTTCTCAAGCGAGCTTTCGAGCACGAACAGTCGTGTGGCATGAAGTATGTCATAGGTGTTAATGCTGTCGGCAAGCACAACTTTGGCTTTCTGGAGATTGCGGGCCGATAGTAAAATGTTTTTGTCAGTCTGAGGCACAACAAATAACACCTTCTGATCAGTCACCTTAAAGCTGTTCATTAGTTGTGTAATGTTACGTGTTTTGGGAGCTTCAAAGCTGAAGTCTTCCACCACCGTGATGTTGTTTTCCAGGGCCTTATAGGTCAGTGCGCTGATGCGGGCAAGTTTTTTAAGCTTCTTGTTCAGCTTGAAACTGTAATCACGGGGCTGGGGGCCAAATGTTCTGGCTCCGCCACGAAACAGGGGGTTCTTGATGCTGCCGGCGCGGGCTCCACCAGTGCCTTTCTGGCGTTTTAGCTTTTTTGTGCTGCCTGACACTACAGATTTTTCGAGCGAACTGTGCGTTCCCTGCCTTCTGTTGGCCAGATGCTGTTTCACATCCAGATAGATAGCATGGTCGTTGGGCGTAACATTGAAGATACCTTCGATAAGTGTCACGGTCCTGTTGGTTTTTTCACCATTTACGTTATAAACTTCTAGCTCCATCTTTCAACAATTACATATGATCCTTTGGGTCCGGGTACCGAACCTTTAACTATGATTACATTCTTTTCGGGGTAGATCTTTAAAATCTGGAGGTTAATCATTTTAACCCGGTCACCGCCCATACGGCCAGCCATGCGAATTCCTTTGAAAACGCGTGATGGCCATGATGAGGCGCCAACTGAACCGGGCGCTCTCAGACGGTCGTGCTGGCCGTGTGTGCTTTCGCCAACCCCGCGAAAATGATGTCTTCTGACAACACCCTGAAATCCTTTACCTTTCGAAACACCTACCACGTCGATAAATTCACCTTCGACAAAAATGTCGACATTGATCAGGTCGCCAAACTGCTTCTGGTGTCCTGATTCAAAACGTGTAAACTCGGCGACAACCTTTTTGGGTGTGGTTCCTGCTTTCGCAAAATGACCTTTCAGAGCCTTGGTGGTGTGCTTTTCTTTCTTTTCGTCAAACGCAAGCTGGAGGGCATCATACCCGTCGGCTTCCTTGGTTTTGACCTGGGTTACTACACAGGGGCCCGCTTCGATGATGGTGCATGGGATGTTTTTCCCTGCTGCATCAAAGATACTGGTCATCCCTACCTTTTTTCCTATTATTCCTGACATCTTATAACTCTTTTATCGGTTATGCGGTAAGTTACTACCGTCAAACTTTAATTTCAACTTCAACTCCACTGGGCAGTTCGAGCTTCATCAGCGCGTCAATGGTTTTTGACGTGGTGCTGTAAATGTCAAGCAAGCGCTTGTAGGTACTCAGTTCAAACTGTTCTCTGGATTTTTTATTTACGAATGTTGACCGTAGTACTGTAAAAATTTTCTTATTGGTCGGCAGGGGGATAGGCCCGTTGACAACCGCACCGGTCAGTTTTACAGTCTTAACAATCTTTTCGGCTGATTTATCAACCAGATTGTGGTCATACGATTTCAACTTAATTCTGATTTTCTGGCTCACTTTGTCGTTAAGTTTAAGTGATGATTAGACTTTGATTAAATATCCTTTAATTTTCATAATGACATCTTCGGCAATGTTGCGCGGCGCTTCTTCATAGTGCGAGAATTCGAGTGAATAGGTACCCCTTCCCGATGTGAGGGTGCGGAGTGTGGTAATATATCCGAACATATCCGATAATGGAACATGCGCCTTGATCACCTGGTCACTGATGCGGGCTTCAATATGTTCGAGGTTGGCCCGGCGTCGGTTCAGATCGCCCGTGATCTCTCCCACATATTGTTCGGGGCAAACGACTTCGAGTTTCATGATGGGTTCAAGCAGGGCGGGACTAGCCTTACGGCCGGCTTCCTTGAAGGCAATGCGTGCGGCGGTTTCGAATGCCAATGAGTCGCTGTCAACCGTGTGAAAGGAGCCATCGAGCAGGGTCACTTTCATGTTCTCTACCTGGAATCCGGCAAGAACTCCGTTCTGCATGGCTGCGGCAAATCCTTTCTGTATGGCAGGAATAAATTCTTTGGGGATATTGCCACCCCTAACCTCGTTTACGAACTGCAGTCCGTGGAATCCGTTTTCGGCGGGACCAATCTCAAAGTCTATATCTGCAAATTTTCCACGTCCACCGGTCTGTTTTTTATATACCTCGCGATGATGAACCGTGTTCAGGAATGCTTCTTTATAGGCTACCTGAGGAGCACCCTTGTTAATATCAATGCGGAATTCGCGTTTCAGACGGTCAACGATAATCTCAAGATGAAGTTCACCCATTCCGCTTATCAAAGTCTGTCCGGTTTCCTGGTCAACCTTTACGTTAAAGGTTGGGTCTTCCTCAGCGAGTTTATGCAAGGCTATATCGAGCTTGTCGACCTCGTCCTGCACTTTGGCCTCGATAGCCATATTCAGCACAGGCTCCGGGAACTGGATAGACTCAAGCAGAACAGGGCGCTTTTCGTCACAGAGTGTATCACCTGTACGAATATCTTTAAATCCGACAGCAGCTGCAATATCGCCGGCCTCAGCCTGTTCGATAGGGTTCTGCTTGTTGGCGTGCATCTGAAACAGCCTGGAAATACGTTCCTTTTTTCCTGTGGTGGCATTCAGAACATACGAACCTGATTTCAGTTCGCCGCTGTAAACACGCAAGAATGCGATACGGCCCACATAAGGATCGGTGGTGATTTTAAATGCTAGTGCGCTGAATGGTTCTGAAATATCGGGATGCCTCAATTCTTCGGCCTCGGTATTCGGGTTGGTGCCTTTAATAGCCTCAATATCGTAGGGGTTTGGAAGGTAGGCTACAATGGCATCGAGAAGGTGCTGCACGCCTTTATTCTTGAATGAGGCGCCGCAAAGTACCGGAGTGATCCTCATTTCGAGAGTGGCTTTACGAACCGAAGCCATGATTTCTTCCTGTGTGATGCTGTCTGGGTTGGCTAAAAATTTATCAAGAAGCTCATCGCTTTCTTCGGCAGTCCCTTCAATCAGGTGTGTGCGATATTCGTTAACCAAATCCACCATGTCTTCGGGAATGGGCACTTCGAAGAACTCGGCTCCGAGTGTTTCGTTGTCCCATACAAAGGCTTTATTGGCTACAAGGTCCACAATACCTGAAAACATATCTTCGCTGCCGATGGGAAGCTGAAGGGGTATGGGTTTGGCACCAAGCCTATCTTGGATCTGCTCGAGTACATGGAAATAATCAGCACCGGGCCTGTCCATCTTGTTCACAAAACTGATCCTGGGAACTTTATATTTGTTGGCTTGTTTCCAAACGGTTTCGGATTGAGGCTCAACCCCGCCAACGGCACAAAAAATGGCGATGGCCCCATCAAGCACCCGAAGCGAGCGCTCCACTTCGACCGTAAAGTCGACATGTCCGGGAGTATCGATGATGTTGATCTTATATTTCTGATCCTGATAATTCCAGAAAACGGTGGTGGCTGCAGAGCTGATGGTGATGCCTCGTTCCTGCTCCTGAATCATGAAGTCCATGGTGGCAGTTCCATCATGGACTTCGCCCATGCGGTAATTAACCCCTGTATAGTACAAAATACGCTCAGTAGTGGTGGTCTTGCCAGCATCTATATGAGCCATAATGCCGATGTTGCGCGTATATTTCAGCTTATCAGACATCGTTTTGTACTCTCCGGTTATTCGATTGAGATTTGACTAGAACCTGAAATGGCTGAATGCCTTGTTGGCTTCGGCCATACGGTGGGTATCTTCTTTTTTCTTAAAGGCAGCGCCTTCTTCTTTTACGGCGGCCATGATTTCGCCGGCAAGCTTCTGCCCCATGCTTTTTTCATGACGCTTACGCGAATAACCAATAAGGTTCTTCATACCGATTGACATTTTGCGGCCGGGGCGAATCTCGGACGGAATCTGGAATGTAGCACCACCTATACGGCGGCTGCGCACTTCAACTGATGGGGTAACGTTGGCAAGGGCTTTCTTGAACATTTCCAGACCATCTTCCTTAGTTTTGTCCGATACAATGTCAATGGCTTCATAAAACACCTGATAGGCGAGGTTTTTCTTGCCAACTTCCATCAGGTTGTTTACAAATTTTGTCACCAACGGATCATTATACTTTGGATCAGGAAGGATGATTCTTTTCTTTGGTTTAGCTTTTCTCATTGTGAAATAGTCTTAAACTGGAGGCGAAAATATTTTCAGTGTTATTTCTTTGCAGCTGCTTTAGCTTTGGGACGCTTAGCGCCGTATTTTGATCTTCTCTGTCTGCGGCCGTCAACACCTGCGGTGTCAAGTGCTCCGCGGATTATATGGTACCTTACTCCCGGAAGGTCTTTCACCCTGCCACCCCTGATCATGACGATCGAGTGTTCCTGCAGGTTATGGCCTTCACCCGGTATGTATGCATTCACTTCCTTCGTGTTGGTCAGCCTGACCCTGGCAACCTTACGCATGGCCGAATTGGGCTTTTTGGGAGTTGTGGTATACACCCTCACACATACACCACGGCGTTGCGGACATGAATCGAGAGCAGGCGATTTGCTTTTTTCGATGATTTCTTTGCGTCCTTTTCTTACCAATTGCTGAATTGTCGGCATATTGTCTTGATTAAATTATGTTGCTCCGTTTTTGGGGGTGCAAAAATACAAATTATTTTTTAAATATATCAATTCTGCTTCAACAACTTAACCGGTTGAAACCCCATCGGATGAACAGAAAAGGAAATGAGAATACGCAGAACTCAGACATTCCTTGGTAACTTTTCCCGACTGCTACGATGGGGCGTTATCGTTTTTCGCAGTTACCAGTGAAACCTATAATTGTCTGAATTTCTCAGGTTTCCTTTGCCCTTCAGGCTATGAAGCTCTTTTATAAGGTTTTTCAACCTTTTTACCGGCCCCTGTTTTGCGGGTGCAAAGGTAGAAAATTTATAATCGCCGCCAAATTTTAAAGCAAAAATTTTTCAGACTGATTTTCAACGGCTTCAACGAATGATATGGATACTTCCCTGAATGGTGCGCTTACGCGAACCTTCGTCACCAGCTTCGGTTATCTGGCAGCTGTAGAAATATACCCCGTCAGGGCTGTCTTTATTGGTGTCTATGCTTTTTCCGTTCCATTTTATTTCGGGGTCGCGTGTTCTAAAAACCAGTCTGCCCCAACGGTTAAATATTTTCAGGTCAATACTTTCAACACCGCTATATGGATAAGGGACCAGCAAATCATTATACCCGTCGCCGTTTGGCGTAAATATATTGGGTAGCGAATATTGCGGGCAAGCTCCCGGTTGGATACAGATCTCATTCGAGAAAACACTCATGTTACTATTAATATCGAAAGCTGTCACAGCATAACAGCCGTCAATAACACCCTGCGTTCGGTGAATAAAAGCAGTATCGATGGCTCGCATTGTGGAATCAAGAAGAATAAAATCGCGTGCAGATCCGGTTCTATACCATATATAGTATTTATGTGTGTCTGAAGTGTTGGGGCAAAAGTGGTTGGTATTTGTCCAGCTAAGCTTGTTTACGTACAGATTGCAATCCGTTTCAACGATCAGCAGCGGTGCACACGGGGGGGCAACATCCGCCGGAACCGCACAGCGCTCCTGCGAAGAGTTTAATAATGGTTTTACGATCCCGGGCACGGTATAACTCCCTATGCTGAGCACCTTATAGCAATACGTCAACCCGTTTCTTACACCCCTGTCTGCAAAGGTAGTACCGGTTGTTTGCCCAATGGAGTCAAAAGTGGACGATCCTGAATTCTGCCTGTAAATGATGTAGCGACTGTTGTTCCAGGGCACATTCAAATTCCATGATAAGTTAAGCACATTATCATTGGGCGAAATTTGTAAAAACACCGAGGAAGCGGGCTGGCTGCTACCCACGAATACCCGGGCACCTGAAACCAGACTGATCATGTCGATCAAGTAAGAATATCTGGTGTTGGCCGTGTTAAGGCCGGAATTGTAATAGACGGTGTCATTGATGGATGACGTCGAATCAACAACCACATAATTTGATTGTGGCAATGCTGCCCTACGGATAATGTACCGGAATAGGGCCGGTGATTGCGATGAAGGGATATTGGTGGGCTTCGACCAAGCAAGGTAAATCTGACCGTTGTTTGAAGTGCTGAGTATACTCACATGGGTAATGGACGGCAGATGCCGGGGCAATTCAGCACAGGCCTGGTTTGAGGCGTAACTTTCTGATCCGTCAGGATAGGTGGCTACAACAAGATAACAATATAACGTAGATTGCACCAGGGAGACGGTGCCGCCTGTATCTGTATATGTGGTATCGTTAATGGAATGGGTTTGCCTGATTAGCTGAAATCCGGCCGATGATGGCACCCCCGTAATGCATTCGCCCGGGACATATGAGGAGGAATTTATCCTTCGGTACAGTTTATATCCTGTTACATTAGGACATGCGCTCTTTTGCCAGGTGAGTTGCATATGGCCGCCGGAAGGTGTCGCAGTCAGGTTTTTTGGCGGAGGACCAATAACGTATATGTTCATTGATTTAACATCGACCAATTGAACAGGCACACCGTTGTCCTGAGCTTTGAAATAGACCACGTAGGGTATTTTACGTATCTGGGAGCAGGCAGGTGTCCAAATGAATCTGGATGAAACACGGCCGATGGAATCAACAGGCTGCTGAAACAGTGCGGCATTGGCCGAAAGCAGGAGCGGTTCACCGGCGGCGGTCAGCGTTATCCGGTGGTTATCAGCGTCGGTGGCAACTACGTTAAACTGAAGCTGCTCGCCTGCCACCAGGCAAAGCTGGGAGGGTACGTTCAGGACCGGTGCATTGGGATTTGCCTCGCATACACCCACAATCACCTGCAGATCGCGCACTACCGAACCGATCTTCACCCCCCTGCGCCATTCTTCGATCAGGATGGCGAGATTATACTCGCCCTGCATGGTGGGCTGATCCCATATAAGATCGCCGGTTACCGCGTTAATAGCGATGGATCTCGATGCGGCCGGAAGCACATATCCCGGAATAGGAGCTCCGCTCAACCCTCTGCAGGCGACGAGTCTGAATGAAAGGCTGTCGCCATCAGGATCGAAAGCTCCGGTATTGTGAATGAAGGTCTTGCGCACACATGCCATGTCAACCGGGGACAAAAGTAACTGTACGGAATTGTTGACGCCCAAAAAAGGGCTGATAACCAGCACCGTTTCGATATAGAAGGGAACATCCACTGAATTCGGAATGTTGATGACCCCGGCATTGCGGTTGGGGTCTTCAAGAGAAATAGTGTAAGCAGAAGGCGCAGGAAAGGTATGGGTACCCAGGTAAATATTTTTACGTATATTGGGGCCTATGATCTCGCCCACGTGATCGACCCAGATGCCTGCCGGATTGAACCCGGTAGGTCCATTCACCCTCGACAGAATATCGGTTGAGCCATCGCCCCACTTAATTTCGAGGCTGGGGCGATCTGCAGGACTGGGAGCATAAGTATAAGTGGTAATGGTAAACTCATAGGTCAGCCCGCTTAGGTGCCTGTATGTGATCTCGCCGGCACGCTCGTGGGTGGCCATCAGACTCATAGCCGACAGAACAAACAACAATATGGGGATCAATTTTTTCATGTCCTTTCCCGCGAATCAAAATTAGGCATTTTCATCACTGCTCAGTGTTTCAGGGGCGAGGAATGTTTGATCCACATCAGACAAAAACGGATAATATGTAACTTTGTAGATTGTCGAAACTGAAAAACTGAGCGGGCAAGCACTATGTATATCGTTGATCCGGATAAAGAAAAACTTGAGATTGCAAAGCGCTACCGGCAAGTGCTGCATGCCTTACCTGCCAGTACCACCCTCAAGGAAAAGCGTGAAATCAGAAAGGCGTTCAACCTGGCTCTGGATGCGCATAAGGACGCCCGCCGTAAAACAGGCGAACCATACGTATACCATCCTATTGAAGTGGCCAGAATAGTTGCCGGCGAAATTGGGCTGGGCGCACAGTCCGTCGTATGTGCTTTGTTGCACGATGTGGTGGAAGACACAGAGTATTCGCTTGAATATATCGAGAAGCATTTTGGCGCCAAAACGGCCTCGATCATTGACGGACTGACCAAGATTGAAGACATACCTGAAGTAGAGATTCCTTCATTGCAGGCTGAGAATTTTCGTAAAGTAATCATTTCGCTTTCGGACGATGTTCGAGTCATCCTGATAAAAATGGCCGACCGGCTACATAACATGCGGACCCTTGACAGTATGCCATCGGATAAGCAAATCAAGATTGCTTCAGAGACTTCATTCCTTTATGCTCCGCTTGCTTTACGACTTGGTCTGTATGCCATAAAGAGCGAGCTCGAGGATTTGTCGATGAAATATACCGAGCCGGAAGTGTATCGTACTATTTCACAAAAATTACGGGAATCGAAAACCGGGCGTCAGAAATTTATTGAAGAATTCAGCCTGCCGATTAAGGAATCAATTGAAAAACAAAGTTTAAAATACTTCATCGAAGGCCGCGAAAAATCCGTTTCGAGCATTTGGTCAAAAATGAAGCAAAAGGAAATTCCCTTCGAAGAGGTTTTTGATGTTTTTGCAATAAGGATTATCCTTGACTCAAAGCCTGAAAATGAAAAGGTTGATTGCTGGAAGGTATACAGCATCGTAACAGACCACTACCGTCCTCAACAATCCCGCCTGCGCGACTGGATTTCGACACCGAAGGCAAATGGCTACGAATCGCTGCACACCACAGTGATGAGTCGCACAGGTCAATGGGTCGAAGTGCAGATCAGGACCACCCGGATGAACGAAATCGCTGAACGCGGCTATGCCGCCCACTGGAAATACAAGGAACAGGGCAATGGCTCAGATATAAATCTAACAGCACTTGACCGCTACCTAATGCGCGTCAGGGATTTGCTCCGATCGCCTGATTCAAACGCACTGGCTTTTCTGGATGACTTCAAACTCAATCTTTTCTCTGACGAGATATTTGTTTTCACTCCCAAAGGTGAGCTTCGAACTTTGCCTGTAAAAGCAACCACCCTGGATTTTGCCTATGCAATACACAGTGAGCTGGGCAACACTTGCATTGCTGCAAAAGTGAATCACAAGCTGGCTCCGCTTAACTACCAGCTCAGAAGTGGCGACCAAATTGAAATCATTACCTCAAAAAAACAGCGGCCCAAAGAAGAATGGCTTAACTGGGTGGTGACCGCCCGCGCCAGACTTCAGATTCGTAATGCCATTAAAGAAGAGCGCAGGGCATACCGAACGGAAGGACGCGAAAAGCTTCTTGCGTTTTTCAAATTGGCAGGGGTAGAGTTCTCGAGGAATAATCGCGCCCGTTTTATGCAGTTTAAGGGAATAAACAGCCCTACCGACCTGTATTACTATGTTGCTAAGGGTTTTATAACCGGAAAGGATGTGAAAGCCTGCTGCCAGGATCATTCAAAAAGTGGATGGTTTGATTTTATTACCAGACCTTTCACTAAGTCGCGAGCCGATGAAACCCAGTCTCTCGCTGCTCAGCTGTCGAAAAAAGTTCAGAGCACACCCGAGAAATACCTTATTAGTGATGATATCTCGATGGTTAAGTACGTTTACTCGCCTTGCTGCTCTCCGATCCCCGGAGATGATGTTGTTGGTTTTCTTCAAAGCGACCAATCGATACTGATCCATCGCACCAACTGCCCCGATGCCATCCAGTTAAGTTCGAAATACGGAAACCGTATTGTAAAAAGTAAATGGAAATCGACCGGGCTTATCACAGTGCTGACCGGAGTAAAAATCTCAGGCACCGACAGACCAGGCTTGTTGCTGGAGATCATGAAAGTTATCTCGGAAAAAAACCAGATCAACATTAAATCGATTGTGCTTGACAGTTCAGGACAGTTCTGGCAAGCCAGTATCATGCTTTATGTGCACGATACCACCGGACTTAAGCAGCTGATGGATGACCTACGAAAAATCAGGGATGTGCGGATGGTCACTCGGGTCGACCGAATCAGCGATGGTGGAAAATGATTTTCTTCTTCGGGACATGATCAAATTTTATTTTTATTTGTTCTAAATAAAAATATTATCTTTACCTCAGTATTGCAAAGGTTCACATTATGGTTAAGCATCACGAAGCCGAGAAAGCCGTATTCGATTCGGTAAAGAAGATTTTTGTCGATTATCTCGAAAGCAACGGTCACCGAAAAACTCCGGAACGTTTTACCATTTTGCGCGAAATCTATGAAACAGAGGGGCACTTCGATGTGGAAACCCTTTACATCCGGATGAAAAACAACAGATACAGGGTGAGCCGCGCCACATTATACAATACCATTGAATTGCTTCAGAATTGTAATCTGATCACCAAACACCAATTCGGAAACCATTCGGCTGAGTACGAAAAGTCGTTCAAGTTTAAACAGCACGATCACTTTGTAGCTGTTGACTCAGGAGAGATATTGGAATTTTGCGACCCGCGTATTCACGATATCCAGATGTCGGTCGAAAAAATGCTGAACGTGAAGATTATCAATCATTCGCTCATATTTTTCGGGTACAAGGTTGAGAACAAGTCTCCCAAAGAATAGTACAGTATACCCCTGCTGTTCTATTCCCGACTTTCGGAAAACAATTTATTACCCGCTTCAGGCTATCCATTCATGCTTTCTGTTATATTCGTAATTTTGCGCTTAGGCTGCTTTGAAGGGCCTGTAATTTAAGCATTATGAACGTAGATGTTTTAATTGGCCTGCAATGGGGCGACGAGGGAAAAGGGAAAGTTGTTGATTTCCTTTCCCCGCACTATGACATTGTTGCCAGGTTTCAAGGGGGACCCAACGCCGGACATACCCTGGAGTTTGATGGAAGTAAGCATGTTTTGCATACCGTTCCGTCAGGCATTTTCCATCCGGCGACGATGAATGTCATAGGCAATGGTGTAATTATCGATCCTGTGATATTCGCAAGAGAGATTGCCAGAATTGAAAAACATGGAATCAATACACGTAAAAACCTGATCATCTCGCGGCGCGCTCACCTGATTCTGCCGTCTCACCTGTTACTTGATGCATTGTTTGAAAACGCAAGGGGAGATAATAAAATAGGTTCAACGCTTAAAGGCATTGGTCCGACCTATACCGATAAGGTCAGCAGGCAGGGTATGCGCATCGGCGATCTTGACGATAGGGAGTTTGACAGTCTGTATTCTGCAAACAAAGCAAGGCATCTTGCGTGGGCAAGCCTTTATCATCAGGATATCAGCGCGATCATGCTTCAGGGATTGTCGTTTGCCGAATATGAACAGCAATGGTTAGGTGCACTTTCGGTCATCCGGGCTTACGAAAGGGTAGACAGCGAATACTATCTGAATGAATCCCTAGACAATGGCAGGCGGATTTTGGCCGAAGGAGCCCAGGGGAGTATGCTCGACCTGGATTTCGGGTCGTATCCATTTGTTACTTCATCAAATACTATTACCGCAGGCGTGTGTGCCGGGTTAGGGATAGCTCCTCGGCGGATCGGAAAGGTCATGGGGGTGTTCAAAGCCTATTGCACACGTGTGGGTGGAGGACCTTTTCCTACCGAGCTGAAAGATGAAACAGGCGAATTTCTGAGGAAGCGGGGCAATGAGTACGGATCAACCACCGGCCGGCCAAGACGATGCGGCTGGCTCGATCTTCCGGCGCTGAGGTATGCCATTATGCTGAATGGTGTCACTCACCTGCTGATGATGAAAGCAGATGTGCTGAATGGTGTGCCTGAGATCAACCTTTGCACTTCCTATAAGGTGAATGATCAATACACTGATCATATGGATTATTCGGTGTTTAGCGAAAGGGTACAGCCTGTTTATGAGCAATTTAGGGGATGGAAACAATCTCTTGAAGGCATTGACCGATTTGAGCAGTTTCCTGAAGCACTTAAAACCTATATCACTTTTCTGGAAGAAAAGACAGGTGTTGAGGTTGCTTTAATCTCCACAGGTCCAAACCGTAACCAAACGATTATCAGGGGAGATATGTCCTTGTTTGGTAGGTAGAAAAATAATTACCCGCCGCCCGGTGGGAGTCGTCAGGCCTAAACCTGTTTGCCTGATTTTATTTTGAGTTTGGCTGTCTTTTCGAACTTGGAAGATGCGTAAACCGCATCGACAAGTTCATGGTATTTTTCGCAAATCTTCTTGCGGCGCAGCTTCAGAGTGGTAGTCAGCTCTCCGGAGGTATGCGACCATTCATCAGCGAGGAGGATGATTTTCTTAATCTGCTCATTGCTGTTGAGTTTGCGGTTCAAGTGTTTTATCTCGTTTTCAAAATGTTTCACCACCTGTGGCATTCTGATTGCCTCAGCCCTGCTTTGGAAAGTGATTTTGTGCTTTTTGGCCCATTCCTTTAGTGCATCGAAGTTGGGAATAATGAAAGCACTTGCAAACTTCTGGTTTTCGCCGACCACCATGGTCTGTTGAACGAAAAAACTTTCTTTGAGCATATTTTCGATCTGCTGAGGGGCAATATATTTCCCGTTCGACATTTTGAAAATCTCTTTTTTCCTGTCTGTAATCTTTAAAAATTTATTGTCGACCAGCTCGCCGATATCTCCGGTATGAAACCACCCGTCGCTGTCAATGGCCTCACGGGTATGTTCTTCATCTTTGTAATAACCCATCATAATATTTGGGCCCTTGGCAAGGATTTCTCCATCTTCGGCTATTTTTACAGTAACGTCATCGAGCACCGGGCCAACGGTTCCCAGCTTGATTTGTCCGGGTTTGGAATAGTTCACAGAAATGATCGGTGAAGTTTCGGTAAGGCCATAGCCTTCGAACACAGGTAAGCCTGCAGTCCAGAAGATTCGGGCCAATCGGGGTTGTAGTGCGGCTCCACCACACCCAATGAAACTGATGTTCGGACTGAGAACAGCTCTCCACTTACTGAACACGAGCTTATCGGCTAAGGCAAGCTGTAAACGGTAAACCAGTGATTTTCGGGCATAGGGTGCGTAGGATTTGCTAAGCCCCACTGCCCAGGCAAAGATAGCCCGCTTAATACGGCTTAAGGTTTTAGCTTTTGACACGATTTTTTCATAAATCGACTCAAGTAGGCGGGGTACAGTAATAAACCCATCCACCTGCAATTCGCGGATGTCGGCAGCAATGGTGCTAAGGCTTTCTGTATAATAGACACTCACACCAAGGTATTGATACTGGTAGCTGACCATGTGTTCAAATATGTGAGAAAGGGGCAGGAAACTCAACACCTTGTGGTTGTAGTTCAGGTGCTGGCATTTCGAGGAGGAAATGGCATTGCTGACGATATTCCTGTGCGAGAGCATTACTCCCTTTGGGGTTCCGGTTGTTCCTGAAGTGTAAATAAGTGTTAACAGGTCGTCGGGTTGAATAGTGTCTTTGATTTTTACGATTTCTGGGAGCCTGATTTCCAGATTTTTTTGGCCTTTGGCAACCACTTCTGACCAGTTCAAAGCGCCATCTACCTGGTTAAAGGTGAAAATTTTTTCAATAAATGAAAGATCAGGTCGCGCGGCCTCGAGTTTTTCATACAGAGCTTTGTCTGAGACCACCAGAACTTTGGCCTCGCTGTGGTTGAGAATATAAACAATCTCCTCAGTGCTGAGGGTGGCATGAATCGGAACGTGCACCATACCAATCTGCGAGGCACCCATTTCAAGAAAATTCCATTCTGGACGGTTGTTTGAAACCGTGGCTATTTTGTCGCCTTTGCCAAAGCCGAGTTCCAGCAATCCGCAGCTTACTTCATTAACGATGTTGAGATACTCCTGTGCGGAATATTCCTTCCAGTTTCCAGATTCCTTTATTCCAAATTTGAACCGGCCTATGGTGTCTGGGTTAGCCCGGAAACGGTCGAGCAGGTCAAAGATTCTAGCGATTTGCATGAAGGGTTGATTTTAATGGAGAGGTAGGGGGTGAAATGAGCTGCAAAGCTAAGAATAATTTTGAATGCCTCTCATCGACTGAAAATTAGATCAGAGACCCTTTTTGGAGGATACAGTCTGACTTCTGAGTTTTTGCAGTGTTTGCTTACCAATGAAATTGAGAAATATTCAAGTGCAGCTAACAGATTTTCTATACATTAGCTATTCAAATTGCGTTCAACATTAAATTCATTACACTATGTCTCGACTCATTTTATCTATTCTGCTAGCTTTAGTACTTAGTGCACCCATTTTTCGGGTAAATGCGCAGTCAGCACCTGGCACCGACCTGCTCACTGCCGAAACGCTCAAAGGGCTGAAATTTAGAAATATTGGCCCGGCTTTGATGTCAGGAAGAATTGCTGACATCGCTATACATCCGGAAAACAATAATCTCTGGTACGTAGCCGTTGGATCGGGGGGAGTTTGGAAAACCGAGAACTCGGGAACCACATGGACTCCCATATTCGATAATCAAGGATCCTATTCCATCGGTTGTATCACTATTGATTCGTCAAACCCCTACAATATATGGGTTGGCACCGGCGAAAACATCGGAGGGCGACATGTAGGATACGGTGATGGCATCTATCGCAGCCGTGATGGGGGTGCATCATGGAAAAACATGGGTCTGAAAAGCTCAGAACACATTTCGAAAATAGTCGTTCATCCGACCAACTCCGACATACTTTGGGTGGCAGCCCAGGGTCCGCTCTGGTCGAAAGGCGGAGACAGAGGAGTGTTTAAAACGGTAGATGGCGGACAGACCTGGAAAAAGGTTCTGGGTGATGATGAGTGGACAGGAGCAACGGACCTGATTATTGATCCGCGCGACCCGTTATGCCTGTATGCAGCCACCTGGCAAAGACACCGCACCGTGGCAGCCTATATGGGCGGTGGTCCAGGTACTGCCATTTATCGTTCGCTGAACAGCGGCGAAACCTGGGAAAAACTCACCAAGGGTTTGCCAGCATCGAATATGGGAAAGATAGGATTGGCCATATCGCCGCAAAAACCAGACGTAATTTATGCAGCGATCGAGCTTGACCGCAGAACCGGTGGTGTATATCGCAGTGCTGATCGTGGGCAGAGCTGGACAAAACAATCCGATGCCGTTTCTGGAGGAACCGGTCCTCACTATTACCAGGAGTTGTATGCATGTCCTCACAGGTTCGATCGACTGTACCTTGCGGATGTTTATATGCAAATCTCCGACGACGGAGGTCAGACTTTCAGAAGAATGAATGAGCGCCACAAGCATGTGGATAATCATGCCATCGCTTTCAGGATGAATGACCCGAACTACCTGCTGGTGGGCCATGATGGTGGGTTACACGAAACATTCGACCTGACAAAAACCTGGAAATACCTGGCTAATCTGCCGGTCACCCAGTTTTACAAAGTTGCGGTGGATGATGCTTTTCCGTTCTACAATGTGTATGGCGGCACCCAGGACAACAATACCCAGGGGGGGCCTTCGCGCACGGATAACGTACACGGTATCAGCAATGCCGACTGGTTTATCACCTTATACGCCGATGGGCATCAACCCGCGACCGAACCAGGCAATCCCAACATAGTTTATTCTCAGACCCAGCAAGGTGGGCTATTCAGACATGACCGGGCCACAGGTGAGATCGTGTTTATTAAACCTCAGCCCGGAGAAAATGACAGGCAGGAGCGTTTTAACTGGGACGCCCCTATCCTCATAAGCCCGCACAGCCCTGCGCGCCTGTACCATGCATCACAACGGGTTTGGCGATCGGATGACCGCGGTGACAGCTGGAAGCCCATCTCGGGAGATCTTACCCGCAATCAGCAAAGGATAACCCAACCACTGATGGATAAAACCTGGAGCTGGGATTCGCAATGGGATTTTCAGGCAATGTCGGATTACAGCAGCATCACCTCGCTGGCTGAGTCACCGTTGCGAGAGGGTTTGATCTATGCCGGGACAGATGACGGACTCATACAGGTGACTGAAGATGGAGGAAAATCGTGGCGCAGGATTGAAGTAAGCGCGTTGCCCGGTGTGCCCAAAACAGCTTTTATCAACGATATTAAAGCAGACCATTTTGAACCGGCTACAGTGTACGTTGTGCTCGACAACCACAAATTTGGAGACTATACGCCTTATGTATTTAAGAGCATGGATCTAGGCAGGTCATGGGTGTCAATAAGAGCGAATATCCCTGATCGCACACTTACATGGCGGATCGTTCAGGATCATGTGAAATCAGATCTGCTCTTTTTGGCAACAGAATTTGGAATCTATGTTACCATTAACGGAGGTAAACGCTGGACTCAGCTCATGGGCGATCTGCCTGTGATATCTTTTCGCGATCTGGCGATACAGCGACGTGAGAACGACCTAATAGGGGCTTCGTTCGGTCGGGGATTTTTCATTCTCGACGATTACAGTGTTCTCAGGCAGATTTCAGACCAGCAACTTCAGCAGGAGGCCATTCTTTTCCCTTCACGAAAAGCCTGGTGGTATATTCCTCGTCAGACACTTGGTACAACAGATAAAAAAGCCTCGCAGGGAGATGCCTATTTTATGGCCGATAATCCTCCGTTTGGAGTAGTTTTTACCTACTTTCTCAAGGATTCGTATGATACACGGCAGTCTGCTCGCCGGGCCGCCGAAAAAGAGCTTGTCAAACAAGGCAAGGATGTCCCCTTCCCCGGATGGGATGCACTGGAGGCTGAACGCAGGCAGGATAAACCAAAAATCTGGATTTTCATATCAGATATTAATGATAATTATCTCACGCGGGTCGAGGGTTCGATGAACAAGGGAGTGCAGCGTATTGCATGGGATCTTCAACTTACGAGCCCCGGTGTGACGCGCAGTGAGCAGGGTGAAAGGGAACAAAGGGGCGGAGCCATGGTAGCTCCAGGTAAATATAAGGCCACTCTGATGAAACAGACAGATGGAGTCTTCAGCAAGCTGTCAGGTCCGGTTGACTTTGAAGTGACACCCTTGCGTAAAGGCTCACTTGAGGCGGCATCGCCGGAAAAGGTTGCCGCATTCTGGAAAGAACTTCAGGAATTCAGGCGATCCACATCAGCAGCGGGCGCTGCCTTGGCCTCTGCCTTGCGCCGCATTGATGCCATGAGGAGCGCATTGATCCGTGCATCCATATATCCGGTTGACCTTGAAAAACAGATTTTGTCAGTGCGTGATCAATTGCTGGTACTCGACGAGGAGATGAACGGAAACCGTTCAAAACAGCAGGTGGGAGAGAAAGATGCCCCGAGCATCTACAGCAGGTTGGGTGCAGCCAGTCAGGGCACGGCCAACTCCACATACGGGCCTACTCTTACACATAAACAACAACTCGACATCGCCCGACGGCAGTATGAGGCACTGCGGCCGCGGCTGGAAGATATCCGTTTAAGCAAGATTCCAGCTATCGAAAAAATGCTTCAGGCAGCGGGGGCACCATGGATGGAAGGCCAGCCTCTGCCGGAGTAGAGATACTATAGCAATGGGTTGCAGGTAACCCGCATCACATCTTTACTACCTTGAAACTTCGGGCAAGGTTCGGCAGGTGTATAGTAATAATATAGAATCCAGGCCTTAAATGACTGGCTGCTATCCGTATGACCTCGTAGGTGCTGCAGCTGTGCGAAGAAACAACTTCTCCCAGCATCGAAATAATTTCAACTTTTACTTGTTGGCCAGTCAGTACCGGCGGGAGGTAGATAACCAGTTCATCGCCGACGGGATTGACTACTTTAACTGGAAAAGTACTTCTGACTTCTGCAAGACTCGTAAAGGAAGGTTGGTTGATAGCCAGGCTGAGCATTACCGGTAAATGATCCGACATCTGAAAAAGGGCTTCTATGACTGTCTGTGGTGCTGAAACATTTGTTGGCCAATCGGTGAGTGCCTGATTAAACCTGCGCCCATCCTGACCGATGGTCATATAGGAACCGGGCACATACATTACCTTGTCAAGCCCAAGCCGGATATCGTTTGAAATAAGTATAAAATCAAACCTGTCGTCGAGTCCGCCTGTGCTGTGGCATCCTTCTGAAATGGTCCGGGTGCTTTGGGTATGAATACTGGCGTAAGTTCCGTTGTTGCTCCAGTCGCCCGGCTGATTCACCGGGTCGTAGAAACGGTAATTGATGCTCGCGAAATTAAGCAAGTCTTGGTAGGCCGGCTCGAATGACGAGTAAAGGTTGAGATCGCCCATAAAAAGATAATTGCCCGGTTGCTTAAAGGCCTTAAGATAATTCATGGCATTGAGGGTCATGGCGGAACGGCTGGCCTGATCTGCAGGAGTGTTACCTGATTTCAGATGAGCAACAATGCAGTGAATAAATGTGGTATCGCCTTTTGCGAGTGCAGGCGAATTATAGTAAAGGCTGTAAAGATCGATATCGCGGGTTGCTGATTGAATCACCTCCTGAGATCGCAAGGTCAGTTTCTGATTGTTGAAATATAACTGGTTGACGATGGATGAACCGGCCACATTTATACTCCTGGCCCTGGAATAAGGTGTCTTAGTTATTTCGGCAAATACATTGGTTATAATACGCTGCTGATAGAAGTCCAGATTCGATATTTCGTTTACGGTGAATATATCGGGCCGGGTATGTTGCAGGATGGTTCTCAGGTAACCTTCCTTCGTAAGATAATAGTTGTTTGTGCTTGTACAAAAACTTGTAATGGATCCGTGGTACAGAAGGTTGTATTGCATCACCCTCAGTGTATCCTGGGCAAATAGGGCAAGGTAGTTTACGCCAAGTAAAATGATTGACAACACCCATTTAATGATTCGGCTTGCCATAACCGGTCAGAATAGTACTTTCTGCAACTCATTTACCCTTGCTACCGGAATAATCTCGATTGTAAACCGTGCAGGGTCAATTCCTTTCAGATTGTATTTAGAAATAAATATTTTCTCGAAGCCCAGTTTTTGAGCTTCAGAAACACGCTGATCGATTTTATTTACTGAGCGTATTTCACCCGAAAGGCCAACTTCTCCGGCAAAACAAATTTTGTTGGCGACAGGTTCATCAATTAGTGAGGAGAGTACGGCCGCGATAACGGCCATGTCTGTGGCAGGTTCGTCAATACGGATTCCTCCTGTTATATTGAGAAATACATCCTTGGCACCAAGCCTGAACCCCAGCCTCCGTTCTATGACGGCAAGTAGCATATTCAACCTGCGAGCATCAAACCCTGTGGTGCTGCGCTGAGGAGTGCCGTAAACAGCGCTGCTGACCAATGCCTGGATCTCGATGAGCAATGGCCTTTGTCCTTCTATGGTAGAGGCTACAGTGATTCCGCTGATTTCTTCTTCGCGTTGGGATAATAGTATTTCGGAGGGGTTGCTCACCTGTCTCAGTCCCGTGCTGGCCATTTCGAATATTCCGATTTCAGAGGTTGAACCAAAGCGGTTCTTGGTAGCCCTCAGTATGCGATATCCATAGTGCCGCTCGCCTTCAAACTGCAACACGGTATCTACCATGTGTTCCAGAATTTTGGGGCCTGCAATGGCTCCATCCTTGGTAATATGCCCAATCAGCACAACAGGCGTATTGGTTTGTTTGGAATATTTCTGTAGTGCCGCCGCACATTCTCTTACCTGTGAAATGCTCCCCGCTGTAGAATCTATCACATCCGAAGTGAGGGTTTGGATCGAATCAACCACCAGCAGCTGTGGTTCGACCTCTATCAGCTGCTGAATGATATCCTGGATGGAGGTATTGCTATAAATGAAGCATTGTTCATTGCCAGCTTCCAGACGCTGGGCGCGCATGGCAATCTGGTCGGGGCTTTCTTCGCCCGATACATACAGGGTTTTCAGAGGCACATCGAGCACCAGTTGCAGCATCAGGGTCGATTTTCCAATACCGGGTTCTCCGCCCAGCAGTATCACCGAACCGGGCACAACGCCACCTCCCAGCACGCGGTTGAATTCCTCATTCCGTGTATCAATACGGGCAACAGCTCCGCTGCCAACCTGGTTAATGCTTTTGGATTTCACCGCTGCAACTTTATCCCCTTTATTCCATTGAATGTTTTTTTCGGTACGGTGAATTACTTCTTCCACATAGGTGTTCCATTCGCCGCATGCATTGCACCGGCCCATCCATTTTGACGACTGAGCTCCGCAATTCTGACAAAAAAAGGCAGTTTGGGTCTTCGCCATGGGATTCAGGAGGATTCTTTAATCCGGTTTATCAGGCCGGTAGTTGAATACCCTTCGAGAAGGTCAACGGTAAGGACCTGACCGCCTCGCTTTTGTACTATATCGTGGCCGGCAATATCTTCCACCCTATAGTCTTTGCCTTTTACAAGCACATCGGGCTGGATTGCTTGTATAAGTTCATATGGGGTGTCATTGTCAAAAAAAATCACCGCGTCCACAAACGAAAGCGCTGCAAGCATCAGCGCCCGGGCTTCCTGATTGTTGAACGGACGCTTACTACCTTTTAGACGACGCACCGAATCATCCGAATTCAATCCTATAATCAGAATATCACCCGTATCGGCCGCCTTGCTCAGGTAATCAATGTGTCCTGCGTGCAGTATATCGAAACATCCATTGCTAAAGACGATTTTCTTCTCTTTAAACTTCCATGCGGCAATGAGCCTGGAAAGGTCTTGAGGCGAAACAATTTTTCGTCGGATGAAATCAAGGGTTGACATGTGGCTTGGGCTTTTTTCTGGTGATAATCAGCGCAAAGGCAATGAAGGTGATGAGTATTATAAAGAAAAGCTGTGCGGCATGAGAAATCAAGGCAAACGAAGCAGCGGGTTCGGCAGGAATATGAAACACTTCAATCAGGGTTTTGGTAACAATCCAGTGGTAGGCCCCAATACCAGCCGGAACGGGCATAACCATGGCGAGGGATCCCATCATCAGCAGGGTGGCCGCATCGGCCAAGGCAAGGTGTGAGGTGGCGGCCAACGCCCGGAAAGGAATATAGGCCATGAAAAAATACATAGCCCATATGATGACCGTATGCATCATGAAGGCTTTTTTATTGGGTAGGTTCTTTATGGATTTGATTCCTGAAACAAAACCAAGCAAAAGATCCTTCATTTTTTTGTAGAACGACAGTTTGCGTATAAAGGGCATGCTAAATCTGAGAAGGAGCCAAAAAAGAAACAGGGTGATTAGAAGTCCTGCGGCAAATAATAACATTAGCCACACTGATCCTGACATGCGCTCTGAAACCGGTTCTACGACCATGCGTTCCAGAAACCCGCGGAGTAACCCAAACTGGCTCAGGATAACAAGGATCATGATAACCACGAGCGTAATCAAATCAAACAGTCGTTCAGCGATCACAGTGCCAATCAGCCGGTTCATCGGAATATGGTCGCTACGGCTGAGCACCGTACATCGGGTAATTTCGCCCAGCCTCGGCACGGCCATATTGGCAAAATAGCCCGTCATCACGGCATAAAAGGTTGACCAGGTGTTTGTTTTATGCCCCAGCGCCTCAATCATGATATTCCAGCGCATAGCCCGGCTAACGTGTGAGATAAACCCGGGGACAAGTGCCAGGAGAATCCACAGATAGTAAGCGTTCTTAATAACATTCCAGATCTGGGCCAGGTTGATCCCTCGCAGAGCAAGCCAAAGCAGCAGGATTCCGACAAGAAAAAAGATCAAATACCTGACCGAGGAGACCAGTATGGTTTTCAAGACCTATGAAAGTTTATTGTTAGCTGCAGGGAAGATTACGACCGGCTTAAACTGTTTAGCCTCATCTACTGGCATCATGGCAAAAGACACAATGATCACAACATCGCCCGGCATCACTTTGCGTGCAGCGGCACCATTCAAAATTACATCGCCCGAACTTCGCCTTCCCTTAATGACATAGGTTTCAAGGCGTTCGCCATTATTAACATTCAATACCTGAACCTTTTCAAACTCAATCAGGTTTGCTGCATCCATCAGGTCCTCGTCAAGGGTGATACTACCTATATAGTTAAGATTGGCATCAGTTACAGTGGCCCGGTGTATCTTCGATTTTAAGACTTCAATTTGCATCATTGGGGTGATCCTTTCGAAGGTGCAAAGATACAGATTCTTCGCAAATTACCGTAAATGCCCTCCATTGTCCGATTCATTCGCCAAGCAAAAAACGAATAGTATCGCCCATTTTTTTTTGTGCCAGCAAACTTATCGATCTGCTGCTGAGCTGGAGAATTCGCGGATAGCCCCCTGTTGTCTGGCAGTCACGCATGAGTATAATCAGCCGACCTGCAGGAGTTAGCTGTACCGTGCCGGGCATTACCCCAGAGGTAATAATACTGTGGGGGTTTGGAGGCAACATTTCATTGAGATGGTATCCCATACGACTGTTCTGGTGCGATACAGTGAAGTTATCGTGCATGATACGGTCCAGATCCTGCCTGGACAGCAGGTCGTACTCCGGACCTTTCGATACATGCAGAACCTTGGTTTTCAAATCGATTGTATCGGATCCAACTCCAACTCCAACATGGCTGCCTGAGGTGCCAGTCGGAATTTTATCTCCTGCCGCCAGGGTTGCCCGGGTAATGCCCGGATAAAATGAACGACTTCCAAGCACTGTTGGGCTTTGAAAACCCCCTGCAACTGCAATGTAGAACCTGACTCCCGCCTGCACCTTTCCAAAACTCAGCCGATCGCCTCGCAATACACGCACAGGTTTGCAAGCAGGTATAGCTCTTCCGTTCAGCGAAATCTCTACCGATGCGCCTGTGACCGCAAAATGAGAATCGGTTTCGAATTGCAGCACAGGCCCGATGAAAGTTGCCTCGATTACTGCTTCATTTAAAGGATTCCCAATTGATGAATTAGCCGCCCGGGCACTAAGGGCATCCATGCTACCCGACACAGGTACTCCCAAATGCTGGTAGCCATACCGGCCAATGTCCTGAATGGTGGAATAAAATCCGACTTGTAACACACTAACCATCATGAGTAACTATTTTAGGTTCATATTCTCCCATTTCAATCAGCTGTCTAATTTGTTCGTGCTCTTCCTTGCTGATAGGGTAAAGCGCTACGTAGTCTCCGGCCTCGGCAAGTGAAGGGTTGTTTTTTTGTTTTTTAAACAGTTGCAGTGGAGTGTTTCCTATGATATTCCAGCCTCCAGGGCTATCACCTGGATAAATTCCAGTTTGTGATCCTGCAATACCTACAGATCCACGAATCACTTTTTGCCTTGGAATATCTTTACGGGGGTGGCACAATAGCGGATCGAGCCCGCCGAGATAGATAAAGCCCGGTAGAAATCCTACACAGAACACACGATAAAGCGGTGTTGTATGCAGCCAGGCAAATTTCTCCGGTGTCAGGCCTTTTTTCGTGGATAATTCATACAGGTCAGGTGCTAAACTCTCGTCGTAGCATACCGGAATGAAAATTTTTTTTGCTGGTTTGCGGTTAGCCAAACAACCTAAGGTGTATAACTCATGAAGTTCTTTAACGATTACATCAGATTGAATAGTTTCGCTATCAATAAATTGCACCAATAACGAATGATAGGATGGTGTTGTACAGATACCGGCTTTGTCTTTAAAATACCCAAGGATAAGCTGATTCAGGCGCAGCACATCGGCCAGGATTTCATCCGAAATCACACCTGGCCATTCTATCAGCAGAGCGTGGCTTCCGTAGTGTTTTATCGAGATTTCGAACTTCATTTTTTCAGCTTTATACAACGGCCGTCAAGATTTTCGAAGATATGCGATAGAATGGCTTGGGCATTAGGATTGTCGCCATGAATGCAGATCGTGTCAAAGACGATTGGCACCGAATTGCCGTTGATGCTATTGATCATTCCTTGCTCAATCAGAAATAAAACCTGGTCGAGTACTTCTTCCGGATCAGAAATGACTGCTTTGGGGTGGCTTCGCGACACCAGGCTTAGGTCATCATTGTATCTGCGATCTGCAAATGCTTCTACTTTGCAATCAAAGCCTTCCTCTAAAGCCAGTTTCATTACAATGCTGCTGGGCGGCAGAATCAGGCTGCATTTGCTTCTAAAAGAAACAACCGCCCTCAGGAACAACTCAGCCAGATTCCGGTTGCTTGTCATGTCGTTATACAGCGCTCCATGAGGTTTGATATGCGACAATGCAACATTCATCTTTGCCACCAAACCTGCAAGGGTAGATACCTGTCCGTGAATTGACTCTTCAAGCTGATCGGGTGGGATGGATATGGTGATCCGCCCAAAGTTTTCCTTGTCGGGGTAGGAGGGATGAGCCCCAATTTTTACTAAATGCCTGAGCGCAAGCTCAATGGAGGATTGCATAGTCCTTGCATCACCGGCGTGGCCTCCGCAAGCGATGCTGCAGGAACTGATGTAGGGGAAAAGTCCAGCTTCGCGGGTAATCCCTTCACCTACATCGCAATTGATATCTATAAATCTCAGATCAGGCATTAAAATGCATTAATAATTGCTCTAATTCCCAGCGCTATTGTGAGCGTAACCAATAAAACAGCGATCAGGTTTTGCCCAAGGTTGTTCGTGTGTTTTCCCATAAGCACTTTCTTATTTACGATCCAAAGCATGGCTGAAACGATGATCGGAAGCAACAATCCATTGGCAACCTGGGCAAACTTGATGATCTCTATCGGTTTGTAGCCTAGTCCGAGCGAAAATAATCCAAGGGCAAGTACAGAAATCCAAACGATTCTGAAGCGGTAATCTTTCATGCCTGCACTCCAGCCAAAGCAGCCGTTGGCAACAATGGCGGCAGCGAGCGGTGCAGTGATAGCCGATGTTAATCCGGCTGCGAACAGTCCAGCACCCAGAAAATACCTGGCCAGCTGTCCATACAAGGGTTCGATAGCTTGAGCAAGATCGAGGGCATTGCTAATGTGTGTTTGCCGAATTGCTGCCCCTGAAATTATGATTGCCATGGAGACCAATCCCCCCAGTGATATGGAAATCACAGTGTCCCACCGGGAATCTTGCAGGTTTGCCTCCGATTTCCACTTTTTGCTTGCCACAGAAGCATGCAAAAACAGGTTGTAAGGCACCACTGTTGTGCCTATCAAACCGATTACGATGAAGAGGCTGTCCGGGGGAATATGCGGGGTAAATGCACCTTTGAGAATATCGGGCACAGAGGGTTTGGTAAGTATGGCGGTGATGATAAACGAAAGACTCATAAAAATAACCATGACCAAAAGCCCCCGCTCAAGCAACCGATAGCTACCAAACCAATTCATTGCAAAAGCCAGCAGTGCCGATAGTAAAATAAGCACCCAACGTGGGGTTGACTTGCTGATGGCTCCCAACCCGAGGATGGCACCATTGAGGTTACCGGCTTCGTATGCGGCATTTCCAATGACTATGGCTATAAAAATCAGCATCAGTATTACCGCCCTTATGCTTGATGAAGCAATATGCCTGCGTATGAGTTCAGACAGGCCGTTTTGTGTAATGATGCCAATTCGGGCTGCCATCTCCTGAAGAAAAACTGTAGCCACAGTGGAAAACACCATAGCCCATAACAAAGCCATCCCGAAGCTAACACCGGCAATAGTGCACACCGTTACGGTACCCGGTCCGATAAATGCCGCGGTGACTAAAGCTCCGGGTCCAATGTTGCGAAGACGATTGTATAGGCGTGAATGGCTCATTCTTAACAACTTACCATTTATTTTGCGATCAAATGACAATGGCTACGTTGTCAATAAGCCTTACCTCACCTACATAGGCAGCGATGCATCCCTGCGCTGGTCTGCCTGGCATCCAGTCCGAAAGGGGTTGCAATGTCACGCTGTCACAAATGCTGAAATATTCCAGCCTTATTTCAGGCAGGGAATCAAACTGAGCCATAACCCATTTTTCTAGCTCAGGGGGCGAAAATTGTGCAGCCATCTCTGCAGCCCTGCTAATAATCCGATAGATATTCGTGGCCACCTGTTGCTGTTTACTGTTCAGTCGTTTATTTCGCGAGCTCATGGCAAGGCCGGAGGGTTCACGAACAGTTGGGCAGCCAATAATCAGGACAGGAAGGTTTAGCAGCCTTGTCATGGCCTTTATGATTGCCAATTGCTGGAAATCTTTTTCGCCAAAATATGCTCTATGCGGTTCAATGATTTCGAATAGCTTTTTAACTACAACGGCCACTCCATTGAAATGCCCCTGCCTGTAATATCCTTCCATTACTTTGTCAAGCATCCCGAAATCAAAACTTTCTGAAATTTCTTGCGGATAGATTTCCTCCACCGAAGGGGCAAACACCATATGGCAACCCGCCTTATGAAGGAGTCTCAGGTCGGCTTTCTCAGTACGGGGATATTTTTTAAGGTCGTTAGGGTTGTTGAACTGAATCGGATTGACAAAAATGCTGCAAACTACAAGGTCGCATTCCTTAACTGCCCTTGATACAAGCGAGATATGCCCATCATGAAGTGCCCCCATAGTTGGTATAAATCCTATCACCGACTTTGCCTGCCGGTGGTTAAAAAGAAACTGTCTGGATTGAGAAATAGTCCGGAACAGATGCATGACAAAGTCAGTTGGTTAGTTAAGAAAAGGGCTTGTCTCGCCAATCACTGCACATTATTGATAATGGTCAGCATATCGTTCTCCAGGGTGGTATCAGGTGTTTCAATAATCCGCCCGATTTCTTTTTGGTTTCGATAGAAAATAAAAGTGGGTACCTTCACGATATTCAGCGGTGAAACATCAATGTCAGCTCCTTTTTTTTGCCTGTCCACGGCAATGAGTTCAATTGCTGCCGCATCCAGCTCAATCTTATCAGCAATCTTATAAAAACGGGGAACCTGCTCCCTGCTGTCGCCACACCAGGTTCCAATAACAATCACAACGGTATAATCTTTAGCAACTGCTTTCAGAAACTTCACTTTGGTAGTGTCAGGATTGTAGAAATCGTATTCGGGTTCAAAGAAGAATTCGATCGAGGGGTCAAGCAGATCAGCCCGTTCACATCTGTCCACGAGTATTTTTCTCGAGGTTCTCGGATCGATTTGTGATTTTACCTGGTTTTGCGACATGGTTGTACCGGAGCTGAAAATAAAGTTGATTGAAAACACTATGGCTAAGAGTGGGGTTATGGCTGACACTTTGAGTGTACCATCGCGGTGATTCATAACGGTTGTTTTTTGATGACCTGATTCAGCAAATGTAAAAAGATCTGTTAACTCCTGCGCATTCTTGACTGGCGCGCCCAAACCACTGCTGCAACAGCCGCCAGTATAAAACCAAGTAATGAGAACAGGAAATATTTAAGCAAATTGCTAATGTGTTTGTAATAAGAGAGTTGGGTGAAGTTCTGAAGAGCAGTCAGCAGCAATTTCCGGTTTCCCACATGCTCAGCCAGTACTGTGGTCGTGTTGAACGGGATATCGTCAATATACCCCTCGGCAGGAATGCTCTGTGCCACCCAGGATGGAAGGCTGATGGCTTTAAGCTTTACTTGTCTGGCAGGTTGTTGCCGACAATCCTCACTCAGGAACGGATTGAACCGGGTAGCGGCTTGCTGATACTTCTGAATGATGCAGGCTGTATTGAATGGCAAATCGTTCACTGAAGGTTCGGAGTAGTAAGGTAATGCACTGCATGCCAGCCTGAAAAAAAAGTTCATGTAGATGTCCCGTGTATCAACCGGGGCATCGTCGAAATTTGCTTCCGGCTCTACCAATGTCAGATTGATTAAGGGCTGAGCTATAATGTGTTGAGATGGAGTAAAAAATGTAGCAAGGAAGCCTGTCAATAAGACCAGGAGTCTTTTGTAAATCGACAGAATCACTTTTCCAGCCATTTCAGCGCCTGATTTATTTTTGATCTACTTGCCTTATTTTTAACCTAAAATCCCGAAACATTACTCCTGGGGTTTGTGGATTATAAAATTACTCGATTTGTATATATCCGTATCCGATTAAACGATCTAATTTCTGAACATTTGTCTTAAAAAGCTGTTAAAATGGTTGAAACATTCATAAGTGATGAAAAAAATAGGACTTTTTTATGGAGGATCCCCAAACGGAAGCACTGCCAAGGTCGCAGGCATGATTAAAGATGCATTCGGAGAGAATCTCGTTGAGATTTATAATGTCGCAAACGCCTCGGTTGAGGAGCTTGAAAAGTACGATAACCTTATCTTCGGTACATCCGCCTGGGGGATAGGTGATATGCACCGCGACTGGGAGATGTTTATCGACAAGTTCTCGGAAATCAAATTCAAAGGGCGTAAGGTTGCCCTGTTCGGGTTGGGAAATCAAAAGCTCTGGCCCGAAAGTTTTGTAGACGGAATGGGGACCATATTCTGTCGGTTGCCGGATAAATCCATAGCTGTGGGGTACTGGCCTGTGGAAGGCTATTCATATTTTTTTTCCACTGCCGAAAAAGACAGTAATTTTGTAGGCCTTGCCATCGACGAGGATACCCAGCCGGATCAGACGCCCGACAGAATTCAACGGTGGGTGCAAATGCTGAAAAAAGAATTTATTTAAACAATATGAAGAATAGTCGCCTTTGGGTTCCTTTGATGCTGCTCTTAGCCGCATCATTCTCCCAAGCTCAAAATAAAAATATAGATCCTGCCTTATTAGGCAAACACATCTCATACCTGGCTTCTGACAAGCTTGAAGGACGATATCCCGGAACGCAAGGCGATAAACTGGCAGCCGACTACATACGAAATTATTTCAGGAGCCTCAGATTCGCCCTTCCGTTTGACAAAGGGTTGCAACATTTCAGCGTGGTTACGGGCGTCGAGCTGCTTCAGGGAAATCTGGTTGAGGTTAATAACAAAAGTTTCACGGTTAATAAAGATTTTGTTCCGTTATCCTTTTCATCTAATGCCTCGGTCGAAGCGCCCGTGACTTTTGCGGGGTATGGGATAGTGGCGCAAGGTTTATGGGATGACTATGAAGGACTGAATGTCACTAACCAATGGGTAATGATGCTTGCAGGTGATCCGGAGCCCGATAATCCGCAAAGCAGGCTCATTGCGTTTTCGGGTGATCGTCTCAAAGCCATCCATGCCAAGGATCGTGGTGCTGCCGGAATGTTGCTAGTTAAAGGCGAATCGCTTGAAAAAGAAGACAAACTAATGCCGGCATTTTACGATAAGACAGCTTCCGATTCAGGCATTCCGGTTATACACATTACAAGAGCCCTGGCTAACGAGATCCTGGCTGGCGCAGGCGCCTCCATTGAATCGATCGAGAAAAAAATACTGGCAAATAAATCCCCGTCAGGTTTTGGCACAAGTGCTGTTCTAAAAGCGGCTGTAAAAATAGGGTTGAAAAATGTAAACACACAGAATGTGGTATCCATCCTTCCCGGCTCAGACCCCATCCTAAAAAACGAATACCTTGTTATTGGTGCGCATTTTGATCATCTGGGCTGGGGTGGTAAAGGGTCAGGTTCACGAATGCCCGATACAACAGCAATTCATTACGGCGCAGACGACAATGCTTCAGGAGTTGCTGGAATTTTGGAGCTTTCCCGCGTGTTAAGAAACGGTAAACCAATTGGGCGAAGCATTATTTTTGTGGCTTTTGGGGCCGAAGAAATGGGGGTGGTTGGCGCCAAATATTTTGTTGACAACCCTCCAGTGCCAATCGCCAAAATCAAAGCGATGATAAACCTGGATATGATCGGAAGGCTTAAACCCGATGCTTCGCTGAATATTGGCGGTACTGGCACCGCAGCTGAGATGGAAGCTCTTTTAAACCAGGTCGAGGCTGACCATACATTAGTAATAAATCGGCAACCCGATGGATATGGGCCTTCGGATCATGCTTCTTTTTATGCTGCCGGCATTCCTGTGCTGTTTTTCAGCACCGGGGCGCACGACGACTATCATACCCCGGGCGATTCGTTCAATAAAATTGATCTGAAGGGTCAGACCAAAGTTTTGTCGTGGGTGTATGATATTGCTTCGCGCATGGCCACCTTTAACCAGCCGCTCACATTTACCGAGAGTGGAACTATGGCACGTCGTGGGCAAGGCAGGGGGTATAAAGTCACCCTTGGGCTTATACCGGATGTTGCATCATCACGTCAGGGTCTTGGCGTTGATGGCGTTCGCAAAGACGGACCGGCAGCTAGAGCCGGCATAAGGAAAGGAGATGTCATCGTTGCCATAAACGGACTTTCGGTAAGTAATGTGTATGAGTATATGGCCAGACTCAACACTCTGGTTGCCGGCGAGATTGTCAGCGTTGAAGTGATGCGCGATGGCAGAAAAGAAATTCTGCTTGTGCAGTTGTAATGCTAACCCGTATCGGTGACGATCACCCCTGGTAGCATGCATGCTCTTCCTGCTTTCCGGCCAGCAAAGTTATCGCGACCTGGCTGGCTGAGGTATTGGCCGGCAATCATCAAACAGCGATATTCCTTATCTTTGCAGCCGTTTTCCTACACTCAACGCGGATAACCTAATAAGCTTCGTTATGTCAACATCCCATCAATACTTACATCTGAATCAGTCATGCCATTTTATCGGCCGCAAGGGTCCTCTGCTATTGATCATCATGGATGGCGTAGGCATTGGCAAGTCCTATCCCGGGAATGCCGTGTTTCTGGCCAATACTCCTGTGCTGGATTCTCTTTTTGCATCGCACCTCTGCACACAGCTAAAGGCGCATGGCACAGCGGTTGGCCTGCCGAGCGATGATGATATGGGAAACAGCGAGGTTGGACATAATGCCATAGGGGCAGGCAGGGTAGTTCCGCAGGGCGCCAAACGCGTAAATCTTGCCCTCCAAACAGGCGAAATATTCAAGACCGACGTCTGGAAAACTATTGCACAAAAAGGGAAGCAAGGAGGTACGGTTCACTTCATCGGATTGCTCTCCGATGGCAATGTCCATTCCCACATCGCCCATCTGTTCGCCATGCTCAGGCAATGCGCCCTTGAGAATGTAAACAGGGTACGCATACATATGCTGGCTGATGGGCGTGATGTGGAAGGAAAAAGCGCCCTGAAGTATATTGACAGCCTCGAGCAGTTGCTGAATGAAATAAACTCGGAAGGATATGATTACCGCATTGCATCAGGCGGCGGCCGGATGAAGGTAACCATGGACCGCTACAATGCCGACTGGGAAATCGTGAAGCGTGGCTGGTATGCACATGTGCTGGGTGTCGGGCGTCAGTTCTCATCAGCCCGCCAGGCTATCGAGACTTTTTATGCCGACGATGAAAGAATCATCGATCAGTATCTCGATGCATTTGTGATTGCCGATGAAACGGGAGCTCCTGTGGGCGCGGTAGAAGACGGTGATGCCGTAGTGTTTTTTAATTTCAGGGGCGATCGGGCCATAGAATTATCGCGAGCCTTCGAAGAGGCTGACTTTACTGAATTTGACAGGGTACAGGTGCCTTCGGTTTATTTTGCAGGCATGATGCAATATGATGGCGACCTCATGATTCCGAAAAATTATCTGGTTACCCCTCCCGAAATTGATAACACCATCAGCCAATACCTTAGTGCAGAAGGAGTACGATCCTTTGCCATCAGCGAAACCCAGAAGTATGGCCATGTTACCTATTTCTGGAACGGGAATCGCTCGGGGTATATCAATAAAGACCTTGAATCATACGTTGAAATTCCTTCCGATAGGATAGAATTCGACAAAGCCCCCAGAATGAAAGCTGTTGAAATTACCGAAACCACGATTGAAATGCTCAAAAGCAGGAAATACCGCTTTGGTAGGGTAAATTTTCCTAACGGAGACATGGTGGGGCATAGCGGAAAACTTGAAGCAGCTGTTCAGGCTGTTGAAACAGTTGACAAATGCGTCGGCAACCTTATCGAGGAGGTAAAGGCCCTCGGCGGGATTACCATAGTCACGGCCGATCACGGAAATTCTGACGAAATGTTTACCGAAAAAGATGGCGTGCGTACACCCAAAACGGCTCACACCCTGAATCCCGTTCCCTTTGTCATTGTTGATTCAGATTATCAGGGCGAATACCAGATGAGACGCTTGCAAGATGCGGGACTATCTAATATTGCTGCCACACTCCTCAACCTGATGGGGTATGAAAAACCTGCCGATTACGAAGAATCTCTTATTGAGTTTAGCTCAAAGTAATTTATTGGTGGTTTGTTTTATTGTTCTACCTGATGTACCTCCTTACCTGTCCCGGTGGTGAATATCCTAAGATCGTACAGATCAGGTTCAAAATGAAAGTATAAAACCGTGCCGGCAAGGTCAAGTGCCGGAAGAGAGGTTTTATCAAGGATATTTGAGTCAGATGTAGCTAGAATTCCTGAAACCAGGTGTGTTAATTGATAATCAGCCGAGTGGTGCAGTTCTGCATTTCCCTCAATACCTACTTCGTTAAGTTTTTTGTTTAGTTGTTCTGCCAACAGCCCACTAAAACTGATGGGGCTGTCGATAAAAAGCGTATACCTTTTAGTCGCTTGTGACAAAGGTATCCGAATAGCAGGTTGACTGATCGCTGAAGCAGTTCCGAACGGAATATTTTTCCGTGTACCTCTGAAGCATCCCGGATAATTCCGTCATTACTTATAAAAACAACATTTCCGTTGAGATAACTACCTAAGTAATTAAAGTGTTATACACGTCAATCATAAGCCAATTACCTGAAACGCATTCATCGGAAACGAGTTTTTTATTGCGTGTCCGTGCTATTCCCGAAGCAGAAATGCCTCTGAAGAGCATGCTTCGTTCGATGCCGCTTAACCGATACCGGTCGCCAATCAATTTAAGCGATGCTTTTTGAGGGTACCTCCGGTCAAGAAAGTATAAATAATCGGTTGCTGCATCGCCAAAATTTATTGGGAGGGATTTCATGGAAGAGGACATTAATAAAATAGGAGTGTAGTATAATGAAAAACTTCATCATGGCAGAAAATCTCTCATGTATGACCTTACGCCAGTATTTCAACCATCATGCTAAATAATATTATTAACATTTTCTCTTCCAAAAATAATACTTTTTAATCCTTATAGGAAATTGAAAATCAGCTATTTAATAATATATTCGTAAATCTCGAGTACACAATGCCTGTTGGTCGCTAAGTATATCCGGTGATTCCCAAACCAGTCAGTTGAAACAATACCCGACTCACTCGGAGGTATCAAAGTAATAATAACCTCAGCCACGAGTTGTGGCACGTGATATTTATTGAAGTGAAATAGTCTAACTCAACTCTTGCCTAAAGTGTATGTGAGGATCTATTCCTCGTTCATAATTTCATCCGGAATTTCGAGATTGTGAAATATCTCCTGCACATCATCGTCGTCCTCGAATACTTCGATAAGCTTCATTACTTTCCGGGCCGAATCCAAATCGAGCTTTACCGTATCTCGTGGAATGCGCTGCAGCATTGCGCTTTCCGGCTCAATGCCCAATTCCTCCAGCTTCTTCATCATGGAGCCAAAATCCTCCATTGCGGTGGTAATGGTGAAAAAATCGTCTTCGAGCTGTATATCCTCAGCTCCGGCATCAATCACTTCCATCTCAAACTCCTCCTGGTTGATTTTACCCTTGGGAACGGTGAATATTCCTTTTCTGTCGAAAACAAAACTCAGAGAGCCATTTGTACTCAGATTGCCGCCGTATTTATTGAAGTATGACCTAACATTAGCCACTGTGCGCTGTACGTTATCGGTGGTACATTCAACGAAAACAGCCACACCGTTGGGTGCATACCCTTCGTAGGTGGTTTCGACAAAACTCGCCGAATCCTTGTCCGATGCTTTATTGATAGCCCTCGCCACATTGTCTTTTGGCATATTGGCTCCTTTAGCATTGGCAATAGCAAGCCTAAGCCTTGGGTTGCCTTCCGGATCAGCGCCCCCTTCTTTAACCGCAATGTTGATATCTTTGATGATTCGCGAAAATATTTTTGATCGTTTGGCATCCAATGCGCCCTTTTTTCGTTTGATGGTTGACCATTTGCTATGACCTGACATATGATGGCTTAATTGATTGTTTTACAATTTTTTAGGCTTGTTTTCGGTTGCAAAAATATGAAAAAATTTCTTGCAGTCAAAATTCGTGGCACACCTCCCTGGAAGGGCCCTACCCGTCGATGATCCGAAATAAATAAAGAGGCTGCCCTTCTGAGACAGCCTCTTCCGGAGATTAATCCGCTTGCTCTTAGAACGAAAGCAAGGCTAAACCAACCGAAAAAGGATACAGCTCCGGTCCTTTACCGTCCCTGAATAAAGGGGTCAGGGAATACGTTCCGTAGAGATTTAACTTTCCCCATCCTATTTTGAGCAGGGCATCCGCCTTGAATGGGTTGATGAAGAAATCATCATGTTGTTTCTCTGTCTGTTTTTTACCGTTTTCATAATCCATTTTCTGATACGATCCTATCCTTAGTCCGCCAATGATACCGGCAGAGAGGTGAAAACTGTCGGAGTTGCTCTTTGGATTGGTTTGGAACTCGAGCATAAGAGGTGCATTGAGGTAAGAAATCACTATCTTATTTTTTACGTAGGCCTTTTCATCTGCCCTAACCGCTGTGAACACCTCGGCATTACGGTCGATTTTCATGTTGTGTTGCCTCAACCTGAAATTATTCCACTCAAACCCCAATCCTGTTACCAGTCCGAGCTTTTGCCCCGAGATGTTGAAGTTTTGCTCAAAAAGGTTCAGACGAACATTGGTTGACTTCTCATAACGCAGGTCAAGAAACGAATAACCTGCCGGCATACTCAGACTCCCTTCCTTGTTGGTAAGCCCGTTGATGCCTAGTTCAAAACCCGACCAGTGCCCGTTAAATTTTGGCTTTTTCACCTTGCTGAGTTTTACATTCCCACTTTCGTCGACCTCAAGTTTTTTTGATCCGATCGAGATATTGGTTCCCTTTCCTTCGAGAACTTCAACCTCAATATTTCCGATTTTCACCTTCGTTGAGTCGCCGTTTTCAGATACATCGAGCAACTTAAGCTTTTCCTTGTCGATGGCCCCTTTAATCGTGACAACCACCTTGCCCGGACTATTTATGGTTTTAATGCCGTCGTTTTCAAAATATGAAAGTGATCCTGCACCGCTGACTTCCGAAGTGATATTGTCAATGGCAGTAACCTTGGCACGTGCTGCTCCGCTTACCTTAATGTCAGTGTTTTGGGTTATGAGCTTAAGCGCATCCATATATGCTGCCCCGCTCACTTTGGTGTTGTGGGTTTCTGAATGGCCTTTAAGGGTGAGGGATGCAGCCCCCGATATATCGGTTTTCAGAAACACAGTGTTGACATCGACCGTTCCTTTGGCAGCCCCCGAAACATCCATGTCAAGGCGTGGACTTTCGATCACATTTTCTCCTACTAACTTGGCTGCTCCTGACAAGGTAAGTGATTTCAGTTCGGTAAATGTTACATAGGCGTTTAGCTTGGTCGGGCTTGATAATGACTTTGCATTAATATTCAAGGTGCTCCCGGTGATTTTAAGAGTAACCATCTCCTGCAGATTTTCATCTGTCTCAATCTTCACCAGTGGGCGATCGCCTTTTTGAAGGAAAACATTCACTACCGATCCTGCCTCAATGGCGTCGAAATCACCAACGCTAAATTCTTTGATAATGACATTCTTATTGCCTTTTACGCTTTGGGCAGGAAGGGTATAACTGCTGAGCATCAGTGCGCCGGCCAGCACTGTTGATTGAATTGTTATGAATATTTTTCTTTTCATGACATTGTTTTATTATTAGCCTGGTTGAAATGCTTTGTCAATATGACGTATATCGGTGATTGTTTGTTACAGACTGTCAGTTGGAGGGTTTGCGCACATTGCGATTAATATTCAATGATTCGCTCTGCAATGCATAGGCAGTAACGTTTCCCCGGTCATCACGCTGGGGGGTGAATCTCAGACTGCTGTTCGTAATACGCGAAAAAGTATGGACACCGAGGTTAGCTATTTCCCACCAGTCGAGTGGTGTATTCGGATCAGATGCCATTGCGCTTTCCGGGATTGTCAATTTTCGGATCAAAGACGGTCCCTGCGTCAACAGATTGCCCATGACTGGTTCATCTGATGCCGGCTCGTCATACCGAAGCATTTGGGCTAGTATGATATCCCCAAAGTATGGTGTGATTTCATTTCGCAGTGTTATTCCCTCTACCAGACGATTTGATGGAATCTCTATTGCCGGAGGCACTGGAATGGAACTCATTCGTGATTCAAACACAGCTAAAAGCCTTGAATCTTCCTTCAGGGTAGCCATGGCATTATCCGGTCGTATTTTGCTGGACTGTGTTGCACGGGGCCTTTTCGTTTCATCTTCCCTGAGGTTGGGGGGGGGAGGCGGCGCAGGTAGCAGATCGGATCCATTTAATTCAACCGAAGGTTTGTTCTCAACCACTTGCGTGGCAGGCGATGGCGGGCGGTTAATCAGGAATACAAGTCCAAGCAAGACTATTACCCAAGCAGCCGCAACGGCAGCATAATACACTCGGCGCATGGGAATAATCAATGGCTTTTTCAATGCCTGCTTTCCAGGAAAAATAATATTTCTGTCGGGCCACAGGCGGCAGCGCCCGATAACATCGAATTCGGACTGCAGTACCGGGTTGATTTGTAAAAAACGAATCACATGAAATTTTTCCTCCTCCGAAAGGTCAAACTCATGCCAGGCGACAAAATAATCCTCGTAGTTATCGACAGTAATGTTACCGGAAGCTACAATCCCGGATTTCTTTAAAGCCGCTTTTTCGGAGTAGGGAACGTGGGGTGCGGCGACGCTCAGCAATTCCATTTCCTCCAGTTCAGCACACAGATCCGGATTGGCTGCAACAAACTCCATCAAATCCGGTTTGTACTGCTCATCAAGCCTGCCTTCGAGATAATCCAGAAAGAAAGCCTCGTAATTATTTCGGTTGATGTTCATATCAGATGACATTTTGCAAGCATCCAATGTAGTTTTTCAAAAAGAGCCGCGCACGATAAATATATACCTTAACCTGGGATTCGTTAAGTCCTGTTATTTGCCCGATTTCTTCGTAACTGTATCCTTCATAGTCGCGCAATAAGACGACTGTTTTCTGAATTTCCGGTAATTTATCAACTGCCTCGTTTAATACTTCTTTCAGGTCAAAGGCTGTCTGTGTGGTTGTTAGAGATATGGTGTGTTGTTCCTCCAGCCTGATCTTTCTATTGTTTTTTCGTATCACATCAATCATGGTATGGTAGGCTGTAGTAAAAAGGTATGACTTGGCCTTGTCATTATTTACCTCCAGATGACGTTCCCATAATCTGACGAATGATTCCTGTACGATATCAGCCGCACTTTCCTCATCGCCAATACTCTTCAGGATAAAGCGATAGAGTCCATCCGAGTGGTGATCGACACAACGGTTGTATTCTGCTACGTTCATCAGTGCAGGTTAATCTCCGAAAAATCAAAGGTAAGACGGGAAGGCGATGATTTTGTTACATCGATACCCCTGGTTTCTATCCGGGAATATTATATTGTTTCATTTTGTTGTAGAGAGTCTTGCGGTCAACCTTGAGTGATGCAGCGGCTTTGGTTTTATTATAATGTACCTTTTCTAGTGTTTGCACGATCAGGCTGCGCTCGCTGGCCTCGCTGATGCTGCGCAACCCGCTGTCGCCAAAGCCCTGGATAAAATTGGATGTACGATTAATGACCAGCTCCGACGGAAGGGTGTCGACCAGGATAGTATCGCCAGGGGTTAATAAAACTGCCCTTTTGATTACGTTTTTCATTTCTCTGATGTTACCTGGCCATGCGTACTCAAGAAACCTCTGCATCACCGATTCATGAAACCCGATCACTTTTCGGTTCAGTTCGCGGTTCGACTGCTCAAGGAAATGGTTCGCAAACATGATGATGTCTTCCGGTCTCTCGCGCAGCGGAGCAACATCAATGCGGAACTCATTAAGACGGTGGTATAGGTCTTCGCGGAACGCCCCTCTGCGCACAGCCTGGGCAAGGTCCTCGTTAGATGCAACAATGATCCTCGCATCCACGTCGATATCGCGCGTGCCCCCGATTCGCCTTATCTTTTTTTCTTGGGTGGCGCGTAAAAGCTTCAGCTGTATCTCATAGGAGAGATTGGCAATTTCGTCCAGGAACAAGGTGCCCCCATTGGCCAGTTGAAACTGTCCTTCTTTATCGAGGTGGGCGTCGGTAAATGACCCCTTGACATGGCCAAAGAGTTCGCTGCCAGCCAGTTCGCTCGACAACGCCCCGCAATCGACCGCCACGAAGGGCTTACTGCTTCGCAAGCTCTTGAGGTGTATCATCCTTGCAACGTATTCCTTCCCTGTGCCACTTTCTCCATGAATAATCACAGCAATATCGGTCGGTGCCACCAGATCAATATATTTCATGATTTGCCGGGCACTTAGACTTTGGCCCTGTATGAAGCTGAAATCGCTCAGGCCAACTCCTTTATTTACGTTGCCGGTATCGGCTTCCCCCTTTTTTTGCTTGTTCATAGCCTGTTTCATAGTAAGAAGCAACTCATCGGGGTTGATAGGTTTGGCCACATACTCGTGCGCCCCAAGTTTCATAGCATTCACAGCAGTGCGAATATCCGTATACCGTGTCATCAAGATAACAGGCAATGATTGATTGAAGGCTTTGGCCTCTTTGAGGAGTTCAATGCCGTCCTTATCCGGAAGCCTGTAGTCGGTCAGGATGATGTCAAACTGTTCTTCGCGCAATGCCCTAAGACCATTATTTGCACTGAAATACTCTTTTACCTCATAACCTTTATTGCTGAGGAAGGTCTTGAGCATCAGGCAGAAAGTTGGATCGTCGTCAACCAATAAAACTTTAGGCATGGCAATGGGTTTGCTATCTACGCAAATTTACTAATAATTGTCTAAAACTCTAATCAATAACAATAGACCCACAAGTCACTACTCATTTTTCAGGTGCCCCAGTACATTTGCTACCATTACCTGCATACCTGTTTCGATAGTTTTTTCAAAGTCAGGATACAGAAAAGGCGAATGCAATGGGTGGGGCGCTTCATTATTCGCTTTCAGGACCTTCAACAGGCCTGCATTTGTCGATCCCAGCCACATTAGGCATACAGGTATTTTTTCAGCTGTCCAGCCGTACTTGCCAAAATCTTCGCCAACCATTGCTGGTGGTGTTTTTACTATATTCTCTCTTCCGATAACAGCACTGGTGAAAGCGATAGTTTTTTGCACCAGCCCGGGCTCGTTGATCACGGGTGGAGTGGATGCGTCTAGTACTTCGATCAAAGGCAGATTTTCTTCGGGCATCCCGGCTGCCAGTGCGGCAGCCCGGCTTATTCGCCTGATGGCGGATATCACTTTTGTGATAGTCTCTTTTGAATAATAGCGCAAGGTCAGCTCCATCTTCACTTCGTCGGGAATGATATTAGGGCGTGTTCCGCCATGGATTGATCCCACTGTCACCACTACCGGGTCGAGCGGGCTGATCTCACGGCTGACGATGGTCTGGAGGTCGAGAACAATGCGTGAGGCAATAACCACAGGGTCGATGCACTTTTCGGGATAGGCGCCGTGACCACCTTTCCCGAATACCGTAATATTCACCGTTTCGACTCCGGCAAAAACAGGACCCTCAACCAAACCTATCTGTCCGGCTTCTAGCTCGGGATTTATATGAAACGAATACGCAAAATCGGGAACAGGATACTTTACAAACAATCCTGCATTGATGGCTTCTGACGAACCTTTGCTAACCTCCTCAGCCTGCTGGGCAATTACCAGCAGAGTCCCTTTCCATTGATCTTTTATCGCTACAAGGGTACGGAGTGATCCCAGCCATACGGACATATGAATATCATGCCCGCATGCGTGCATTACAGGAACCAGGTTTCCGACTTCGTCCCTGGTTTTTACTTTACTGGCAAAGTTAAATCCAGTTTTTTCCTCGACGGGCAGGGCGTCCATGTCGGTACGCAGAAATGCTACAGGACCTTTCCCGTTACGAAAAATACCCACCACATTGTTGCCTCCAAATTTTTCGGTGACCTCAAATCCAAGTTTACTCAACTCCTGAGCCATCAGTTTGGAGGTTTCAAATTCCTGTAATGACAACTCAGGAAATTGATGCAGATGTTTGCAAAGATCAACCGAAGCTAATAGATGTCTTGCAACAGCATTGCGGACCAGTTCGGGATTTTGTGCAGAGGTGCTTATACTTGCAGCCATAATAAGGAATACAGACAAAAATGTTTTCATGCGGTAATTTAATAGCCAAGGGAAATTTACTTGTGGACTTTTTTGACAAACTCTTCCACTTCGGGCACACCACCCTGATACACCAGGTATCCGTTATATGGCTCCCGCAATGTAATGTCATCGTTAACAGGCGTTAACATAATCTCTTTGACCTTTTCAAGATCAGTAGTTTGACCTAGTGCCCAGCCCAATTTAATATATGCCACTTCGGGCAGCATGTTTTCGGCCGGGATAATTCCTTTGGCCATCAGGTCACGGCCTGTATCGTAAACAAACATGTGTACATAGCCCCAAAGGGTTTGGACAGTCATGTAGATGGCAACACCTTTTGCCGCCGCCCTTTCGATGGCCGGATAGAGTGGCTTATTAATATGCCCCAGGCCGGTACCAGCAATTACAATGCCTCGGTAGCCGTTTTCCACCAGGCTGTCAATAATATCAGGCTGCATATTGGGATAATAGTATACGATGGAAACTTTTTCCTCGAAGTAGGGTAAAACGGTCACGCTACGATCTTTTCGGCGATGGTTAAACTCGGGCTTCATCGGAAAAACTCCTTTGCGTGTCACGGTGGCTATGGGTGTGTCCCCAAGAGTGCGGAACGTGGACCTATAGCTGCTATGCATTTTGCGGACGCGTGTGCCGCGATGTAAGAAGCCATATTCATCGCTGGTAGGACCAAACATGCACACCATGATCTCTGCAATATCCCCATGACCGGCGGCTGTGGTGGCATGCATCAGGTTTAGTGCGGCATCGGAGCTGGGACGGTCGCTTGAGCGCTGAGAGCCAACCAAAACAATAGGAACTGGCGTATTCTGCACCATAAACGTAAGTGCGGCAGCGGTGTGATGGAGTGTATCGGTGCCGTGTCCAATCACAATGCCGTCCACACCGTTTTCAATCTCTTTCCCAATGGCAATAGCCAGTTTTTTGTAATGATCAGGGCCCATGTTCTCGCTGAAGACTGCGAATAATTTTTCAGTAGTAAGGTTGCAGATGCTTGCAAGCTCAGGCACCGCACCGTACAATTCGCCGGGCGAAAATGCGGGTATTACAGCTCCTGTGCGGTAGTCGAGGCGGGATGCAATAGTGCCGCCCGTTCCGATTAGTTTAACATTTGGCAGGTTGGGAGTATACGGAAACTCTTTCTCGGGTATTTTATATACGGCTTTTTTATAACCGGTTTCCTTCATCGAAACAATGGTCAAAACGTCGATGCCGATGTTGTACCCTGTGGGTATCTTCACCACTATGTGTAAGGCATCATCATTTTCAGCACGTGGTAGTATTGTGCCGGTAAACCTGCCTCGCGTGGTATCAATCTCAACCTGACCCCATACCCTGACATTGAATTTCTTGAGTGTCTCCAGTGCCTGCCCTTTATATCCCTGAAAAAAATCGTCGCTCATGATGATGGTTATTACGAGGTAATAGTTATTAATCAGTAATTACAAGCTTTAAGGCTTGCCTGTAGTTTTCTGTCTGAAAAATGCCTAGGTAGATTCCCGGAGCCAGGTTATTTCTGTGAATTGTCATTGTGCCGGATCCTGCCGTAAGTCGTCCTTCGAACACGTTGGCCACTTCAACCATCTGGCCGTTAAAAATGCGGAGACTTGCATTCGAATCTTTGTTCAGAACGTAGCGAAATGTGGTGCCGAGAGTGAAGGGGTTGGGGTAAACATCCACCAGGCCGGGTCGTTTTGGATGTTCCGGTACCTGTTCGCCAGTCCTTATTCCCACACCGTTTTCGTAAATAAGTAATGCCGCTGATATCTTTACCATTTCTGCCGTGTAGTGCTTGTTGAGTGTTGAAATGCGATCGTTTATGGTATGATACTGAGGCGTAAAATTATCTTCAATAAAAAAAATGGCCGGAAAGTTTTTCCCATAAAAGGCCCAGCTGTCGGACTGTTGTATATAGCGTGTGCTTTCTACCACTTTCAGGTTAGTGTGTTTGCCAATGAGTTGCTTTGCGAGGTCGGTAACCCACTGTGAATTTGGATATTTCTGGATCTGCACAGTCCATTGATCAGCCGCTAGGCTCCCGCTGTGCGCCACCATGTCGTTATTCACCATCATGCGAATATCCATAGATCCAGCCTCAGCCTTGCTGGCAAAGTTCCATGCACCGTGCAGGCCAAGCTCCTCCGCAGCGAAGGTGACGAATTTAATAGTGGACATGGGCTGATAGCCATACTGCATCAGTACCCTGGCAACCTCAAGGGTTGCAGCAACTCCGCTTGCATTATCGTCGGCACCAGGGGCGGCCAGCAAGGGATTAGCCGGACTTCCGGCGTAAGAATCGTGATGGGCCCCCATCACATACACCTGTTTTGGAAACGCGGATCCGGTAAAGGAGCACACCACATTGTACTGCCAAGTGTCATAAACTGTCCCCGACCAGTTGCGCGAATACTGAAACGAATCAAGAACTACATCCTCATAACCAAATGAACGGAATTTATTTTTGATCCACCCGGCCACTTCGCGCCGATTTGGGGCCAACGCAAATCGGGTGCCGAAATTTTCAAGCTTCTCGATGTATCGAAAAATGCTGTCGGCGTTTATTTTACTCAGATAGAAATCAATTGCGGAATCAACGGATGACTGTCCTCTTGCATTTGACGTTGCAATCAATCCTGAAACCAGAAATAGCATAATAATCAGCAGCCGCTTCATCGGAGGTGTGTTTGCTCTTCAGGTAAGTGATTGTTTAATTTTGTCTCGCAAAAGAGCAAGCGAAACATTTCCTACAGCTAGCGGCCGGAGTTGCCCCATAATCCAGTTCAGCTCATTTGCAGCTCTGTTTTTCCTTACTAAACATACCTGCCTGAACTTTTCCTGCAGAAATGAAACGCGGGCAAGGATGTCTTCGGGAGTGTGAGACTTAAACTTCATGGTCGCAAGCACGGAGTCAAATTCCATCTTTGGATACTGGTAAATGGTCGGGAGCATCTTCTTAGCCAATTGTCGATCCAGGTGTTTTTCTTTGAGATATTTAAAAAGCCCGTAAATAATCTTGTAACTGAAACCTGACGCCGGTACATAACGGCCTTCTATGTTTTTAAGGTTGTGGGCCAGCAGGGTGGAGGTAAAAATCGGATCAAAACCCAGCTCTTCTTTAATTTTAACAATCAGCCCAAACAGATCGTTTCTGAAGATGTATGTAAACGTGTCTTCCGGAACACCCCATGATTTCAGCTCACGGTATCTTTCAATCACATCTTCAGGCAGGCCTTTTTTCAGTTTCTGAATCAATTGGTCATCCAAAGGAATCGGTGGCGAGTCCGTGTCAGGATACATACGGTCTGCTCCTGGCAGCACTCTTTCAAAGATAGTGGTGCCGTCCTCAAATGATTTTCTTGTTTCACGCGGAACTTCCTCAAAGGCCATCATACATCGTTCTTCAATGGTCTCAAGTGCAGTAGGAATGTCTTCGGGCGGTCCCCACACAACAAGCTGGGCATCTTCTACGCCTGCGTCAAAAAGCTCTGCCAGACTTTCAAATACTCCAAAGTCAAAGGTTGGCTCGAGTTGTTCGCTATGAATCATGTGCGGCTTGTCGATACAGGCAATCACTTTCAACCTTTCTGAAAGCTCATCGGCAAATATCTTACCGGGTTGAGTGAAGTGCGATAGTATTCCGCAAAAGCTCCGAAGATTGATCGCTACTATTTGATGACCGGATTTCTTCGCATCGGATAGTGTTTGCCAGCTGATGCCGTGATGTCTTGGGTTAATGATTTGATGCTGAATTTTCCAGGTTTTATAATTTGATTCGCGCTGGCGCAGTATTTCTCGTATGTGCAGCAGTGCCCATTGCCTGAATGCTTCGTTGTGTGTCAGCTTCGGAATCCATCGTGTGTGCGACACACCTTTTATCTCTACGCGTGTACCTCCCCGACAACTTACATTTACATCCTGACGTCCTGATCCGATTCCAACCCGCACCTGACCCGAACTTCTGTTTAGGAATCGGATATAATTGCATGCCTCCTTCACTTCATCGGGATTAACCATGTCAGGATATGTAACCGTTTCGATCAATGGCATGCCAAGCCTGTCGGTTCGATAAACCCTGAGATGGCCTTTATCGCTTACTTCGCGGCAGCTGTCTTCCTCCAGGCTGAGTTGCAGGAGTCTTATCTTTTTATTTCTTAGCGGAATTTCGCCTTCCACGCCAATTATAGCCGTGCGCTGAAACCCGGTCGGGATACTGCCATCGAGGTACTGCTTGCGCGTGATGTGTACTTCCCCTACAATATTCAATTTGCAGAGCAGCGATAACTGTATCGCCTGCTCCAATGCCTGCTGATTTATTCGGAAAGGGGGGGTATCATCGATCTCGTAGGTGCAGGCTGTAGGACTTTTGATACGGTAAATTATCGTTTTTCGGGTTTTGAATTCCATCAACGCGGTTCCGTCATATTCACCGAGCTCACTCAAGGTGGGCCTCATATGGCGTATGATTTCAGCGTCGAAATCGTCGGGTTTCTGGTATTGGCCTGCCGGGCAACGGCAAAAGAGCTTGTGATGGGTTTTAAGTTGCTGATGAACCTCGAGTCCTGACATAAATCCAATGCGATCGTAGTCGGATTGGGTGGCTTCATTCCGGCTTACATAGCCTATTGCTTCGCGGGTGTTTTGGTAGTTTTCCTGTGGGTCGATGCGACGGGGCATGAGTGGGAGAAATTATGGGATGGCCACCAAAAGTAACTATTTGTATCGGATGCGTATAAGATGGATGGCCAGATTTTAGCCTGGAGAACGTAATTTAGGACCGTGACCCGTAATCATACTTAGCCAACCCTGGACAGGATCGGATGCATTTGTTAAACAAGCTTTTTCCGCACGCGTTTACTGAACGAAAGGATGAACGTCCCCGGTTTTGCCGACAGGGGCAGCTGTTCGTATTTCATGCACTGTTTCGATACTTGGTCGGGCATCGTCAATTCCATAGCCCTGGCCAGCCAGGATGGCTTCGTACGACAGAGTGTGCAGATTCGTGAATCCTTCGCTGAATTCTATTTCCTGTCCGTTCATAGAAATGCTTCGAAAGGTTCTTTTTCCAGCTTGTTTGGCTTCTGGTGGCAGGTCGGAAGCATCCACACTCAGGAACCACCTCACCTGGGCGCGCTGGAGCTCCAGAAATCCAGCAGCCTTCATCGGTTGCATCGTATGCACCACACTGCGTATTGGTTTCCCAAAAATCCATAGTAGCATGTCGAAAAAATGGATGCCGATATTGGTTACGACACCTCCTGATTTGTGCAAATCACCTTTCCAGGATATGAAATACCAGCGGCCGCGACTGGTAATATACGTGAGATCGATCGGAATTTTTTGGTCGGCAGGCATCCTGCTGACTTGTTCTTTCAAGGCGATTATGGCCGGATGCAGGCGAAGTTGAAGTATGGTAAACAACCGCTTGCCTGATTCCTTCTCAATTTCATGCAATGCGTCAAGATTCCATGGATTGATGACAATGGGCTTCTCGCAAATGGCATGCGCCTGGTTGCGTAGTGCAAGCCTGATATGGGAGTCGTGCAGGTAATTTGGGGAACAAATGCTCACATAATCAATTTTATGTTCACCAGCCCGCCTGAGCTTGTCGAGATGCCTGTCGAAACGTTCGGGCTCTGTGAAGAAATCAGCCTCAGGGAAAAAGCTGTCGATGACACCCATTACATCAAATCGATCGAGTGCACAAACCAGGTTGTTTCCTGTTTGCTTGATGGCCTGCATATGCCTGGGGGCAATGAATCCGGCCGAACCGATAAGGGCAAAATTCAGGGGCTGCTTCTCATTCATTTCTACTATTTTTCCAACAAAAGTACACAGAAACCATCACAACACATCACCCCGATGCCCGAGGTAGGTGTGCAGTTCATATCTTTGCATTCGTGTTTGCCACCTATCAACCTCCCGCTTATGGAATCAGCACAATCGCTTACCAATAAAAAGGTTCTCGTCACGGGAGGGGCAGGTTTTATCGGTTCAAACCTCTGCGAGAATTTGTTGCATCATAACAACCAGGTTACCTGTTTCGATAATTTTTCGACAGGTCGCGAACAAAACATCCGGCATCTGACCAGTCATCCTAATTTCAGACTCATAAGGGGCGATATTCGGAATTTTGACAATTGCCGAACTGCAGTCATGGGTGCGCAGGTGGTAATGCACCAGGCTGCTCTCGGATCGGTACCACGTTCAGTCAAGGATCCGGCCACTACCAATGAAGTAAACATTAATGGTTTCGTAAACATGCTGGAAGTTTCACGTGATGCCGGAGTTGAGCGGTTTATTTATGCTTCCAGCTCATCGGTTTATGGCGACTCTGAGGCATTACCCAAAGAGGAACATCACAGGGGCAATCCGCTGTCTCCTTACGCCGTGACCAAAATAACCAACGAACTCTACGCTCAGGTCTTTTCGCTGGTGTATGGAATGAAAACTATAGGTCTTCGCTACTTCAATGTCTTCGGACCTAAACAGGATCCATATGGGCCTTATGCCGCTGTCATTCCGCTTTTTATCAGGAGGCTGATGGAGCATAAGTCACCCTTAATTAATGGCGACGGATCATTTAGCCGCGATTTCACCTTTATTGAAAACGTGATTCGCATAAATCACCTGGCTGCTGTATCCGACCGTCCCGATGCTTCTAACCAGGTGTTTAATGCTGCAACAGGTCATAGGTACGACCTAATTACCTTATTTAGGCATCTGAGAGAATATCTGGGAGCTTATGATCCGGCTATATCAAGTGTAGAGCCGGTTTTTGGTCCTCAGCGCAAAGGCGATATCCCCCACTCGCATGCCAGCATCGATAAGGCACAGAAATTACTAGGCTATCAGCCATTGGTTTCGTTTGAGGAGGGTTTGAGGAAGACCGTGGATTGGTTCTGGAACAACCCGGAATAGTCCATGTTACGTGCTTTTAGAACATTGCAACAGCTTCTCTATTATTGAAAACTACATTTTTCGAGGAATATACGTAACCAGCCCAATGCACCGGTTGGAATTAAGGATTTCTGAGTCTTCTCAGATGGTTGATTAGGTATTGAACCGGCACCGTTTGCTTTTTGTAAGATTGCGGTAACGGTGTGCGATCCCCCTGTAACTCCTGACTGCGAGTGATAATTGTGTGGTAGATGGTTGGTTTTACTGAACCGATACCCAGAAATCTGGCCGACTGACGGACTTCGAAGCGCTTCGAATGATTTATACGTATTTTTGCCGCTATAACCCATGCCGAATTATGAGCCTATATAAAGAACTTGTTAATAAAGAAGCGGCCCTCTCAGTGATAGGCCTTGGCTACGTTGGGCTGCCCATAGCCCTTGAGTTTGCACGTAAATTTCGTGTGGTGGGGTTCGATATCCGTGCCGATCGCATCGAAATGATGAAGAATCACATCGATCCCAGCCATGAACTCGATCCCGGGGCCTTTTCCAATACCGATATCCTGTTTACTACCAATGCTGATGACCTGAAACAAGCTTCTTTTCACATCGTAGCCGTTCCCACCCCCATCGATGCGCACAACATGCCCGACCTCAGCCCCTTACTTGCGGCAACGCGTACAGTAGGATCGGTGTTGAAAAACGGCGACTATGTAGTTTATGAATCGACCGTTTATCCCGGATGTACTGAAGAGGATTGTGTTCCTCTTCTCGAACAACTTTCGGGGCTTACCTGTACAAAAGACTTCAAGGTGGGATACTCTCCTGAACGTATCAACCCCGGCGATAAGGAACACACGCTTGCAACCATAATCAAAGTGGTTTCGGGATGCGACTCCGAATCACTCGATACTATTGCCGAAATCTACTCAGATGTAGTGAAAGCAGGCATTTTCAAGGCATCGTCCATCAAAGTGGCTGAAGCAGCCAAGATAATTGAAAATACCCAGCGCGACATCAATATTGCGTTTATGAACGAATTATCGAAAATTTTTAACCGCATGAAAATAAATACCTATGAGGTGCTTGAGGCTGCAGGAACAAAATGGAATTTCCTTCGCTTTAATCCCGGATTGGTAGGGGGGCATTGCATCGGGGTAGATCCATATTACCTGGTATATAAGGCGCGTGAACTAGGCTATCACCCGCAGGTGATCAATGCCGGCCGGTTTATCAACGACAGTATGGGCTTTTATGTAGCAAAACATGTAGTTAAAAAACTGATTGCCTCAGATATATTCGTAAATAAAAGCCGAGTGCTCGTCATGGGTGTAACCTTTAAGGAAAATGTCAGCGACCTCCGGAATTCGCGTGTTCCCGACATCATTAATGAATTAAAAAGCTACAATGTACATGTTGACGCAACCGATCCGTTAGCCGACAGCCGGGAATTTGCGCACGAGTACCAACTGCCCTGTTTGCTGGAAATGAAGTCGGTCGAACCCGGACAGTACGATGCAGTCATTGTGGCTGTCGGGCACGATATTTATAAAACGCTCCTGGAAGAAGATTTCAAGAAACTAATGAAAGACGGGGGTATTCTTTTTGATCTGAAAGGCATTTACCGAAACAAAATCGCAAATCTGGGCTACTGGAGCCTGTAAACACGATTCATCTGAGAATTGTTTCATATAGGAGTTCCTAAACTTTTGTTAGAACCCGCCCCATAATGAGATCTTGCCTCATCGATTGATGGCATTCCGATACATAGGCGACAGATTGAACTTTTCAGGAAATTTTGCTGTGATCTGGCTGTAAAACTCATCGATCATGGCCTGGTCATGTTCGAACTTAGGCGACGGCCAGAACATTTTATGCACCCCGGCAATTTTCTTCCTATAATCCAGATATGCCATCACGACAGGAACTTTTGCATGGCTGGCAATATACCAATACCCCCGTTTCCATTCCTTGCGCAGGCTGCGGGTGCCTTCGGGCGTGATAGCGATGACCATATCAGGTTTTTTACAAAACATCTCAGATATCTCCAGCACCACGTTGTTGCTGTGAGACCGATCGACAGGTATACCTCCCATGTGTCTAATAAGTACTCCCAACGGAAAGAAAAATGCCTCTTTTTTAATGAGGAAATAAGCTTTGACCCTGATGGCCCAAAGAGCTAATCTGCCTATGACAAAATCCCAGTTGCTTGTATGCGGCGCCATAATCAGCACAAAACGTCGCTGTGTGTCAGGAATGTCGTAAAACACTTTCCATCCGGCACACCGTAAAATAAATTTTGATAAACAGGCCAGCATATGCATCATATACAATTATGAGCTGATCAGTAATCAATGTCGAGATTCAACTGCTCTTTAAGTTTTGCCAGCTCAGGGTTTTTTTCAAGCATCTTGCGAAACTTTTCAACGGGGGTGTATGGAATATCAGCAACTGATTTCGACTCAACAAGGGGTGTGTTGATTGTCAAACGGGGTGTTCCGAGTTTCTTGCGAAGGAAATCGATCAAATCGGATTTGTGATCCTGAATTTCTTTAAGCTGCACCTGGCTTGTGATGGGGTATTCAATCACGCCCTTTGATGCATCTGCCACTCTTACTTCGCCAAAAGTTAGGGTAGCATGCAAATTGGGCGACTCGGAGGCCACCGACTGGGCGAATGCAGCCCAGTACTTTTCCAGGTCAGCTTGCAAAATGTAGGCTGTCTGACTTTCCTCTTCATAATTGTTTTCGTCTGCCCCGTTCTCATCTGTTTTCGGAAGGGTTTGTGCAGGAGTACCTGGCGGGCTTGTTTTTATTGAAGTGGTCGTTGGCATACCAACCGGTGCTATGCCAGTTTTTTTAATGAGTTCTGCGGGCGGTACAAAGATAGGCTTGTTGGCCTCTGCTGGTTTGGGCGGCGGCAAAGGAGGAGTTGGCTTTACGTTGGCCTGAGGTTGACCAGCGGCGTCCTCTAAAGCTTTCGAACCGGATAAAGATATTGGCCTGATTAATGCCATCATTTGCAAAATGGCCATTTCAACCAGTAACCTCTTATTGTTACTTACCCGGTAATCAAGATCGCAGCGGTTTACTATTTCGAGCGATTTGAGCAGAAATTCTGAAATGCACTGATCGGCTTGCCGGCGGTATCTTTCCTTCAAAGCCGCCCCGGCTTCGAGCAACCTCAGAGTAGCTGTATCTTGACTCACAAGCAAGCTACGCAAATGCTCGCCAAGTCCAATAATAAAATGTTGCCCGTCAAACCCGTTTGCCAGAACATTGTCCACGATTACCAGTGCCTCGGAAACACTGTTGGTTAGAAAGGCGTCCACCAGCCTGAAATAGTAGTCATAATCAAGCACATTCAGGTTAGTTATAACATGCCGATAGGTGATGTTACTCCCGCTGAAACTGACGAGCTGATCAAAAATGGAAAGTGCATCGCGCATTGCTCCATCGGCTTTTTGAGCGATTATGTGCAAGGCTTCCGGCTCAGCCGTTATCCCTTCGTTTGATGCCACTCTGGTGAGCTGCAACATAATATCTTCCACACTTATGCGCTTGAAGTCAAAAATCTGGCACCTCGAGAGTACTGTTGGTATTATCTTGTGTTTCTCGGTGGTTGCCAGGATGAACTTGGCATAGGACGGCGGTTCTTCCAGCGTTTTAAGAAACGCATTAAAGGCCGATTGCGAAAGCATATGCACCTCATCTATGGTATACACCTTATATCTGGCTCCCTGCGGAGGAATCCGAACCTGGTCAACCAAAGTCCGGATATCGTCAACTGAATTGTTAGATGCCGCATCGAGTTCATATATATTGAAAGAGGCCGATGTATTGAATGATTTGCACGATACACATTCATTGCATGCTTCTCCCTCTTTTGTAATCTGATTACAGTTTATGGTTTTCGCCAAAATTCGAGCGCAGGTGGTTTTTCCTACGCCTCGTGGGCCGCAGAACAGAAAAGCCTGGGCAAGCTGGTTGTTCAGTATCGCATTTCGGAGTGTTGTGGTTATGGCATGCTGGCCCACAACAGATTCAAATGTTGCAGGGCGGTATTTGCGTGCGGAGACAATGAAGTTTTCCAATGTGCAGGTAATTTATTCTGAATGACCGTCGTGACTTCACACTTAGGACGTGGTCATGCTTTAGCAAATATACAATAAGCCTGGAAACGGCAGTAGTTCTTTTCGCCGATTGTTGACAAAATCATGCTAGCTGAAGGTAATATATTTAGAATGAACAGGGAGTGCCTGATGAATCATTATATTTGTATTGCTCCAGTAAGCATCATACCTCGCATAAACCCATGATTCTGATCCTTGTTCCTAAAGTAACCTCACGTCTTCATTACTCCCTGAAGCTAATGCTTAGGGTTTTGATGGGACAGGATTTTCGTCTTACTTCAAGCAGCGAGGAGTTTAACGCGTTTCAGGGAATCAAATTCAGTTATGGCCCTGAGCCTCATCCGGGTCTTCATTTCTATTCCGACACCCTGCTTTTTGAAACCGGCATTAAAGCTCCACGCACGGTTGTTGAGCAATTTGATGGACTTAAGGTGTTGTTTCCGGTCATGAAACCCGAAGCTCCCTTACCTTTCGATCCGTTCGCAGCAACTTTCTATATGGTATCGCGGTACGAAGAATATTTGCCATATCGAAAGGATCATTACGGTAGGTTTCCTGTAATTGAAAGCCTGGCTTTTCGCGAAGGATTCCTTGATCGGCCTGTGGTGCATCTCTGGGCTGCAAGTGTCGCGCGGGTTTTGAAGGAGCATTTCCCTCAAATCGTTCTTTCTAAGCTCAAATTCAAATTTATTCCCACCTACGATATTGACCAGGCATGGGCTTATCTTTCAAAAGGCATCTTGCGTACAGCATATGCACTGTTGAAGAACATGTATCGCGGGGAGTTACCTAACGCCTACGAACGGCTTCAGGTGCTGGCCCGCCGCATGCCCGATCCCTATGATACTTACGACTATCAGTTTACTTTGCATCGCCAGTATTCTCTTGATCCAGTTTACTTCATCCTCTTTGCGCGATATAACCGATACGACCGTAATATACCTATGCAAAGCGCCCGGTTTGCAAAACTCATATTGAATCTGGCCGATAATGCTCAGGTAGGCATTCACCCGTCTTTTGCCTCCAACGAAGACGAAATGATACTCAGGTTCGAGACCGCCGCTCTTTCTGAATTGCTTCATCGTGAGGTAACACATAGCCGTCAGCATTTCATTAAACTGCTGCTGCCACATACCTATCGTAATCTGATAACTCTCGACATTACACACGATTATTCTATGGGATTTGTAGCCCGTCCCGGTTTCAGAGCCGGAATATGTGTACCCTTTCCATTTTATGACCTCGATCTCGAAACCGAAACTTCACTGACGGTGGTACCTTTTACGGTGATGGACGGAACGTTACGGGACTATATGAATCTGAGCCCCGAGGAAGCCTGGGAAGTAATCTCAGGTCTGATTGACGAGGTTAGGGCAGTAGACGGGTCCTTTGTAAGTTTGTGGCATAACGATTCGCTTAGCGAAACCGGCAGGTGGAAAGGATGGCGTAAGGTGTATGAAAAACTGGTACAAAAAGCTATGGAATAAAAGCCCCCAGAATCTATGATCCGGTTTCTGCAAAATCACGAAATTGACAGGCAGCAGTGGGACTACTGTATCGAGCATGCCTACAATGGCAATATCTATGCATGGTCATGGTATCTGGATATTGTATGTCCCGAATGGAATGCCCTGGTCAAGGGGCGTTACAGCCAGGTGTTTCCGCTTACTGCCCGTCGCAAATGGGGAATCCCCTATATTTCCCAGCCCCCTTTTGCCCAGCAACTTGGGCTCTTTTCGTGCGGCTCGCCAGGTAACGATAGTACGAATGAGTTCATTGAGCAGCTACTGCGCCATTATTCCTTTGCCGAAATGAATCTCAACAGCTACAACCTATTATCTGTCATTCATGGCAAACTCAGAATGCTGCGAAATTATGAGCTGGACCTCCTTCAGCCTTATATGAATCTCAGGCTGATGTATTCGGAAAATGCCATTCGCAATATTTTGAAAGCCCAAAAGGGGCGGGTTTCCGTTTCGCCAGGGGCCGATCCAAAAGCTATCATTGATTTATTCAGAGAAAACAAGGGAACCGAACTTAAGAATTTTAGCCCATCGCATTATCAGATCATCGAACGTTTATCCTACGCCTGCCTGCATCGCCGCGCTGCTGTGTGCTATGGCGCGTATTCAAACCAAAATCAACTGATAGCCGGGGCAATTCTATTTCAAAGCCATAGCCGCATGGTACTCATTTTTTCGGCATGCAATGCCCAGGCGCGCGAAACCGGGGCCATGCACCTGCTGATTGATACCATCATTCAATGCTATGCGGGCAAAAGCATCACATTCGATTTCGAAGGATCTGAAATACCAGGCCTGGCGAGATTTTATTCAGGGTTTGGACCTAAAGAGGTGAAGTATCCCCAGCTGCATATAAATCGTCTTGCGCTCATCCCACGGATCGCGGTTAGGATTATAAAAGCAATGAGTTGAATAATTCCTGATCCTCGCCACAATTTTATTTACATTTGCAGTGCATGAGCAAGTTTCTTTCAATCAAATCACACCCATGATCATCAATGTTTTAGGAAACAGAAACACGATTCTTGACCAGTACATTGCCGAAATGCGTGATGCGAATGTGCAGGGCGACCCAATGCGGTTCAGGCTGAATCTTGAGCGATATGGACAGCTTGTTGCCTATGAGCTCAGTAAGGAACTTGCCTATAAGAACGAGGAAATAATTACCCCGCTTGGTACTGCATCAGGACCTGTGCTAGCCGAACATCCTGTTATAGCTTCTATCCTTAGAGCAGGCCTACCCCTGCACAACGGACTTCTTGCCATTTTTGACAAAGCATCCAATGCATTTGTTTCTGCTTACAGAAAACATACGAAGGATGGCTCATTCGATGTGATGGTCGATTACATTTCCAGTCCTGACATAGAAGGAAAGGTGCTTATCCTTGCAGATGCGATGCTGGCTACCGGATTGTCGCTGTTCCTGTGCCTGCGCGAATTGCTCACACACGGCAAACCGAGACATATTCATATTGTTTCTGTTTTGGCCAGCGTAGAGGGAGTTGAATATATCAAAAGAAACCTCGCCGGCCTTCAGGTGACCCTATGGGTTGGGGCTATTGATGATGAACTCACTGCGCAGGCATACATAGTTCCCGGATTGGGTGATGCAGGCGACCTTGCCTATGGCTTAAAAAATTAAAATCAGCAGCATGAAAGCGGTTAGGGTTAAAAATTCGCTGGTCTTCGAAAATTTCAGAATTTCTCTGAACTCGATCAGAAGCCATATGCTTCGCAGTATACTCACTATCTTAATCATTGCTTTCGGAATCATGGCCCTGGTCGGGATTCTTACCTCTATCGATGCCATCAGGTACTATTTAAACTCCAACTTCTCGAGGATGGGCGCCAATACGCTAACCATCCAAAATCGCGGCCTGAGGGTAAGGATGGGCAATCGAAGCACTAACCCTAAAAATTACAGGCCAATAACCTGGGATGAAGCCCGGTCGTTCAAGCAAGAGTTTAATAACCAAACGGCTGTTTCGATATTCGTTTACGGCACAGGCACAGCCACCATTTCATTCGGGTCAGAAAAAACAAATCCCAACACACCCGTAATTGGTACTGACGATCAATATATCATTACATCGGGCAATGAAATAGCTCATGGCCGAAACTTTACCATGCATGAACTTGAGAATGGCAACCAGGTTGCTATTATCGGCCAAAACATTGTGACACGATTATTCAAGAAAACCGATCCGATAGGGCAGGTGATAGGCATCGGAGCTAACAAATACCGTGTGATTGGTGTGTTAAAGGGAAAAGGGTCATCTGTTGGTTTTACTAGCGATAACCTGTGTTTGTTGCCAATTGAAAATGTCAGACGTGTGTTCTCAAGGCCAAACGCTTCCTATTCTGTCAATCTGATGCCCAACGATCCGATGATGCTGGATGCCATTGAAGGAGAGGCTACTGGTTTATTCAGGGTTATTCGCAAGGTCAGAACCGGCGAGGAGAACAATTTTGATATCTCGAAGAGCGATAATCTGGCCGAAATGCTATATGATAATCTGAAATACCTCCGTCTGGCTGCGACAATTATTGGACTCATAACCCTTGTTGGTGCTGCCATAGGTCTGATGAACATTATGTTGGTTTCAGTTACCGAACGAACTCAGGAAATCGGTGTACGAAAAGCAATTGGCGCCACCCGACGAACTATTCGCAATCAGTTTTTGGCCGAAGCCATTGTTATTGCACAACTCGGAGGTCTGGTCGGTATATTTTTAGGTATTCTTGCTGGCAATCTACTGTCTATCACCATTGGGTCGAAGTTCATCATACCTTGGGTCTGGATTTTTGGCGGAGTAGTGTTGTGCTTTATCGTTGCCTTGATTTCTGGCATTTTGCCTGCTTCAAAAGCCGCCAACCTCGATCCCATCGAGTCTCTTCGCTATGAGTAATCTGCACGGGCATCACTTGTACTGCTGTACAATTTTTTTCATAAACCCGGGGCTTCCCCAGGTTTCATACTCTCCTTGAAGTGAGTAATATATAAAAAAAGCCTCCAGCTCATTGTGTGCAAGTACATAAGCCTTTGCTTTTTCAAGCCCCATTACCATGAAGGCGGTAGCATAGGCATCGGCAGTCATGCAATCAGAGGCAATAACAGAGGTACTCAGTAGCGAGTGATTAACCGGATACCCGGTTGCCGGATCAATGGTATGAGAATACCTTGTCCCGTTTTCCTCATAATAGCGGCGGTAATTGCCTGAGGTGGCAATGGCCTGATTTTCCAGCTCAATCACGGCCTTCAGGTTGCGATCGTCATCCGCACTACGGGCAGGTTTTTCGATACCCACCTTCCACTTGGTCCGGTCGGGTTTGCGATTGCGGGCAAACACTTCGCCCCCAATATCAACAATATAATACTGAATGCCCTGGGTTTCGATGAATTTTGAAAGAACATCCACCGCATAACCTTTGGCAATCGCATTAAAATCGATTTTTGATCCGGGTAGTTTCTTAACTACGCGATTACCATCAAGATGAAAATACTTATATCCTATTAGACCTAGCAGGCTGTCAACGGCAGCCTTGTTCAGCATTTGGCGGTCTGTGTATCCGAATCCCCAGGCATTCACAAGCGGCCCCACCGAAAAGTCAAAGGTTCCTTCGGTCTTTTCTGCGATGTCAAGGGCTTTTACAAAGACTGTACGAAAAAGGTCATCAGATTCAACATTCGGGTCATTGTTGTTGATACGCGAAATTACCGAGTTGGGTTCCCACAATGAGAGGCTCATATTAAATGCTTTGAGCAACGAATCAATCCGTGGCTGAAGATTTCGCCCTTGTTTGTCGAAATAGCTAATGCTGTAATAAGTGCCCATAGTCAGCCCCTGAAATTTGATTAACTGGTAGCTGGCTGTCTTATTGCACGCCCCTATCGTCAGCAAAACTGATAAATAAACCAGAAGTCTTTTCATAGTTCCTGAGGGTTTTTCGGTACGGTAGGTATAAATTTTATCATCTCATAAAAAAGGCCGGATGTCATATTCCCGGCCCTGATAGTGATTATATTATGTTTTCCATTGAGTGCTTTTATCCGCCAAAATCGTCAAAAGCTATGTTTTCCTTCGGCACCCCCAGATTGTCGAGCATTTTGAATACGGCATCGTTCATCATGGGCGGACCGCAAAGATAATATTCTATTTCTTCCGGTTCGGGGTGCTTGCTTAAATATTGATCAAGAACCACCTGGTGTATAAATCCGGTATACCCTTTCCAGTTATCTTCGGGCATAGGCTCTGACAAAGCCAAGTTGAATTTAAAATTTGGGAAGTCTTTTTCGATGGCATAAAACTCATCATCATAGAAAACCTCTCGAAGCGAGCGTGCTCCATACCAGAAGGATACCTTGCGATGGGTTTTTTCGGTCAGGAAAAGATGGAAAATCTGAGACCGCAAGGGAGCCATACCTGCTCCGCCTCCGATATACACCATTTCCTTGTTGGAATGCTTGATGTGAAACTCGCCGTATGGACCGGAAACGGTCACTTTGTCGCCAGGCTTGCGTGAAAAAATAAATGACGAACAAATTCCCGGATTCACATTTTTAAACGTGTTGCGAGCCCTGTCCCATGGAGGGGTGGCAATGCGGATATTCAGCATAACTATGTTTCCCTCAGCAGGATGATTGGCCATGGAATACGCTCTGAAAATGGGTTCGGGATTCACCATTTTAAGATCGAACATGTTCAGCTTTTCCCAGTCCCCGCGATATTCCTCTTCGATAACCATGTCTTTGAAATCGACAGTGCACCTGGGAACATCAATCTGTATGTACCCGCCGGAAGCGAAATCGAGCACCTCGCCCGCGGGTAGTTTCACCACAAACTCCTTGATAAAAGTGGCCACATTGCGATTGCTTACCACTTCGCATTCCCACTTCTTGATACCGAATATTTCCTTCGGGATACCAATTTTCAGGTTATCACGCACTTTAACCTGGCACCCGAGCCTCCAGTGATCCTGTTGGTCTTTGCGGGTGAAATACCCCTTTTCTGTTGGCAGGATGTCGCCGGCACCTTCAAACACTTGGCATTTGCACATGGCACACGTGCCGCCGCCACCGCAGGCCGAAGGCAGAAAAATACCCTGTGTCGATAAGGTGGAAAGCAAGGATGACCCGGGCTGAACATCAAGTACTTTATCCTCATTTATAATGATTTGAACATTGCCCTGCGGAGTGAGCTTGTTCCTTGCAAAGAGCAGCAACCCAACGAGCAGCAATATTATCATGAGGAATACAGCTATCCCGATCAGCATGATGGACGTTATTCCTATTTCGAGAAGGATCATTGTATATGGAATTATTAGTTTGTTATAGTTTTATTCCCATGAAGCTCATAAAAGCTATCCCCATGAGGCCTGTTATGATAAAGGTAATGCCGAGCCCACGCAGTGGAGCCGGTATGTTTGAATACCTGATTTTTTCTCGGATGGCGGCAATAGCCACAATAGCCAGAAACCAGCCTACCCCTGAACCAAGCCCAAACATGGTGGCCTCGCCGATGCTTTGATACTCGCGCTCCTGCATAAAAAGCGACGCGCCAAGGATGGCACAGTTCACGGCGATCAGAGGCAAAAAGATACCTAACGAAGCGTAGAGCGAAGGGCTGATTTTCTCGATAACCATCTCCACCAATTGAACCATCGAAGCAATAACCGCGATGAAAATGATGAAGCTTAAAAAGCTCAGGTCTACCGAGGCCATCGATGGGCTGATCCAGCTAAGGGCACCCGGCAGTAATAGATATTTGTTTATAAGGTAATCGACCGGAACGGTGATTCCCAGGACGAAGACAACTGCGATTCCCAATCCTGCTGAGGTTTTGACGGTACGCGAAACAGCCAGGTACGAGCACATGCCAAGGAAGTAGGCAAAGATCATGTTCTCGATAAAGATGGCCTTAACGAATATGTTGAATAATTCCTGCATAATGGTTGTGAATTAAGCGGTTAGTTCTTTTCAATCAGTTCCTTGTTCCTTGATCGCTGCACCCATATAATGATACCCACGGTGATGAGGGCCATGGGCGGAAGTATCATCATACCATTGTTCACATATCCAAGGTCATAAACAAATTGCGGGATGACGTGATAACCCCAGATGGTGCCGGAGCCCAGCAACTCCCTGAAAAAGGCAACAATGACCAGGATGATGCCATAGCCTGCTGAATTACCAACTGCATCCAGGAATGAGGGCCATGGTTTGTTCCCCATCCCAAACGCCTCGAGTCGTCCCATGATAATACAGTTGGTAATGATCAGCCCGACAAAAACGGATAATTGCTTGCTAACGTCATACACGAAGGCTTTGAGCACCTGGTCGACAATGATTACCATGGCTGCGATCACCACCAGTTGGGTAATGATGCGAATGCGTGAAGGGATCATTTTCCTTAGCGCCGATATGGCAACATTCGAAACGATCAGAACGGCCATGACGGAGATAGCCATCACAAAAGCCGGCTTGACCTTGACGGTAACTGCGAGGGCTGAGCAAACGCCAAGCACCTGCACAGTGATGGGATTGTCTTTGCCGATAGGGTTAAATATCAGTTTTCGGTTTTTAGCTGATAATAAAGGTTCCTTTTCTTGCTGGCTCATAATCCTTTAATTTTTTTTATGTAAGGTAAATAGTTCTCAAGGCCTGTTTCAAGCATTAGCGACACGCCGTTGCTTGTGATGGTGCCACCCGATATTGCGTCGACCTGGTGTTCGCCTGATGCAATTCCGGGTTTGAGTACTCGAATAGAGGTGAAATTGCCGTTCTCGTCAAATATTTTCTTGTTAATGAACTGATTCTTGAAATCGTCTGTAGATATTTCGGCACCCAGCCCTGGTGTTTCGCCCTGGTGGTCGAATTTGGCGCCGGCTACAGTTATTAGGTCGTCCTTTAGCGCAATGTTGCCCCACACCGGGCCCCACAAACCACGACCGCGCACCGGAAAGACATACAATGACCCGCCTGAATCATGTTTGATAATAAACAGAGGAAGCAACGGTTCTTTAGTGGATTTGCCCGCCTTGACGTCTTCAATTGTTTTAAGTAATTCCTTGATACTGATATCAAAAGGTCTTATACTGCCGCTTTGCTGCTTGCCATCCGAATATACCGCTTCTACCTCGCCGCTTGTTGTGACAGCAATTTCCTGGTAAAGGTTTTGGTTATATAGGTCAATTGCGGTGCGTGCATCTGCAGGAATGTTTGCAGCAGCAAGTATATCCTTCATCTTTTCGATACGGATATTGTTTTCCTGATATGGCTTGAGCAGTAGCGCGGCAGCTGATAACAGCGCAGCTACAAGCACAACCATGATGGAGGCGAAACGGAATATATATGAGTTGCTAAACATACGCTCTTGAATTATAGGTTATGACTTGATTTTGGCTGTTCTCATTCTCCTAAGCCGGCGCTTGATGTTGGCTTCGACCACGTAATGATCAATGAGTGGGGCAAACACGTTCATCAGAAGAATTGCCAGCATCATACCTTCAGGATAGGCCGGATTTAGCACCCTGATCATAACGGCAAACACTCCGATCAGAAAGCCATAGATGAGCTTTCCCTTGTTGGTTTGGGCTGCCGTCACCGGATCGGTGGCCATAAACACTGCGCCAAAGGCAAATCCTCCCATCACCAGATGGTTGTAGAAAGGAAGGCTCATGTACGCGTTGGCACCCCAAAGGTTCATCAACAGCCCCATTGCAGCACCACCCGCCACTACCGAAAGCATTATGCGCAGACTTCCAATGCCGGTCCATACCAGTATTATTGCTCCGATCAGGATGGCAAGCGTGCTGGTTTCGCCAATCGAGCCCGGTATGAACCCTAAAAACATATCGAGTGTCGAAGGGATGTGGCTAAGATTGCCGGCAGCGGCATCGGCCAAAGGAGTAGCCCCTGAAAACGCATCTGCTTTTTCGGCTATCCAGACCTTGTCGCCCGACATCTCCATGGGATAGGCGAAAAACAGGAAAGCCCTGGCTGTAAGTGCCGGATTTAGGATATTCATGCCCGTGCCTCCAAACACCTCTTTGCCAATAAGAACAGCAAAAGCAGTGGAAATAGCTACCATCCACAGCGGCACATCCGGGGGCATGACAAGTGGAATAAGCATCCCCGACACCAGGAACCCTTCATTCACTTCGTGTTTTCGTATCTGTGCAAAAATGAATTCAATGCCAAGCCCAACGACGTAAGTAACTACAATAATCGGAAGTACTTTTTTGAGGCCGAACAGAACGAAAGGCCAGAAGCCTGCTGCTTCGTTAATCGAGCGGTAATGCTGAAATCCAACATTCCATATGCCAAAAAGCAGGGCGGGCACCATAGCCAGAATAACCATACTCATGGTGCGTTTCATATCTATATGATCGCGAATATGACTCCCAACATGTGTGGTTTTATCGGGAACAAACAAAAATGTTTCAAAAGCGTCGAAGGTGGAATGCAACATGCCAAATCGACCTCCATGCTGAAACTGTGGCTTAATCTTATCGATATATTTTCGGATTGCCTTCATGACAGGTAGTATATCTTAACGTTAATCTTTAAAGTACTCGGTTAGCTCATTTCTTTTCGCATCAGATCGAGACCCTTGCGAATAATGGATTGTATTTCGGTCTTGGAGGTATCGATATACTCACACAGGGCAAAATCTTCTTCGTCCACCTCATAAATACCCAATCCTTCCATCAGGTCGATGTCTTCGATCAGGCAGGCTTTAATAAGCTGCATGGGAAGAATATCCAGGGGCATTACTTTTTCGTACTGTCCCGTCATTACATAAGCTCTCTCCCCACCGTGCAGGTTTGTGTTAAATTCATAACCTTTCTTTTTTGGGACAAGCCATGAAAAAAACGTTCGTGAAAAACTGAACTTTCCAAACCCGGGAGATGCCCAGCCAAAAAATTCATGATAATTGCCTTCAGGAATAACTGTCAGCATAGAGTCATAAAACCCTATAAACCCATCCTGTTTTATATGTTTTCCTGTAAGAACATTTCCGCTGATTACTCGCACCTGTTCCTGCCTGAGATTGCCGTTGATTATTGGTGTAACCTGAGCACCCCTCATTGTTCTATAGTAGGCCGGTTGTTTGATAACAGATCCGGTCAGTGCTATCATTTGTGACAGGTCAAGATGTCCTGTTATGAAAAGCTTTCCAATTGCAGCCACGTCCTGCGGATAAAGGTACCACACCACATCCCCTTTATTGATGGGTTCTGTTTTCTGAATGTGTACACTCACATTGCCTGCCGGGTGCGGCCCTTCATAGGCAGTAATTTCAACCCTTTTGGAGTTGAGGAACACTTTCGATGTAGTTTGCGAGGCGTGTATGCTCAAATGCACCTTGCCCTGGGTAAGCCTGCTCAAGGCATCGAGGCCAGCCTGAAAGACTTCACCCTTTCCATGCAGGATGAAATCATAATCAGGAGCCAGAGGAGCCTTGTCGAATGCCGGCACGTAAATAGCTTTTGGCATATCATCCGGATTGGCTATGACCGAATACGGCCTTTGCCTGATTACTGGCCATAAACCGCTGCTCACCAGCTTCCGGATAATTTCTTCGCGTGTAAGCAAGTTGGGATCGGCGACACCAAAATCTACAGAACTCTTTCTTCCGTCAGGCTCAATGCGGATTTCCAGTAATACGCGCTTTTCTCCTCTTCGTACTTCAGAAATCGTTCCGCTGATCGGTGATGTAAATAAAACCTGCTCGCGGTATTTGTTGAAAAAAAGAGGGCTACCTGCCGAAACAGCATCCCCCTCTTTGACCAGTAATTTTGGGAAAACTCCAATAAAATCGGTAGGCTTGACAGCAACCTGTGCCGGCGGCAATTCTCGCACAATCCGTTCTGCCTCTCCTTTTAAGGGCAAATCGAGGCCTTTTTTGATCTTAATAATTTTTGTCATGTGAGATGGTTAATAGACCGAAACCTTAGGGTTGGCAAAAATATAGATTTAATTAAATAGTTAATGATATTTCTATGAAAATTGGGCAGAATGCTAAATCTTTGTCACCAATTTGCAACCCACAAATTACAAAATATTATTGCCTTATTCACTGTGATTCGAAAAATATCTGCGAACCAATGATTTACTTTTGTTAACTGGCACAACAATCGGTATTTGCTGACGTTAAAATTCATTATATGCTTGATCATGAGTAATTTATTTTACAGATTAATGACCGTAGCCTTTGCAGTCGTCATTTCTGGTACCCTATATGCGCAGGATAGAGTGTTTTCAGATGAAGTGTTTCATCCCGCTATCCGTACAGTTACACTGAAGCATCTGACCCAGGATGCCGCCTTGCCTGTCCTGGTGCTCAATGATCCGCAGCCACTGATTCTCGGATTTGATGACCATGATGCAAGGGTAAAGAATTACCGATTCACGATCATACATTGCACCGCCGGCTGGCTGCCTTCCGACCTGTGGAAAACTGATTACATTGAAGGCTTTTGTGATGAGGCGATAATAAATTACCGTTTTTCGAAAAATACCCTTCAGCCCTACGTTCACTACCAGGCGCCTGTACCATCTGAACGTATGAAGCTGACAAAATCAGGGAATTATGCGCTGCTTGTATACGAAGACCACAATCCTGATCAGCCGGTTTTCGTGCGTCGTTTCATGGTAGCCGATCCCAAAGTTTCAGTCAACGGACGCATCCGCATTCCTGCCGTGGGAGTCGAGCGGCTCAAGCGGCAAGAAATTGCGGCTGTAGTTGAAACATCAGCATTTCAGATCGTTGACCCATTGCGAAACCTGCACGTGATAGTAATGCAAAATGGGCGCACGGATAGCCAGCGAGCCCTTAAACCCTTGATGGTAAGAGGCAACCAGATAGATTATCAGCTGATTGATGAAACCAACCAGTTTTATGCAGGCAACGAGTTCAGGACGCTCGACCTGCGTTCAGTTAAAAATCTGACCAGTTCCATAAGTGAAATTATCAGAGAAGCCGGCGGATACGTTGCATGGGTATGGCCAGATATGCGCCGTCACAATAAACCTTACACGACCAAATTCGACATGAATGGTCGCTTTGCCATTGCCAACCGTGATGGGAATGATGCCGAAACTGATGCCGAATATATACGAGTGCACTTGGCGCTGGAATCGGAAACCGCAATTCCAGGAGCCGAAGTCTTTGTTCTGGGCGGCTTCAATCTTTGGGCACTGAACAATAATAACCGTATGCGTTACGATGGAGCCAGACGTGTCTATGAAAAGTCGATTTTACTCAAACAAGGGGTGTACGACTATCAGTATGCGATTGTTGTAAAGGATGGAAAAGAGGCTGATACAGGGTTTTTCGAAGGAAACTTCGCTGAAACAGGAAACGAATATATCCTGCTGGTTTATTACCGGCAACCCGGGGCCAAGCACGACAGCCTGATAGGTATCCGGACCTTTAATTCAAAAGACTACTTGTAGGGCTTTTTAAAAAATCAAATTGTAAGTCGCGACACATTGCTGTCTCATTCGTTATGACATGGCTCTTTGTCGCTGCTGGAGCAAGTGCAGGCCATCGGTTTGCCGGTTGTGGGGTCTACCGTGCTGCACGACTTGCTAAATTGCCCGTTTTTTTTCACAAACATTTTTATGCCAATCGCTATCCAGGCTAGGGCTATCAGCAAAATAACAGTCAGCAGGAGCTTAAGAAACATATTTTTGCACAGTTTTAGGTGAAACTTTCTTTTTATTAAACACCTGAACTATGACTATGTTGTGGGGAAAGGATATTTTTTACTCGCCAACCCTATATACCCACCCTTGAAAAATACAAATGTGCCTGTTTTATCTAGCTTGATGTTGGCATAAATATTTTTTTCGAGAGTTTTTCGGTATTGCTTAATGTACTTCGCAAGTTCTGAAATATGCAAAGGTCTTTCGAACTTTTCCAGATGCTCCTTGGCAATTTCCTTTATGGTGCCTGTTTTTACGTTCTTCCACTCTCTCAGGCTGTAAGTGCTTGTTTTGCCAAGTGCCGCAATCTCATCAGATATTAAAACTGACGACCTCAACGACTCAATCGAAGGTGGGACCTTGGGGCTTTGTTCTTTAAGTTTTGCAAAAATATCCTTCAGCTGCATGGGCTTGCCATGGGCCCTGAGTATGTCGACAATGCGTTCTGAAATACGGATGATGGTGTTGCGTCTGAATACCAGTTCGCCGGCAGGGGTAAGTTCGCAACCGAATTCGAGATTGGCAATAAACTGACACAGCTTTTCGATTCTGTGGTTGCTTTCGTACTCGGGTTTGCGGTAGCAGCGGTGCAGGAATTTTGAAAATTCCACCGGTTTAGGCGTCTTTTTTCTTACTGAATCTTCTACCGATAGCATGTGGTAATACTCCGAAAAATCAAAAATAGCGGCCAGGTCACGTTTCACCAAATAGTAATTTTTGTAGTTATGCCTTTCTTCCTGAAAGAAATAATACTCATCCTGAAACAGCATTGAAAATCCGATGGCGATAAATCGGGGGGTGCAATTTACTTCATCCAGACTGTTAATCTGGTCAGTAGTTTCCTGGTCAATCAAAATCGCATCATTCACATATTTGAGATCGTACTGTAGATACTCTTTAATAAAGTTGAGTTCCACAGAAAACGCCGAGAGTATTTCGCGAATCTTATAGGGAATTTCGTGGGTAATCTGACGAATCCGTTCTCGCGTGATGCCATATATATCGCCGGCAGCTTGTAAGGTGAGTTTCTTCCTGCTTTTAAAATAACCAAAATTATACTCAAGAAGAAAAAACTCTCGGGCGCTAAGAAGTTTTTGCAGAATCATCAGAATAAACTCAAAAAGCGGAAAACGTCCTTCCACGAATGAATGCCTGAACTTTTCCGCATCTTCGCTTTTCAAACCGAATTGCTCATAACAATATACTTTGTACTCTTCAAAGGTGCGGTGATGGCCTTCATGCTCCAGCATCTCCGGGATAACCTTGTGCTTGTCCACGTACTTTTTCACCATGGTGATCAACTCCGTATTCGACTTCACCCCGCAATTGCGAAGATCAATGAACGTCCCGTATTCGAAATAATAGCTGATTAGTTTGAATAGGGTTTCCAGCTGATTATCGAGACATATATTTTTTGTACGCTCCGAAAAATTCTCCAGTACCTTGAGCTCGAGTATGTGGTAATTTATCAGGCTGTTTTCTTTCATAAACTTTGCATTTTTGAATTGTGACAACATTATATCAAGTAACGCAAAGTTAATTTAACTTGAACAAAAACGCAAGTTTTTTTTGTAATTAATAATAAATAATTTCTAAATTATTCGCGGGTGTATGAGAGATACCAGGCAGATGACCTCATATTCAGCTCTTATTCCTTTGCAACTCCCAGCATAAAATGGCGGCTGCTACGCTTGCGTTAAGCGATTCTGGCCTGAGGATACCCGGTCCGTCTGAGGCATGAGCTGGGATAGTTACCGGGTGGGTGATGAACGGCATCAGTCTGGATGAGATTCCGCGCCCCTCACTTCCAAGCACAAGGATGGCATTGTTTTCAAAGCCAACCTTCTGTAAAGGAATGCCCTTCATCATGGCGGCATACACTGGCCGTGCAGGATAAATTAGTTTGAGAAATTTTTCAAGATCCTGATACGTAATTTTCACTCGGGCGATGGAGCCCATGGTAGATTGCACGACTTTCGGGCTGAAAGCCTCTGCGGTATTTTCGGAGCAGATGATGTAATGGATACCGAACCAGTCGGCAGTGCGCAGGATGGTTCCCAGGTTACCCGGATCCTGAATTCCGTCGAGGGCGAGCCAGGGTCCATCTAATGTCGGCGGCTCCTTGTGCTCATCAGAGGGCACTTCGAATACCCCCAGGACCTGGCTGGCAGTTTTAAAACCGGACATGCGCTCAAGCTCCTTTTGGTTCACCTCGAAAAAATTGCCCTGAAAGCGCTGCGTAAGCTGACTATTTTGTTCTTTCCAGGCCGGGAGCGCATAAAGCGAGTGCAGTTTAATGGAGCTTGCCAATAATTCGATGACTACCTTCGATCCTTCGGCAGTAAACAGGGAATGCTGCCTCCTGAATTTCTTAAGTTGCAGAGAGCTGACAAATTTGATTTGTGCACGTGTAAGCATAACTGAAGCTGCCGGTTTGGCAGGTTTCGCCATGGGCCGGCAGCTTCAAAATTAGAAAATTCTGTGATAAGATTGTGGTGTCTATTCGGCAAATACTTCAAACCGAATATTCACTTTGGCATCTTTGTGTAGGTTGATGGTGGCTTCGTAGGTGCCAACCTCCTTGATAGAGTCGCCGTCGAGGATGATCTTCTTACGATCCACTTCTATTTTGTATTGTTCTTTGAGTGCTTCAGCAATCTGGATGGCGTTCACCGATCCATAGATTTTTCCTGTTTCGGCAGCCTTAGCGCCGATGCGCAGACTAACAGACTCAAGTTTTTGGGCAACGCTCAATGCTTCGAAACGAGCTTTTTCCTGTTTGAAAGCTTTCTGGCGCATAATTTCGGTGTGCACCTTGCGGTTGGTCTTATCGGCAACAATGGCCAATCCCTGCGGAATGAGGTAGTTTTGTGCATAACCGTCTTTCACGGTCACGATGTCGTTGGCATACCCCAGGTTGTTAATATCTTTCTTTAAAATAACGTCCATAATCTACCTCCAGGTTATTTAAGTAAGTCAGCAACATATGGCATAAGGGCAATATGCCTGGCACGTTTAACAGCCTTAGCCACCTTTTTTTGATATTTGGTCGAAGTGCCGGTAAGCCTTCTGGGCAGTATCTTGCCCTGCTCATTCACGAATTTTAGCAGGAAGTCAGCATCCTTGTAATCGATATATTTGATTCTGCTTTTCTTGAAGCGGCAATATTTCTTTTTCTTGACGTCAACAGCAATGGGCGTCAGGTATTTGATTTCGCTATTGGGTTGTGGGCTCATGATTGCGGATTTAATTATTCAACTTCTGCGGCAACTGGCGTTTGGCTCTTATCGGCATTGCGTTTCTTTTCGTTGTATGCAATGGCATGCTTATCGAGGGCAACGGTTAGAAATCTTAATACGCGTTCGTCGCGTTTGTAGGCTACTTCAAGGTCAGCCACTAGGCTACCTTCTGCTTTAAACTCAATGAGGTAATAAAATCCGGTCGATTTTTTCTGGATAGGATACGCAAGCTTTTTGAGCCCCCAATTGTGCTCAAAAATAATCTCCGTGCCTCTATCAATCAAAAACTTCTGGTATTTGCTTACCGCTTCCTTCATCTGATCATCAGACAAAACGGGAGTTAAAATGAAAACGGTTTCGTACTGTCGTAACATTCAACAAAGTTTTTTTGATTAATATTTTGTGACTTACCAGCTTTTAAGCCTGAAACGTTCAGGCTTGAAAAACGGAGTGCAAAGGTAGCGATTATTTCCGATCTGACAAACGACAGGGTAATAAAATTATTTTCAGTGCTTTAACTGACACGACTCGCAGATATAACCCCGGTGCACCGGTTAGCTCTTCTGGCATAATTCGTACTTTTGCAGCCACAATTTGTTGTGCTCTAGGGTCAGCACACAAAATGACTACCTCTAACAAGCAACACCATGAAATTCAAACCCGGCGATAAAGTTAAATTTCTAAATCAAACCGGCGAGGGCGTAGTAACTCGTATCCTCAGCCAGCAACTTGTAAGTGTGGCCATCGAAGAAGGGTTTGAAATTCCTACCCTGGCTAGCGAGTTGCTGAAGGTTGAGTTATCGGCCTCAATGCCTACTGCACATTCTGCAGCCCCGAGTTCGCTCAACGAATACCGGATGCCACAGCCACCGCTCTCTCCTCAATCCCAATCTGATCTGCCGGAACGTGTCATAAGCCTAACAAACAACACGTTAAACTGTGATAACAGCGTTTATCTGGCTTTCTGCCCTGAAGACCAGCAGTGGCTCATCACAGGCAATATCAGCATTTATCTGATGAATCCTTCGGAATATGATGTGCTGTTCTGTGTGTTTCTGTCGCATCCCACCGAGGGATGGCTTAACACGGATTACGATGTGCTCCCCGCCTTTTCGTGCATTGAGCTGGCGAACATCAGGCGCGAAGAGCTTAAGCAGTGGCAGGAAGGAGTGGTGCAGATAATGTTTCTGAAGGAAAAGCTGCGCAGCCTCATCGCACCGGTTCATGCCACTTTTAGGATCAGAATGAGCCGGTTTGTGAAAGAAGACAGCTATACCATGCCGGGCTTTTTCGGTCAACGCATGATCTCTCTCAAATTGACCGAGATTGTTACTGCGCCTGAAATCATTGCCGAAAAGGAAGATGATACTCATCGCACCAGCAAGGCGAGGCCGGTAAAAAACGAGGCTCTAATCGACCGGCATCGCGTTGCCCCGTGGGAGGCTGAGGTTGACCTGCACATTTCAGCACTTAGCGACAGTTACGGGCACATGTCAAAACACGAAATCCTAAAAATGCAACTTGACTATTTTCGACGCGCCCTCGACAGTGCCCTGATGAATCAGTATCGCAAGATCACTTTCATTCATGGTATTGGCAACGGAGCCTTGCGCGATGCCATTCATCAGATTCTGCAGGACTATGAAGAGCTTCAGGTAAGGCAAGCCCCGTTTCAGCAATACGGTTACGGTGCAATCGAAGCGATTAACCCAAACCCTCAATAATCCTAAGGCTTATCATTCAACCAGAACAGAAAACCCGCAATTGGCCAGAATGGTAAAATGTTCACGGGTTAAATCATTACATGCAACTTTCGGCAGTATTTTTGCATCATAATTCTGCTGAACTCTATAAATCTGGTTTCTTATGAGAACATTCATCGGGTTACTCGCAATGTTATTTTTCGGCAGCTCTTGCGAAAAAGAGCAAAATTCCGCCTCGCAGCCCAAGGTAATAAAGCTATCGGCCGAGCAGTTTAGCCTTGTAGATGCATCAAACCGTTTTGCTTTCGACCTGGTGCGTCAGGTAAACAAGAGCGAAAAGTCAGATGTGAATCTTTTCATTTCACCTATGAGTGTACACATGGCACTGGGCATGGCCTGGAACGGCGCTGCTGGCAATACAAAAACCGAAATGTCGCAGACGCTCTATTTTCCTTCTCTTACGGATGAAAAACTTAATGTAGCTTATAGTAACCTAATCAATGAGTTGCTGAGTGCCGACGAAAAGGTGGAGATGAAACTTGCCAACTCCATCTGGTACCGCAACACTTTTTGGGTAAAGAAGAATTTTCTCGACATCAATAAAAACTATTTCAAGGCCGAGGTAACACCTCTCGATTTCGCTAACCCACAGGCCAAGGACATAATCAACAGTTGGGTAGCACAGAAAACCAACAACCGCATTAAAACCATTATTGATAACATCAATAATGACCATGTGATGTTTCTTATAAATGCCATTTATTTCAAAGGAAGTTGGCAAAACGGATTTAAGACAAGCGAAACGCAAAATAGCACCTTCTACTTAATGGGCGGGTCAACCAGGCAGGTGATGACGATGCAGAACAAGTCTAACTACTCTCTCGCGGTGCGCCCTGGTTACCAGGTGATTGAATTGCTTTATGGTCGTGGCAATTTCAGCATGCTGGTGTTTCTGCCTGATCAGGGTAAAACGCCCGACCAGGTAATAGAAAGCCTTACTTCCGAGCAGTGGAACTCCATTGCTACTGAGTTGGCCGCCCCCCGCGAAATCCATCTCAGGTTCCCTCGCTTTGGATTTTCTTTTGAAAAACAACTCAAAGATATGTTGATGGCTATGGGAATGAAAGATGCTTTCAATGAGCTGAAAGCCAACTTTTCAAATATTACGGATCAGCAAATCTTTGTTTCAGCCGTGAAGCATAAGAGTTTTGTGGAGGTGAACGAAGAGGGCACCGAGGCAGCTGCAGCCACCAGCGTCGATTTTTCTGTTACCAGCATGCCGTTGCAAACTAATTTTTATGTTAACCGGCCTTTTGTTTTTGCCCTCAAGGAGAAATCAACCAACGCCTTGCTTTTCATAGGCAAGGTGATGGATCCATCACTCCAGTAACCCTTTATACTACAAGGGAATAGAATTCTTTAAAGGCCCCTTCTGACCTATTCTGTCGACTAAGTTTTTTCACAATAACAAGTATGGCAACAGAGTATTTTACGACGATTCGCCAATAAAATAATCGTCTTTATCGGCAAATAGGATGTTGAAAGTGGTGAGGCTGCCGTAGATCCGGGTGATGTATTGCTGGAGGTTTACCTTTTCTTCGTCAATAAGGTTGCTGCTGTTTATACGTTGCTCCATCACTCTCAACCTGTCGCGAACCATCACAATTTTGTGAAAAAACACGTCGATCGGAACCTCCTTGCTTTTCAGATCGCGGCTTCCGGGTTGAAGTATCATGGTTCCGCCTACCCAGCGCTGACCCATTGGCACTGTTTCCTGTAAATCGGTAATACGCCTGAGCAGGCGCTGAAAAACCCGTTCCACCTTTTCGAAGCTTACCAGGTCGATATCTCCTCCGGCATAGTCGATCACATCGAGTCCTTTGAATGATTTCAGAATGGTTTTAGTGCCAAAATCGATAAAAGTAATTTCGTATGAGTCGGTATAGGTCTGGATGACAACGCCTTTGCCAAACTCAGGGTGCTGAACCCTTGATCCTATACCTAATGATATATCGTCCATAGGTGGTCTGTTTAGTTACTGATGCAAAAATAAAAAAATGGCGGTAATGATGCTTGCGACAATTTGAGGATCGGTTTTTACATTTAGCTTATTGATTTTCATTAACTTTGCAGCTGAAAAGGCAGGCATCCTGTCGCTTTCTGCTAAAACAGGAAGAGGAAAGTCGGGACAGCAAAGGGCGCCATACTTCCAAACGGGAAGGCCTGGTTTTGATGGAGCCAGGACAGACAGTGCCACAGAAAATAACTGCCGATGCCGGTGATATGCCGGCAGGTGAGGGTGAAAATGTGAGGTAAGAGCTCACGGCGCAGGCAGGCAACTGCTTGCGGGGGTAAACCTTATGGGCTGAAAGGCCAAATATACCGGGGATCCGCTATGGCGGATGAAGGGCTGCCCGCTCGGTCCCGGGGGGTAGGCTGATGGAGCCTGCAAGCGATTGCAGGCCAAGATAAATGACAGGAAATACGCTTCCCTTGAGGAGGCCAAACACAGAATCCCGCTTACGACTGCCTTCCATCTGACTTCAAAGCCTCGTTGCTGTTGCAGCGGGGCTTTGTTGTTTCTTGATCAGTGCAACCTTTATTGCAAATTGCGTGGTTCATGAGGTGAAGATGAAGGCACTGTAAGTTTCACTGGCAATTGAGGAACAGCATGAAAATAGGGAACTGAATAGCAAGGCTGGGATTGGTATTCTGCCGGGGCGTGACCTGATCAGAAACAGCCATAGCGTCATTAGAACCAGCAGTACAAAACTTGTTTTTATTGTCAGTATTTCTTTTGACTTTTTGGCCAGCACCTAAACCAGCCCAGGTGGGCTACCGATAACCACCCGCGAAATGTACACAAGCCTAAATGGGATCTTAATGAGTATGTTTCAGACAATTTTGAAATTTCTCTTCAAGATACGTGAATAGGCTATCATCACATATTGATGTTTTTGATGAGGTAAAGTTTAGAATCGCTATGAGCGAATAGAGACGCTCAATCGCTCAACCTACATTAAATCGATGCAAGTATACCTGGCCTTGAATGTATTAGAACCGGGTTTGGCCTCAGCATTTTCCTTTATTACAGTGACTGGTTTTGAGTCTATATGAGCCGAAAAGTGTATCGCTAAATTGCCTTGGCTTTGAAAGGAACAAGAGTGCTCCCTCCAGCAGTGCCTTTTGCCTGATGCGCTTCATTTGGTTGCGAATGCTGCCCCTAATGCCCGCCTGGTTGATTTTGGGGATGTGTAAGTCTGTTTCGATGGCTCTTTGGAGCAGCTCGAGGTCGTGATAGGTGCCCAACAAGGCGCACAACCTTTTCAGTCCCATGATATAAGCTTTATTTGTGGTAGGGTGTAAGAAACTCACCGCTTCAAGCATATACCACAGATATTTGGCAGCTTTTCGCCATTCATGCAATTGAACCGCATTAAGTGCGTATTCAGCCACTAAGAATCCCCTTCTCGCTATTCTGTAGCTTCGCTCAATGCCTGTTTTTAAGGTCTTTTCCGACCCTGAATTCAAGATCAATTCTTTGATTTGGACAGGGTATTTCATAAAATCATCAATGACTTGTTGTCTTACATCGGACTTGCTAAAAGACCTCAATCGTCTTATCCTTCCCGTTCTAGTCTGATGTATAAAGACTGTCAAATAATGTTTTGAAGCCTCAGAATGCATAGAGCCCGTTAATTTTTCCGCTGCGTCACTCAAGGCGGTGAAGTCACGTACTTCACTGAGTTTACCTGCCTGGATTCGGTAAAACTGATTGGCTTCTTTGAAGTGTTTAGCGCTTAGTGCTGGTTTAATCAGCCTTAGAATACTTCGGATGCGTTTGCAACACAGCCTAGCCTGATGTATGCCCTCATTCCGGTTCAAGCTCTTGATCAGATAATCTGCAGCCGATTGATTGTACACAAGAATCAGACGCTTAACCTCATGACCAAGAGGTTGATGAATGTCAATCGCCCCAGTTTTCATTTCGATCAAATACTGACAAAAATAATGCAAGAATTTTATTTCACTTTGCCAGAGTAAAAGTTTTCTGCAAATTACATACCGCCAGCCAACAGCAATTTTCGGCAGACCCAAAATAAAAAACCCCGGACTCAGTGCCGGGGTTTTCTCCTTGAGTTCATGATCTGATGCCTCTTATTTCTTAGAGGGGCATCCGGGGCAGTATGACGAGTTGCGGTAGTAAGGTTTTTTGGCCGAAGCTTTATTGATAAGCTTAGGGTTGGCAATGCGCGCATCGAACAGGATGCGTTGCTCATCTGTCAGGAGTTTGCGAAATTCCTGCAGGCGGGCAGCGCGTATCTTTTGTATATCGGCCCTCAGAGCAGCCATATCGTCTATGGTTTTATTGATGGCTTTGGCGTCGGGGTTGTCCGCTGTGGACAAGGTACGAAGCCTGGCGCGCTTCTCTTCGAGCTGGTTACGTAAGGGTTGAGTGTCTTTTATTGTTTTTAATCTCAGCGTTCTCATGCTTTCGGTTTGCGCTTCAGTGAGCCCGGGAAGAGGGCAGGTTACTCCCATCAGGGGTGGCTGTTTTTCATCGGCCGGAGGTGGGTTGTTGCGAAAGCCTGGACGCTGACCAAATACTCCTGCTGACCAGAGTAAGGTAAAGCCGATCAGGCTGGCTGCCAGAACTGATGTTGATTTTCTTGTAGCTTTCATAGTTGGTTGGTGTTGGTAGTTAAAGATGATAGTCAGTTCAGTTACTTTTAACGGGAGATCTGTTTACTCTGAAAAGTTTCCCGTGTTCCACTCGCGGCAGCCTTTTTTCCATAAATTCTTTCATTCGCTGCTGCTGCTCGGGAGTGGAGATGGCTTTGATGTCGAGAATATGAAGAATGGACTCTTTGCGCATTTGGGAATGTAGCAACCCGGTTTCGTCAGCAAGCGAGTCAAGCTTTTGTTTATTGGGACTTTCTTTGTAGAGTTCCTCAAAAATTTGCGCCTGTTTTTGCTTCATTGACTCCATCAGGGCGCTGGTTTTTTCTTTGTATTGTTTGCGAAGCTCCATGATTTTTGTATGCTGCTCATCACTAAGCCCGATTTCTTTTTTCCACTGCCATCCTCTTTCTTTTGAGAGAGAATCTCCTTTACGGACCTCGAATTTTTCATGAGTGATTACAGGCGTTTTTTTCTGCAGCCGCCACACAATGGTGGCAAGCAAAGCCACATTTACCACCGTGAGTGCAATCAGTGCCCAGATAAATACCTCTTTTTTGGAAAACAGTTTCATGGCTATTACTTGTTATCTCCGTTAATCATCAATACTGATTCGATGGATTCGGCATACAGGTTGTCCTGGAATACATCTTCGGGATAGATGTTTTCGGTCACCTGCTGCGTGGGTACCTGAGTAGCAGTGAAGGTTCCACCCAGCTTTACACCGGCCCAAATGGCCAGAATAATGGAGGCAGCAACAGGAACCCATCTGAGCAGCCTGACTGCCGGGGTCATTTCAACAGGTTGCCTGAGCGAAGCCAGACGCTGCTCTACACGGGTCAGGAAGTACGGATTCATTCTAACTTCTTTGTCTTTTTCGATGACCGCCATTATGGCTGATAACTCGTCGGCCAATGAGGCGCAATGGCTGCATGTATCGAGGTGAGAAACAACAAAATCATTTTCACGCTGAGAAAGTTCTTTCTCCACGTAAAAAATAAGCTTTTGTTGTACCTGGTTGCAGTTCATTTTTTTAGTTTTCATATTTGACAAAAGGTTTGATAAAAACTTGCGGATATTTTCATTTTTGTTTTTGGATGTCCTTAAGAAACATAGCCTGAAGATTGAGTTTGGCTCGATGAATCAGAGACTCAACCGAGGATAAGGACACTTCGAGTATCTCGGCGATCTCTTTATAGGATAGGCTGTTGTATTTATGCAGTACAAATGCTGTCTTCTGGTTGGCAGGCAACTGACCGAGTGCATGATGCACACGCTGCAATTTTTGTTCAAACTCATCTTCGCGTTCACGCGTGTGCGAGAAGTCATCCTCGCTCCACGAAGAGTCTGCGGACTTGCTGGTGAACATTTTCTCTATGCTTACGAAAAGATCTTTGTTTTTCTTCCTGCGCAAGTGGTTCAACGATTTATTGACAGCAATCCGGTACAACCAGGTGGCCAGGCTCGACTCCTGCCTAAACTTATGTATTGACTGGTAAACCTCAATAAAAACATCCTGGCCCATATCCTGGGCATCTTCCTGATCATGAAGCAAATAATAGCAGGTTGAAACCACCATTGCCTGGTATTTCCCGACCAAGGTCCGAAAAGCCTCCTGGCGGTTGTTTTTCAGTCCTTCAATCAGTTGCTCGTCTGTCATTGCATTGAAGCTAAATGCGCGATTATTAAATTGACAATATTTTGTGAAAAAACTTGCAACCTTAGGTTAATGGTCTGAAAATAAATCGCTTGCTGAACCGAAGTCTCAAATTATAGTTTTGTAAAGATAATAAATGCTGCGGTTTTAAGTTATTTGTATCAGTTGACCCGGGCGCTTTATAAACTCGTGTGTTTAACAACCTCTGGAAGTTATCATTACTTTTGATGTTACTTAAATAACGTTACCAACCTATGATCTTTATCATTCTTCAGATTCAGCAGGCAGCTGCTCAGCTGCCAAGGCAAATGACCTCTGTATTCGATCAGCCAAGCCATGCCAGTTTTTCCATATGGGAACTTGCTCTTAAAGGTGGATGGATCATGGTTCCGATTGTTCTGCTTTCTCTGGTGGCTATCTACATCTTTATCGAACGATATATAATTATCTCGAGAGCCTCGCGCGAAGAGCACAATTTTATGAACAACATTCGTGACTTCATTCACGATGGCCGCATCGACTCGGCCCTGATCCTGGCGCGCAACAATCCCACTCCCATAGCCCGGATGATTGAGAAAGGGTTGCAGCGTTTGGGCAAACCGCTGGGCGATATCAATGCCGCCATCGAAAATGTCGGCAAACTTGAAGTGGCAAAACTTGAAAAAAACATTGCAGGCCTGGCTACTGTGGCAGGAGCCGCACCCATGTTAGGCTTTCTGGGAACCGTTATGGGGATGGTACGCGCCTTTTACGACATGAGCATGGCAGGAAACAATATTGACATTGCCATGCTTTCAGCAGGGATTTATCAGGCCATGGTAACTACTGTGGCCGGCCTCGTAGTCGGGATTGTGGCATATGTATGTTACAATATTCTGGTATCGCGTGTTGAAAAAGTTGTATACATGCTCGAAGCCCGGGCTACAGAATTCATCGACCTGCTTCACGAGCCTGCGGCCTGATTATACACCGGTTTAATCAATTTTTATCCTTAAGCCATGGCCATCACAACACGAAATAAACGGAGCATTGCATTCAGCATGGCTTCCATGTCAGACCTGGTTTTTCTGTTGCTCATCTTTTTCATGCTCACCAGTACCCTTATTGCACCCAATGCAATTAAACTTCTTTTGCCTGAAAGCAGCAACAAAACAATGGCCAAGCAGAGCATCACTGTATACATCAACGAGAATCACGAATATTTTCTCGAAGAAAAACCGGTTTCGGAGCAGGCTTTGACCGATGGGCTCCTCAAGGCATTATTGCCTGAGCCAGAAGCCACGGTTGTGTTGCGGGCAGATAAAACTGTTCCGGTTCAGTACATCGTGGGTGTCATTGATGCCGTGAATGTGGTAAACGAAAAAAACAACACCAAACATAAAGTGATTCTTGCCACCCGTCCAAAGCGATGAAACTGGAACACAAGAACAGGAGCTATGCGGTTGCAGGCACCTTGCTTTTTCATGGCATCGTGGCGCTGATGCTTATTTTTCTTGCGCTACGCACACCCTTGCCCTTGCCGGGCGAGGAAGGAGTTGAGGTAAGCCTGGGCAATTCGGAAGTTGGCATGGGCGAGGAACAACCTGAGGTTTCTCAGTCTGCCGCATCATTACCTCCTCCTGCACCGCCAAAAGCGAAGGCAGAAGAGGTTGTCACTCAGCGCATTGAAGAGAGCGTGACATTGCCCACACGAAAAGAAACCAAAGTAGAGCCTCGTAAGGAACCCAAACCCGAACCTGCTAAAACCACCCCTCCAGAGCCCGAGCCACCTAAGGTCGATCCCAGGGCGCTTTACAGGGCCAGCGGCAATCAGACCATTAGCGGTCAAAGCCAGGGAACTTCCGGGCAGCCGGGCGATCAGGGTAATCCGAACGGAACCCCTTCGAGTAGCAATAACGTAGGGGCAGGGGGCGCTGGTGACGGCATCTCATTCAGCCTTCAAGGACGCTCTGCGCTGCTGCTTCCAAAACCCGGCTATGACTCGCGTGAGCAAGGGAGAGTTGTTGTCTCCATCTATGTCAGCCGCGAAGGACTGGTCACCAATGCCATAGGCGGAGCACGGGGCACAACCATCACCGACCCCGTCCTGATACGTTCGGCTGTTGATGCTGCACGTCGTGCCAGGTTTAGTCCCAACCCCGACGCCCCCGAAGAACAGATTGGAACCATCACCTATAACTTCTTACGCCTCAATTGATCCTGCCGTTTACAGAACCTTGCTGCCCTTAAACAGGAAGGAAATCTGGCAATCGCTGGAATGGCGCAAAGCACAAAGGCTATGACCTACGCTCAAACACTTCAATACCTGTACAGTAAGCTTCCAATGTATCATCGCATAGGGGCAGCAGCCTACAAAGCTGATCTGAAAAATACCCTCGAGATGTGTGCCCTGCTGGGTGAACCACATCAGGCTTTCGCAACGATACATATTGCCGGCACCAACGGAAAGGGGTCAGTGTCGCACCTGTTGGCATCTGTGTTCCAGCAGGCAGGTTACAAAACAGGGCTTTTTACCTCTCCGCATCTGAAGGATTTTCGTGAACGGATTAGAATAAATGGTCGATTGATCCCCAAAAAGGATGTGACTAATTTTGTGAGACAATGGTCGAAACCCTTTGAACCCATTCATCCGTCATTTTTTGAATGGACTGCGGCATTGGCGTTCGATTATTTCAGAGATCAGGAAGTTGACTTAGCCATCATTGAAACCGGCATGGGGGGCAGGCTCGATTCAACCAATGTAATCACCCCGCTCCTAAGCGTCATCACAAACATCGGCTGGGATCATATGGCTTTTTTGGGCAATACCCTGCCAAAAATTGCCGGAGAGAAGGCCGGCATCATTAAACAAGGAAAGCCAGTTGTCATTGGTGAAACACAATCGGAGGTAAAAGATGTTTTTCTAAGTAAAGCGGCTGAAATGCAATCTCCCATCTGTTTTGCGGACGAACAGCTGCGGGCTTGGTTGATTAAAGGATTTGAAAAAGAGAATCCAGGGTCAATATATTCTGTTGCTGACAAAACAGGCAAAGAAATTATCCCCGAATTATTTTTGCCTTTATCAGGAGTGTATCAGCAAAAAAATATACTGACGGTAATCACAGCCCTCCTGTATCTGCAAAACTCATTTCCTGAGCTGACAATTCCTGTGATTAAAGATGGTGTTGCCAACGTAGTCAAAAATACCCATTTGCAGGGACGGTGGCAGGTGCTTCGCAAGAGGCCTCTCACCATTTGCGATGTGGGGCATAACAAAGAAGGGATAGAAGTGGTGGTAAGTCAAATCAGGAAGATCCCCTTCGAAAAGCTGCATTTCGTGTTTGGTATGGTCAATGACAAAGATCTTGCATTGATTTTGCCATTGCTGCCCGCCGAGGCAGTATATTATTTTTGCAAACCGGATATTCCAAGAGGAATTGATGCTGAACTGCTACAGGAGCATGCGTCAAGATTCGGTCTTAGGGGAAACGCATATTCATCTGTAACAGTAGCATATCGGGCTGCCATGAGCAGTGCCGGCAGGAATGATTTGGTATTTGCAGGTGGAAGTACTTTTGTTGTGGCCGAAATACTGTAGAAAACTTTCTTACCCTCCACTGATCAGGTGTATAACAGCCACCTGGTCGCCATCCCGGACGATTGCGCTGTCGTATTCGTGCCTGCGGATAAGTGTTTCATTAATTTTGACCACTAGCATTTTGAAAGTGAATTTCTTTAAATCCAGCAGTTGGCTGATGGTGAGTTCTTCACCTTCGAAATGCTCCGGATTATTGTTTAGGATAATTTTCATAGAAAATCTGATTTAACGCATAAGAGCCACATTTAATCTGAGATGGGTCAGGATTGGCTGCCCGGGAGTCTGCCTAACAGAATTTCGATAACCACGTTAGCCTGCATATTGGCCACCAGGGCAACCTTTGGGCCGAAGGGAGGCAACGATTCACTGATTTCGTTTTCCATGTCGCCACAAATAATGAGTTTCCCATTACGAAAAGTCTTTAGCCCTTCATTATTTCCCCAACCGGCTATTCCCAATCCTGCCACCAGGTACTTGTCGGGCATTTGAGTCATTACAGTTTCAATGATCATTTGCTTCATTCTGGCCTGGTCAAAAGCTTCGACGATTACGTCGCAATCTCCAAAGACCTCTATCACATCATTGCTGCAAAGACGAATGTCCAGAGTGTTCACCTTAATGCCGTTATTCACCCGTAGTATATTTTCTTTTAGGGCATGGATTTTGAGTTTCCCGAGCTGATCAGCGAAGAAATATTGCCGGTTGAGATTTGGTGGGCTCACTACATCAAAATCGGCCAGCACTAGTCGGCCAACACCTGCACGAGCCAGCGACATTGCGCAGTTTGAGCCAAGTCCACCACAGCCTGCAATGCCTACAGTCTTTGTCTTAAGTTTTTCAAGGATCCATTCCATAGAAACCGGGTAAGGCGCAGATCAAAGGTTCAAAAATATGAAATTGCTCCAAACAACCGGAATGGGATCTGAAATTTGTAAAAAGTGAAGTTGAATACCGAAAGGTTATTTGCCTATTTCTTTTTCACTTCCTGCATCTCGTACCCTTCTACAATGTCGCCCACTTTAATATCGTTGAAGTTTTCAAGGTTAAGCCCGCACTCCTGACCAACATAGGCTTCCTTCACATCATCCTTGAAACGTTTCAGCGATCCGAGTTTGCCGGTATATACAACGATGCCATCGCGGATGAGCCTGATTTTGGTGTTCCTGTATATTTTTCCGTCCAGCACAATACAACCGGCGATGTTTCCGACTTTCGTAATTTTAAACACCTCACGGATTTCGAGATTGCAGAGAATTTTTTCTTCAAATTCAGGCGCAAGCATCCCTTCGATGGCGGCGTTAATTTCGTCGATTGCCTGATAGATTATTGAGTAAAGCCTGATGTCAATCTGCTCTGATTCTGCCAGTTTCCGGGCCTGCACCGAGGGACGCACTTGGAATCCAATAATGATGGCGTTAGAGGCGCTGGCAAGCAACACATCACTTTCGGTGATAGGGCCTACCGATTTGAGGATAACATTGACCTGGACCTGTTGCGTACTTAGTTTCAGCAACGAATCGGAAAGGGCTTCAACGGAACCATCCACGTCGCCTTTAACAATGATGTTTAGTTCTTTGAAGTCGCCAAGGGCAATTCGGCGTCCAATTTCGTCCAGTGTGATATGTTTCTGGGTTCTGAGGCCTTGCTCGCGTTGTAATTGCTGGCGCTTGGTGGCGATATTCTTCGCTTCGCGTTCATCGCTTAATACATTGAACTGGTCGCCAGCCTGAGGCGCTCCGGTGAGGCCAAGCATAAGTGCCGGCTGTGCGGGGCCGGCCTCCAGTATGGGTTGGTTGCGCTCGTTAAACATGGCTTTAACCCTTCCGAAGGTATGTCCGGCCAACACAACGTCGCCAACCCTCAGAGTGCCGTTATGCACCAACACCTTAGCTACATATCCACGACCTTTCTCCAATGAGGATTCAAGTACTGTACCCAAAGCCAGTTTCTTCGGATTGCATTTCAGGTCAAGCAGTTCGGCTTCGAGCAAAACTTTCTCAAGCAGTAGCTCGATATTGGTTCCTTTCTTGGCCGAAATTTCCTGGCTCTGGTATTTGCCGCCCCAGTCCTCAACCAGAATATTGAGTTTTGAAAGTTCTTCTTTAACTTTTTCCGGGTTGGCGTTGGGTTTATCAATCTTATTGATGGCAAACACGATAGGAACACCTGCTGCCTGCGCATGATTTATTGCTTCGCGGGTTTGAGGCATCACACTGTCATCGGCTGCAACCACGATGATGGCAATATCGGTGATTTTTGTACCCCTGGCACGCATGGCTGTGAAAGCCTCATGCCCCGGAGTATCCAGGAAGGTTATCTTCTTTTTATTTTCTAAAGTAACCTCATAGGCTCCGATGTGCTGTGTAATGCCACCTGCTTCACCCGCAATGACATTGGTGTGGCGGATGTAGTCAAGCAAAGATGTTTTACCGTGGTCAACATGCCCCATGACAGTAACAATCGGCTGACGCCCGGAAAGATCCTCGGGAATATCTTCTGTGGCATCCAGCAGTGCTTCCTGCACATCAACACTCACAAACTCGATAGAATATCCGAATTCTTCAGCCACCAAAACCAGCGTTTCGGCATCGAGGCGCTGATTTATCGACACCACCAATCCCAGGCTGAAACACGCTTTGATCACTTCGTTAACACCCACGTTCATCATGGTAGCCAGTTCGTTTGCTGTAACGAACTCAGTCACCTTCAGGGTTTTCTTTTCGAATTCGGCTTTTTCAAGCTCTTCCTGCCTGATCTGACTGATGAGCTGACGTTTTTCCCGGCGGTGTTTCGAGGTTTTGGTCTTGCCCATAGGGCTCAGCCTCTGCAAGGTTTCCTTTATTTGGCGCTGGATTTCTTCTTCGGTGGGCTCAACCTTATGCACTTCATGACGGCGGTCGGCCCTGGGTTTGAATTTATCGGCAGAAAGTACCTTGGTTGCACTTGCCGTATCTTCCGTTTGTTTCTTAATGCGTTTGCGCTTCTTCTTTTTATCAGCAGCAATTTTATCTTCTGAGGAAGAAGCTACAGGTTTTTTTATTTCGGGTTTTGTGATGGTGCTCAGATCAATAGATCCGACAATGGTAAGACCGTCCAGAACTATCTTTTTCCGCTTCAGAAACCTGGGGTCTTCTTCAGGCTCAGCACCTGCAGGCACAGAAGGCGGCTCAACAGCCTCAGGCTGTGCTGTGGCATCTGCCTGCAGGCCATCCGAAGGTGTAAACTGCTGCTCGGATTTCCTTTGATCCGGAATTTCGATTGCCAGCCTTTCTTCTTGTTCCTGTTTGTTCTCTTTGGATTTTTTCGAAGGCTTTGTTTTTGTATTTATAGTATCCAGGTCGATCTTTCCAACGATCTTAAGGGTTGTTTTTTCGGTGGCGCCTGATTCTGCCTTCTCAGCTGCCTTAGGCGCTAAAGGTTCAGTTTTGGCCGATACAGGGGTTTCCTTAATTCCGCCGGTTTCCGTGTCATTAGGAAGTTCAACAGGAATATCCTTCTTCACATCTTCAGTTTTGGCCGCAGGCTTGGTGATACTCGGAGGAGCAGTTGATTTGATGAGAATTTCATCTGGTTCCTCTTCGTGCAGGGGTTTGCGATCGCTTGCCGAAATGGAAGGATGGACATAGTCGAGCCCTCTTTTTTGAGCAACTTCTTTCACTGTTTTCTCAGCCTGGAACTCTTTCACTACCAGGGCATACATTTCAGGAGTGAGCTTGGCGTTGGGATTGCTTTCAATCTTAATCCCCTTTTTCATGAGAAACTCAACAATGGTGGAAGTTCCAATGTTAAATTCTTTCGCTGCCTTACTCAGCCTGATCGAAATACTGTCGTCCGCCATAATGTTGTGTATTCCTTCCTGAATTTTATCTGTAAAAGTACTTTTTTTATAGAAGCCTAGCAATTGTCGTGCATAGCGGTTGACCATGGCAACCGTTTGGTCGATATCAAAGATGCTATTACTCAAATTCTGCCTTCAAAATCTTAATTACTTCCTTAATGGTTTCTTCTTCAAGGTCGGTACGGTGTACAAGGTCATCAATACCCAGATCGAGCACACTCTTGGCAGTGTCACAACCTATATTTTTCAATTCGTCTATAATCCATTGATCGATTTCGTCCGAAAATTCCTGCAGGTCCACATCTTCGTAGTAGATTTCCGAATCGCGGTACACATCAAGTTCATAACCTGTGAGCTTACTGGCAAGCTTGATGTTGTGACCTCCTTTTCCAATGGCAAGCGACACCTGGTCGGGTTTCATATATACCTCCGCACGTTTGTTTGGCTCGTCAAGTGTGATGGAGCTGATCTTTGCCGGGCTTAGGGCACGCTGAATGTACAAGGTAGGGTTGTTGGTATAGTTGATAACGTCTATATTCTCGTTATGCAGCTCGCGCACAATACCATGAATGCGTGAACCTTTCATTCCAACACATGCTCCTACGGGATCGATACGATCGTCGTACGACTCGACGGCCACTTTAGCACGCTCGCCTGGTATGCGGACAATCTTCTTGATGGTAATCAGTCCGTCGTACACCTCGGGTACCTCCGACTCAAAAAGCCTTTCGAGGAAGACGGGACTTGTACGCGAAAGGATGATTGACGGGTTGCTGTTTCGCATCTCAACACGCTCAACCACAGCGCGGATGGAATCACCTTTGCGATAGAAGTCGCTGGGAATTTGCTCCGATTTGGGCAGCACCAGTTCAATATATTCGTCGTCTAAAACGAGGATTTCTTTCTTCCAGACTTGGTAAACCTCTCCGGTAATGATTTCGCCAACCTTGTCCTTATATTTCCGGTATATGTTATCTTTTTCGTATTCCTGAATTTTTGAGATAAGGTTCTGGCGTATTGCAAGAATCTCGCGCCTCCCGAAATCCAATAGTTTTATTTCTTCCGACACATCCTCGCCCACCTCAAAGTCGGGCTCAATCTTGATGGCTTCCGAATAGGCGATCTGGGTGTTGGGATCTTCAACTTCATTGTCCTCAACAATTACCCGGTTGCGCCAAATCTCGAGGTCGCCTTTGTCAATGTTTACAATTATGTCGAAATTCTCGTCGCTGCCATATTTTTTGATGAGCAGGTGCCTGAACACATCCTCAAGGATGCGCATCATGGTTTCGCGGTCAATGTTTTTGAATTCTTTGAATTCGCTAAAGGTTTCGACCAGATTGATATGTTCCATGAGTTTAATCTTTATTGTTGGGTTATTTGAAACTGATTATACATTTAGCTTTGTCCAGGTTATCAAATGAAATTATTGCAGGTCCGGGTGCCAACGATTTGTTTTTTTTCGGCGAGTCAGGCTGAATGACAATCCCTGTCAGGTCGGCGTCCATCAGTTTTCCGCTAAGTATTTCACCTGATTTTAGGATTACATCGAGTTTTTTCCCTATGAATTTCGGGAACTGCCTCGGCATATCCATCCACTTGTCGGCACCGTGGGAGCTGACCTGCAGTTCAAAATCCTCCACATCCCTGTTGAGTCCGGATTCTATCATGCGGGAAACCGCTTTGCAATCGTCCACGCTAACATATTGATCGCCATCAATAAATACCATGATTTTGTTTCCGGATTTCACCATGATATCTGTGACAAAAAGGTGACTGACAGCCAGCTTGGCGGTCAGGATCTCTTCTATATATCTTTTTTCAATCATGTCTTTAATAAAACAGGGGACTAAAGTCCCCCATCAGCTCTTATCGATACCTTGTGTTGAATACCAGCACCCGGGCAGACAAATCAACGCAAGGAGTACTTTTTCCGGTTGCAAAGGTAATGATTTTTTCGTTTTACTAACAAATAACACTTTTTTTGGTTAAATCATGGTAGGCGGTAGCTGTGTGCCTAATCTTTAAAATAAGCGCGATTATTGTTGTTAATTGGCCAATATAGTATACTTTTATGCCTGCTTTTTCCGTTTCCGACTAAAGACCAACTACCATGCAAAGACCTCACTTACGTTTCTGGCAGATATGGAACATGAGTTTTGGGTTTTTGGGCATTCAGTTCGGATTTGCCCTGCAAAACGCCAATGTCAGCCGGATTTTCGAAACCCTCGGCGCATCCATCGAAAGCATCCCTATTTTATGGATCGCAGCTCCAGTGACCGGGCTGATTGTGCAACCGATCATCGGTCATATGAGCGATAATACCTGGACCCGGCTTGGCCGGCGCCGACCTTATTTCCTGATTGGAGCCATACTGGCTTCGCTGGCTCTGCTTGTCATGCCTAACTCACCATACCTCTGGGTGGCGGCAGGCATGCTATGGATTATGGATGCCAGCATCAACGTTTCAATGGAACCTTTCAGAGCGTTTGTGGGCGATATGCTTCCTCCCGAGCAGCGCACAAAGGGTTTTGCCATGCAAAGTTTCTTTATCGGCATTGGTGCAGTCGTTGCATCGGCCCTGCCTTATTTGATGACAAACTGGCTTCAAATTCCGAATACGGCTGTGGGGGGTACCATTCCGCCCTCAGTTAAGATTTCCTTCTACGTAGGTGCCTTCGTGTTTTTTTTAGCCGTATTATGGACCGTGATCCGGAGCCGCGAGTACTCACCTGAACAGCTCAAAGCCTTCGATGAAACCGAAAAGAAACACACCGGAAACCCATTTGCACACGAAGATGTTTTACTTCCTGCAAGCACCTTTATCCGTCAGAGTTTTGTATGGATAGGTGTGGGTGTCGTCACCTCAGTGGTAGTCTATCTACTTGGCTTTCACGCCGAGGTCTATATTCTGACCCTTGGCATAACCATTTTTGGAGTCATACAGCTTTTCTCAGGATGGCTCGTTAGGACCGGCAACAGTAACAATGGAATGGTGGTGGTGATCAACGACTTGTTTCGGATGCCAAAAACCATGAAACAATTGGCTTTTGTGCAGTTTTTTTCTTGGTTTGCCCTGTTTTCAATGTGGATTTATACCACTTCGGCAGTTACGAGTCATATCTATGGAACAAGTGACACGGAGTCAGCTTTGTACAACGAAGGCGCAGACTGGGTCGGCATCATGTTTGCCGTTTACAATGGATTTGCTGCCTTAGTTGCGTTTTTGTTACCCGTATTGGCACGCCTCACCAACAGACGAATCACGCATATGATTTCCCTAATTGCAGGAGGCCTCGGACTTATATCGGTGTATTTTATCAAAGATCCGAACCTGCTTATAGTATCCATGCTTGGTGTTGGCCTTGCCTGGGCCAGCATTCTTTCCATGCCATATGCCATTCTAACAGGGTCGCTGCCTTCGCACAAAATGGGAACCTACATGGGAATATTTAACTTTTTCATAGTAATTCCTCAGATTCTGGCTGCCAGCATCCTTGGCTTCTTTATTGGATCAATTGCCGGAGGACACTCTATATACGCCCTTATTCTGGGCGGTATTTCAATGTTTGTGGCAGCTGCAGTAGTGTTGTTTGTGCACGATGAGGATGAAAATAAATAACTCTAAAACACGATAACTATAATGAAACTTGATCGTAGTAGCGGGATATTGTTTCACATCACTTCCCTGCCTGGCAAATTCGGAATAGGAACTTTCGGGAAAGCGGCCTACTCCTTTGTCGATTTCCTCACCTCGGCCAAACAATCGGTGTGGCAGTTGCTGCCACTAGGCCACACAGGATACGGCGATTCGCCATATCAATGCTACTCTGCTTTTGCCGGCAATCCACTTATGATTGACCTTGAAACACTTGCCGCACAACATTGGCTGAGTGAGGATGAACTATCCAAAAGCCCGGGTTTCAAGAATTCGGAGGTTGAGTTTGGGAAAGTCTCGGCATTTTTCTATCCTTTGCTTCATAAGGCAGCAGCAGCGTTTATCCGGAAGGCCACAATTGCTGACAAGGCCGGATATGAGATATTCTGCTCGGAAAACCAATACTGGCTTGCACATTATGCGCAGTTTATGGCTGTTAAGAATTATTTTGGAGGAAAGCCTTGGTGGGAGTGGGATAAGGAGTTCATGCTGCGTTCGGGCAAAGGGTATAAAGATGTTATGAAACAACTCGAAGACCAGATTGAGGGTTGGAAAATTATTCAGTATTTTTTCTCCAATCAGTGGAAAGCCCTTAAAGCGTACGCTAACAACCAAGGAATAAAAATTGTTGGAGACATCCCGCTGTATGTCGCGCACGATAGCGCCGATGTATGGTGTCATCCCGAAATCTTCTGGCTCGATAAAAACCGAAATCCGGTGTGCGTAGCCGGCGTACCCCCCGACTATTTCAGCGAAACCGGACAGTTATGGGGTAATCCGATCTATGACTGGAAACGGCTCAAAGAAAGTAATTTCGATTGGTGGGTGGAGCGCGTAAAGGCAAACTTAATGTTGTATGATATCCTGCGCATTGATCACTTCAGGGGTCTTGCGGCCTACTGGGCAGTGCCTTTTGGCGAAAAGACCGCAGTGAAAGGCGAATGGCTGCCTGCTCCCGGCAAAGATCTGCTAGATAAACTAAGAGAAATTCTGGGCGAATTACCAATCATTGCCGAAGACCTGGGAGTAATAACTCCTGAGGTGGAAGCCCTACGTGATAATAACCTGCTTCCCGGAATGAAAATTCTTCAGTTTGCATTTGACTCGGCCGAGGAGAATAATTTTCTCCCGCATACCTATCCCCGCAATTGCATTGTCTATACAGGCACACATGACAACGACACTACTCTGGGTTGGTACAACTCAAGCAGTGAACAGGATCGTAAGCATATGCGTGATTACTTCAATCCCGATGAAACCGACATAGCCTGGGCTTTTATCAAGCTCGCATGGTCGTCGGTAGCGGACCTAGCCGTTGCTCCAATGCAGGATGTCCTGTCGTTAGGCACCGAGGCGCGCATGAATATGCCCGGCAAGGCTTCAGGCTACTGGAAATGGAGGCTTGAATCAGGGAAACTCACAGATGAACATGCACTTACCCTGAGTAAAATAACTAAAACATTTGGCCGAATCATACACAAAACAGCCTAACACCTTTTTTTTATGGAGCAAGTTGACATTGTAAAATCCGCCTGTGAGAAGCTGCGAAAACAAACGGAAGTTTTTCGACTTTTAGCCGGTTTCGATGGTTTCATTGATGAAATCATTCATGTGGTTGATAAACGTGAAGATGCCCAACACTACACACGAATTGAAACAATAGAAGCCTTTTCAAAACGCACTGCCTCCTATTCGGGTCTTAGCGGAAACATCGAGTTGGTTCCCGTTCAGATGAAATTGGGAGGAAACGGCCCCATTTACGCCAATATGCTGCTTGAACAGGAGCATAGGGTGGTTTATATGGGCGCACTCGGCGAAGGAAAGGTTCATCCGGTGTTTAGGGAGTTTGCCGATAAATGTGAGCAGGTAATCACGATGACCGAGCCTGCCCATACCGATGCGCTTGAATTCCTGGACGGAAAACTGATGTTTGGAAAAATGAATAAGCTGGAAGAAGTAAGTTGGGGCAATTTGCTCAAGTTTATTACACCGGCCGAGCTCGAAAAGATCGTAACCACCACGCGCCTAATGGCTTTCAACAACTGGACTATGCTGGGTAAGCTTAATAGCATCCTTTTGGGATTCAATGCGATACTCCAGAAAATTTCTGGCTCCAAACCCGACGTCTTTATTGACCTGGCTGACCCTGCCAAACGCACCGGCGAAGACATTGCCCGCGTGCTCGACCTTCTGAGCCAGCTTCAAACACGGGTAATCCTGAGCATGAATCTCAACGAGTCATCGATTATAGCCTCCGTGTTGGGAATCATTGAGAAGGATATTTTGGCAAGAGCGATAAAAATCAGGTCGCAGCTTGGTCTGGCCGCTGTTGTGATTCATCCCGTGGATGGAGCTGCTGTTGCCACCCGGGATGCACCGGCCCGGATCAAAGGCCCGTATACACCATCGCCTAGGTTGACGACCGGCGCTGGCGACAATTTTAACGCCGGATTCAGCAATGCATGGATGTATGGCCTGACCCCGGCCGAATGTTGCGCTACAGGAGTTTGTACTTCTGGATACTATGTCCGCTACGGTCATTCGCCCAATCGGCAACAGCTGTATGATTTTATGGAACGCTGGGCATTGGTGGAATGTAGCGATTTCTGATAATGAACAAGGATTTCAGATGATGGATGGGTAAAACACGGCTTATACAACTATGGGTGTCTGCGCTGTTTCTAAGCATCATAACAAATGATGCACGGGGGCAATTTATCGGATTTGAACTCCGTAACGATCGCCGCAGCTGGTCATTCCCCTTCGAAAATTTTAACAACCTCATCGTAGTGCCTGTTACACTAAATCACACCCTGCCACTTAAATTCATTCTTGATACGGGTGTTCGTACCACCATCCTCACCGACCGTACCATCAGCGACCTGATTAACATTTCGTACGAAAGATCTGTGACCATCTTCGGCGCAGGTCATGCGCGTGAGTTGAATGCTTATGTGGCTAGTAACATCTCGCTTTCATTACCCGGCATCGAAGGCCGTGGTCAATCGCTGATCGTGCTTGAAGAGGATTATCTCGAGCTTCGCGACCATCTCGGAGCCAATGTGCACGGAATTTTAGGCTATGAATTTTTTAACGCTTTTGTGGTAGATATTGACTATGCACACAATAAGGTGATCATTAGCGAGCCCGCCACCTACAAGCCACCGCGTAACTACCTTGGGCTTAATTTTGAGATTATCCAGGCAAGACCATATGTGCCAGCCACAATCATACAGGCAAACGGAAAATCCTTTGAAGGAAAATTTCTGATCGATACAGGAGCCAGCCATGCCATGCTGGTCGAATACGATAGCCATGAGGATATTTATGAACCGCCAAATCAGTTTGAAGCCATCATTGGCAGGGGATTGTCGGGCGATATCTACGGGTTCTTTTCACGACTAAAAGGGATTAAATTCGGACCCTTCGAGTTTTCGGAGGTTTTATCCTCTTTCACAAGTAACTATACCGATTCGCTCATCACTGAACTCACCCGTCGTAACGGTAGCATCGGAGGCGACCTGCTGAGTAGGTTTAATATAATTATTGATTACAGCCGGCAAAAAATTTATTTGCGAAAAAACAGCAGCTTTAAAGAGCCTTTCGAGTTCAATATGAGCGGGCTGGATATTGTAGCCAAGGGAGCTGAATTTGAAAAAAAGGTCATACTTAAGGTCATCACCGACTCGCCAGCCTACGATACGGGCATTATGCCCGGCGATGTGCTTGTGTCTTTGAATGGAATCCCTTCCCGGGATCTGTCTCTGAGCGAAGTGAACTATATCTTACGGTCTAAGCCTGAACGAAAGGTTTCCATAGTTGTTGAAAGGAATGGCTTAAAATTCAGGTATAAGTTTCGTTTAAAACGCCTGGTATAACAAAATACTAAGAAACATTTTGGTATGAGAAAGAATATTGTTTGGATAATCGTCTTGTTGTTGATTGCCATACGTTCGCAAGCAGGCATTACCCGTATTGACCCGCCTTTTTGGTGGGTGGGGATGAGAAATCCTGAGGTTCAACTTATGATCTATGGTGAGAACATAGCCGGAGCCAATGTGGTGATCGACTGTGAGGAGATCCTGATCAAACGAATTATACGGGGCGTCAGCGACAGGTACCTTTTTATTGACCTGGAGATGAAGCCCGGTTTAATACCGGGTTTTTACAAACTGAAACTGAGCAGAGATAAAAAGATACTTGGCGAATATAGCTTTGAGTTTAAAGCCCGACAGGCAGGATCGGCCAACCGGCCACGCTTCGATGCCCGGGATGCCATTTATATGATCATGCCCGATCGGTTTGCCAACGGTAATCCGGATAATGATAATATCGCCTCGATGCTCGAAAAAGCCGACCGCAACCGCCCCAACGGAAGGCATGGAGGTGACATTGCGGGCATACGCCAGCATCTTGATTACATTGCAAACCTTGGATTTACAGCATTGTGGATCAATCCGTTGTTAGAAAACAACATGCCAAGGTATTCCTATCACGGGTATGCAATCACCGATTTTTATGCCATCGATCCCCGGTTTGGAACCCTTGATGATTACAGGTCCTTGATCAATGAAGCCCATGATAAGGGAATCAAAATCATTAAGGACATGGTGTTGAATCATTGCGGGACCAATCATTTTTGGGTCAAAGACCCACCTTCGGCCGACTGGCTCAATCAATGGAAGGTATTTACGCGCACCAACTATCGGTCAACAACCCTGGTCGATCCTTACCGATCTGAATATGATATGGATCTTATGGTGAAAGGATGGTTTGACAGGAGCATGGCCGACCTGAACCAAAACAACCCTTTGCTTGCCACCTACCTGATTCAGAACAGCATCTGGTGGATTGAGCATACGGGCCTTGATGGCATACGCATGGACACTCAGCCCTATCCGTTCAAAGATTTCATGGCCAACTGGGGAAAAGCAATTCTTGAAGAGTATCCTGATTTTTTCATGGTGGGTGAGGCCTGGCTCAACAAAGCCTCATTGGTGGCATACTACCAGAAAAATGCCCTCACACATGATGATTACAACTCATACATGCCCAGTGTCTTTGATTTTCCTCTCAACGGAGCCCTTTTGGCAGCATTTAACGAGGCAGACGGCTGGGAAAACGGGGTGGCCAAATTGTATGAAACCCTAGTGGAGGATTTTCTGTATCCAAATCCCAATCACCTGGTGACATTTCTTGATAATCATGATAAAAGCCGTTATTTCAATGTGGTCGGCGAAGACCTCAACAAGCTAAAGATGGCGCTGACCTTTCTTTTCACTACCAGAGGCATCCCATCTGTTTACTATGGTACCGAACTACTGATGACCGGATCGGCTCAGCCTGAACACGGTGAAATCAGAAAAGATTTTCCCGGTGGATGGCCGGGCGATGCAACCAACGCCTTTTTAGCAGCAGGAAGAAATGCATCGCAAAATGAAATCCATACCCTAATACAGAAACTTATTCAATTACGAAGCAGCCATAGCTGCCTCTCGCACGGAAAGCTTACCCATTTTGTGCCTAACGATGGCGTTTATGTGTATTTCAGATACACTCCTGATGAATGCATTATGGTAGTGCTGAACAACCAAACTTCGGAAACCACCTTGCAAACCAAACGATTCAACGAAAAGCTGGGTGCTTACCGAAAAATGACCAACCTTCTGACAGGAGAGGAATCGGAAATTGCAGAAAAGCTCCAGTTGAAAGGAAAGTCAGCTTCGGTGTTTATGCTGGGCAAGTGACAAATGTTGACCAAATGGCTTTACTCATTTAAGCTTAAGATTGTGCAAGTATGAAGAGCATATTTTTCGGTGTAATTATCATCTGTACCTTGGCAGGCTGTGGCAACCTGAAACAGGAATCACCTTTTGCTGCCGGCACGGATATGATAACCCTGGCAATGCCTTTCAGGATGGAAGGAATCCAGTCAGTTTTGCACCTCGATGATTATTTTACAGATCCCCAGGTGGTAGATTCAGTGACCGGACGAGAGGGGCTATCTTTTCATTTAGATAAAAACACTGCACAGGTAGTCGTTACAGCCACAATGGAACACCTGCCTTTATACTCGGAAATTAAATTCTGGGTCGGAGGGAAAGCCTATTCTGTGCTGATCGAAAAAGCCAAGCGGGCAAAGTTTGTGTTCACATTTGACCCTAAAAACAAGGTGTACAGGGATGTGCGAATCACCGGGCAGATGAACAACTGGAACCGCAACGCCACACCACTATCTATGAAGGCCGGAGTCTGGCAGGCTGAGTTAGACCTTAATCCCGGCAGGTACCAGTACCTGTTGATTTTGGACGGTATTGAAGGGCTTGACCCGAATAATCCTGAAAAGGTTGACAATAATATTGGAGGGTTCAATTCAGTGCTGACACTGGGGCAAACCAACTTTAAAGGTTGTCCTGAGCTGGTTCCACGCTCATTTAATAGAAACAAAATTATCATAGATTTCAATAATGCTCCGGATAAAATATATATTTTCTGGCAAAATTTCAGATTGCCGGTTCAATATATCGCCAGGCACGATGATAATGTTGTTATCCAAATCCCCGCTGAAGCACAAACACTCGATCGTTCATTCATCCGTCTTTGGTCATACAATGATGCCGGAACTTCAAACAACCTGCTAATCCCATTGCAAAAAGGAAAAGTGGTTACTTCTTCAAAACTCCTGACCCGGCAGGATAAAGAAGCCTCTATTCTTTACTTTTTAATGGTAGACCGCTTTAACAACGGAAACCGTAGCAACGATCAGCCCATTGATGATCCTGATATTTTGCCACCAGCAAACTATTGGGGCGGCGACCTGGAAGGAATTACAAACAAAGTATACGAAGGATATTTCTCGAATCTCGGTGTAAATTCTATCTGGCTTTCGCCAATTACCCAGAACCCACTCCGGGGCTATGTGGAATATCCGGCACCTCACCGAAAATATTCCGGGTACCACGGGTATTGGCCCGTTACGCTTACCACAGTCGATCACCGATTTGGGACTTCAGCCGATATGCACGCACTGGTCAGATCATCGCATGCTAGAGGAATTAACCTCCTGCTCGACTATGTGTCAAACCATGTGCACGAAGAAAACCAATTATACAAAAATCATGTGGGATGGGCTACGCCACTCAACTTACCCGATGGTAGAAAAAATATCAGGCTTTGGGACGAGTTTAGGCTCACAACCTGGTTCGACACGTTTATGCCCAGCCTCAACCACGATATCATTGAGGTGGTGGAAACCATAAGCGATTCGGCAGTGTATTGGATAAAGGAGTATGATCTTGACGGGTTCAGGCATGATGCCACCAAGCACGTTCCTGAACATTACTGGCGAACCCTGACCCGCAAACTTAAGAAAGAAATCACCCAGCCTACAGGAAAGAGATTGTACCAGATTGGCGAAACCTTTGGCAGTCGTGAACTTATTGGTAGTTACGTATCATCAGGTGAGCTCGACGGTCAGTTTGATTTTAATCTCTATTTCGATGCCAGAAGCATTTTTGCACTCGATCATGAGAGTTTTGTACGGATGAATCAATCGCTGATGGAATCATTTACGTACTATGGAACAACTCACCTGATGGGAAATATAACCGGCAATCACGACTTGCCAAGGTTTATCAGCTATGCCAGCGGCGATCTGAAATTCGGTGAAGACCAAAATGAAGCGGCATGGACCAGGAAGATCGGAGTGACAGATACGGTGGGTTATTACAAACTTTCGATGCTAACCGCTTTTATTATGACCATTCCCGGGGTTCCGGTTATTTACTACGGCGACGAGATCGGCTTGCCGGGTGCAGGAGATCCTGACAGCCGCCGCCCCATGAAGTTTAATGATCTGACAGCGCTCCAACAAAAAACCAAAGAAAAAGCTTCCAGGATGGCGAATCTTCGCAAAAATAGACTTTCGCTTTTATATGGCAATTTTGATGTATTTCAGGTTGATGACCAAACATGGGTTTACGGTCGGACCTATTTCGATGAATTTACCTTGGTGGCTTTCAACAAAGGTAGTTCGGCACGACAATTTGAAATTGAAATCCCTGATCGGTTCGGCAGAAAGATATTGAAGTCTAATTTTGGTGCAGTCGTCGAAGCTCGTGACGGTAAGATCAAATTTACACTACCTCCCTACAGTTTCGAGGTCATAGGAAATTGACAGTCCATTGATTGATACCTTGCAAGAAATATTCTCATAACCCTAATCCCATCATCACATGAAAAAAAACTTACTTATTTGTTTTACACTTCTTAGTATCCGGCTATTGGCGCAGGACAACCTGATCAGGCTTCCCGAACCAACCACCAAGGGAGGAATGCCTTTAATGGAAGCCTTGAACACCCGACATTCGGAAAGAGCTTTCTCGGCAAGGGAACTCGACCTGCAAACACTTTCCGATATTCTGTGGGCAGGATTTGGATACAATCGCCGCGATACGAAGAGACGTACAGCTCCGACCTCGATGAATTTTCAGGAAATTGAAATTTACGCCGCCATGGTAGGCGGGTTGTACCGGTATAACGCCTGGGACAACACCCTCGAGTTGGTGCATAACCGCGACATTAGGGCGGCAACGGGCACACAAGCTTACGTTGCTAACGCACCGCTTAACCTCATATATGTGGCAGATCAGCGCAAGGTCCGAAATCCGGGAAGCGAATCGCAACTCAGGGCCAGCTATGCCAACACCGGGTTCATTGCCCAAAACGTGTATCTATATTGTTCATCCGCAGGCCTGGTGAGCGTCATAAGGGCTTTGTTCAATGAAGGTGAGTTGGTGAAAGCGATGGGTCTCGATGAGAGTATGAAAATCATTCTTTGCCACTCCATCGGATATCCCCAGCGTTAAGCACACGGTCAGAGTGTGTGAAGTATGGACGGGAGACCTAGAATGAGTAGATTAAAGCAGTCAATGGTTTGATGCTCAGGGGAATGCCAGTATCGATGGCCTCGCTCACCGTAAATGAAACAATATCCTTACCCCATAGGAGCTCCTCGGCCTTTAAGCGGCTGTGGCGTTCAACCTTAAGTGTTGAATCGGGGTAGTCCTGCATCAGGTCAAAGGCGTGCTGGGGAATATGAATCCTCAGGTCCTCGAAGTTTGTTCGTCCGAAATTCAGTACAATAAGTAGGCATTCGTTGGCGGCATACCTGAGGTAGGCATATAGATATCTGGGGTCGAGCGAGTGCTGGTTCACCCACATCAGGTCATACAACGCTCCGCGATGTAGAGGCTCCTTATCATGGCAGAGCGTAAAAAGACGTTCATAAAATTTCTGTAAATCTTTCTGCTGCCGGGTTAGGTTGGCATCATTAAAAGCGTCGTGGTTCACCAGCAGCTGCAATGACGGCAATTCGGCATAATCAACCTGAGATGTAGTTTCATGCTGTGAGCTACCGACCGCAAAACCACCCACATTTATGCCGATTTCCTGCCCAAAATAACACATCACCGGCCCGTTATTCAGGGTGGAAGCAACCACCATGGCAGGAAGGTCTTTCCACGTAACTCTGGGAAATCTGCCGGATTCCAGACCCGCTGAATCATGAGTTGGAAGAAGCCTGATCATTAAATCGTCCCTGCCTGAAGGATTTTGCCATGAAAGCGATATTTCTGATGCGGGGAGGATTCCTGTAATTACTTTTCTCAGGATGTCAAACAACCCTGCCTTATCAAGCAGAAAGTCAAACTGCCCGTAGTCCAGCCAATTCGACACATGGGTATAATCAAGGTTATCAGTAATAAACAACAGGGAAGGATAGGATCTCTTCACTACCGGAATAACCCAGTTCCAAAATTCAAGTGGCATCAAGTGTGCTCCCTCGCAATTGAACCCATCTATGCCTTTTCCTGCCCAGAAGAGTAGTATCTCACGCAACCTTTGCCAGGTGTCAGGGATTGGGTCAAAGTAAGAGGTGTTTGAGGAGTAATCTACCTCATAATTAGGTTGGATTGCGTCGTTCCATTGATTATCATACCGTAGCGAACTGCACCCATAGTTGTCGCCGGCTCTTTCCGGAGATTCATTACTGGGTTCATGGGAAATAATATCTCTTTGCCCGGCATCACGCCATTCCACTGCCGATAAACTCAGGATTTCTTCTTTGTTCAGGTAAAAGAGATTATTACCCGGGCACAACGGATGTGTGCAATCATCAGGCTGCCCCAGGCCAGAAACTTCTGGCGGCTTTGCCAGACTTTTGCATTGTCTGGCCACACGATTAGGCATAAAATCAATGATTACCTTAAGCCCGGCCTGGTGTGTGCGTTCCACCATTGATTCGAACTCCAGCATTCGCTGATCAGGATTTTCTGAAACTAAGGATTTGACATCATAACAATCTCTCGTATCAAAGTGCGAACTGGCTGCCCCCTTAATCGATGTTCCGGGTGGGGCCGGCCGCCCAACGGATGAGTCGCCGGTGGTAGGGGTATTCGCCAGATTGCCTGTGTACCAGAGGTGTGTAATGCCCAGTTGCTTAAAGTATGCCAAAACCACGTCTGTGATATTGTTGAATTTTTCGCAACCCTTTTCCTGGCCGGCCGCAAAAGGAAGATTTTGTCGGTGATTATTGCCAAATAAATTTATTGGCAGCTGATAGATTATAATTTTCCCGGCCCTCTGCATCGCACTGGTTACGACCCATTGTGGAGCATTGCTTGAAACTCTTCTTCAAATAACCGTTGTATGCTGTCACATCCATTATCAAACATCCTGTTCGGGTTGTCCGTATCGGTGTATCTGAATTCGAACCCGCATTCAACCACTGTGTGTTTTAGAATCCCGAACATTTCGTTCAGTGCATCCGTTGGTGAGTGAATACTGTTAAAGCCGAATTTTTCAAGTATGCCTGAAATTTGCCGCCATGAAGCATGAGCTGTCCTTGCAGGAAGTGCAGGTTGTATCAACTGTATCATCTTGAGTGTGTTCGTGAAGCTTCCTCCGCTTTCGGACGGAAGAGTGGAAGGAAGTACCAGGTTGGCTTCCATGGCGGTGGGTGTCATAAAAAAATCTTGCACCGAGACGAATGAAGCATTTTGCAGGTAACTTGCCACTTGGGTCTTTTCAATGGCACAACCCACAGGATCTTCACCAAAGATGAAAATATTCCTGTGAGCGTTTTCTTTCAGGTGAGTCAGCGAACATGTGCTTCCAACTGGTAATTGGCTCACATTCCACAGGTCAGCAAGTGAGCTTCGGTATTTTTCGTCATTCATACTCCAGGTACCCGGGCCAAATGAAGGGTGTATGCCCATGTCGAACACACCTTGACTGTTGTTTTTCTCCTTAAGTGCCATTAGCCCATTAGCGGTTTTGCCAAGTTTCCCGGTAATCATGGCCAGGTTATGCAATTCCTGGCAGGCACGCGACGAAAGTTCTTTTTCAGAGTACAGGATAACGGCATTGATCTCATTATTATAGTCAATAACCCATTTAGCCAGCATATTTTCGTCGGCGATACCCGATAGCCTGATTTGCTCTTGATAATTTTCGGCCAGCAGCTTCTTCTTGTATTCTTCAAATCCTGAGCAGTTATCGCGTATGAACAAGCTGTTTTCGAGATTGAGTTTCAGCAAGTAATGGTTGGCGGATTTAAGGAAATGATAATAGGATTTTATTTTAATTACATGATCCGATTTCCTGAACATTCTACTTTTTCCCCTGGTGGTTATGGATTCGATAGGAGTGCAATTGCGACTTCTGATACTGTTCAGCATGTAGCCAGCTACAGCATTGTCATCACTTATTTCTGATCCGAACAGGATGAACCTGGAAGCACCTTCCAACTCGTCAAACGAAGTGTTGGCTCTTGAATTCCAAATATATCCCTGGCCTCGTCCGAGGTAATGAAAACTGCTGATGTTATTGGTTTTTGCTCCAACCCTGGCCAATTTCTGGATCAGATAAAGTTCTTCATTCGTTAAGCGGGCGCCTGCAAAAAACGCATTTTGGTCAGGTTCCACAGCTTTGATTTTCTCAGCTATTAGTTCATATGCATCCTCAAAACTGATTGGTCTGAAGTCTCCGTTCACTTTGAGCATAGGCTGGGTAATCCGACCCTGGTGATTGATATAGCGGTATCCAAATTTGCCGAAGCGACAGATGTTGGCGTCCTTATTCACTAATCCTGGCTTTCCCGCAGCCTGCATAATAAATCCGTCGCGATGCTGCAGGGTAAGATTGCAACCTATTGAGCAATAGGTACAGATAGTGTCGGCTTCATCCGTATTTACAGGACCCGGCTTGAATGGTACATTTTCAGTCAATGCTCCGGTGGGGCATGCCGACAGGCACAGTCCGCACGACTCGCAAGTGGTGTGCTGTAACGGAAGACCCATGCTGGGGGCTACATAAGTATCAAACCCGCGATTGATCAGTCCAAGAGCCGAGGCCCCAACCACCTGTTCGCAGATTCGAACACATCTGGAGCACAGAATACATTTGTTATTGTCAATTTCGATATACGGGTGCCTGTAATCGACCGGGTGTTCTTTATAATCCCCCTCATAACGCTTCTGCTCAGCAGTGTAATCAGTGCTTAGTTTTTTAAGGTCGCAGGTGAAATATGCTACACATCCACACTCCAGACATCGCTGGCTTTCGGAAGATGCTTCCTGTCCGTTCTCGTATCCCAGCTCAACCTCCCTAAAATTAAGTCTTTCGTAAGGGGGCAAGGTGGGCATTTCATGTCTATGCTGTTTCTGGTAAAGTCCTTTGTATTCTTCGCTTTTTTGTTCTTTAAAATTGTCTTTTTTGCTGAGGAATTCTTTAGGCATGGGTGTCACGGGTAATCCATGCAAGTATTGATTACAGCTGTGAGCGGCTATTCGAGCCTGGGCAATGGCTTCGATAAGTGTGGCCGGTCCGGTAACTCCGTCGCCGGCTGCAAACACCGACGGAATACCCGTCTGTAAGGTGTTCTTTTCCGCAACAATATCTCCCCATTTATTGACCGCCAGCTTTCCGCTGTTGCTATACGTGTTTATGTCGTCGATAAAATTCACGTCGGTTTTTTGACCAATGGCGGCTAGCATATAGTCTAGTTCGATATCAAATTCCGACCCTTCCATCGGTAATGGGCGTCGTCGTCCGGATGCATCCGGCTCACCAAGTTCCATCCTGATACATGTCACTGATTTCATCAGACCCTGCTCGTCTTTATTTATTTTGACGGGATTCGTTAAGAACAGATATTCAACCCCTTCTAGTTTCGATTCGTGTATTTCAATGGGGTTGGCCGGCATTTCGTTCTCGGTTCTCCTGTAGATTACATAAACTTTGGAAGCCCCACACCGGATACTTGTGCGGCAACAATCCATGGCCGTATTTCCGCCACCTACCACCGCTACAGTTTTGCCTCTGAAGTCCATTTTATGGCCGGTGAGTTCCATTTGTTTCAGAAAATCGATCCCTGACAGCACGTTCCCAGCGTCATCGCCCTCGCATCCCACGTGGGTGCCCTTTTGTGACCCGATGGCAAGTATTACAGCATCGAAGTCGTTCCGTAAGGTTTCGTAGCTTATGTTGTCGCCCAGACGTTGGTTATAATATATGCGCGCACCCAGTTTGGTGATGCCATCGATTTCTTTTTGAAGAAGGTCGTTTGGAAGGCGGTATTCCGGAATTCCATAGCGCAACCAGCCCCCGGCTTTTGGCGCTGCTTCGAAGATATCCGCGCCGTGTCCTTCTTTTCGTAGAAAAAAGGCAGCCGACAAGCCTGCCGGGCCTGCCCCGATGATGGCTACTTTTTTTCCTGTCGAAGGTTTTAATAAAGGTTTGTAAGGCTCAGTCGATTCTAGGTCACGATCGCTGGCAAATCGTTTTAGGTAGTCGATGCCTACGGCGGCGCCTTCGTCGAGAAGGTTTCGCCGGCATGCCACCTCGCAAGGTCGTACACACACCCGGCCGCACACCGCTGGCAGCGGATTGGTTTCCTTTATTATTGCGACTGCTTCGCTGTACATTCCTTTTTCTATCATAGAAATATAGCCCTGAACATCAACGCCTGCCGGGCAAGTCTGTTTGCAGGGACCAATACAATCGGCATAATGGTTGCTAAGCAGCAGGTCGAGGGCTGCCTTACGCGCCGCGCGGGTTTTCTCATTATCAGTATGTATCGCCATGCCTTCGTTCAGGAGGGTACTGCAGGAGGGTTGCATATTGCGCATTCCCTCAACTTCGACCACACACACATAGCACGATGAGTAAGGTTCAAGCCGTGGGTCGTGGCAGAGTGTTGGAATATAAATGCCGTGGCGCTGCGCCAGTTGCAGAATGGTCTCGTTTTTGTGCCCCTCAACTTTTTCGCCATTGAGTATTATGTTAACGCGTTCGGTCATCATATTTAGTTTTTGGGTAGCAGTGACTGTTTGAAACTATTAAACTCTGGAGTCGGTCAAAGAAATTAACATGTATTGTATTAATATCTGTTCAGGAAAGGACAATAGCAACGAACTTACATTTACTGTAGCACACACCGCAACGAATGCAGGTTTCCTGATTGATGTAATGAATCTGTTTCCGATCGCCGCTGATGGCATCAGCCGGGCAGTTCTTGGCACATACGGTGCAACCGGTACAGGTATCGGGATTCACTTTGTAGGTGATAAGTTTCTTGCAAACGAGCGCCGGGCATTTCTTGTCTCGAATATGGGCCATGTATTCGTCTCTGAAATAGCGTATGGTCGTCAACACCGGGTTTGGTGCCGTTTGTCCGAGCCCGCAGAGTGAGTTTTCTTTGATTTTATCAGCCAGATCTTCGAGCAGCTCAATATCACCTTCCCTTCCATCTCCCTCAGTGATGCGGGTAAGGGTTTCAAGCATCCGCTTGGTGCCTATTCGGCAGAATGTGCATTTGCCGCATGATTCTTTTTGGGTGAAGTCAAGGAAAAACCTGGCCACATCAACCATGCAGGTCGATTCGTCCATCACCACCATGCCGCCGGAACCCATAATGGCGCCGGTGGCATTTACCGAGTCGTAGTCAATGAGCGTATCGCTGAGATATTCAGGTATGCAACCACCCGAAGGCCCTCCGAGCTGAACGGCCTTGAAGCGCTTATTGTCTTTTATGCCTCCTCCAAGCTTGAAGATGATGTCACGAATGGTTATGCCCATGGGTACTTCAACCAACCCGGAGCGTTGGATCTTTCCGGCGAGGGCGAATACTTTGGTTCCCTTGCTTTTTTCAGTGCCGTAGCTGGCAAATGCGTTGGCCCCGTTAAGTAAAATCCACGGAATGTTGGCAAAGGTTTCGACATTGTTGATATTGGTTGGATTCTTCCATAATCCCGATACGGCAGGGAAGGGGGGGCGTTTGCGCGGCATGCCCCGCTTACCTTCGACCGAGGCGATCAGCGCCGTTTCTTCTCCGCAAACAAAGGCTCCAGCGCCTTCTTTGATGCTGATATCGAAATTAAAATCTTGTATGCCGGCAACATTATAGCCGAGGAATTTTTTTCCCCTTGCCTGTTCGATGGCAATATTCAATCGTTTTATCGCCAGTGGATATTCGGCCCTGCAATAGATCACTCCTTCGGATGCTCCAATAGCATAAGCAGCGATAATCATTCCTTCAATTACCGAATGCGGGTCGCCCTCCAGGAGCGAACGATCCATAAAAGCTCCCGGGTCGCCTTCGTCGGCATTGCAGATGATGTATTTTTCCTCGCTGGAGCTGTTGGAAGCAAACCGCCATTTTAACCCTGTTAGAAATCCTCCGCCTCCGCGCCCACGAAGACCGCTATCCAGAATGTACTGAATAATTTCCTGTGAAGCAATCTTGTCTGCATAAATCTTGGCTAGGGCGGCATACCCGCCTTTAAATACGTACTCGTCAATACTTTCCGGGTCAATATGTCCGCAATTTCGAAGGGCAATCTTCACTTGTCCATCGATAAACGTGTTGTCGACGGTAGGGAATAGGTCTGTTTTTACAACATATTCCTTCAGCGGGTTGCCCTGATTGATATGCTTTTCAATGATCTCAACTGCCCTCTCCTCGTTTACGTCACCATAAAGCATCGAACCCCACTGGTCAATAATTTCGACTAGCGGTTCGCGATAACACATTCCCACGCAGCTCGTTTTCTTCAATTCTATGTCGAGCTTATCTGCCTCCATGAGGCTTCTGATTTTTTGGAAGGTTTTGTTTGCTCCGGCAGCTATTCCGCAGCTTCCCAATCCAACGATGACTTGTGTTTTTTGCATATACCACGAATTTTATTTTTGGTATGCTTCAGCTTTTTGTTTTCACAAATGCAGCAATAACTTGCGCTGGGCTAGTTATTTTCCCTGATCTTGAGGTTCTTGATTATTTTCACCGCTTCGCTGCCGGTTAGTTTACCGTAAGTCTCTTCGCCGATCATCATTACAGGAGCCAGCGAACAACATCCCAGGCAGGCTACTGATTCAAGCGTAAACAGTCTGTCCTCAGTAGTTTCCCCATCCTTAATTTTTAGCGATTCCTGTATAGCATCGGTGATGGCGTTGGCATTCTGAACATGACAAGCAGTACCATGGCATACCTTGATGATATGTTTTCCTACCGGGTGCAACCGAAACTGAGCGTAAAAGGTAGCTACTCCGTAAAGGTTGCTTAAATGAATACCTGTTTCTTCTGAAATTTTTATGAAGGCTTCACGGGGCAGATAGCCAAAAATATCCTGTGTACCTTGAAGCAAAGGAATGACATTCCCTTTTTTGTGCCTGTACTTGGTAATGAGTGGGTTGAGTAACCGAACATCAACCGAATCGCCTGATATTTCGGGCCGGTTAGCAGAGATTCGTGCGATACGCATAATGGAAGGTTTTAGGGCTTAAAAGTATTAAATGTTGCAATTGAACAATGGCAACACCCTCTATTTAAAAACATTCCAAATAAACCGCGTAGAAAAGACCAGTGCCGGTGCAATAGTCAGATAATTAATATGTTATGAGTCGAGCGTCACCAGCGAAAGCCTTTGCTTTCCGTCCATACGTATTTTAAGAGGTTTCTCAAACCGAGCATGCCTGAAATATTTGGTGCTCTGGATTAATGGCTGCGAGTCCAGAACTTCCCACCTGAGGAAATTTCCGCTGCTGTCGAAAGGCAATGAGATATACCCCACATTCATCGAAGTGACGTTGTGGAAAAAATGCGAACCGGAAGACGCGTCCAAAGGAAATCCGTCGAGGCTGGTTTCCACGATGACTTTGGCATTGGATATCTGGGGCCATGCCACGGGTATCCCGATCCACCGATCACGGGTTCCCCATCGTCCTGGCCCAATGAGCAAATATTTACGGTCGTTTTCAATCATTTGGCGATTGAGGAGGTCAATTTCTTCGGCCATTACAATTGTCTGGCTCTTATCAAACACATGGCGGTCGACATAAATAACATCGGTGATGTAATCAATCAACCCGTTACCCATACACCTGTCAGATCGAAGTATGAGCTCTTCAGGCTTAATGTCTTGGAGATTGATGTTATAATCTTGTTCAGCGCCGATCAAGGGTTTTATCTGCAGCAAATAGAACGAGGCCCGCATATCCCTGTCCTTGTTCAGATCTACCGCGAATTCTATTTCAACCGGTGAACCCAGCGCTTCCTTCACAACATCGAGCACTGTTTCGATGGTTTTAGCCAGGGGAACATAGTTGTATTTCAGGATGTCGGCAAAATTGATGATGCGGGGACCCGCGGCTGACAACCCTGGAGTGATGCGATTATTATTATTGTCATACACCGATGCCAGATGCTTAAGAGTGCCATGTCCCTCCGCCTCACTTACAGGGAGGACTGCCAGCCCTGCCATGTCCCCTTCAAGTAGTGCAGGGTTCTTTTTGCGAAGGTCCACAGCAATAAAATCGACCTGTGAATTCAAATACTGGTCTTTTGGTGAATTAATCTCAGTGTCGGGATACCTAGGCGAAAACCGATAAGCTTTTTCTCCTTCAACCACATACTTGCCAAGTCCCAGGGCAGCGATAGCAAAACCTTCTTCGGGCTTCATGTGGGCAAAAGGGTAATAATTGTACGACTGGGCGACACCGCTCACATGGGGATAGAAGTAGTCACCAAATCGATTTCCTACTACTTCCTGCAGCACCACGGCCATCTTCTCTTCATCGAGCCGATAATTTACGGCTTCGATATATCCTCTCGCCACTGGTGAATACACGGAGGCATACACTAGCTTAATGGCATTGGCAGCCTGTTCAACACGCATGTTGAGGTCGGGATGGTTGTTTGGAAGCAGATAGGTTTCGAAAATTCCCGCAAAAGGCTGAGTCAGACTGTCCTCGAAAAGGCCTGAGGAGCGGATTGCAATAGGCTTGCGGAGGTGCCTGAGGACAATCTTAAGACGCTTCATAAGCGTCTCGGTAAGCCTGGCCTCGATAAAGATACGTTTAATCTCTTCGTACGGAACCCCGTCGAACACTACTTTATGCAAATTGTTCCGCTCCAGGTAATATTCAAATTCAGTGGTTCCGATGACCAGGGTGACAGGAGCCCGTACATGAATATTGGGAATATGCTGGTAAAAGTTATAGTTGAAAATCAACGTGTTGATAAATGCCACCCCCCTGCCTTTTCCGCCAAGCGACCCATCCATCAGGCTCACGATATTTGATTCATCGGGTATTGCCGATTCTTCGAAGGGAATGATCTTTCCGCGGTTCTGTTCGTTTCTGAACTGTTGGATTACTTCGATCAGGTAAGCACGCAGGCTCTGAGGCGAGTCGAAGTCATGCGCTTTCAACGGGTTAATGATCTTAGCCACTTGGATCTCGCCGCGAGCCATCAACCACAGCGAAAAATGATCCTTGCGGGCATGATAAAGCAGTGACTCGTCGGGAATAGTTTGCAGATGGGATTCAAATTCGCGCAGTGATTTGGCCACAGCAATCTGCGTTCCTGACTCATTACGGTAAATAAAATTGCCAAACCCAAGATAGTGTGCAATGAAGGAACGAAAATCCTGCGTGAGGCTCTCTGAATTCTTATCTATAAAGGTGGCTTTCAGCTCATAAGCCAAGTTTGCATTTTCAGCATCCGACGATTGTATTACTATTGGCAGCTCGGGTTTTCGTTGCCTGATATAGGACGCTAGGCTTACACCGGCATTCTCGTCGAGCCTTCCGGCGCGCTCGTACTTAACATCTGTGATCAGGCAAAGGAGAAATTCACGGTATTTATCCAGTATCTCGACAGCCTCCTCGTAGTCGGAGGCAAGCAGAATCTTAGGCCTGGCCCTCATACGGAGCACTTTGTACAATTCATCTGTACTCACATCATCAATGATTCGCTTGGTCTGTTCCATCACTATATTGTACAGTATCGGGAGATATCTGGAATAGTACTGCGGACTATCTTCGACCAGGACAATGGCACGCACCATACCCACCCGGGTATCATTCTCTACGTTGATACGGTCCTCAAGATGTTTTATCATTGCGAAGAAAACCTGCGATTCGCCATTCCACACGAAGAGCCGGTCAATAAACGGGCAGATTTTCTTCTGGTCGGCGAAATATTCAATATCCCGGTTGCCGTTAAGCAAAAAATAGATCGGAATATACGAAAATTCTGTTTTTATCTTTCGGCTCAGCTCCACAGGTTGTTTTTTATCCACCCCGATCATGAAAATGATCATGTCGTAGTGTTTCGAATTAAGTTCGTGAAACACTTCATCTGCTGAGGAAACCCCGGTGATGCGTGGCACCGAGGTGAGGTTGAGCTGGGCATATTCGCCAAGAACATGTTCTGAAAACCTCCCTTCGCGTTCAATGCTGTAAGCATCGTAGAGATTAGCTACAAGCAGGATCTCTCGAACCTTGAAAGGCATAAGGTCGTGGTACACATCACGGTTTGAGTTGTTTTTATTCAGGAATCGCTGCAGGAGCTGCTTGCTTGGCGGAAGCAAGGATTTTCGTATCGGCACCGATGGCTTCAGAGTGTCATCAGTAAGACTTCTGTTAAGGATGGCTTTGGCCGATACACTATTGAGATACCCGGTGAGGATATTGGCAAGGTTTTCGATCAGCATTCGTTCTTCCTTCATGAAGGGGCCTTCATCGAAATCCATGAATTTACGCGTGTAGAATACTTCAATAGCTCCTGTCTTTTCGTCGATCGTCTTAAACGACTGATATTGTACCCAAGGTGATTCTTCAAACTCTGCCGAGCGGTATTCTTTATTATCAAACCGGATGCGCGCCGTGGTGTACTCGGGATATTGCCAAGCCGAGGGAAGGATCATGCAAATATGCTGAAGGGTTTCCTCGAGCGGTTTGTTTTCCTTTAATATTTCTGTAGTCCGGTTTATGGCAGCAAGCTCCTTGAGTCTTTCCCGGCGTTCAAACAATAATTTTTCGAGTTCTTCCTTGCTTACATTTATTGGTTGCTGGAAATTCATATACTTCTGATTCGTTTATTCCAATCCCTTGTTTATATCGTAACAGTCATTAACAGGCCTGCATTTTTTCTCTAAAAATATAAAGTATTTGTCTTACAACGCTTTTCTGCTTGAACGAAATTACCGAAAAAGGTCTTTTAACTATGCTGCATATCGTAGTGCGGTGTCAGCCAAATTGTTAGAAATATAATATCATTAAATATACATATATAATTAAAATGCTCGCTTATGTTTTTTTTCGAAAAATGTAAAAAAGGAAGTACGAAGGGCTTGAGGTATTAAGATTTTAATTATTATTGCGGCAGGCACAACCGTTTAATCACCTAAAAACCATCGATTTATGACAAGTAACGTATTAAAACAACTAGTGGACGACTTTATGGCTCCGATTATTGCGAAAAATGCCGGAGAGTTAGAATTCCATCAGGCAGTTCGAGAGGTAGCTGAATCACTTTTACCCTACATCGAAGAAAATCCTAAGTACAAACACGCCAAGATTTTACAACGCATTGCCGAACCTGAGCGTGTCATCATGTTCAGGGTACCCTGGCTCGACGACAAAGGCGAAGTGCAGATCAACCGCGGATTCCGCATCGAGATGAACAGTGCCATTGGCCCATACAAAGGTGGTTTGAGGTTTCACCCAACGGTAAACCTCGGCATCCTGAAGTTTCTGGCATTCGAGCAGGTGTTTAAAAACAGCCTGACAACCTTGCCAATGGGTGGCGGAAAGGGTGGATCAGACTTTGATCCCAAGGGCAAGACCGATAACGAGGTGATGAAATTCACTCAGAGCTTCATGAATGAACTCTTCCGCCATATCGGGCCTGATACTGACGTTCCCGCCGGTGACATTGGTGTGGGTGGTCGTGAAGTGGGGTTCATGTTTGGGCAGTACAAAAGGTTGAGGAACGAATTTACGGGAGTGTTCACGGGCAAAGGTCGCGAGTGGGGAGGCAGCCTGATACGGCCCGAAGCTACCGGGTATGGCGCCACATATTTTGCCGAAGAAATGCTCAAAACCCGTGGAGATTCGCTTAAGGGGAAAATTGTTACTGTTTCAGGTTCGGGCAATGTTGCACAGTTTGCTACCGAAAAGGTTACAGAAATGGGTGGTAAAGTTGTTACATTATCCGACAGCGATGGATTTATCTATGACCCTAAGGGTATTGATAATGAAAAACTTAAGTGGGTTATGGACCTGAAAAACGTCCGTCGGGGAAGAATTAAGGAATACATCAACAAATTTGGTGGGGAGTACCACGAAGGCATACGGCCATGGGTGGTGAAATGCGAAGTGGCAATGCCTTGTGCCACACAAAACGAGGTGGATGGTGAAGAAGCACGTAACCTGATCAAAAACGGTTGTTTCGTAGTAAGCGAAGGCGCCAATATGCCATCGGTTCCCGAAGCCATCGAAGAATATATCAAAGCAGGTATTCTATATGGCCCCGGCAAGGCAGCTAATGCAGGCGGAGTGGCCACCTCGGGCCTCGAAATGACGCAGAACTCGATGCGCTTGTCATGGAGCCGCGAAGAAGTAGATGCCAAACTGCACCAGATCATGAAAAACATCCATGCAACCTGTGTCAAATTCGGCAAGGAAGACACGGGGTATATCAACTATGTGAATGGAGCCAATGTGGGTGGGTTTGTGAAGGTTGCCGATGCCATGCTTGCCCAAGGCCTTGTGTAAACTATTTTCCCCGATTCTGGCATTTTAGAAGTCAATTGTATTTTGAGGGCGGCTTGCCGATTTCCGGCAAGCCGCCCTCACTTTTTGGTTAAATCGTATGTAAATAAATTGTTAAATCAACACATCGGGATGTACAAATTTTTTGATTTTGTGCTAATTTGGCCCAATATTTTGTAAAAAATATTTTAATTAAAAAATTACCGCTATGAAAAAGACTGCTACGCTAATTCTGGCATTATTCCTCTTCACGGGCCTCATGGCTCAGAACCCAATTTTCTTAAAAGGAGACAAAGTGGTAAATGTTGGCATAGGAATTGGTTCTACCCTTTATGCCAGTTCGTATTATCACACAAAAATTCCCCCCATCTCCGGTTCATTTGAGTTAGGCTTCATGGATGGAGTGCTTGAAAAAGGAAGCATCGGGCTTGGAGGGTATCTCGGTTTATCAGCGGCTAAATGGGAGAGCCCCTATTTGGGAGGATCCTATGGCTGGAACTATACAAATTTTATTCTTGGTGCCCGAGGCGCATTCCACTACCCGCTCATCGAAAAATTTGATACCTATGCGGGCGTTTTGCTCGGGTACAACATTGTCTCTTCAAAATACTTCGGCGATCCGAGCTGGTCAGTCGGTAGTGCTGCCACAAGTTCGGTTGTTTACGCCGGCTTTGTCGGGGGTAGGTATTACTTTTCCGAAAAAATAGGTGCTATGGTGGAGCTTGGTTATGGTATAGCTTACCTGAATTTAGGGATTGCTCTGAAATTGTAGTCTTTTCTGACAACGGTCTCATTCTGGGCAAGTCGCTCTCGAACTGAAACGTAAATAATTATAATCGCAGGAGGTGGGCATCGTTCGCCCCCTTACTGTATCATGTCTTACAGATGATTTATTTGCGGGTAAATTTATTTATCCTTATCCAATGTGCCACTTTTCCAAATGCTATCAGCAGCAGCACAGGTAATGCAACATTAAGAATTTGCCAGGCTGCTTTATTCTTGTTGAACGAAAGTGTGTCTAGTTTGCGATACAGTACATTACGTGACCGGATACCTATAATGCCTGACTCGTCGGCAAAATAATTTATGGCGTTGAGAAAAAAATCATTGTTTCCGTATTGCTGGCCTGAAAAATGATCATAGCCAAGCGGATAAGGAAAAGACTGGGTTGAACTTGCCTGATTTCTTACAATATCACCATCGGCCACCACTATCATGGCAGAAGGGAAACTTTCAGTCAAATGCCGGTAATCGTTCAATCCTGCCGTTGGCGGAAGGCGATTTGCCCACAAGGACCTGAAGTTCCCCTCAAGGAGAGTTGCTACTGGGATTCGCCCGGCGTTGAATTCGCTTTGAACCGGATCGCGTTTTAATATTTCCAGTGAGATCATGGCGGGAACTGTCTGCATACGGGTATACCCTGAAGTGGTCAGAAGATGTCTGGTGCTGACACCCGGTGTTTCTACAACCTCAACTGGGCTTATGAAATGACCAATGCTTGCATTGATATTTTTTACCAGTGGAAAATCGGATGCTGGGAACAACAGAGGAAAATAATACCATGGGTAGGGTGTAAACTGAGGCTGATTGCCGACCGTTCCCGTTACAATCGGAATCGGTAGAGCTGTTAGGTCCATTAGCAGCGTACTGCCAAGCTTCACACCATAACGGAACAATTGATCGGTAAGATTGATTTCGAGAGGCAAGGCCAATGTTTGCCCGGCTGCCTGCAGGCTGTCCATGCTTGTTGACACCGCATCCAAAGCCCAAAACACCTTGCCTCCGTGCATGATATATTGATCTATAACATATTTGTCGGCTTCACTGAATGGGTATCTTGGCTTGGCAATCACAATGGCTGCGTACCTCGGTAACCATATGCCCGGACTTACTTCAGCCGAACGACTCAGCAGGCTGCTTATCGCTCCATCCAGTGTAACAAATCCGGTTTCGTAAAACTCGCCAAGAATTTCCTGTGCCGATGCCAACTGCCATGGTGTCAGCTCTCCGTGCCCCTGAATAAAAGCCACACGCGGTTTGGTTGTGTTTAAGAGTTTTTTAATGGTAATCGCCAGTTTGTACTCCAGATTCTCAACGGACTTATTTATGACTGCATCAGGCTGCTGGCCGAGCTGCGCCGAAAGGAACTCCAGGGTAGCAGTACGGCCTTGATAACTTACGATGGCCCCGGGATAAATCACCTGGGTTTTCTGTTGCCCGGATGCAGTTACGTTCAGTTGGAAAGGGGTAAGCCCCTGGCTGAACAAATATTTTTGCAAGGTGTCTGTTTTGCCTTGTTTCTCATTCGCCAACGGATCGATCAGTTCATAACGGATAAGGTTGTTATGAGAATGCAATTCATCCAGCATTTCGCGCACACTGTTTCGTAAACGCACAAATCCGGCGGGGAAATTGCCATCGAGGTAAATCCTGAATACCATCGTCTCCCGAACATCACGTATCAGGGCCTTTGTGACCGGTGAAAGTGTGTGGCGTCTTTCGCTGGTAAGGTCAAAACGTATGTTTGCCTTCTGGCCTGCAATGTGTATAAAACTAATTAAAACTAAGAACCCTGCAAACCACAGGATACTAACAGATCTGACAGAAAGAGATGTGTGACTGCTTAATGCCGGCGCGGCTGCAGATTGCCATTTCCGGCTACTGAGCCACAACTTGGCAAGTAGTATAAACAGGGCGATTATGCTGACAAAGTAGATCACATCCCTTGAATCGATTACACCCCTGCTTAATGCAGTGAAGTGGGCATTCATCCCGAGTTGTTGCAGGAAATAGCTGCTTCGACCGAAGAGCCGGAGGGTATGGATCAGATCGAATCCCACGAAAAGAAAAGCGCTCAGTAAGAATGCCAGGATGAAGGCAACCACCTGGTTTGAGGTCGTTGCCGAACAAAACACTCCAATTGCAACAAAAGAGCCAGCAAGCAGCAATAACCCAAGATATGACCCCAGGGTGGCTCCCGTATCGATATTTCCCTGGGGAGACCCAAGCAGCCATACTGACAGGAAATAGATCATAGTAGGCAAAATAGCCAGTAATGACACCGTCCATCCGGCCAGAAATTTGGAGAAGATAAGCTGATAATCACTGATTGGGCGAGTCAGAAGGAGTTCCATGGTTCCCGACTTACGCTCTTCGGCCAGGAGACGCATGGTGATAGCAGGTATCAATATTAAAAATACGAGCGGTGCTATCGTAAATAGTCCTTCAAGGCTGGATTGCCCATAGTCTGCAATATTGTATTGACCGGGGAAAACCCACAAAAATAGTCCGGTAACTATTAAAAACACTGAAATGGCTAGATATCCGGTCAAGGATGAGAAGAAAGAGTTGAGTTCTTTCCTGATGAGTGCAATTATCATGCAGAACAGCGTTAACGGGCTGTGTGCAAAATTAGTTTATAAATCGACACTCATACCATTTCGTGACCGCCATGCAGGTCCCAGGTATTTTGCAGCTTTTTATCTATTCTTTAATAAACTGGTCGAATTTCATTTCTACGACACGACCATATGCAGATAATTTGTTCCGGTCTTTTTCCGGCAAATTGCCCGACACGGAGATTTGCAAAGGCTTGTCCTTGATTTGCTTCGAGTAGAAATTAACTATATCGTCAAAGGTTAAGTTTTTATATAAAGCATACCGATGCTCGCGCGGATCGTTTTCATAGCCTTGCATGCGCCAGCGTGCCACAGTGGTGTTAAGCTGCCTGAATCCCGGCTGAGAAGTGTGTATCGATTGCAGCAAATCGTTCAGGATGCTTTGCATGCGGTCGGGCTTCTGAGGCATATTAAGGATCAGGTTGCTCATGGCATCGATGGCGTCAATGGTCTTATCGCTCTGAGTATTGATGTAGCCTGTCAGGTATGCAGGATTTTCCATATGAAATGGTATGCGCATAGTAGCTCTTGCGGTGTAGGCGAGTGACCTGAATTCACGGATTTCCTGGAACACCAGCGAACTCATACTTCCTCCGAAATACTCATTGAAGGCATAGGCAAGAACCTTTTCATCCTCGCTCAGCGAATTAGCCTTGACATAGAAATACAGGTTGCTTTGTCTTGCCTTGGGATTTTGATGTACATATATAGTCTTTGAATCAAAACTGTTTAGAGCAGGTTCAAAAAACTCGCCTTTTAATGGCGACTGATTGAATGTTAGGTTTTCCATTAGTATTTTTCTCAAATCTGCCAGGAGTGTATTGCCTGTGTAGAGTAAATTAGCATTGTACTTCAGAACACCTTTAAAAGCTGCCAGAAGTTGATTGCTTTCAAGTTTTTTTGCTTCAGCCAGGGTGATGTTGCGCCTGGAGGCTGCATTTTCGCCAAATAAAGCAAACTGGTTGAGTCCATCTGCAATAGCAGCCGGATCGTTTCGGCGGGTGCGGTTGTTGGCCTGGATGCTTTGCACAAATTTTTGCAGCTGCTTATCGTCTTTTGCGGGCTGGGTCAAGATTTCATTCAGCAGCTTAAGAGTTGGCGCAAGGTTGTGTTCGAAACCTTCAATGCTTATGGTAAAATTATTTTCGCCTGAGGTAAATGAAAGGGTAGAACCCAAATTTTGCAACTCCTGTCTGAACTTTAAGAAAGGTTTTTCAACGGTCCCCACAAGGTTCATGTATCCCGCAACACTTGGAAGCAACCTGTCTTTAAACTCACCGGCATTAATATCTATTGTTAACGTAAATATTTCGTTGTAAGGGTTTTGAGTATAATAAAGTTCATAGCCCGGAGCCAATGGTTCGAATCTAACATCTTGGCCGAACCTAATAAATTTTGGAGCCAGAAAAGGGGTACCCTTTGCTGATAATAACTGGTTGAATTCTGATTTCTTTTCGGTATTCTGGGGCAAGACAGGTTTCCAGTCGGGCTTCTGCAGCTTGTCTTTTTTGGGGAAGCCCATCTTCGACTGATACACCAGATGATCAGACCCGAGATAAGTGTTAGCTATGCGCATCACATCCTCCTTAGAAATTTCTTCAGCTCTTTCAATGTCTTTCAGGTGATCGTGCCATTGCTTGCCGGTAATGAATAATTCAGTCAGTATGTTGGTGCGACTGCTGGTGGTTTCCAGCTCACGCATGGCTTCTTTACGAAATTCGAGTTTGACCGCCTGGAGCAACTCGTCGCTAAACTCGCCACGCCGCAGCTTACTCAGTCCTTCATTCACCAAAGTTTCGGCAGAGCTAAATGACTGCCCTATAACCTTTGGCATGAAAAGCACGATATAGCTGCCATGATCACTTGCCTGCAATGGAATCGCCTGTATTGTCATCAATTTATTATCCATCACCAGTTTATTTAGAATTCCCGTGCCGCCACTGTTTATAAGGAGTTTGGAAGCGATCTCAAAAGCAAGCTGGTCTGCATGGCTGGCTTCAACGGTGCGAAAACCCATCAGTCCGATCTGTATCGGAGTGAGGCGTACCTGCTTAAACTCCCTTCCTTTAAAAGAGGCCAATTCGTTACGCGTAAGCTCAGGCAAAGGGGCACTGCGAAGTATTCCAAATTTTTCTTCGATCATGGGTATGATGTCATCCGATTTGAAATCGCCGGATAAGATCAGCGCCATGTTGTTGGCTACATACCAGGTTTGATAAAACTCCATCATTTTGCTTAACCTGGGATTTTTCAAATGTTCGGTGGTTCCGATTACAGGTTTCGAAAACGGGTGGTCTTTGTAAAATGTTTGCAGAAAGTCCTCTATCATAGCCTGCACCGGCCTGTCGCTGTAAAGATTTTTTTCTTCATATACCGTTTCAAGTTCAGACTGGAAGAGGCGGAACACAGGATTTCGGAATCTCTCTACATAAATATCCATCCACTTTTCGAGCTGGTTGGCCGGAAAGCTATTGTAGTAACGGGTTTGCTCAAAACTTGTGGAGGCATTAAGCCCTTCGCTGCCTATATCCCGCAACATATCGGCCACCTCGTTGGGTATGGCAAACGCAGCAGCCTTGAGCGAAAGACGGTTGATCTCCCTCTGGATGTCTGTTCTTTTATCTTCTTCAGTAGTTAGAAAAAGTTTATCGTATAACATCGATATACTGTCCAGATACAGTTTCTCGGCCTTCCAGTTGATTGTACCGATAAGGTCGGTGCCCTTAAACATGATGTGTTCAAAATAATGAGCTATACCGGTGGCATCTTCGGGATCGTTACGACTTCCTGCCTTAACTACCACAGAACCGTAAATTTCCGGCTTGCTGTGATCTTCGTTCAGGTAAACTGTCAGTCCGTTCTTTAATGTAAATTTTCTGACATCCAGCGGGCCACAAAATAGAGAGTGACTGACAAACAAAGCAGCTAAAAGTAAGGTCAGGGGGGAAAAACGTTTTTTCATAAAAATTGATTTTTCATTACTGGGGAGCGCGGTTAGTTCACAATGAGCTAAAGCCTTGCTGCTAAATTATGAAATTATCCCGCATGTGTTTACTAAGTTATTCTCGATACTGATTTACCACTTTCCTGAGGTACATAAGCACAATTTTCGTTTCCATGCACCTTTGACCAGGATATAATTCCGGAGGTTTTCGGCATTTTTCGCCTAAAGTCTTTTAAGGTTTGATATTTTTCGGTATTTTTGTAAAAATTGCCTTTATGCAACTGAAAAATTTTGGTTTCTTAGGTCAGATACTTGCTCAGATCTTCTTTTTTTCTATCGTTTTGACTACCAGCCAGGCGCAAACTCAGGTCAGCGCAGGCCAGGACGTTTCCAATGAAAAACTGGTAGTGATAACCAAGGGCGACGGCCGAACCTTTGCCGGAAAAATCCTGTCGGAAGATGCACGTGAGGTTTTAATTGAAACCAAGACCCTTGGTCAGGTGTATATTCCTCGGCATGAGATAAGGAGTATCCGCGAAATTTCTTCTCGTGAGTTGAATGCCAAAGACGAATATGTTGCGGGCGAGGTATTTTCGACCCGGTATTTTCTTTCCACAAACGGATTGCCAATAGCCAAAGGAGAAAGCTACATGCTTTTTACCTTGGGTACATTGGATGCCCAATTTGGAATAAGCGACAATGTGGGCGCAGGCCTGATGACCACCTGGGCGGGAGCACCTGTGATCGGTACATTGAAATACAGCAAAAAAGTAAAAAATGATTTCAATGTTGGGGCCGGCATTCTAGCAGGTACCGACACATGGGGCGGGTCTGGATTGAGGCTCCTCTTGCCCTACGGAGTACTCACACACGGGAGTCGCAGATCCAATGTCAACTTTTCGGCAGGGTACGGAGCGATAAGATTTAAGGAGAGTGACAAACCCGTGACACAAGGACGATTATTAATTTCGGTGGCGGGGATGTACAAAACAGGTTGGAATCTTAGCTTTGTGTTCGATTCATTTATTTCTCCGGGGATTGGTACCTATGAAACGTACGAAACACGATATGATGGATTTACAGGTACATATTTTGACGTCAAACTTACAAAACAGCGCCAGGGGTTTGCGATGCTTATGCCTGGGTTGCGATTCCAGACTAGGCCCGACAGGGCATTCCAGTTAGGCTTCGCCGGACTTTATTTTGATGGCAACGCAGTACCCGTACCATTACCTATGTTACAGTGGTTCAGGAAACTTTAGAGAGCAGGTTTTCCCTCTTGCGTTGATGCCCCTGTCAGGCTTGCCTTACTGCTTAGCTATTTTTGGGTTAGTCCTCTACATTCCCAACGATTTCATCAGCTCAAAAACCACAAATGCCGGCCATACAATGGCTTTGAGCACACCCAGCACACCGCCCCAAAACGATGTGGCTGTAATGATGTAATACACCACCGCGCCAATAAACCCCAAGCCATAAACGGCGCTGTTGTGTGCATGACTGTGAACTTTCTTGACTTTAGCAGCTGGTGTTGCCATGGTTTCTTCGGTTGTCATGATTGGATAAATTTGATGTTATCGAAAACTTAACTGCTATAAAGTTAGTGCAATTTGTCAATAAAAGCATTATAAATCTGCACGATTCAGATTTTTAGGCTACTCAGAGATAAAATGAACTGCCGAAGCCTTAAACCCACAATAAACCTGTTGGCCCTGTATGAGATTCAGTCTACTGACAGAATCAGAAGTAACAGTTGCCACCAGGGTTATTCCTGCATCTACAACCACCTCATAACCTATTCGGGCTTGTTCTTTGCTTTTCACAATTCCCGGAAGCGAGTTAGCCGCTGTGCTTTCAAGCGGGTGAAGCGAAAGTATGATATCCTCACTCCTGACAACGACAAAACCGCTGCCTGCAGGTTGATCAGTCATAACATGAAGAATGACATTGTCGGTTTTGAAGGGTTTTGTCTGTAAATCTGACGGAGACAACCATCCCTTGAAAAAGTTTCTGATCCCTACAAAGTTGGCAACGAAGGCTGAGCGGGGATGAAGAAAAACCTCATCAGGACTTCCGCATTGCACGATGGTGTTGTTTTCGATGATAGCCACCCGATTAGCCAGAATGCGAGCTTCTTCGTAATCGTGGGTGACCTGAAGGATGGTTTGACCTTGCCGGTTCAGCTGGCGCAGCATGCTTCTGACGCTGCTTCTCAACTGCACATCGAGCGACGACAGGGGCTCATCAAGTAGTAATACCGAAGGTTTACACACCAGAATCCTTGCCAGTGCAACACGTTGTTTTTCACCCCCGGATAAATTTTCCGGATACCTGTGAAGCAGATGACCAATCCCGAGTTCTTGTGAGATATTGTCAATGCGATGTTTTTTTTCAGCTGCGGTGAGTTTTAGGCCCTTAAGCGGGTACCTGATATTGGCAATTACCGTGAGATGAGGAAACAATGCATAATCCTGGAATAATAAACCTACCTGCCGCCTTTGAGGAGTTTCGTTGGTGATGTCTTCTCCGTCAAGGGAAATATTCCCGAACGAGGGCTGTAAAAATCCGGCAATGGTTTCCAGCAGCAATGATTTTCCTGCCCCCGAAGGACCAAGCAGAACAAAATAATCACCCTCATTTACCCCGAAATTGATGTTTTTGAGGCCAAAACTTCCGGCATGGATTGAAATATTATTGCAGCTAAGCGTTCCCATTCATATACCTGTTACGGGTGAATAAGCGGATCAGAACAAAAACCAGCAGACAAATAAGGACAAAAACAACGGCAACCGGCCTTGCATACGTGAGACCGAACATGTTGAATCGCTCCCAAATGAGTACGGGAGTTATCATTGGGTGGTAGGCAACGATTACAACTGCACCAAATTCGCTCATACCCCGGGCAAACATCATCACCAGTCCGCTAACTATACTTCGCCAGGCCAACGGCAACGAAATACTGAAAAACACCCTAGATTCCGAGGCCCCCAAATTTCTGGCAGCCTTTTCGAGCTTTTCGGGTACACCCATAAATCCATCGCGTGCAGCATTCACCAGGTAGGGCACGCTCACAAACGCCATCGCCAAAGCAATGCCTGCCTGGCTTCCAACAAAATCAATACCTGCAGCCGACGCCACCCTGCCAATGGCTGTATCGCGCGAAACGCATCCGAGCAAGGCAATTCCGGCTGCCGAGTGCGGAATGACAATGGGCAGGTCAACGATTGCTGACACCAATGACTTGAAGCGAAACCTTTTTCTTGCAAGCAGCCATGCCAAGGGTATAGCAGCCACTGCCAGAACGATGGTAGCAATCATAGCAACCCAAAGGGTCAGCCCAATGCTTTCAATCACCTGCCGGTCAGTGGCTGTGGCAAAAAGCTGAGATGATGTGGTCGATAAAGCCATTCCCAGCAATGGGCCTACGATGAATAACAGCACTATGCCTCCTAAAAATGCTACTAACAGGTAAAAGATCTTAGTCCTGTTCAACGGTAAAGATTTTTTATTCTAATTTTGTTGGCGAATTTATGAATAATGCGGAAATAGCTCAGTTGGTAGAGCATTAGCTTCCCAAGCTAAGGGTCGCGGGTTCGAGTCCCGTTTTCCGCTCAGCATCAATCTTTCCATAAATGTTTGCCGCTGTTCAGCTATTGGGCAGCGGCAATTTTTCCCCTGGTGATGCAGGTCAGCCGGTACAGAGCATAAAATAGCTCTATGATACAAAAGACCAGGAAGTTACTGTTTGGTACTCGAATATATACTATCAAGGAGGATTTTTGTCACAGGCAATCTCACTGGCTGCCCGGCCTTTTCCATCACACTTCGGCCTTTCTCGGAATAAAGAAGAAAATTTAAGAAGAGCTCAGCCTGGGTTGGGTTGGGTGCATTTTCGGGTATAGTTATGGCATACACGATCGATTCTCCCTGTTTGGTTATGATTTCATCCGGACGATTGCCTTTTATCTTAACATTTGCTTTCTGATAGTAATCTCCCAGTGACGGATTTCCAAGGTTTATACTGTCCGGAAGATTAAGGTACCTGAGCCCATGCTGTTGAGCTACACTCCTGTAAAGGAAAACATAATCGACGATGCCGGTTTGCAATAAAGCCAGAAGGTCAACTTCTTTGGGTCGGATGAATCGCAAATCTTTTTTTGAGAACTTATCGTATAAGCTGTCTCCTTGAATTGATTTTCCGGTCAGTTTCCACATCATCAGCGTACGGTACCCACAGGGGTCTGCATCAGGATCTGACCGGCCGAACCTTACATCAGGCCTCAGTAGCACGGAGACCCAGTTGAGACTGTTTATTTCCGAAGAATACTTTGAGTTATCAGTAAAAACCACCGTTATCTCATTGGTTGAAAAAGGTACATACCACCTGGCATAGGAAGGGTAAAGCATAGTTTCAATGAGTGTATAATCGGCAGTAGCGTAGATATCGCATTTGAAATTCAGGTCAATGATTTTTCTTGCTCCGGCGACACTTCCAATGCTTTCTGTCTGGACTTTAACAAGCGGGTATTCCTCCCGAAAGGCATTCACAAGCTGGTGAAAAGGGTAGGAGAGGCTTCCGGCGTGTATTATTTTGAGGGTCTGCTGCTCAGAATCCTGGCGATTAAAATTGCAGGATGATAATAACACAGTTATCCCGATGATGAAGAAATAAAGCATGGCCTTAAGGTGAAAACTTCCGCAAATCTGCCATCGATGACAGAAGGTGTGCGGAAGTCAGATCTAGGTATTAATGAAGTATCTATCTATTGCAGGTCCTTCACCACTTCAATCAGTTGAGGGAGGTCCATGCCGAGTTTCTTTAAATGTTCTATTTTGGGAACACCATTTTTGGTCCAGCCTCTTCGCTCGTACACGGCATCGAGCAGTTGCTCGTAGCGCTCTTCGCGGTATTTGCGGGTAGCATCCATTTTTTCCTTCAGGCTCATCGATTCAGGGTTAAGGCCCACCAATTCAACTAGCTGTTTGTCATAGCGCTCCTGACGCGAGAGGTATTCTTCCTCGGTCACTGGGCCTGCTGCACGATAGGGTTGTGCATCATGGATCCGAAGGCCATAACCACGGCGAATATTGAAAATTCGCTGGAAATTATAAACCCGTTCACTCTGCTTTATCATCTCGTGCTTGTCAAACTCTTTTCCAGTAACGGCTTTGTACACAGTTACATAGTTGTCAACATGTTCGGGTACCTTGGCTGGTTCGCTGGTTTCGGCATTATTTTCGGGTTCCACGTCGTTCCAGGGCAATTTGCATAATCCTTGCAGTCCAAACCAAGTGCGAAACATTGGAAAGTAGTGCAGTGCCTCTGCCTTATCCTCAAATGTAGGTATCTGATTGTTTACCATGTCCATAAAGATTAGCCAAGCCTCGTCGTGCTGAGGGCCTTTGTTAGTCATGGCATATCCTCCCTGCTGAGCCAAGGATTCTTTCGAGATATACTGCGAATACTCTAGACCTTTGTTTTCCATCGCAATATCAAAAAGGAATTTTGGGTCGCCCCAGCCTTTTTCGATGAACATCTCTTTCATTTTACGGACTCCAATCCCAGCGGTTTTGCCGAAGCCTTCGCCTCTTGCCAGCTGGTGCAGCAATTCCATGGCACTGTCTGCATTGCCAAAATTAAGCTTCAGACCTCCGGTTCGTTCCTCATTGAGTATGCCCGCCTCGTAGCACTCCATCACAAATCCGAGTATGGTTCCCCAAGAAATAGTGCAGATACCATAGGTATCGCAGTAGAAGTTGGCCTCAATGGTAAAATCCGGATTAAAAATTCCGGCGTTTGAGCCTAGTGATGAGGCTGTCTCATACTCAGGACCATCCACCAGCACATGGGTTCCTTTATATGGGCCTGTGCGAACCAAATAATGGTCCACACCCTTGGTGCAAGACATATTGCATCCTATCCAGCAGCCATCCGGAACGCCCTGCGTAAACCTCTCTTTGTATACGTTTGAATGTATTTTAGCTCCGTCAGGATGCGAACCAAACTTGAAGTTATTAGTGGGAAGCAGGTCGTAATCGTTCATAACGTTGGTAAGGTGGGCGGTGCCTTTTGTGCGCATCTCGGCCTGGCTGTCGTCAAGCTCACGCATCTCGCGGTTGAAACGCCTTCCGCGCTCCATTATCGCCTCAAGGTCAATTACATTGTTCAGATTACCTTTTACACCTGATATTTTTGTGACGATAGCCTTCACCTTCTTGTCGAAAAGTACCGTTCCGATACCTCCGCGACCGGCTTGTTTCAATCTGACCTTTTTGCGCTTGACATCGTAGAAACTAAAATTCAGCATACCGATAAGGCTGGTCCTAGCTGCACTGCCCGATGACACCACCGAAACATTCTTCATATCCTTTTCATCATTAGCGAATATTTCGGTCAGTGCTTCGGACAGCAGGTGGCTGTCGACCAGATCGTATGGGGCTTCATAAATCTCAACCACAGCACGTGTTTCGTCAATAAAAATTATGACCTCGCTCTTGCTTTTTCCTTGTATCTCAAGCGAATCGAACCCGGCAAACTTCATGAAAGGACCAAAATAGCCACCTACATTGCTGTCGATCACAATATCAGTCTGCGGCGAAATCGTGACAACCAGTGATTTTCCGGTTCCCGAATACTGTGTGATGCCGCAAATAGGACCAGTGTTGATTACGATCTCATTTTCAGGATCATTCCAGCGGGTGGTCGGAGTGGTTGCGTCCCATAGCAGTTTGAGGCCAAAGCCTTTACCTCCTGTAAACTTTTCTTTCATTTCTTCGCTAACGGGTTTTTCCTCAATCACCCCATCCGACAGATTGATGTATAAGGTTCGGTTGTTGTAACCTTTGTCAATCGGTTTCAGAGTGTAAGGATGCTGATGGAGCAGCTTATGGCTGTTCTTTATCTCATCTGTGGTCATAAAATATTGAGTATTGGTTGGTGTATCCGCGAATCTGTTGACAAATATAGAATATTTGCTAAAGGCAAACCAACTGAGTGACCTGGCGGGCTGAAAATTTTATTCTGAAATAATGAAAAATATTTTGCATTCCATGTTTTAGTTGCTATTTTTGTTAGCAATCACAAATCATAATCTTATGAGCCAACCAATTACCCAAGATGTCATCTGCTGTCCCGAGTTTGATCCTTTGCCATGGGAGGATAAAATCCACCAATGGAGCGAGAAACCCTTTGTGAAAGCATCGATTCCTACCTTTTTGCACATGCCGTTACCTTCTTCGATGAATAAAATGATGGGGCAAACCTGGAAGATGATACAGGATGCAAAAGCTGATCCGGCTGTAGAAGAATTTTGTGTCATATCGAAAGACCCGTCTCCATGGAGGTCGGATTACTATTTTGCCGTGGTGCATGAGGTTGCCGGCGCCTGCAACACAAAAATATCGGGCACTTTTATCAGCAAGGTGTACGACGGAGATTACCGGCATACACCGAAATTTATCAAGCTTGCCAAAAAATCGGTCGAGGCGAAAGGACATAAGATGCAAGATACATACGTGTTTTACACCACTTGTCCCAAATGTGCCAAAAAGTGGGGTCACAACTACATTGTTGTGTTTGTGAAGATATGATTTAAAAGATTTTTAGGATTATAGTTCTTGATACTATACTGAAGCTTTACGGCATTTTTCGGAACATACCTATACCATTCAGTAATCATTGTTCTGACTTAATTTTTATTTTAAAGAAGCGATTTTTATTTCTTTGCCCCTTCAATTCCTGGCAATGAAATGGCAATACACCACATATCCTCCTCCGGCCATTGAGATTGGAAATCTTGCTTTGGAACAATGCTTATTGATGAACGAGTTTGGCCGAGCCAGGGTGCCTTTTCTGTTTATAGTCGATTTTTTGTTAAATCAGCCCATTGTGCTGCCGTTGGCGGCCATCAACCCCGATCTGGTTAAATTTGATATTAACGGTTTTACAAACCAAGCAGAACAGAAATCGGAGCGCCGGCTCAGATCGTTTCGTTTCTCAAAAAAAACACCTTCCTTTCAGGAATATAAGACTGCTTTTGATCTGGTAATGGAAAACCTGCATTACGGAAATTCCTATCTCCTGAATCTGACTTTGCCGACCAGAGTGAAAACCAACCTGACCTTTGACGAAATCTTTTACCATAGCCAGGCGCCCTACAAGTTGCTTTATCACAACAGGTTTATCGTTTTCTCGCCTGAATTATTCGTCCGCATCTGCGGCAACCGTATCGAATCGCACCCGATGAAGGGTACAATAGACGCCTCATTGCCAGATGCTCAAAGGGTGTTACTTGACAACCCGAAAGAAACTGCTGAGCACAACACCATTGTGGATTTGATACGCAATGATCTTAACAGAATAGCCTTGGGCGTGCAAGTGGAAAAATTCCGTTACATCACTGAGGTCAAAACTCATTCGAAAAAACTGTTGCAGGTGAGTACAGCTATTACAGGTGTTCTGCCGGCGCAGTGGCAACAGCACATTGGGAGCATGTTGTTTAGCCTGCTGCCTGCCGGAAGTGTCAGCGGAGCTCCCAAGAAAAAAACAGTCGAAATCATTCAACAGGCCGAAAACTATGACCGCGGCTACTACACGGGAGTATTCGGATATTTTGACGGAGAGACTCTCGAAAGTGCTGTCATGATTAGGTTTATTGAGGATATCGGTGGACAGTGGTGGTTCAAGAGCGGAGGTGGTATTACCACAAGCAGCGACTGCTTAGAGGAATACAATGAATTAGTAGACAAGGTGTACCTGCCCTTCGAAAAACCAAAGTTATGATTAATCCAGCAATCCTCGGGTTATTTATTACTTTTGAGAGTTGCTACAACAGTAGACAAAAATTTAGCCTTCTGAACGATAGTTTTGCTTATTAACAATAGCACGTTTCATCTTTAACTTATTGAACCCATGCTTGAATTCCAAAAAAAACTCACCAAAACTTTCTATGCCATTCTCAGCCTGCCGGCCACTGCCATGGGCTTTGCCCTTTCGGTGCAAATAGCCTCACTGAGCTGGATTCTCAGCACTAAATACGGGCTGGATATACATGATGTCGGTCTAGTTTGGGCAGCCGGACCACTCGCAGGGATTTTAGGCCAGGTGATTATCGGGGTAATCAGCGACAATGTGTGGTTTTGGAATGGGCGACGAAGACCGTTTATCATCATCGGAGGAATACTGGCGGCACTGATGCTCCTTGCCCTACCCAATATTGGAGTCATAAAAGAGGCTCTCGGGATCGGTGGAATATTGGGCATTGCCATTGCCGTGGCGCTAACTTTAGACCTGGCTATCAATATCAGCTTCAATCCGACACGCAGCATCATTGCCGATGTAACCCCTGAAGGCAGGGCCCGAACAAAAGGCTATACCTGGATGCAGACCATCTCGGGTAGTTTTGGCGTTCTCGCTTACCTTATCGGAGCGCTTATTGACAATTACGTTCTCATCTATTCAGGTGCTGCTCTAGTTCTGTTGTTTTCTGTTATCCCGCCCTTCTTCATCAAAGAACCCAGAATTTTAGGCAAACCCGAAGATTCACTCAAGCCCGGAAACCTATCCGGAAATGCTTTTTCCGGTGAAAAAACCAAGATCAGGAGTGAAGCTTCACTGCCCGAAATTCTGAAATCAATCCGGCCTTTATGGGGCTTTTTGCTTTATGCCATTTACGCTATGGTTGTAAGACTGGCCCACGTGCCTCCCATACCATTCCATTTGTTTGAAATATTTGCATTTATCCTGACACTAATCCTCATCGCCGAGGCTTTGCTCAGAAAGGAAGACGGGTTGTCGGCGGAGAAAAGCGGGATAAGGGGTTTTCAGAAAGTGCTTGCCGCCCATTCGTTTACCTGGGTGGGCGTACAAACAATGTTTATCTACCTGTATGCCTTTGCGCAAGACCGGATTCCCGGTCTTGATGACCTATCGCTTGGCCGCTTGATTGCCTGGAGTTTTTTTACCCTTAACCTTGTCGGGGCAATTATACCTGCCACTATCCTTGAACCCCTGGCTGCCAGATTTGGACGTGTTAAAGTCCATGCCACAAGCATTGCCATTATGGCTTTCGGTTATCTCGGGGTGCTATTTATTGCTAAAAACCAGGTTATGCTTTATGTGATGATGGCTGTTGTTGGCATTGGATGGGCATCCACCATTAGCCTTCCATTTGCTATCATGTCGCAAAAGGTTCCGCAGGTTCGCATGGGACTTTACATGGGCTTGTTTAACCTGTCGGTAGTGTTGCCGCAATTGGTTGCCAGCCTGGGCATAGGGGAGTTCATCAGTAAAGCAACAGACAAAGGCGTGACATTCATTATCTGCGCTGCTACAGTTGCCTTTTCGGCCCTGGCCTGGTGGCTGGTCAGGGAGCCCGTTGACCATGCCAAAGGTGCAACAGACCCAAAAGGTCATTAAATATTCTGCTGAATACTTTGCCAGAGACTGCCTAAGGGTTGGTTTGAGCTGCAATAGGCTCAGTATTCAGCCAGTTTACAATCATCTGCCTGCCGAAAGGCGTCAGAATTGACTCGGGATGAAACTGAACTCCGAACACGGGCAGGTATTTGTGGCGCATAGCCATTATATCGCCCAGGTTGTCGGTGGCAGTGGTCATCATCATCGGTGGCAAATAGGCCGGGTCAACCACCCAGGAATGGTACCTGCCTACAGTTATTTTTTCCGGAAACCCTTTGAAGAGAACAGGGTCGTTCACCCGTATCACGCTCTTCTGACCGTGCAGGGGCTCTGCAAGTCGCCTCAATCTGCCACCCATTGCCTCAGCAATGGCCTGATGCCCCAGGCAAACGCCCAGCATGGGTTTTTGCGTGTAACATTGTTCGATGATTTGCAATAAGTTGCCCGATTCCGCAGGTATTCCAGGTCCGGGAGATAATAACAGGTGCGAATAAATAGAGCAGTCGCCAGGGAGAATCTCATCATTGCAGACCACCTCAAAAGAACACGGCCCCGACTCGCGCAAAATCTGCACAAGATTCCAAGTGAACGAATCATAGTTATCGATCAGCAGAACCTTTTTCATAGGCCTGAAACAAGGAGCTGCAAAGGTAATGGTGTATCACAAGGTTTGTTTATTTTTGGGGAAATTTACAACCTATTTACCTCGTCAAACTATGAAACAAGTGATTTACACCGAAAAAGCCCCAAAGGCAGTAGGACCTTACAGCCAGGCCATTCATGCAAACGGCTTCCTCTACATCTCAGGGCAAATTCCAATCGATCCTTCTACAAGCACCCTTGTTGATGAAGATATCAGGGGACAAACACTGCAGGTGATGAAGAACATCGGTGCGATTCTTGAGGCAGCCGGCTACGACTATTCGCATGTAGTAAAAAGCACATGCCTTCTGACGACCATGGATCATTTTAGCGCCATGAATGAAGTGTACGGAAGTTTCTATCCGACCAGCCCGCCTGCCCGCGCCGCCTATGCGGTCGTAAAATTGCCGCTAGGCGTTCTCATCGAGATAGAGACAATTGCTTATAAACCACAGGTGTAGATTGTCATACCTTTTAGTCTAAAATCACCACTTATTTATGAAAAAATCCATTATCACCCTCCTCATAGTGATGGCGATGCTGAGATCCTATGCCATCGAAGGCATGTACCTCCCATTGCTTCTCAAGCAGCTGAACGAGAAAGAAATGCAGAGTATGGGCATGAAGCTCACCGCCGAGGACATCTACTCGGTCAACAGGTCGAGCCTGAAAGATGCCATCGTGATCTTTGGACGGGGATGTACCGGCGAGGTAATTTCTACGGAAGGCCTGGTGCTAACCAATCACCACTGTGGCTACGGCGCCATTCAGCGGCATAGCAGCCTGGCCCGTGATTACCTTACTGATGGCTTTTGGGCTATGAACCGTAACGAAGAATTACCCAATCAAGGCCTGACTGTTACGTTTCTCGTAAGCATGGATAACGTCACCAGCCGCGTTTTGCAAGGAGTAAGCGATGACATGACAGAGCGTAAGCGCGATTCTGTCGTCCGGCTGAATACACGCAAAATCGAAAAACTTGCAGCCGACAGCAGTGGATTAACCGCCCAGATAAGGCCGTTTTACTATGGGAATGAGTATTATCTGTTTCTTTCAGAGACGTTTCGCGATGTCAGGTTAGTGGGTGCTCCGCCATCAAACATTGGAAAGTTTGGGGGCGATACCGATAACTGGATGTGGCCGCGCCACACAGGTGATTTTGCCGTGTTTCGGATATACGCTGATAGAAACAACAAACCGGCTGATTATTCGACCGAAAATGTTCCATATAAGCCCAAATATCATTTCCCAATTTCGCTACGCGGAGTCGAAAAAGGAGACTTCTCTATGGTGTTTGGTTATCCCGGCACCACCCGTCAGTACCTCCCATCCATCGCAGTCGAAAATATTACCGGTCTGCTTAACCCGGTAGCCGTCAAACTGCGCGATCGAAGGCTTAATACTTTTTCAGCAGCCATGAATGCCGATAAGGAGGTCAGAATAAAATATTCAGCCAAACATGCCAATATTGCCAACGGGTGGAAGAAAATGATCGGCGAAAGCAAGGGTATTGATCGCATAAAGGCCGTTAATCGCAAAAGAGAATTTGAGAATCGGTTTCAGGCCTGGGCAAGCGAAGCTTTGGCCGGAAGAGAACAATTTCGGGGAATCGTTCCTGAATTTAGCAGGTTTCATGCACAGCTCAAGCCCCTGAGTTTGGCACGAACCTACATCAATGAAGCTGCGTTAGGGGTGGAACTTCTTCGTTTTGCCCTTCAGTTTGAAGAACTTGTAAAAGCCAGTGGCGGTAAAAAGCAAACTGACGAGGCTGTTCAGAAAATCCTGAACCGCCTGCTTACCAGTTCTGCTGAGTTTTTCAAAAACTACCATCAACCCATCGACAGGCAGTTGATGGAAGAACTGCTTGAAATCTATGCCCGTGAATCAGACAAAGCCTTCGTTCCCGAGTCTATGCAACGCATCCTTGCCAGGAACAAGAACAGTTTCAAAGCGTTGACCGCTAGTGTCTTCGACAAAACGATATTTGCTTCCCAAAGCAAACTCGAAACAATGCTCAAATCATACAAGCCAACTCAAGTAACCATCCTGACGAAAGACCCGGCCTATATATTGGCTACAGAATTTAATGTATTTCTCAGTGAAATAATAACACCTGAAACCAGGCAGATTGAATCGAAACTCGATAGTCTGCAAAGGGTTTATGTGCAGGGGTTGATGGCCATGCAGCCCGAAAAAAGGTTTTATCCAGATGCAAACAGCACCCTCAGGGTTTCTTATGGCGCAGTTGATGATTACTTACCGATGGATGCGGTACATTACCGTCATTATACCACAATTGAAGGAATTATGGAAAAAGAAAACCCTGATATCTACGATTATGTAGTTGAGCCTAAGCTGAAGCAGCTATATCTGACCAAAGATTACGGGCGATACGCTGATAAAAACGGGCAACTGCGAACCTGTTTCATTGCCTCAAATCACACTACCGGTGGAAATTCAGGCAGCCCTGTGATCAATGCGAACGGGCACTTAGTTGGGATTAACTTTGACCGGAACTGGGAGGGTACCATGAGCGATTTGATGTATGATTCGGATATGTGCCGGAACATTTCAATCGATATCCGGTACTGCCTGTTTGTGATTGATAAATTCGCCGGAGCCACTCATCTGATCAACGAGATGACTATAGTAGAATAAGACAAGGAAGCTTTGCTACAGCCTATGAAATACTAATCGGTGTTATCACAGGTAGTGGTTGTCCCAAGCTTTTTTTTCCGAAAAGTAGCAGTTCAGAGAGTAGCCACGTCTTCGCGGTTGTTGGATTTTGCACGCCGCAGCGACAGGTAAAACAAGGCCAGGTAAATCAGCGATATCGAGAACAGGTTAAAAAGCAACATGCTAACAAACGCAAACCCATAGGTAAACAATACAGTCAAAAGCATCAGCACAGCATTAAGCATAACCGCCCTGAACATGGCCCTGGATCGAAGTAGGTCATAGCCGGCACGTTCATTCCTTTCTTTCGAAAACATAATCATGGCCAACCCTGTCATCAGCACCACCAGAACAATCTCATCAGCCACATTTGTGCTGAAAGAGGTGAGAAATTTTGTTTCGAGAAATGCAGATACGATGGCGAACACCGGAAGCTTGATTTGAAAATCCATCGTTTTATATATGACAGCCATGACAATTCCGGCCAGTGTGATAAGAACGCCTATTAGCTTAAATTTATAAGGTAGCAGTAGAATGTTCATTCAATAAATTATTAGGTGCTTTTTGACGTGAGAACAGCTCATTCCCCTACCTGGGTTGACCTTCAGTGAGAGAAGAATTTAAAAATATCAAAAATATGGGTCATGGATGAGGCGGTCAGGAATATCAATTTACCGCACTCCAAAAAAGGGGAAAGTGGGCACTGGAACCATCATTAAAGAAAAATTTGACCCCCACCAGGCCATACTTATGATTGGCATAATAAATAACTTTCTGAATACTGACATTATTGAAGAATGAATTCTGTTCTTCAATCTGCATTACCTTGATGTACATAAAGCCATAGGGGAAATCATCGGTGCTCGATTTGCTCGTGACCGTTCTCACATCATTGGTGTTTCCAATCTTGTATGTGTC
>JBBIKG010000002.1:0-151163 GCA_037445555.1 Lentimicrobiaceae bacterium
GAACCAGTCGTATTGAAAAGGTGGATGCACTTACGCTGAATGCGGACTTCAGAAAAAGTTTCTCTGCATCCATCAACCTGCTCTACGGACTGGAAGGCATTTATAATAACGTAAATTCATCAGCATTCAGCATCAACCTTCTCACACAAAAAACCGATAAAGCATCTACCAGGTATCCGGATGGTAAAAACACCTATGGGTCGGCGGCTTTCTATACTTTTGGAACCTGGAAGGCAAACAGGTTGTTAAACCTGACAGGCGGCCTGCGTTACAGTTATACTGCACTCAACTCCACCCTCTCGGACACTACCTTTTATAAATTCCCTTTTAGCACAATTGATGTTTCTGCTGATGCTCTTACAGGAAGTGCCGGACTTGTGCTTCAGCCTTTTGCGGGCTGCTTTTTCAAGGCCAACTTCGCCACAGGATTTCGTGCCCCAAACCTCGACGACACCGGTAAGATATTTGAATCCGCACCCGGGGTAGTGGTGGTTCCTAATCCAAGTCTGAAGCCCGAATATTCAATCAATTATGAAGGATCGCTCGTGGTTGCGGGCAGCAAATGGATGAGGGCGGAATTTACCGCTTTTTATACACGTCTTGTGGATGCCATGGTGCGTAGGGATTTTCTGTTTAATGGGAAAGATAGCATTATTTACGGAGGTCAACTGAGCAGGGTTCAGGCTGTGGTTAATACCGGGAAAGGTGTTATATATGGGTGTTCCGCAGGGATAGGCATCAGCATGCCGGAGGGTTTATCCATCCGAAGCGTGCTAACCTTCATAAAAAGTTTTGTAGCCGGCACCATGCTTAAAGTTCCTTTACAGCATACCCCACCGTTGTTTGGGACCACTGCAGTGAGCTATGATCGTAGGAGGTTGCGTGTAGAGGCTTCGGTAATTCATCATGCTGCAAAAAAGTGGGAAGACCTGGACCCTGGAGAGCAGGCCAAAACTTTTATCTATACTCCCAGGGGAAGCCTAGCATGGTACACCGCCAACCTGAAGGCATCGTACCAGATTCGCCCCACGGTGAATGTGAGTGCAGGTGTGGAAAATATTTTTGACAGGTTCTACTGGCCGTATTCCTCGGGCATCGCAGGCCCCGGCCGTAATATGTTCATTGCCGTAAGGGGGAGTTTTTGAAGCGGATGCAATTGTGATTAGTTTTGCAGGCAATAAATGATCGGGGACCGAGGTATGATCATAGTATCATTTCCTTACGGAAATTACAGCAACCGGTTGTTTCAAAATTTACATTTCGAGGCCTTCTGCTACGAAAATAGCCCCTGAATTTCTCAATCCTACTTTCGGGGGTATTTAAAAATACTATGTATCCCCATGTAATCGTACAAATGATTTTTCGAGCAGGATTATTGTAAGGAGCGGAATTATTAGAAAAATATTATCTAAGCTTGATGCACCAAAATCATTCAAAAATCTGATGATATTTGATATAGATGAACGACCCGATTTTGCAAATCTCCTCCTACAGAAATCAACAGTATATAAAAAGATTTTTGTTGACGGATGGGGTTTCAGAGTACGTAACCTCACCGAGAAATTCCAGGACTATTTTATTGGTAAGTATTCTAAAGAAGGAATTTGTTGAGTACAATGACTTACCTGACCAACGCATAGTGCTGGTTGATGAGCCAACGCATATTTTAGGTGGTTTGATGGTTTATCATTCTTTAAATTAATTGATTGCAGCAAAGTAACCGCAGTGATCTTTAAAAGAATACGCACAGAAAGGCCTAAAAGTGATTTTGCATAATTCCGTTTTAGCATCAACTGGTCACGTTGATGCGAAAACAGTGTTTCGATGCGCTTTCTTTTTCTTTTCCAAATGGGGACAAATTGCTGAGATATTCTGATTGGTTCTTTTGGATGTTTGCAACTCAATGCAACAAAGAGTAAAGAAGTCTTAATGCAGATCTGCAGAAAGATAACCTGTATCGGTGATCAAGGTACAGTTGTTTAGTCCTGAGTTCTTAACCTGAGACAGGTGATGATTATCATAAACACAGGCTTTGGAAAGATTCATCAAGTGAAAAATCCCTCTGTTGGATGTTGGCAAATGAAATTTATTGCCATAATAATGTGATTTGCTATCGGCCGAAAAGCCTTTATCGGATGCTGTTTCGAAATTCTCCCTGAATATTTTACTTCGCTTTTCTCTGGCTATCTAAAAGAAGCTACTACCAGTATGAATGCAGGGATTGCCCCAATGCCAATCATTTCCATGAAGGCATTGATGATCATCAGGCCCAGCAGGCCGGCGGATTTGATTTTCTCGCGCCGGCTGAACAACCTGTATAGTTTTCGGAGATGATTTAGCATAGTATTTACGATAGAGAGGAGGTCTTATATGTCTTCCCTGTTTGTAGGGCTTTTATCATTAGATAGACTTGATGTGAAAATGACACCTGATTTAATTCTAATATGCGATTTGTTTGGCTCAACGCCAGGTTTCTTTCCAGTTTTAGTAACAGATTCGGAATACTATACCGTTTTACGGTTCTGTTACCTGCACAAAGATACCAGTTTGAGCCGATATTTCGTGTACTCTTCGATAAGGCGTTGATTTTACTCCCTTGGCCTGGACATGAATCGGTGGTACGAAGGAAATACACTCAACCACCTTGACCTAGTTCAATATGCCTTACTGTCCAGCTGAAAGTGCCCGATGAATCGCAATACATTGAGCGACCAGCGGATGCACACCGTCATTGTTTACGAAGTGATCGCAGAGCGGTATTTTTTTCTCCTCGTCCCACTGGTGCTTCATGCGGACCTCCACACAGGAGCGGCTTACCCTATCGCGATGCATCACCCGTTCGATACGGACATCGGCGGGAGCGGTGACCAGAATGATCTTGTCTAGATTCCTGTAATATCCGGTTTCGATCAAGATGGCGGCCTCATACATTACGTAGGCTGCATTCACCTGCAGGGCGCAAAATGTATCAAAGTTATTTCGTACAGCAGGATGCACCAGCGAATTCAGATAGGCGAGATCGGCTTTTGATTCAAATACCCGTGATGCCAACTTCTGACGGTCGGGGTTCCCGCTGTGATCGAGAATCTCTCTGCCGAAAAAGGCAACCAATTTGTCAACTAACGGTGGAGAGATGATGAGCTGTCGGGCCTGCTCATCGGCTTTAAAGACCGGCACGCCTAGCACTTCAAAGACCGAGGCAATCAGCGATTTGCCGCTTCCAATGTTGCCGGTGAGTCCTACCCTGAGCATTCGGGCTAATTTCTCACTTTAATAAATTCCAACCGTTCAGGTTCGATGCGTGTAATCTGCACAAAGTCGGGAAATTGGGTCACATTCACTTTTAGGCGAGTGCTCCCCTGATCCAGCCTGCCTTCGCATCGAACCGTAGCCTCGAAACCCGAGGCATCCAGCCTTTTGTAGTCGATGAGAGCTACGAGGCAAGTCAGCTTCACCTTTTCGGGAAATATCCTGATGCTGTATCCCGGTTCGCTGCATTGCAGATGCACGGGCACTTCGAGAATTTCTTCGGTAAATTTCTCGATACGGAGAGTTGCCTCGCATGCCCCGGCGGATAGGCGTACCGGGTTGGCGACTTTGGGAAGGGCAATCGGCAGAACTACCTGCTGATCGCGATATAGGTCGCTGACATTGGCAGGAACCGTCTTCACCCATTCAATTGTTTCGAGATCGGTCCTGACGCCATACACCCACACGCTGTCGGGCTTGAGCTGCAGAGGTTGATACAATCCGTACTGCGGCCTGAAGGTGATCTTCAGGTCGGGCTGAACAGGGACAAGTTTTTTGTATTCCGTCTTCAGGTTAAAAAACAAGGTGTCGGGATGGATGTAGAGCACATTTACCCGCTGCGAGAGCTGGGGAATGATGGATCGGACCAGAGAGGATGAGATGATTTTTCCGGTAAATCCATCATCGGTTGCCTGCAGGGTCATGGCGGACAGGTCTATTCTCAGAGGCGGCTGTTCATTCCTGAGCCGAAAACGCACCACGTCAAACCCACTGGCTTCCAGACCAATGGTGACGGTTGTACTGCTGGCCCGGGTGAGCACCCTGCCGGGTTGCTGGTTGATGTACTGCACCTCGTACGACACAGTGGTGCCGTATTGATTAGAAAGTTTGATAACTGTCCAGGTCGCAGCCGAGAAAACCAGGAAAAAGAAAAAGGTAATGAACTGGCCCCTGATTTTTGAAGCCCGTTTTTGCCTGGCGAGATTGTCAGTTACCTTTTCCAATCTGAGTAAAGATCAATACTATTTTGATTCGGGCTGAAGCTGCGATGAGCCATCCATAGCGACGGCAGATTTCTCGATACGCAGGCGCATACCTCCTTCCACCTCAATGGTGAAGGTAGTTTCCTGTACTTCGACGATGCGGGCATGGATGCCGCCAATAGTGATGATCTTATCTCCTTTCTTAAGGTTTTCGCGAAATTTTTTCTGTTCTTTCGATTTCCTGACTTGTGGTCTGATGAAAAAGAAATAGAATATCACGATGATAAGCAACAGAAAGATGAGCGAACTGAAGCCGCTCCCCTGATTCTGTGTGTTGGCCGGAGCCATGAGCAAAATTGTGTTCAGAAGATTCATGACAGAAATGTTTAAAGATTGAATTATTGTTTTTTTTGAGCAGTTACGACATTGGAGGTGATAGTCAACTGGTGCGAGGGAGGATCGGTATTTGAAAAAATGGTGACTGATTTGGTTTGCATGCCCAACCTGCCTCGACTGTCAAACGATACTTTGATCAGCCCTTGCTCTCCGGGCGGAATGGGTTCCCGGGGATATTGCGGCACGGTACAGCCGCAAGTGCTTGATACATGACTGATTATTAACGGCCCTTTGCCATTGTTGACAAATTTGAAGCTAAAAGAAACCTTTTCACCATCTACAAGCACTCCGAAATCGTGAAACTGTTTTTCAAAAAGAATTTCAGCAGGCAACGCTTCCGTATCGGTTTTTGTTTGAGAAGAATTGATTTCCCGGAGGCCGGTTTTTGGGATGGAGTCGTTTCCACTGTTTCCTACACATGCATGAAGACCCGCGAGGGTTAACGGCAGCAGTAGAAATAATGCGGATCTTGTCATAGGAAAGAAAAACAAAAAGGCCTGCGCAAAGATAAGATAAAATACCTGTACCTGAAGTGACAAACCCAGGTTGTTAGTTGTCTATTAACCCGCGGCCCGTTTTACGTATCTGGTTATTTTCTCGAAATTGGATCAGCAGCTTGTCGAGTATACCGTTCACAAATACCTTGCTCTTGGGAGTTGAATACTGCTTGGCGATTTCGATGTATTCGTTCAGAGTAACCTTGGTCGGTATCGAAGTCATGTGCCTGAGCTCGGTGATCGACATTTTCAGGATAAGGATATCCATAAAAGCGATTCTCTCGATCTCCCAGTTTTCGGCTTTCGAAGCAATCAGATCGGTGTATTCTGCGCTGTGAATAATGGTTTTGCGGAAAAGCTCCTTGGCAAATTCCAGGTCTTCCTGTTCGTCTTCTTGGTTGCTGAAAAGCGCCGGGAGCGGTGTAAATTCGTTGTGCGACGGCTTAAAGGATTTAAACGTGCTCACAATCATCACAAGTGCGGTATCGTAATCGTCGGACCAGAAAATGTTTTTTTCCTCAATCCACGACTGCAGTCGGGGTGAATCGTACAAGAGATTCTTGACAAGTTTTATCAGGAAATTCCGGTCATCCTCATACGAACAGGTCGGCGCCTTCATATAGGCCTGGTAATCCTCGCCCGCCCTGAGCTCATTGAAGTAGAATCGCAGCATGTCATCTTCCTCTGCCCAGTTGGTATTAAACTGTTCCATCCGTTTAAGGAATTGCCTGTTGCTGACCAGTTGGCTTATGAGCCGGTTATCGATGAACCGGGTATTGGGGTTGAGTTCCTCGGGTGTTGGAAAATACTTTAGTTTGGCTTCTTCCACGCGCAGCGCGTAGAAATGATGAAGTTCGGCCATGAATGAGAGGATACAGATATATAGCTCGTAAATCCGCTCGATATTCCGGAGTAGTTTTTTTTCGCCGGCCGGCAGATCATCATCGTCGGATTGAAAGAACGAGTAAAGCGCCTGCAGCACTTTGATTCTGATTAGTCTTCTACTCAGCATGAACTATGTTTTTGATACCTGCAGGTGAAGGAAAGAACCATGTTATGCCCGCAGATGATGGCGCAAAAGTAATATTTCTGCAAATATTTCTGGGCCCGGCCTTTGTTCGCGTTCAAAAAAAACGTCGTTGCATGATGGATGCATAACAATGGCATTAAAAAATTTTTATTTTTGTGGCTACAGGGCAATATGTGTAATCATCAAAGGGCAACAATTCATGGAAGAGTTTGACAATGACAAGAGGGATGAGATTTACTCCAGAGCAGTAAGGGCAGGTAAACGAACCTATTTTTTTGATGTAAAATCAACCAAGTCGGATGCTCAGTATCTCACCATTACTGAAAGCAAACGACGTTTTAACAACGAGCAGGGAAAGTTTTTTTACGAGAAGCATAAAATCTTTCTTTATCCGGAAGATTTTAAAAAATTTACCAATGGTCTGAATGCCGTCATACAATTCATTGAGACGGGTGTGGCACCACCCGAAGAAGAGTTGAACGTCGAAGGCGAGCACGAATACGAACAACCCGGCGAATAGGTTTGCGGCTAAATCCCGGGCAAATATCATTTCATCCCTTTAATTATCGGAAGGATTGCGGTATAGCTACTCCCGGCAATTATCCTTGAAAAATTATCAACAAATCAGGTTTGGCGGGCATCGCCCATTTCAATAATTTGTAGCTTTGCCCCCACTCAGCACCTCTGCATTGCTGTGGTTTACGGTGCTTGTAAACAGCATCAGTACTGGACCGGCAGAAAACCAATGAAACTATGGCCAAAGTTATAACAATTGTAAATCAGAAAGGTGGTGTAGGAAAAACCACCACCGCCATCAACCTGGGAGCCAGTCTGGCGGTGTTGGAATACAGAACGCTTCTGATTGATGCCGACCCACAGGCCAACGCCACTTCGGGAGTTGGATTTGATCCTAAAAATATCAAGACAAGCATCTATGAATGCATTGTGGATGACACAGTTGTAAGTGATGTCATCCTCAACACCCAAACACCTAATCTGGATCTTGTTCCGGCTCATATCGACCTGGTAGCGGCCGAGATTGAAATGATAAACCTTCCCAACCGCGAGCAGATGCTCCGCAGAGCCATTGAGGAAGTGAGAGACCAATACGATTTTATCATCATCGACTGCGGCCCCTCTCTCGGATTGATCACAGTGAATGCCCTCACAGCGGCTGATTCGGTTATAATCCCGGTTCAGTGTGAGTATTTTGCCCTCGAAGGTCTGGGGAAGCTCCTCAACACCATCAAGATCGTGCAATCGCGACTGAACACCGGCCTCAACATAGAAGGTATTTTGCTAACCATGTATGACTCACGCCTACGGCTAGCCAACCAGGTGGTGGATGAGGTCAAGACACATTTTCAACTGATGGTTTTCGATACGATCATCAATCGCAACATAAAGCTTGGCGAGGCGCCCAGTTTTGGAGAAACCATTATCATGCACGATATAAACAGCATGGGAGCTATCAACTACCTTAACCTGGCCCGTGAAATACTCCAGAAAAACCATATGACACCTGTGAAACTGGCGAGAAAACAAAAACAGTTTGAAGATGAACTCTAAAAAACGTGCCCTCGGGCGGGGGCTGGATGCGATTTTGCAGAGCCCTGAAACAGATATCACCTCAAATGATATTTCCGGCGAATTTGTGGTCGGTGCCATTGCTTCCATTTACATAGGGTCCATCAGTGCCAATCCCTTCCAGCCCCGCGACAGTTTTGAGGAGGAATCGCTACGCGAGTTATCTGAAAGTATCGCCGAGCAGGGTATCATACAGCCGGTGACCGTGCGCAAGATGGGCTATGACAAGTACCAGCTTATCAGTGGCGAACGCAGGCTGCGTGCAGCCATGATGGCGGGATTAAATACCGTGCCTGCCTATATCAGGGTGGCAAACGACCAGCAGATGCTTGAGATGGCCCTGGTTGAAAATATACAGCGGCAGGAGCTAAACCCCCTGGCCATTGCCATGAGCTTTAATCGGCTGCTCGAAGAATGTAACCTCACGCAGGAGCAGCTCAGCGATAAGGTGGGCAAAAAACGATCGACAGTGGCCAATTACCTTAGACTGCTTAAGCTTCCGGCGCGTATCCAGATTGCCCTTCGCGACAACACTATTACGATGGGGCACGCCCGGGCTCTGCTGGGCATAGAGGACGAAAAGACCCAGCTGATATTTTTTGGGCAAATCATTGCCAGGGAACTTTCTGTGAGGCAGGTAGAGAAAATGGTGCAGGCATTCAACCAACCCCCGACCGCAGAACACCGGCCAGTCAAACAGGAGTTGCCGCTGCCGCTGCAAGAGCTCAGGCAATCCATCAGTCAGCACATGGGCTCAGATATTGAGATGCAGCGAAATACTAACGGCAAAGGAAAAATCGTTATTAGCTTCAGTAATGATAAGGAATTGGAAAGAATAGCCCGGATTCTTTTGCATCAGACCTGATATCCGATAAATCTCATCCTTGAGAAAGGCCCAGTAACAGATGTACCTAATGACCCAGGAATATTTTTGCTCACATGAAACTGGCAGATTTCGTTACCCCGGGTTCATATTTTTCCCTGTAGTGGCATTCATCGTGTTGCTGAGCTCTTCGCCGGCTGTTGGCCAGACAAATCCGGAACAGGCCAAACTTAAACATTCGCCTGACAAGGCTACGCTATATGCGGCTATCCTTCCGGGATTAGGTCAGGCCTACAACCGGAAGTACTGGAAGATACCCATCGTGTATGCAGGGTTTGGGGTGGGTGGCTACAGCATTTCTTTCAACCGGGATAAATATCGGTTGTTTAAAGAGGCTTATAGGTATGTTTCGGCCGGAGACACCTCACCTACCGATAATCCCTACGTTACAAGGTACAATGCATACCAGCTTCAGGTCGGGCGCGATTACTACAGGCGAAGCCTTGAGATAAGTTACATTGGCACGGGAATGTGGTATCTGCTGACCATCGTGGACGCCATCGTAGATGCGCACCTCTTTGATTATGACATTGACGAGAATTTATCACTGAGTTTGGCTCCCGATGTAATTACCCTCCCTGCTGCGTCAGGCCAGGTATCAGCGATTTCGCTCACATTATGTATTAAACCCGGAAGGTTATGAAAATTGCAATCGTAGGATATGGCAAGATGGGCAAAGAGATTGAAAAAATTGCCCAGGAAAGGGGACATGTCATTGTAGCCCATGTGGATTCGGAACAGGATTGGATTACCTGTAACGATGCCATTGCAGGTGCCGATGTTGCCATAGAATTCAGCACCGCAGGCAGCACCCCAGCAAACCTCAGCAAATGTTTTGCGCTCAGGCTTCCGGTGGTATGCGGAACTACCGGGTGGCTGAGTGATCTCAGCACCCTCAGCCTGCAATGCAAAGAGGCGGAGGGGGCCTTATTCTATGCCCCCAATTTCAGTATCGGTATGAATATTTTCTTCGAAGTTAACCAGTTGCTGGCCAAACTGATGAGCGACCGGAAGGAATATGGAGTTTTCATCGAAGAAATACATCACCTGCAAAAAGCGGATGCACCAAGCGGCACCGCCATTAAACTTGCCAATGATATCCTCAGCAGTTTGCCTGAGAAGAAGGGATGGGCTCTTGAGCAAAATGCCTCAGAATCAGATATTTCTATCCGGTCGATAAGGACGGGAACTGTGCCCGGAACACATAGTATTGTATTTGATTCAGAGTTTGACACGATCGAAATAAAACATTCAGCCAAAAATCGGAAAGGATTTGCCCTGGGTGCCCTGTTGGCTGCCGAATGGGTTGTCGGGAGAAAAGGAGTTTTTGGCATGAAAGACCTTCTATTCGAAAAAAAACCATACTCCGAAAAAACATAAATCAAAAAATATGACCACTCTACTCATCATTGTACTTCTGTTCCTGTTTTTCCCAGGCTTGCTGTGGAAAACCTTTGAAGATGCCGGTTATAAAGGCTATTACTCGGTAATTCCGGTTCTCAACTATCATTACTTCATAAAAATTATCCACAAGCCGCAATGGTGGTTCATTTTGCTCGCACTGCCGTTCATCAATTTCTTTGTGGTCATGCTGATGGTAGTCGAATTGCTCAAGAGCTACAACAAACGGGGTATTGACCAGCAGGCGCTTGCCGTGCTTTTCCCCTATGCTTATCTACCGTGGCTTGGAATAACCCATAAAGGGAAATACGTTCATCCATCAAAGCTTCCTGAGTACAAGAAAACCGTTCTGCGTGAGTGGGTTGATGCTATACTTTTTGCCGTAATTGCAGCATCCATCATTCGGATGTTCTGGTTTGAAGCATATACGATACCAACCTCTTCAATGGAAAAATCTTTGCTTGTTGGCGATTTCCTATTTGTAAGCAAATTATCATATGGGCCGAAGATTCCGAACACTCCGCTGGCATTTCCGTTTGTGCATCATACCCTTCCGCTGACAAAGTACACAAAATCCTATCTCGAGTGGATCAAGCTACCGTACTATCGTTTTCCGGGGTTGGGCAAGGTAAAAAGAGGCGATGCCGTAGTTTTCAATTATCCGGATGGCGACACAGTAGCAATGAAAGCCCAAAACCAGAGTTATTATGCCCTAGTGCGCGACTACGGATGGAAGCGAGTGAATACTGACAATGTGAATTTTGGCGATATCGTGGCAAGGCCTGTGGACAAGCGCGAAAACTATATCAAACGATGCATTGCCCTGCCGGGCGACACCCTGCAAATCATTGACCAGGATGTATTTATCAACGGCATCAAACAGCCACTGCCGCCGAAATCTCAGTTTCGCTATTACCTCAAAACCACCGGGAACCGCCTGAACACCCGTCTGCTAAGCAAACTCGATATCACTGAGGATGTCATTATGGCAGGCCCGGGTGAATTTTACCTCACGCTTACTCCGGAGGCTGTCAATGAACTTCAGAAAAATCCCGAAGTGGTTGAGATAAGAAAATCGGTACAACCTGCGGGAAGCGGTCAGTCATATATCTTTCCGCACCGAACCGATTACCCGTGGAATGTGGACAACTTCGGACCACTATATATTCCCAAAGCCGGAGCCACCGTTCAGCTGACTCTGCAAAACCTACCGCTCTACGAGAGAATCATTACGGCCTATGAGGGCAACCAACTGGAAGTAGTCAACAGTGAAATACACTTAAATGGCAAGCCCGCCACGCATTACACCTTCAGGCTCGACTATTTCTGGCTCATGGGCGACAACCGTCACAATTCAGCCGATTCACGTTTCTGGGGATATGTGCCATACGACCATGTGGTAGGAAAGGCTGTATTCGTGTGGTTATCCATCGACCGAGCTAAGCCTCTGTTTGGAGGCAAGATACGGTGGAATAAGTTGTTCAGAATAGTGAGATAGCGGCATTGTTGTTTACCTTTGCCTAAACCATATCAAAAATATGCCCGCAAGAGAAAATACGGTCCGGAAAAACGAACTGCAGGAAGAAAAAGCAAGGCATCATAAGAAAAAAAGCTCCCGTACACCGTCAAGAAAATCATCTGGCGGTTTTTTCAGGGATGAGCGCCTTTGGGCATCCGTCGGGGCTTTCCTGATACTCCTTTCGTTATTTGCAGGAATTTCGTTCGCTTCCTATTTCAGGGAGCATTTTTCCTGGGGCACCGATTCCCGCATTCCGTACACTGACATTGGGCAAATTCTTACCAGCTCGGATCTAACTGTCAACAACTGGGGAGGAAGATTGGGCGAAGCTTTGTCGTGGCAATTGATAACGCAAGGATTCGGTATAGGGTCCGTGCTTATTGTTTTCTTCCTACTGCTGACGGGGATAAGGCTTGCAATAGGCAAATCGCTGCTACCACTAGGGGCCACCCTGCGCTGGTCAATGATTTTACTTGTGTGGTTAAGCCTGGTCATGGGATTTTTCTTCAGCAATGGCACTTTAGCCATCCTGGGAGGCGTGTTTGGGAAATATGGGAACCAGTGGCTCGTCGGGTTTCTGGGCAAACCCGGAGCTGGAATGGTGTATGCGTTTGTGCTTCTGGTTATGATGATCTATGCCATTAATCTTTCCTTAAAAAAAATCATGGCCATTAGACTGCTAAAAAGAGCCGAAAAACCTGAAATTGATTTCAAACCTTCGGCCTCGGTGGCGAACCCGTTAAAGGAAGACAGATACAACACGGTAGAATTTGCCGTGGATGACGAAGAAAAAGACTGGGAATACAAACCGGTGGCCGAAGCGGAAGAAAAGAAGGCACCTGAGCCAAAAGAAGTTGCCTATGTTCCAGCGGAGCCGATAGTTGTGAAGCAGTCAGATGTTGAACTGTCGATCGAGGTGGAACCAGCAGCAATGATTCCTGCCGACAGCAATGGCGATAACGGGGTAATACACCATGGCCTGGACACTCCGTATGATCCCACACTCGACCTAGCCACTTTTATCGCGCCACCGCTCGACCTGCTGGATGACATTGCCGAGCACGGAAGCCGGGTTAACCGCGAAGAACTTGAGGCCAACAAGCACAGGATCGTCCAGACCTTGAACAATTATGGTATTAAGATCGAAAAGATAAAGGCGACCATCGGGCCAGCGGTGACACTGTATGAGATAATACCCGCACCGGGTGTACGCATTTCAAAAATTAAGAATCTAGAAGATGACATTGCCCTCAGCCTTTCGGCCATCGGCATACGCATCATCGCACCTATTCCGGGCAGGGGTACCATCGGGATTGAGGTACCCAATCAGAACCCTGAGATAGTTTCAATGAAGTCGATCCTTATGTCGGAAAAATTCCAGTCGGACAAATATGATCTGCCTTTTGGCATGGGGAAGACCATTTCGAACGAGAGCTATGTGGCCGACCTTACCAAGATGCCCCATATACTGATGGCAGGAGCTACCGGACAGGGCAAATCAGTAGGGCTTAATGCCATTCTAACTTCGCTCTTGTACAAAAAACACCCGTCGCAGGTAAAATTTGTACTCATCGATCCCAAAAAGGTAGAGCTGACTCTCTTTTCAAAAATCGAACGTCATTTTCTGGCAAAGCTGCCCGATTCGGAGGAAGCGATTATCACGGATACACGTATGGTGGTACGCACGCTGAATTCATTAAACATTTTAATGGACTCACGCTATGATTTGCTTAAGCTGGCACAGGTGAGAAACATCAAGGAATATAATACAAAATTCATAGCCAGGCAGCTGAATCCGAATGACAAACACGAGTTTCTGCCGTACATCGTGGTTGTAATAGACGAATTTGCCGACCTGATCATGACCGCCGGAAAAGAGATTGAGATACCCCTCACCCGGCTGGCCCAGCTTGCCCGCGCCACAGGTATCCACCTGGTAATCGCCACACAACGGCCCTCGGTCAATATCATCACAGGCAGTATCAAGGCCAATTTCCCGGCGCGGTTTGCTTTCAGGGTGATTTCAAAAATTGACTCGCGCACTATTCTCGACTCATCTGGTGCAGAACAACTCATCGGTCGGGGCGATTTACTGCTATCTACGGGCAGCGATTTGCTCCGGTTGCAGTGTGCCTTTATCGACACCCATGAGATAGAGCGTATTACCGATTTTATTGGATCGCAGCGGGGGTATACCGACGCCTATCATCTCCCTGAATATCATGAAGATGAAGCCGATGCGGGAGACTTTATCGAACCGGGCGAACGTGATGAACTGTTTGAAGATGCTGCAAGGATCATAGTGGCACATCAGCAAGGATCGACTTCGCTGCTGCAGCGGAAATTAAAACTTGGCTACAACCGTGCCGGACGCCTCATCGATCAGCTCGAGCAGGCGGGTATTGTCGGACCGTTCGAAGGTAGCAAGGCACGTGAAGTAAAAATCTCTACGGAGTTTGCATTGGAACAGTTTTTGCGAGACCTTAATCTGAAACACCACTGACATGAGAAAAATATTTATCACCTATTTGTTGCTGGCCACCACAGCGCCTAGCCTGATGGCACAAGACAAAAAAGCTCAGGCTGCGTTGGATGACCTGGCAAAAACCACTCAGTCATATACGACGGTACGCATTGATTTTAGCTATCGAATGGAGAACAAGGCACAGAAAATTAACGAAGTGTACAAAGGCACCCTCATATCGAAAGGAGATAAATACCGGGTCGAAGTGGCTGAACAGGTGATCCTAAGCGATGGGAAAACCGTTTGGACGTACCTGGAATCGGCTAACGAAGTGCAGATCAGTAACTCCAAAGGCGACGAAGAAGGATTTTCTCCAACAAGGTTTTTGCAGTCGTGGAGCAAGGACTATAAGCCTAAGTCGATGAAAGAAGCAGGAGCAGACCAAGTGATCGAGTTACAGCCTATCAAGAAAAACTCAAGCTTTAATCGCGTTAAGCTATGTATCAATAAAGCCCGTAAACAAATCAGCTCCATCCAACTTTTCGATTCCAGCGGGAATACCTTTTCGTATAACGTGTTAAAATTTAACCCCAACCAGCAAGTGGCAGATAATATATTTACGTTCGATCCAAAGGCATATCCGGGTGTTGAAGTGATTGACATGCGCTAATTGCCGGTACAAGTGGTCCGACACCTTCATCGACCTTGGCATTATGCAGGACCTCAGACCTTTTGAAAACTGGAAGAACCACTATGATGCGGCCAAAGACGTGCACTCGCCTTTCTTTGGCCGCCACTACTCCGACTCTGTTTGCCGCAATACTTTATACAACTATTACATCCACCCCGAATGGGATGAGATCGGATCAGAGACTTTGTACATCAAAATTCTGTTTGCCGATTACCAGCAGCGTTTCTGCATCATCGAACTGATGGGCGAATGGAATGATTGCCTGAACAACGATATCATGTTTCTCAAACGTAAGATTGCTGACACCTTCATTGCTAACGGAATCAATAAGTTTGTACTGATTGCGGAGAATGTCTTGAACTTCCATGCGTCTGAAAGCGACTATTACCAGGAATGGTCTGAAGACACGGAGGATGGGTGGATTGCTCTGATCAACTGCAGGCACCATGTGCTCGATGAACTGCGAAACGCGCATGCCAACTGGTACCTGGCAATGGGAGGTCGCCTGAACATGCTGACTTGGCGGGCAATGAGACCAGGGCAATTGGTGGGGTTGATCGAGAAAACGATGAATAGACGAATTGGCACATCACGATAATTTCTGTTATGAATCAGCATTATGACATAATAATCAAAGGCCGGGTTCAGAATGTCGGGTTTCGGTTTTACGCCCAAAAGAAAGCCCATGAACTTAATATCAGCGGGTTGGTAAAAAACCAGACCGACGGATCGGTGTTTATAGAGGCAGAAGGCGAACCCGGCGAGTTGCAGGAATTTTTGGAGTGGTGCCACAGAGGGCCATCCTGGGCACATGTGACCGAAGTGCATGTTAATGAATCTCCATTCACTAACATGCGTGGATTTGTAGTCAGTTAAGATTACGCCGGTTTTGTCGCTCTCAGCATTTCGCGTTTTCCCGGAGGCCCGGGCAAGCGTTCAACCTTAAAGCCAGCACCCGTCATTGTCCTTCTTACCAATCCTTTAGCCGAGTAAGTAACCAGTATCCCTCCGGCACATAGCGAGTCGAAAAGACTCGCAAATACCTGTAGATTCCACAGCTCGGGCTGCACCTGGGGAGAGAACGCATCGAAATACACACAGTCGAAAACTCCTCGCTCAAGGTCCAGCTTTTCCAGGCGATCATGCAGCTTGAGCAGGGTAAAGTTTTCAGTAATCCCTGCTTTAGCTTCGCAGGGTGCATTGTGCAGCAGCCTGAAAAGGAGTGCTGCCTGTGGATCATTGATCAAAGTGGTGTAATTAAGTGTGCTGACCAGGGAATCTTCGAGCGGAAAAGGTTCCACAGCGGTGTAATCAACCAGTTTCTGCGATTTTTTTGCCCACAGGGCAGTGAGCAACGCATTCAGGCCAGTGCCGAAACCGATCTCAAGCACCCGGATATTATTCTTTTCAACTTTTGCAATGCCCGAGTAAATAAACACGTGTAGCGATTCGGTGATTGAGCCGTTTTGGGAATGGTAACTCTCCCCGACCGCATCATTGAAAATGGTATGGGATCCGTCGCTGGTTGTAAGTATTCGGTAAGGCATACGTCAGGTTATGAATGTATCTGCAAAAGAAGAAAAAATCGAAGACGTGAAGCTCAATTTCTGTGCCGCAGGATTCTTTTCTGAAATTCCAAAACAAAGCTGAAAAAGCAGCGTTTATGTAATTGGGACAGTAAATAATTGTTTTTACGCTGGAATTAATTTAGGATACACACATCCCCCGACAGACCTTAACACTGATGATCAATACATTTTAAAACATAACTCATCCATAGGTGTATGAAGTACCTCAACACCGTCATAACCGGAACAGGCAGTTATATCCCAGACGTGGTGGTAAAAAACAGCCAGTTTGTCCGTCAGACATTTTTTGAAAAAGATCAAACCCCTATTGCAAGTCCGGGCGAAGAAGTGGTAAGTAAATTCAAAGATATCACAGGTATTTCCGAACGGCGTTATGTAAACAAAGACCAGGCATGCAGTGATATCGCCGCCATTGCTGCGCGCAGAGCCATTGAAACAGCAGGCATAGACCCCGAAACCATCGATCAGATTATTTTGGCACACGATTTTGGCGATGTGATCAAAGGCACTATTCAAACCGATATATTACCATCGCTTGCGGCACGCGTAAAAAACCAGCTGGGTATCCACAACCCCCATTGCGTGCCGTATGATATCATTTTCGGTTGCCCCGGCTGGGTACAGGGAGTCATCCAGGCGCATTCCTACATTCAATCAGGGCTCGCCAGGCGCTGCCTTGTACTCGGAGCCGAGACCCTTTCGAGGGTGGTGGACAACTTCGACCGTGATACTATGATTTTCAGCGACGGTGCAGGTGCAGCCATTGTGGAAGGATTGGAATCGGATGAGCAAACGGGGATACTCTCCCTGGCAGGTGTGTCGCACTGCGGCGAGGAACTTGGTTTTCTGTACCTGGGGAAATCGAATCAACCGGGCAATGGCGATGATACCCGCTACATTAAGATGCATGGTCGCAAAATTTATGAGTACTCTATTTCGAATGTTCCGGCCGCCATGAAGGAGGCTTTCGACAAAACCGGACTTTCGATCGAAACATTGAGCAAGGTATTGCTTCACCAGGCTAATGAGAAAATGGATGAGGCCATTGTCAAGCGGTTTTACAAGCTCTATGGGAAGGCGGTTGAGCTCAGCCAGGTGATGCCTATGAGTATTCAGCAACTTGGCAACAGCTCAGTGGCTACCGTACCCACTCTCTACGATATGATTCTGAAAGGAGACCTTGAAGGGCATAGAATCCATGAAGGTGATATACTGATGTTTGCTTCTGTTGGCGCAGGGATGAGCATCAACGCCATTGTTTACCGCCAGTAATATCCTCCTTTAGTCTCTTGAGGTTCTCCTGATGGAATGGTTTAGGAACGTATATCCCAGCCCGAATTGGGTGTATTCGGCTTTATTCTGATGCGCCTTAAGCACCATTGCCGCAAATAGCCTCTCCGACACGGCCACGCGTACTCCCACCTTCTGGTACATGGGTTTGATGGGTTCTGACTTGTAAAACAGATAAAGCCCCAGATTATACACGATCATTAATCGTTTGAAGTCGAGCTCAAAGGCCCCATACACCCCACTACGCAAAGAGCTGATGAAGGGATTTTCATCACCTGATTCATTCCGGAGATCCCTGACGGATTCGTTATAGAACAAGTCAACTCCAATTCCACCGCGCGTTTTCGGTAATGTCTGCACGGTCATATTCATCGTCAGATCACTCACCATATAAGTTGCCGGATCATAATCGAGTTGCATATATCCGAGCGATCCAATGCACTGCAGTCGAAGCGTCGGGGAAAAAGTCACCAGCATCCGGTCACTTTCAAACCTCGGAGGTGTTGCATACGGATGTAAATGATACCTAATTCCCAGGCTCACATCGTACATATTTATCCCTTTATTGGGCATCAGCACCGCTCCGTTCGAAAAGTGTGTTAGTCCGGTTCCTGCGGTGATCCCGATATAAGGGGTAAGGTAGTAGACGTAAGTGAAATTAAGATTGACATGCGCATTAAAAGGCGCTCCGATAGCTTCGTTCAGGGGGTTAGTCAACGAATCATAATGCTTGGTGAAATAGGCCAGGCCCAAAGAATATTTTAGCCGCATGGCAGAGCGGCTTTTTTCAAGGATGGGTATCTCCATAAAACCCAGAAATGAGAATACATTTCCGATAACATCATTCGTGCCTGGGCTTCCGGCATATACTCCGATCCCAAATGTCGGATAGCTGAAAATCCGGTTGAACACAGTCGGTTTCGCGCTTCGACGCGCCAGATTCAACTCAAAGGCAGGACTCACACCCATCGTATACGGACGCATATCGGCATAATGAGGAGCCACTCGGGTAGCGTGGGCCTGCAATGCCACGAATACGCCATCCTTAATGGTGTCAGAACCGGCGGCAACGCTGCAGGTCATTTTTATCAGCAGTGCTGCTATAAATACCGATCGTGATAGTACTGTCATGGTCTACCGGATGAACATTCAGCCATGCCCAAAGGTATAAAATTGCTGTGAGCCGGGAATAACCGGTTTCATACACGACATTTACCGAGGAAATACTTTTTCGTTGCCACCTTCATTTATGTGTAATGCAGTTGAGTGATGCTACAACTTGTTATACATTTGTAATCTACCAGGCTCCTGCGCTATGCCCCCAAGACAGACAAAACACACCCATAACTTGTTATTGCTCGCACTTATTCTCCTGGTGGTCATAATTTTATCAGTGGATCAAATATGCAAATATGAACGCAAGGCAAAACAGGCAGGTGAGCAAGCATCCTTTCAGGAAGAACATCTTGACTCCGCACATCAAAAGATGCGTCGTCTGGAGATAGAAAACCAGGATTTGAAAAAACTTGCCCGAAGGCAGGAAATACAGGTAGATTCACTGAACGATGTCACCGTTGAACAGAAACTGCATTCCCTGAGAAAAGAAATTCAGTTGCAGCATGGGCTTAAGGCACTTTCAGAGGAACGCAATCAACTTCTGTTAAAGGTTGAAGAAATATCAAAGAAATTAAGCCTCCAGGCAGCTAATATCAACCTGCTTAATGACAGACTAAAGGATCAGGCTAATCTTCTTGCTACACTGGAAGGAATCAGGATAAAAGAGCTTTCAAGATCAGTAGCATTATCTGCCCGACAGCAGGCGGAATCGGGTAATCTGGCCACCGCTTCGCTGCTGCTGATGGAAGCGTATAAGCTCAGGCAACAATCGGGGCAGGTGTCATCTTCCGGTGACTTGCAGGCAATTCTGTTGAAACTGGCGCTGAAACAGGTGATTCCGGTTGCCCATACCGATAACATTCGGCAGGTTTTTTGGCACCAGGGAACATCGGGTATCATCACCGGAGGGGATGACGGACGAATTGAACGATGGCAGATTGACACTATCAATAACAGCTACAAGCTGTCAGATGAGCTGTATGCAGGTGAATCAGCCATCAGGTCACTTGGCGTGGCGGCAGATGGCAAATGGGTGTTTGCCGGCACCAGCAACGGTAAGCTTCTACTATGGAATACTGAAGATCCCGGCATCGTGCCGATGGTGCCCAAGGCACATTCAGATGTTGTCAGCTCTATTGTCATCGATTACCAGCGAAATGTGTTCTACACCGGTGGTTACGACGGCCGGGTGGTGCAATGGAATTATGACGGCAATGAAATTATGAGCCCGAGGGCACAGCGGGATAATAACCGAATACTGTGTATGGCCATACATACTGGCCTAAAGCTGCTTGTGTGGAGCGATGGGCAAAGAAACATTACAACATGGTCTTCAGAGGGAAAACAACCAGCGATTGCACACTCTGAGTGGCCTGTAACAGCCATGTCTTTTACGCCCGACGGAACCCGACTGGTATGCGGAGATGAACTCGGCAAAATAACTGTGTACTCATTCCCTGATATGAACATACTTTCTTCTGGATCGGTGCATATTTCTGCTATAACACAGATCTGTATTCATCCTTCGAAGCCACTCGCATACACCTGTGGGCTGGACGGACAGGTAAATCAGATTTCATTAGACACAGGTGAGGTTGTAAATATCGTTTCGGGCAAGGGCTGGCTGCATTCAATTTCATTAGTCCTTTCCGGAAATCACCTGGCTGTGCCCTGTAAGCAGGAAAAAATTATACTTATCCCGCTTGATGAGGCAAAGACGCTGCAGGCACTTTGCAAGCAGACTGGGCGGTCATTAAAAAGAGAAGAATGGGACAATTTTGTCAGCCCCTATGTTCCCTATTCTCCCTGCTGCGATGGCAATAAACTGACTGAAATTGTCATCCCATGAAAAGCAAAGTATTTATTGTGTGCGTGGTGATCGCTTTGGTTAGCATCGGGGGAGCTGTGAGAGGACAGTGCAGCAGAGAGCATACCGATCAGGCGCGACAACTTTTATCGGCAGGAATGTTCTCTAAGACAGATGAGCTATTGCGGCCCTGCCTCCAGTCGTTTGATAAAAGGACACTCCAAGAGGCCTATTATTTAATGGCTATCAAATGCCTGGCACAGGATTCCGCAGCCACAGCAGAACATTGGGTAACCCGGTTGCTGGTGAACGATCCGGGGTTTAATGCATCAGATCATGACCCGATTAGTTTCGTCAGGCTACTGGAAAAACATCGCTCACGGTTAAGCTATCGCACGGTGTCTTCGGTTTCAAGGCAGGATGAATCTGTGGATCAGGCGGCAGCATTTACTATTGTTCTCTCGTCAGATGAGATACAGCGCAGAGGCTATCAAAGCCTTGAACAAGCGATTACTGACCTGCCCGGTTTTGACATTTCGCGAACCTACGGCGCCACAACAGCCTCAATATATATGCGCGGCTATCGTTCAGTGGGAAATGGCGGATTTCAGCTATTGGTCGACGGTGTACCGGTAAATGACCTGTGGACCAACCTTGCCTTGCTTTCATACCAATACCCGCTATCGAACATTAAACGAATCGAAGCGGTCTATGGGCCGGCAGGACTGTTCTACGGAGCCAATGCCAGTCAGGGTGCCATTCACATCATCACAAAAACACCTAAAGAATTGGTTTACAAATCCTTTCCCGGGGTGATCTATACCATGGAAAATGCCACCTACAAGACACGGTCGGCTGATCTTACACTGGCAGGACAGTATAAAAGTCTTGGATTATCGGTAACGATTAAGAAATATAACAGCATTGAGCAAAAGCTTTCAGCATTTGCGCCTTACGATTTTGACACTGCTTTTTACAATTCAGTAAACTATCGTGAGTTGCTGGGCATCACCGAAAATGCAGCCAGCTGGGCAAAAACATACCAAGCCGATAGTCACCCGTATTTTCAGGTTGTGCGTTCGGCAACAGGAGATACACAGGCAGTAATGCTGACCCCCTGGGGCGAGCGTGTGGCAAGGCATCTCGACAAGTATGGTGTTTTGGAAGGCATAAACCAACATACGCCCAGGCACACCAATCTCTCAGACCATTGGTACTACGGCGCAAGAGTGCATGCCGGAGATCTGGTTCTGGGATTTGAAACATGGAAACACAAACAAGGGGCGCTCAATGCCTATACCGACCAGTATTATGCGGCCGCCATCAATTCAAATGCATGGGTATATTCTCAGTCACATATCTTCGCCAGATACCGGGCTAAATTGTCAGAACGTGTTGCACTCAGCCACATATCCTATTATCGCCAGGGAGGAACGGATGCTGCTACCCGGTTGGTGTATATGGACAATTATTCGAATGGTGGGATGCCATTGCACAAGCTGATGACCAACACTTTGGGGCGGTGGAACAACCTTTACCTGTACCAGTTGTCGAGGCAATTTTCGACCGAGACGATGATGTGCTTTCAGCCAACACAGCATCTGGCGATGACTGCAGGTACTCAGTATACTATTACTTCACATCCGTCGCATTACCGCGTGCTTCTGAACCCGACTTTAAACCAAGACATTGTTACCGAAGGAGGATATTATCCCACTGATACTCTATCGGGTAGTTCTATGGAGGTGAGCAATATCAGCATTTACTTCCAGGCTGATTATCGGGTATTTCCATGGTTATCAATAAATGCCGGACTGCGGGCGGAGCATCAATCCGAGCGCAGACTTGCAGGCTACGGAACGGTGGTATATGGCCGATATGCATTCATCGCAAAACATAAGAATATGACATTTAAAGCCATATACGCGAATGGCCGGAATGAGTGGTTAAATGATCCGGAACCTTTGCGTTATGCTTATCGGTCGATTACTAATACCCGTCAAAAGCCTGACTACGTGAACAACCTTGAACTGGTGGCTTCTCATAACCTGGTATCAGGGGGGATAGTTGCGGTTTCAATTTTTAACACATGGACGGGTAAGCCGGATGGCATCACACCTTATGCAAAAACAAATTATGCACAGAGCGGGAGCCTGATGGGCAGGCAACTAAGGATACTTGGAGTCAATAGTTACATTCAACACAGATGGCGATTCCTGACAACAAATATCAATTATTCGTATTGCCATCCTATGGCGAGGATGAAGATGGGCAACGACGATCAAGGATGGGTCCGGGTGGCAGATATTGCCAGCCATAGGGTGAATGTTTCGGCCGGTACGTATCTAATGAAAAAACTGGAGTTTAGTCTCCGGTTCAATTACATGAGCCAACGACCAGCCGGAACAGGCACAACCGTTCCGCGCAACATGGATTCCTTCCCGGGGGTAGCTACTTTGCATGCTTCTTTCAGTTATAAAAACCTGCAGCCAGGGCTGAATCTTCAGGCCACAATTAACAATCTTACGAATGCATCCTATGCAGACCCCGGTATCGGTGCCGCCGATGGTAGCTATTACTCATCCTTCATCCCGCAACACGGGCTTGTTTTCAGTATTCGCGCTACCTACAATCTGAGAAATAGTTTCGTAGAGAGTTTTTAATAAATTATCTTCGCAAAAAATGCCCTATGCTCGAAAATTATCCAACTGAGAATATCTTGTTCCTGGATATTGAAACTACACCACAGTATCCTGCCTATCATCTTTTACCCGCTCACTTGCAGAAATTATGGGATGCCAAAGCATCACGCATCAGACAGGCGGACAATGAACCGGTTGAAATAACCTATCAGCGGGCAGGCATTTATGCTGAATTCGGCAAAATCATCTGCATCTCCGTTGGCAAGCTCAGCCACGGGAAATTCAGAATAATATCATTTTCAGGGCATAACGAAAAGGAGTTGCTTCAGAGTTTTTCGGATCTGATAAACAAGGGAATTTTCCAACGGGGATGGTTCATATGCGCTCACAATGGCAAGGAGTTTGACTTTCCCTTCATTGCAAGGCGTATGCTCATCAATGGGCTGAGGATTCCTTCACTGCTCGATCTGTCAGGGAAGAAACCCTGGGAAGTTGCCCACCTCGATACGATGGAACTTTGGCGATTTGGCGACTACAAAAGCTATACCTCGCTTGAACTGTTGGCAACCATTTTCAACCTGCCCACTCCAAAAGATGATATACGCGGAAGCGATGTGGCCAGAGTTTATTACGAGGAAAAAAACCTGGAGCGCATAGTAATGTATTGCGAAAAGGATGTGGCCAGCATAGCCCGTTTGTTTTTACGCTACAAAGGAGAACCGATTTTCAGCGACGAGGACATTGAAAGAAACTTCTGAACAATAAATACGGATACCTATGAAGACAATTTTACTCGGTTTGCTGACACTGGCAATGATCTTACCTGTGTATGGGCAGCGCTCAAAAAATACAAAGCCTAAACTGCCGACTGAAACTGAACGATTCAAGCTGAACAGTTTTAACGATACGGTCAACTACATCATAGGCAGCGACATTGCCTATACTTTGAAGCGAAACGGTCTGGATATCAGTGCCCCGGCCCTGTTGCAGGGACTGCAAGATGCCATTGAAGGTAAGGATTCACTATTTTCCATCGAGCAGTCCGAAGCTATCATACATCGTTTTACCCAACAAATGGCAGAAACACAAAGAAGTGAGGTACAATCATCAGAGCCTCAGCAAACTATGGATGGCGCAACATTTTTATCTGAAAACAAGAGCAACCCTGATGTGGTGCAAACTGCGAGTGGACTGCAATATATTGTCATCCAAATAGGAGAAGGGGAATCGCCCACTTCAACATCAAAAATTACCGTTCATTATCGCGGCAGCCTGATTGACGGCAGTGTTTTTGATTCGTCATATGACCGTGGCGTACCTGCCACCTTTGAGCTTAACCGGCTTATTCGCGGGTGGGTAGAAGGTATCCAGCTAATGAAACGCGGTGCAAAATTCATCTTCTTTGTCCCTCCCGACCTCGGATATGGCGAGCGTGAGAAACCGCGTATACCGCCAAACTCGGTATTGGTGTTTGAAGTCGAGCTGATCGATTTTGAAAACTAATTACCTGTAGGTTTAATAATCGCTAGTGTCGCCACCTCCATGGCACTGCTCGGTTTTGCCGATATTTTCAGATCTTCATCAAGCAGTAACAAGGTGGGAGTTGCAAAAAGATAGTAGTCCGAAGCTATTTTCCCATCCCACCCTATAAGGTCGCACAAGTTTACCCAGAAGCTTGCCATCGCAGTATCGTTCAGCTGATTTTTTGCGATATAGTCCTGATATGCAGTGCTATCAGAGTCGATTGAAACGGCTATTATGCGTAACACCGGATTTTTCGGATTCCCGGCGTTTGCCTGAAGTGCTATTTCCCTAAGCTGGGGCATCATGGTGTTGCAATGCGGACACCAGCTGGCATAAAAAACCACAAGGGTATGTGTTGCCATACCAGATTTCAGTGTAAAAGGCATTCCGGTAATATCAATGGCATTTATGCCGGGAGCAGGATTTCCGGTTGCCAGACGTTTGTAGCCCTCCATACGTTTTTGCAGTTCACCGGATTCGTGATCGGCCAGGCACTGTTCGGTAGGCTCATAGGTGCGGGCAATATGATCAATCACTGCTTGCTGCCCAATCTGCTCAAAACCATTTATGAGGTAATCAAGCAGATAATTAAATACTTTGGGTTCGACCTTGGCTTTGGTTAAGAGGCGATCGGCGGCCTGAATAAAATACCTTGTCTGTTGGGCTACATCGTTCCTGCCATCGCGGAAGAGCATCACATATTCAAGGGGTTTGGAAGCAAAAATATCGGTGTAAAGCAAGAGGGAATCACTGAAATCAATATTGTTCAGGAAATTCTCGAACAAGAACTTTTGCTTGTCTGATGGTAGCATGGAGGCAGGTGGAAATACGGGAAGGTCGCTGCGGATATAGGATGAAAGTAGGCTTCTAGGAAATTGTGATGCGATGGCCAGCGCCTTTGTCTTAAATTCGGTTTTGAGCAACTCAGCCTCTTCAACCACCCTGGGATAAAATCGCTCATCCTCAGGGTAAATGCTCAGAATCTGTTCGAGAATACCAATCTTTTTCTCTGCATCCTTTTTAAGCTGACGATAATCATGCAATGCAATATTTTGTGCATCGCCAAAGAATATAGCACTATCTGCAAGTAAGGGCAGAGAGGAAGTGAATCCAATATTGCCGCCGGTAAGCAGCAAATCGACGGAAGCACGGGCTGAGGTGCGGTCGAGGACGATACGATAAAGACCCGGTTGAGGCTTTTGAGACAGAAACAAACGAAAGGCTCCGGTGTTATCTGTTTTCGTATCACCAACTTTCATTTCCCGGTGTCCAGCTACCCTTATTAGCAAGATATTACCATACGGAAATCCACTGATACGGCCCTCGATCATGGCAGGAGGCTGAGAAAATCCGTCAAATTGGACCGCAATAATGAACCAGAGCAGTAAATAGATTCTTCGCATACTGGAGGATTGATCAAAACAAAAGTAATCAGATTGATATATATGCAGAAATTGAACGCTGATAAAAACAAAAAAACATTGACTATGAGAAGCTAAAGGAAAAAAATGTACCTTTGCACCCACATTTTAAAAACTTAAGTATTTCAACATGCCAACAAAGATTAGATTACAGCGACATGGTAGAAAAGGCAGGCCTTTCTATCATATAGTAATTACTGATGGTCGTGCACCACGTGACGGGCGTTTTATTGAAAAGCTTGGCACTTACAACCCTCTGACCAGGCCTGCCACCATCGATATCGATTTTGATCGAGCCCTATATTGGGTGCAGACCGGAGCACAACCTACCGACACAGCAAAAGCGATTCTTGCCTATAAAGGCATCCTTTTCAAAAACCATCTTCTGAAAGGTGTTCAGAAAGGCGCAATGACTCCTGATCAGGCCGAGGAAAAATTTACGCAATGGCTTGATGAAAAACAAGCCAAGATCATTAATAAAGTTAAAGAAACCCACCTGGCTTCGAAAGAGGAAATGAAGAAGCGTATTGCAGCCGAAGTCAAAGTTAGTGAACAGCGCGCTACTGAGCAGGCAAAAAAATACGCTAAGCAGGTTGCGAAAGAAGCCACAGCCGTAGAAGAAGCACCGGCCCCTGCCGAAGAAACTCCAGAAACCGAAGCATAAACAGTTCAAATCATAAGTTCATTAAGGCTGCCTTACCGGGTGGCCTTTTTTGTGCCCGTATGACCTGAGAAATTGCCGCTTTCTGCGTAAATACTAAACACCTATCTTCGTAATTAAATTCATCGAAATGCAACTGGATAAATATTTTTACTTGGGGAAGATCCTGAAGACGATTGGAATAAGCGGAGACCTCATGGTGCATCTTGATGTGGATGATCCCATGCGATACCAAAACCTCGATGCGATATTTATTGCACTCGGGGGAAATCTGGTTCCGTTTATTATTGAAAGAGTGAAGTTGAAGCACAATAACCAGGCGCAGATAAAATTACGGGAGATTGATTCGGTTGAGCAGACTGAAATTTTAATCGGATGCACATTGTATCTCCCGCTTGAGCTGCTTCCCAAACTTAAGGGGAATCAGTTTTATTATCATGAGATTATCGGTTTTGAAGTTACCGATTCGCGTTTCGGGCCTGTCGGGAGAGTGGAATTAGTGCTCGAATTTCCTTTGCAGGCTATATTGCAATTAAACTTTGCGGGAAAGGAAGTATTGATACCGGTTGCCGACGACATCATCACATCTGTTGACCGTGAAAACCGCCGGTTGATTATTTCCGCTCCCGAGGGCCTGATTGAAATGTATCTGGGATAACGTCCATGGCATTCCGGTTCAAACAATTTCGTGTCGAGGATGCGCACAGCACGATGAAGGTGGGCACGGATGCGGTGTTGCTTGGCGCATGGGCAAAACCTCCTGTGAAGGGTAGCATTCTGGATATAGGCACCGGTTGCGGCGTGATTGCTTTGATGATGGCGCAAAAGAGCATGGCATCCATCACTGCCATCGATATTGACGCCTTAAGCATAACTCAGGCATCGTCCAACTTTGCAGCAAGCCCCTGGAAAAACAGGCTTACAGCTCTGCACCTGAGTTTAGAAGAGTATGCCAAACTGCAAGCTCCACCAGCGGACTTTATTGTATCGAATCCGCCATTTTTCATCAATTGCCTGAGGTCGGAGGACAAAAAGCGCAACCTCGCTCGGCACACCGACGATCAGGCACTAGATATGTTTTTACAGACCATGGCTGCTTTGCTAAACCCCACCGGTAGCGTTGCCATCATTATGCCTTACAGTGAAAAACTATCTGCACAGGTTAGGTTTGAAGCTGTTGGCCTTCATGTTTATCGCATGGCTGAGGTCACACCTCGCGAAAGCAAACCCCCAACCCGGCTTATGATGGAGGCTGGATGGAAAAAGCCTGAAGGACTGGTCTTGGAGCATCTTGTCCTTCGCCATGCGGATGGCTTATACACCCGTCAATACAAAAATCTCACCGGGGAATATTACCTGTTTCTGAACGAATAATTAATCAGCCAGGAGTAGAATCACTTGAAGCTCTATGCCGGGAGGTATTATCATTCAGCCGGCAGGTCTTTCATCGAAAGCTGTATCCGTCGCCTCTGAAGGTCGACATCCAGCACTTTTACCCTGACTTTCTGATTTATTTTCACAACCGTATTCGGATCTGTAACATAGCGTGAGGCCATCTGGCTTACATGCACAAGACCATCCTGGTGCACACCCACATCCACAAATGCTCCGAAAGCTGTAATGTTCGTGACAATGCCCCAAAGTATCATGCCCTGCTTCAGATCCTCGATTTCATGTATGTTGGGATCAAAGGAAAAATAATCGAATGTTTGGCGTGGGTCGCGCCCGGGTTTTTCAAGTTCCTTCACTATGTCTGTAAGCGTAGGAATGCCTGCCCGGTCGTCCACAAAGTCGTGCAGGTTGATTTTCTCCCTGACATTTTTATCAATTATCAGGGTATCGACTGATACACTCAAAGTCGCCGCCATTCTATCAACTATCCGGTAGCTCTCGGGATGTACGGCACTGTTATCGAGCGGGTTGACCGCACCCTGAATGCGGAGAAAACCGGCAGCCTGTTCAAACGCTTTGTCGCCAAAACGAGGCACTTTTTTCAGTTCTTCGCGGCTACTGAACGCTCCGTTGCTGGCCCTGTATTTCACAATATTCAATGCCAGGGCAGGGCCCACTCCCGACACATAGGTCAGAAGTTCCTTACTTGCCGTGTTCACTTCTACGCCAACCATGTTTACACAATTTTCGACTACCTGCTCAAGGCAGGTCTGAAGCTGCTTTTGATCCACATCGTGCTGATACTGACCTACACCTATTGACTTGGGATCAATCTTCACAAGCTCGGCCAGTGGATCGATTAGCCGCCTGCCAATGGATACGGCACCACGCACGGTAACGTCGTAATCGGGAAATTCTTCACGGGCCACTGCAGAAGCCGAATAGACCGAGGCCCCTGCTTCGTTTACAACCACAACTGTCAGATCCCTGTCGAATCGTATGCGACGGATAAAATTCTCCGTTTGACGGCTGGCCGTTCCATTACCAATACTTATGGCTTCGATTTTATATGCATTCACCAGGCTCGTAATTTTCCTGATAGCCTGTCCAACGTCGCTTTGGGGCGGATGTGGATAAATGGTTTCGTTATGCAGGAGGTTTCCCTGTGCATCGAGGCAAACCACTTTACAGCCGGTGCGAAAACCCGGATCAATGGCCAGCACCCGCTTCTGACCCAAGGGGGAAGCCAGGAGCAACTGGCGCAAATTTTCAGCAAATATGCGGATGGCTTCCCTGTCGGCTTTTTCCTTCAGCACATTCCTGAACTCGTTTTCCATTGAGGGCTGCAAAAGGCGCTTATAGCAGTCTTTAACAGCCATCCGCATCTGGAGGGAAGCATCACTATCTGATTTAATGGTTATCTTTTCAATGACCTGAAGTGCCTTATCCTCGTCAGGGCCGATGGTAAGCCGCAGAATATTTTCATTTTCACCCCTCATCATCGCCAGTATCCTGTGCGATGGAGCACGAATGGCTCCTTCATTCCAGTTAAAATAGTCGCTAAATCTATCCCCTTCGGTTTCTTTACCTTTAATGATCCTGGAGGATATAACAGCCTCGTTTTGGAAAAGCCACCGTATCCGCTTGCGCACGTAGGCGTTTTCGTTTATCCATTCGGCGATAATATCGCGCGCTCCGGCCAAAGCCTCGTCAGCTGAGCAAACTCCCTTTTCTTCATTGAGATATTTCCCGGCCTCAACCAGTATATCAAAGGGATACTGAGCCATAAGCTTTTTTGCCAGTGGTTCGAGGCCACGTTCAATGGCATTGCTTGCACGGGTTTTCCGCTTAGGTCTATAGGGCAGGTAAAGATCCTCAAGTTCCGACATGGAATTGGCGGTCAGAATTTGGGTCTCCAGTTCAGGAGTGAGCTTATCCTGCTCGCGGATGGAGTCAAGGATTGTGCTACGGCGTTTGTCCATTTCTTCCATCTGCCACGCACGATCTCGAATGGCAGCAAGTTTTACCTCAACCAGACTTCCGGTCCATTCCTTGCGGTAGCGCGCAATGAAAGGAATCGTTGCGCCTGAATTGAAAAGGCGTATGGTATTCTCAACGGCATTCACGTCAATGCCCAGCTCAACAGAGATCGCTGCAGCGTATGTTAGTTCCACAGGAAAATTAGGTTAGAAACCGACATTTTTCGTATCCCAGTTATCAGCATCCGGTAGCCAGCACATCGGCAATGTGGGCTGTTTTGATGGGTAATTTGTGTTTTTTGATATACCCGTCGAGATGCAATAGACAAGAAGAATCCGTAGAGATAATATATTCGGCCCCTGTAGCTATCGCATCGTCAACCTTTTGCTGGGCCATGGCGGTTGAGATAGCCTCGTGCTTTACTGAAAAAGCACCGCCAAACCCGCAACACTCAGTTCTTCTTTCCATCTCCCGTAGTTCCAATCCCCGGACATAGCGCAACAGAGCCCTCGGTTCATCGCCTAAAATATATTCACGCAGTGAGGCGCAACTGTCGTGATACACAACTACATGATTGAAGACCGCGCCCACATCGGTAACCTGCAACACATTCACTAGAAAATCAGTAAACTCGATGATATTTTTTTGCAGCTGCTTGTACTCTATATGGAGGGCAGAATTGTAGAATAATTCGTTGAAGTTGTTACGAACCATCCCTGCGCAGGAAGTAGAGGGTGTGACTACAAGCCGATTATTGCTATAATTACGTATAAACTTCTCGCCGATAGCTTTGGCCTCATCCCAGAAGCCGGCATTATAAGCTACCTGGCCACAACAGGTCTGTTTGTTGCAGTAATGCACTTCCACTCCCAGCTTTTCGAGTAATCTCAGCATATTGAACCCTGTTTCAGGATAAAACTGATCGACGAAGCAGGGAATAAAAATGTCAACTTCCATTCTTGTTGTAGGATAAAATCATCAACCGGCAAAAATATTGAAATTACCATTCGTATATGGTGAAGAGATCATTTTATCACCTCCTAATTATTAACAGTTATCAGGTCAAAACCTGCTTCTTTAAGATGTTGCCAGTAGTCGGGGTAGGATTTTGAAACTACATGAGGATCATTTATTTGAAGATGTTTGTACACGAGAGCCAACGGAGCGATGGCCATTGCTATCCGGTGATCGCCCCAGGTTTGGAAACACAAATCGGGTTGTACGGATAGTTCATTTCCAGGGGGAATCCAGAGCTGGTCATCGCCTGAGGCTGTGATGTTTGGATTGATTTTGGCAAGTTCTGTGCATAATGCGGTCAGCCGGTCGCTTTCCTTGATTCTGAGATTGGCAATTCCCTTCAGAACGGCAGATCGCCCCAGCCCTGCACATGTGACGGCGATTGATGGGGCAAGGTCAAGATTACGGGATAAATCAAATTCGAGCGGAGTGTGACCCGGCAACAGGTGAGGTTGCTTGGTTCTTTTTTCGCCTTGGGTCATGCCCGTTGATTTGGAAATCAACCTGATACCCCCTGTTTCTGCGATCGTTTGCACACCCAAGGGCTCATAAAATTCAGGGAGTGCTGCGTCACCCTGCGGAGATTCGCGATGTAAACACTTCAGGAAAATATTCGAAGATTTGGCAAGCGCAGCGATCTGGAACCAGTATGACGCAGCACTCCAGTCGCTTTCTACCTCCATCTCAACTGATTCCGGCCATCCGGGCAGAATGCTGATATAATTATCTTTATCGGCTATCCTGATCCCGGCTGTCCTCATAAGCTCTGCCGTGAGGTGTATGTATGTCGAGGAGGGAATGTGCTTATCAAACTCAATAATCAATCCGTTCTGAAGAGAGGGAGCTATCAACATCAACGCCGACACAAATTGGCTGCTTTGCCGGGCGTCCACAACCACATTTCCACCTGCAAGTTTTCTACCTCTGATCACGAGTGGTGGAAATCCTTCTTGGCCTGCATAGCGTATATCTGCACCCAGTATCCGCAGGGCATCCACCAAGGCTCTGACAGGTCGCTGCTGCATTCTTGAAGAGCCTGTCAGCAACCAGCCACCATCAGTGATGGCCAGGAATGCAGTTAGAAACCTGAAAACTGTTCCCGCGTTTCCTGCATCAAGTTCAACGAGCGAATGCCCGCCCTGAGGCGGAATATTTTTAATGCAATCCAGTAGGCGGGTCAAAATCCGTGTGTCATCTGAATCGGAGAGTTTGGTTGGGACTACAATTCCTCCGGATAACATTCTTAATACCAGCAGGCGATTGCTGACACTTTTTGAAGTTGGGAGTTCCACCGTAAGATGAATGGGTGATTCAGGGCCTGACACCCGTAGTATTCTTTCGCTCATGCCTAAAACTGGAAATTCATATATTTTCCGATAGCATCGGACAATTGATCAGCGGAACACGATACGTCAAACTCTGGACGTCCTGCGCGGAACAGCAGGGAAAAGTTCAACGAGTCTGATCTGTTTTTTTTATCATGGGCCACCAGGTCGATTACGGCACTTTTGATCTCAGGGGTAATTGGATAACGCGGATACAAACTGAATATATACCTGTTAATATCGTGAATTTCCGATTCAGCAAATCCGAATTTTTCTGAGGATAAAAACAGCTCGATGACTATGCCCAAAGCTATGGCATGCCCATGAAGTAAAGGTTGTGCATCATGCCGTAGGGAGTAAGTTTCAAGTGCGTGTCCCGCAGTGTGTCCGAAGTTAAGTATTTTGCGTCTCCCGGCTTCGCGAAAATCATCTTCAACAACATGAAGTTTTGACAATGCAACCTTTTCGATGAACCGGCAATCGTTAGCCAAGGATCTGATGGCATGCAATGTATTGAACTTATCGATAAACTCAAGCCATGGGCCGGCTGGTTTTACCAGCTCCATTTTTATTACCTCAGCAAAACCCGAAAGCAACTCATCATCAGGCAAGGTATTAAGAAACTCAGGAAATATTAGAACAAAGATCGGAAGGGAAAACGTGCCTAGAAAATTCTTCAACCCATTGTAATCCACGCCAGTCTTACCACCAATGGAGGCATCCGCCATCGCAAGCAGGGAAGTGGGTACGAGCATGAATGGCATGCTCCGTTGGTATACAGAGGCAACAAAACCACCCAAGTCGCATACCACTCCGCCCCCAAGGCAAATCAGCAAGGAATGGCGGTCGGCACCTGCCTCGATCAATTGCTCCCAGATCAACCGGCAGGTATCTATGTTTTTGTTTTTCTCGCCGGGCTTCATTTCCAGCAACCTGTATTCAAACCCGAGGGGCAGAAATGACACAAAGTGAGGCAAACAATACTTTCTTGTGTTACTGTCAGTAAGAACAAACACACCAGAAAAACGATTTCCAAAGTCCCCTGAAATCTCCCGGAGCTGTTTCCGGGCATCATTACCCACCTTGACAGGAGCTTGTTCGAATATTTTGTAACTTTGGGAGACCATAAAGCAAAGTTAGAGAATAAATCCGCACCCTGAAAATTGCCACTATCTGATCCCTATGATTGATTTTAACAATACTGAAAAAGCATTCATCGGACAAAACAACGCCAGTTTACGAAGAGCCTGCCGGTTGTTTCAATTCATTGCCAGCCCGGTCGTTGTGAGTATCCTCAGCGCATTGACACATGCGGCTTTGCGTGTAAGGATTCCGTTAGCCTGGGCTGTAAAACCCACTTTATACAAACAGTTTGTGGGAGGTGAAACCATCGAAGACTGTATTCCGTCAGTGACGGCCCTCAGCAGGTACGATGTCAGGACAATACTTGACTATTCAGTTGAAGGAGGCAAATCGGAGAATCAGATGGATACGACTCTCAGCGAAACGCTCAACAGCATACGTTTTGCGGCTAACGAACAAGATGTCGCGTTTGCAGTGTTTAAGCCGACGGCATTTGCACCGGTACAAGTACTCGAAAAAGCTAGTAACGGATCATCTCTGAGCTGGGACGATCAGGAGGCTCTTTCCGGCTTTCGCAAACGAATACTGGCGCTCTGCCACGAAGCCGCTATGCTTAAGGTACCCATCCTGATTGATGCGGAGGATGTTCATTACCAGCCCATCATCGACCAGACAGCCTTGGAGATGATGTCTTTGTTTAATGGAAACAAAGCTATTGTATTCAACACATATCAGATGTACCGTACCGACCGGCTGGAAAAATTACACCAGGATTATCAAAAGGCCGTGAAAGGTGATTTCTATCTGGGAGCCAAGTTTGTTCGTGGTGCTTACATGGTAAGGGAGAGACGAAGGGCTGCGGAGATGGGATACCCCTCTCCTATTCACGCAGACAAGGCATCTACAGATCGTGACTATGATGCTGCCCTCACCTTTTCTGTCGATCATATTGATCGCATCAGTATTTTTAACGGAACCCACAATGAACAGAGCTGCAAGCATCTGGTCAGTTTGATGGAGCGCGTTGGCCTTTCGGCCAATGACACCCGCATTTGGACTTCTCAGTTGTACGGAATGAGCGATCAAATCAGTTTTAATTTAGCTGCTGCCGGCTACAATGTTGCCAAATACATGCCGTATGGTCCGGTGCGGTTAGTACTCCCGTACCTTATTCGCCGGGCTGAGGAAAACACCTCCATTGCCGGACAGACAGGCCGTGAACTCATGTTGATTAAACAGGAATTACAGCGCAGACGCAAGGTTAAAATGCGGTAATCAGTAAATCGATGTCCTGAAAAGGCAGATTGAAATAATCACTGACCTGCCTGTGTGTGATTATTCCGTTATACATATAAACCCCCCTCCTGAAACCCACATTGTCGCGCATAAGCGTTTGAACGCCACCGACATTACCGCTTTGAAGCAATATAGGAGCCAGAAAATTGCTGAGTGCATAAGAAGCCGTATGCGGAAATCTGGAAGCAATGTTTGGCACACAGTAATGTGTCACTCCATATTTCTGAAAAACCGGATTACGATGATCTGTTGGATGGGAGGTTTCGATACACCCTCCCTGATCGATACTGATGTCTATAATAACAGAACCAGGCTTCATTTGGCTCACCATCTCCTCGGTCACATATACAGGCGTCCTGCCGGAAGATGTAAAAATGGAACCAATGATTACATCGGCACTTTTCAATGCTTTCAGCAAAACATTTGGCTGTATAACCGAGGTAAATACCGGATGGGAAAGGTGTGTTTGAAGCGCTTTCAGCTTAAATATGGAATTGTCAAACACCTTTACGAGGGCACCCATACCTATGGCCGAGCGTGCAGCGTATTCGCCTGCTGTGCCGGCGCCAAGAATCACCACTTCGGAAGGAGATATACCGGAAAAGCCACCCAGCATATGTCCTCTGCCATAGTTTGAGTTGGCGAGAAACTCAGCCGCAATGGTAACAGAAGCCACTCCAGCCATTTCGCTCATCGCTCTGCGTACCGGATAGGCTCCCGTTTTGTCCTGTATGTATTCAAAAGCTAACGCTGTAACCTTTCGAGAAATCAGTTTTCTGAAATAATCCTCATTTTGGGACGATAGATAGAGCGATGTGATGAGGGTGGTTCGTGGTTCGATCATTTCAAGCTCAAGCGAGGATAGTGTGGCCACTTTGACAATAACATCCGCTTTCATTACCTGAGCTTTTTCTACCAGTTCACCTCCATACTCTGCATAATCATGGTCGCTGAACCATGCTAGTTGTCCGGCTCCCCTCTCTATCAACACCCTGTGTCCGTTTTGCACTAGCAACCCAACAGCGTTAGGCACAAGGGATATCCTTTTCTCACGGCTGCTGTCATCGGCAGGCAGTCCGAAAGTGATTGAATGGTAACGACTGGACACTTCAAGCATTTCCTCTTTGGGTAACATGCCTGCTACATGCTTGATTGATCGAAACGGAGTATTTTCCTGGCTCATCCGGTCAATGATTTAATTTATGTGTAAAAAGCGACTGTGTTCAGTGGTGCCGGGCTCCAGAATGACGCGGACACAATCGTCGGGTAGCAGATATTCAATCTTTTCCGGCCACTCGATCAGGCAATAATGACCACTATAGAAATATTCCTCGTAACCCATATCAAGGGCTTCGCGCATGGATTGGATTCGATAGAAGTCGAAATGGCAGATTGGATGCCCATCACTGTCAGCATACTGGTTTACTAACGCAAAGGTAGGGCTCGACGTGGCATCAGTGGATCCTAGTGCTATACAAACAGCCTTTATAAGGGTAGTCTTGCCACTTCCCATGGCGCCATAGAAGGCGATCACCCGTCTGACGCCGGCTTCGAAGAGCACCTTCGAAGCAGCTTCATCTATCCTTTCGAGTGTATATTCGAGTAAGTATGGGCTTGTATCCATCAAGATTTTATTCCTGATGCAAGTTAACAATAATTACTTAGTTCTGAACAATGTGAATGGGATTATTAACTCTTCGAGCGAGATCCCTCCGTGCTGGAATGTGTTCCGGAAATAATTAACGTAGTAATTATAATTGTTAGGATAGGCAAAGAAGTCGTTTTTGCGCGAGAAAATGAAGGAAGCGCTCACACCTCCACGCGGCAGGAAAGCATCTGCCGGGTTACGAACCTCAAATACCTCTCTCGAATTAAAATCAAGGCTTCGTCCTGTCTTGTAGCGAAGATTGGTTGTAGTATTCTTATCGCCAACCACTTTGATGGGGTTCTGTACTCTGACAGAGCCATGATCGGTAGTGATGATCAGCACCACACGCCTCTGGGCCAGCTGCTGGATGATTTCAAGCAAGGGACTGTGATGAAACCACGAAAGTGTAAGTGACCGGTAGGCCGGTTCATCATCGGCCAGTTCCTTTATGATTTCCATTTCGGTTCGGGCGTGTGAAAGCATATCAACAAAATTGTACACAATGACATTCAGCTTATTGACCATCAGATTGGGAATGGCCTCGGCAAGTTTTCTGCCAGCGTTCAGATTCAATACTTTATGATATCCCAATCTCACATCTTTACCAAAACGCCTCAGGTATTCGAGCAAAAGTTCTTCTTCGTACTGATTTTTGGTTCCCTCATCCCCTTCATACACCCAGTACTTCGGATATTTCTTCTCTATTTCGGAAGGCATCAAACCGGCAAAAAGTGCGTTACGGCTGTATTGAGTGGTGCTGGGAAGTATGCTGTAAAACATTTCTTCACGTTCGGTCCGGAAATATTCCTCCATCACGGGCTGTATGATTTTCCACTGATCGTAGCGCATGTTATCAATCAAAACGAAAAACACTGGAGTATCGGAATCGAGCAAGGGAAACAATTTTTCCCGGAGCAGCGTATGTGAAAGGATGGGGCGGTTTTTGGTTGTTCCGTTGACCCAACCAAGGTAATTTTTCTCAATAAAACGCGCAAAGACCTGATTTGCTTCGGCCTTCTGCATTTTCAGGACATCCTGGATGTTTTCGTCGGCCGATTTTTCGAGTCGCAACTCCCACGACACAAGCTTACGATACACCTCCACCCATTCATCTGGGTCGAGGTTATTGCTGATTTCCATTCCGAGGGTTCTGAACTCCTGCTGATAGGCCGAGGTGGTTTTTTCGCTGATGATTTTTTTGTTTTCAAGACTTTTCTTCAATGCAGCGAGGATCTGGTTGGGGTTTACAGGTTTGATCAGGTAATCGGTAATATTTGAACCTATGGCATCTTCCATGATTCGCTCCTCTTCGCTCTTGGTTATCATCACCACAGGCATGGTTGGATACATATCCTTGAGAGTAGATAATGTTTCGATACCCGATAACCCTGGCATATGTTCGTCCAGAAAAACAATATCGAAGCTCCTGGCCTTGATCATATCTAAAGCATCGCCACCATTGGTGGCTGTATAAACTTCGTAACCTTTCCGATTCAGGAAAAGGATGTGGGGTTTTAGGAGGTCTATTTCGTCATCTACCCATAAAATATTTATTCGATCCGCCATAGGATTTTTTAAAAATTTTGTGACATCTAAATTATGCTACTTTATGACTTAAACGAAATATGGCGTCTAATATTGGCGTAAGCAAAATACATTGAAACATTTTGAATTTGTTGACATAACTTTGTTCAAGAAAAAATAACGAAATCAATCTTCTCAAAAATCAAACGTGTTGATAAACAAAAGAAAAATCCTAAACGATCCGGTGTATGGATTTATCACCATCCCTGACGATACCGCCTTTGACCTCATTGAACACGAATGGTTTCAGCGCCTGCGCCGGATAAAGCAACTGGGAATGACACAGCTTGTGTATCCTGGTGCCCTTCATACCCGTTTTCATCATGCCCTGGGCGCCATGCACCTGATGGAAGAAGCCATTGCTCAACTTAGGCTTAAAGGAAATGATATAAGTAGTGAGGAAGCCAAAGGAGCAATAATTGCGATTCTTCTGCACGATATCGGGCATGGTCCTTACTCTCATGCGCTTGAAAACAGCATTGTTGAGGGAACTGCGCATGAGGAACTCTCACTGCTGTTCATGCAGGCGCTAAATGACCAGTTCAAGGGCGAACTGACATTGGCAATTTCGATATTCACAGACACCTACCCAAAGCGATTCCTGCACCAATTGGTAGCCAGCCAGCTCGATATGGACAGGCTGGATTACTTGAAACGCGACAGCTTTTTCACTGGTGTATCCGAGGGTGTGATCTCGACGGACAGAATCATCCATATGCTCAATGTTCATAACGATGAACTCGTGGTTGAAGCAAAGGGCATTTACTCAATAGAAAAATTCATTATTGCACGCAGGCTTATGTATTGGCAGGTTTACTATCATAAAACTGTGGTAGGCGCTGAACAACTAATCATTAATATTCTGCGCCGTGCTAAGTTTCTTGCTAGTCAAGGGACTGTCATGTTTGCTACCCCATCCCTCAGCCAGTTTCTGATTCATAACTACTCGTCGACGGATTTCAAAAATGATATTCGCCTAATAGATGTCTTTGCTAAGCTTGATGATTTTGATATTTTGACATCCATTAAAGTGTGGGCAGCGCACCCCGATAAGGTACTGAGAACTCTCTGCCAGTTCTTGGTAAATCGGAAATTGCCAGCGGTAGTAATCCGTAATCAACCATTTACTCAGTTGGAGATAGAAGACATAACCCGAAAGATTGCAGCCACATATCAGATCGGCGAACACGATACCGGCTTCTTTCTCACCACGGGAATCATATCCAACAATGCGTATGATCCCGACAAAGACAGAATTAAATTATTATACAAAAATTTGGGAACCATTGACATAACCGAAGCCTCGGATCAGCTGAACATCTCAGTGCTTTCAAAGACAGTATCAAAGTTTTTCCTTTGTTTCCCAAAGCGTTTGAACTAAATACCTCATCCATGCGTTAGGATATTCGGTGTCATCTAAAGTTTTCATAACTTGCGCAACTTTTAGCACTAAAAGTCTACACTTACCAATCATTTTTACATGAAGTTTTCAGCTAAACAAATTGCAGAACTGATCAAAGGCTCCATCGAAGGAGACGCCGAGGTCAGCGTTTATAAATTAGCTAAAATAGAATCAGGCGAACCCGGATCATTAACTTTCCTCGCCAACCCCCTATACACCGGCTACATCTACACTACACACGCCTCCATCGTTATTGTTGGCAAAGAGTTCCGGCCTGAGAATCCGCTTAAATGCACCCTCATCCGGGTAGCTGACCCTTACGCAGCTTTTGCCCGGCTTCTCGAAATCTATAACGAGTTGAAGCTGAATCGTGTCGGGATTTCGGATAATGCCTCTATCTCGGCCAACGCGCGCATCGGCGAAAATTGTTATATCGGCGACTTTGTGTTTGTTGGTGAAAATTCGGTTATAGGAAATAATGTTAAGATCTTCCCAAATACCTATATAGGCGACAATGTTAAAATTGGTGAGAACTGCATCCTCCATGCGGGCGTCAAGATCTATTGCGATTCGGTTATCGGCAGCAATTGTATTTTTCATGCCGGAGTAGTCATAGGTGCCGACGGTTTTGGATTCGCCCCCCAAGTAGGCAAAGAATTTAAAAAAATTGCACAGATAGGCAATGTCATCGTTGAAGACTTTGTGGAGATAGGCTCAAACACCACCATAGACCGTGCCACCCTCGGATCCACGATAATACGGCGAGGCGTTAAACTTGACAACCTGATACAGGTCGGTCACAATGTCGAAATCGGAGAAAATACCGTAATTGCTGCACAGAGTGGCATCGCAGGAAGTACGAAAATAGGCCGCAACTGTATGTTTGCAGGACAGGTAGGCATTGTCGGGCACCTGACGATAGCCGACGATGTGAAAATTGGTGCACAGGGAGGTGTCAATTCAAGTATTCACAAGCAAGGAGCCATCCTTGTCGGATCGCCTGCCATTGACGCATCGATTTTCAAACGTGCCATTGTTCATTTTAAAAACCTCCAATCACTCGTTGATGATGTGAGAAAGCTTAAAGAATCGGTATTGAAAAAGTGATAACTCATAACGTAACCCGGCCTTCCGGGTTTTTTTATAGCTATGATCGGAAAGGCATTTATCAGGATTTTTTAATTTTGTCGCATTATGAAGGAGAAACAGAGAACTATCAGGCAGCCTGTATCGCTTAGCGGAACTGGGCTGCACACCGGGAAAAATGTAACCCTCACCCTAAAACCCGCTCCGGAAAATCACGGATACAAGTTTCAGCGTACCGACCTCGACGGTCATCCCGTCGTTGAGGCGTCGGTGGAGAACGTAATAGAAACCAACCGCAGCACCAGCCTCGAGCAAAACGGTGTGCGTGTTGTGACTACCGAGCATGTGCTGGCCGCATGTTTTGGAATGAGCCTCGACAACGTCCTGATTGAACTTGACGGACCTGAGGTACCGATCATGGATGGAAGCGCCAAACTTTTTGTTGAAGCCATTGAAAAAGCAGGAGTGATCGAACAAAAGGAAGAAAAAATCTGGTACGAGCTGAATTCTCATATCACATACTCCAATCCTGATCACAAAATTGAACTAATGGCTATTCCTTGTGATCATTTCAGACTTACCGTAATGATCGACTTCGGCACCAGGGTGCTGGGTACCCAAAATGCCATTCTTAACCGCATCGAAGATTTTGCCACCGAAGTGGCTCCCTGCCGCACCTTTGTTTTTTTGCATGAGCTTGAATACCTAATCCACAACAACCTTATCAAAGGCGGCGATCTTAACAACGCCATCGTATTCGTCAATAAACCAATTTCGCAGGAAGAACTTGACAAGCTCGCCGGATTTTTCAACAAGCCCAGTATTGAGGTCAAAACCGAAGGTATTCTGAACACGATTGACCTGCAGTTTCACAACGAACCGGCACGTCATAAAATGCTGGATGTGATAGGCGATCTGGCTTTGGTAGGCGTTCCGCTCAAAGCGCACATCATAGCCAACAAGCCAGGGCATGCCTCCAATGTGCAATTTGCAAAATTGATACGCAAACACATCCGCCAGGCGTTGAAAACGCCCCCGGCTCCTGGATACGATCCCAACAAGCCTCCTGTATATGACATTAACGACATCAAACGCATACTACCGCATCGTTCGCCCTTCCTGCTGGTAGATAAAATTCTTGAGATTTCTGAAACCGGAATTGTTGGCTTGAAGAATGTAACAATGAATGAGCCGTTTTTTGTAGGTCATTTTCCTGAAGAGCCTCTCATGCCGGGAGTATTGCAGGTTGAAGCAATTGCTCAGACAGGCGGCGTTTTTGTTTTAAACAGTGTGCCTGATCCTGAAAATTATATCACCTACTTTTTAAAGATAGAAAATGTCAGATTCAGACACAAAGTTGTTCCGGGCGATACTCTACTGTTTAAGCTTGAACTGATTTCTCCATTCCGCAGGGGGGTTTGCCACATGAGAGGCACGGCATGGGTGGGAAATAAAATTGTTACTGAAGCTGAACTTATGGCGCAGATCGTGCGAATATCATAACCCTTTCATACTATGAATCAACCCTTTGCAAACATTCACCCTGAAGCTAAAATTGGTCCGGGAGTAGTCATTGAGCCTTTCTCGACTGTTACTAAAGATGTTGAAATAGGTGAAGGAACCTGGGTAGGGCCAAATGTAACAATTATGGATGGGGCACGGATTGGGAAAAACTGCAGGATATTTCCGGGCGCCGTGGTATCGGCCATTCCTCAGGATTTAAAATTCGCCAACGAGGAAACCCTTGCCATTATAGGCGACAATGTCACTATCAGGGAGTGTGTTACTGTGAACAGGGGAACAAAGGCAAGCTGGAAGACAGTGGTTGGCAACAATACCTTGTTGATGGCTTATTCACATGTTGCTCACGATTGTGAAGTGGGAAATCACTGCATACTAGCCAACTCAGTGAACCTGGCCGGACATGTAATCATTGAGGATTTCGCAATTTTGGGAGGACTGTCTGCAGTGCATCAATTTGTGCGCATAGGAGCTCATGTAATGGTTGCTGGCGGATGCCTGGTTCGTAAAGACGTACCTCCGTTTACGATGGCTGCTCGCAATCCGGTTTCTTTTGCAGGAATCAACCTTATAGGTCTGCGTCGCAGGGGGTTCACCACTGAGCAGATCAATGACATCAGGGCAGTCTATAACATTCTTTTTCAGCAAAGGCACAATGTCACCAATGGTGTAAAACTGATCGAATCAGAGCTGCCGGAGTCTCCGGTTCGTCAACAGATACTTGAGTTCATTGCCAAGTCGCAGCGAGGATTGATGAAAGGATATTCCGGCACGGCCGATCTGGGTGCAGAAGATTAATTCTGAATAGAATTATAGGCCCGTCTTTCCTGTCAAGCAGGCAATTTGCAGGCGTGCTTATCATATATTAATGGATAATTCCAATTACCGTTTTCTTCTGGCCTGTCTGCATGTGTGGAAGAAACCATACCATTCTATTTTTTTTCTGATAAACTACCATACTGTTGGACTAACTTCCGATGCTCCAGTGATCAAAATTTACTTCTCATTACTCAATCTTTCCTAACCAGAGTAATATTGTCAGTCAACCTGTTTAGAAATTGGTTTCGCTTAGTATTGATCTGGAGCGTTCAGTTCAATCTTGGGGCCAAAGCGCAAAAATTTGTTTAGGATGGGGCCACCACCGCATGACAGCAAACCATCGAAGAGCGATATTCTCGTTAGCGGTATGCCTGAATCCGACATAAAAATAATTTTCAGACTTGAGTCGGTGTGTGATGAAATAAACCACCATGCAATCAGTGAGTTATCCTCAGCCTTCCTGCCCCGACGATGATGAAATTTTACTGTCAGTGGGTCTGAGCACAATAGGAGGAAATTTTTCCGGAACTTGTTTCAACGATAAAGCAACAAAATCAATTCTTCAGGGAGGGGCTCCATTCAACGGAAATTTAAGGCCAATTGACCGCCTGGGAAGTTTTAACAACCAAAAAAGCCCAAATGGACTCTGGAAATTTAGAAGGAAAGACACTCAGTTTGCAGCTAATCTGGGACAGCTGTTCTATTGGAGCCCCCTCTTTACCAAAAACCCGGTCCACCATTTACACTTTCTTCTTCCGCTCTTCCAATCGTATACATTGGCAATTAGGGGAAGGAAATTCCGGATGATCCGAAAATTTCAGGCTATCTTAGAGTTTATGACAACGGCAGGGGCGAACCGAACAAACCTATTGATACACCTCTGTACATCAGTAACATATTGGAATTGAGCTAAAAGGATGCAATTCGCAGGCTTTCCCTCAAAAAAGCAATGAGTTCGAAATATAGTATTCCTCAGGAAATGCCACCCAAGTCCCCCTGCTGGGGATGCCATCCGAAACCGATTAGATACTCAATGCCAATAATAGCCACAAATCATTTATCAGAGATGCGTTGGCCTACCATTTTAGGTCGCAGTTCGGACCATATGCGATGCGCTACCGCTATGTAGAGCTTTTTGTCAACAACCATTATCGGGGAATTTAAATTCTATCGGAAAAAATAAATCGTGATAATAGCCGGGTGGCTGTTGCAAAGATCGCAGTGACCGATAATTCTGGTGATAAACTCACCGGGGGTTATATTTTTAAAAAAGATAAAAAGACCGGTAGCGGAGGTGATAGATGGTAAAGTAAAAACAAACCATCGGTGTCTCGCGACATTCAGGAATCTACTTTCAATATGAATATCCCTGTCAGAAGGAAATTTCAATCACACAGAAAGCCTACTTCAGGCATATGTTGATAGTTTTGAATAGGCTTTACAAACTCCGGTTTTTAGCTATTTGTTACTGAGCTGGCGTCGCTATGCTGACGAAGGTTTCTTTATCAACTATTCCATTAATAACGAGTTGAGTAAAAACATGTACGAATACCGCCTGAGCACTTCATTGCATAAGCAAAGCAATTGTCAAGGAGGGAAAATACGAATTGGTCCGGTTTGGGATCATGATCTCGCATGACTCAATGCCGATGATTGCGGGGAGATTCGTTTATAGGATGGGCCTACCGGTTTCCTTGTAACACGGAGCCAGTGGTAGGTGCATTTCTGGTGGAATCGCCTGCTCAAAGCCCGACCTTTTTAAATAACCTCAATAGCATCTGATTGAAACTGCGCGAAATCACCCTGAGCATTGATGCACTCGGCAGGTATATCTACAGCGTAGGATTGATTATAACCCACGCCACCATCAGACATTTTGAGCAAGGGCCAATTCTTGGCATGTATGTGTGTCCAGTTAGGCTTACTCAGAAATGAATATCCGGATCGGGGTGATTAACAAACTTGGAGAATCGATGCTTCATCACAATTTTGAAAGGACTGTGCTCCCTGTCGAAATTGACCATTTGTTTTTTCCTGTGGGAGAATATTACATGCGGTTTGCTACCAGGTCAGGCACCATCGCCAGTAAGTTAATTCAAATCAGAAAATTTTTCAGAATCCAAAATTCAGCCACAATCGCTTACTGGGAAAAAGATGCAGGAATTTCGATGACGAAATGAAGATGTGTATTTCAGTCCAAAAAGTGACCTTTCCGAAGAGGGGGGCAGAAAAAACACAACACGAATTAAACCAATCCTGCAAATCCCATAAAGGCCAGGGCCAGAATACCCGCGGTGACCAGAGCAATCGGAATGCCTTTCATGCCTTTGGGTACGCCCATCAGGTCAAGATGCTCGCGTATGCCCGAGAAGATGATAAGTGCCAATGCAAACCCAATTGCATTAGCCACTGCAAATACTACCCCTTCGATTAAGTTGTAGTCTTTCTGAATAGTCAGCAGAGCGACACCTAACACAGCGCAGTTGGTGGTAATCAGCGGAAGAAAAATCCCAAGGGCCTGATAGAGCGGAGGACTAACCTTTTTCAGTACAATTTCAACCATCTGAACCAGTGTGGCAATAACCAGAATATACGTAATGGTCTGGAGAAACTGTATCTGTAGCGGCACCAGAACATATGTGAAAATGAGATAGGTAACTATGGTAGCAAGGGTGAGTACAAAAAGCACTGCACCACTCATACCAGTGGCTGTTGACACCTTACTTGACACGCCCAGAAACGGGCAAATCCCAAGAAACTGCGACAGCACTATGTTATTTACAAATACGGCAGTGATTATTATTATAATATATTCCATGGCAGTCGGAAGTTTTTTTATTTGGCTTTCTTAAGCTTATTGTTAAGGGCAATCATATAACCGAGAACGATAAAGGCTCCCGGAGGCAATACGAACACCAGGATGGAGTCTCCCGAATAAAAGTTCATTCCGAAGAGAGATCCGCTTCCCAGAAGTTCGCGGACACTGCCCAATATGGTCAGCGCTAGCGAAAATCCTATCCCCATGCCCACACCATCAATAAGTGACGATAGCAGGTTATTGCGCGAAGCAAACGCTTCGGCTCTTCCAAGCACAATACAGTTGACAACGATGAGTGGGATAAAAATACCCAGTTGCGCATGCAACGCCGGGGCAAAGCCCGCCATCACCAAGTCGACGACAGTAACAAATGAAGCAATGATGACAATAAAGGCCGGAATCCTGACCTTATCAGGAATCAGGTTCTTAACCAGCGAAATCACTATGTTTGACATAACCAGCACGAAGGTGGTTGCCAGGCCCATGCCAAGGCCATTGATCGCTGAGGTGGTCACAGCCAGTGTTGGGCATAGTCCTAAGAACAATGCAAGAACGGGGTTTTCCCTGATCAGGCCTTTGGTGAAGTTTGTTATCTGGCTCATTATTGTTCCTCCTGTTGTTTCTTTAGGGTTTCAAAAGCACGCACCAAGGCATCGCAATAAGCCCGCGAAGTTATAGTGGCGGCCGTGATAGCATCCACATCGCCACCATCTTTTTTTACCGCTAACCTGAACTCCCGGGGATTTTTGCCGGGGAACTGGTCTTTGAACGGGGACAATGCCATTTTTGTTCCTAATCCGGGTGTTTCCTTGTGATCCAAAACAGCCACGCTTACAATTTCGCCAGTAGGCTTGAAGCCTGCCATAAGCTTGATCAGGCCACTGAATCCTTCATTTGTATAGGTTTCGATGGCAATTCCAATCAGGGTATCATTGCTGTAGGCGTAATTCAGAGCGAGTATTTCGTTGCCGCCATCGGCCGGAGTCACGGTAGATGTCTCTATCCGGGTGAATGGAGGAAGTACATTTTTTATCGCGGCTTCCTGTTTGGCTTTCTGGGCGATGGCAATGGGCTCCTTGGTAATCAAGTATACCCCACCCAGCAAAGCCGAAGCAGTGAATGATATCACAAGCAGGGTGAGAAACATATTTCTGAATGATGATTCTATCTTAGCCATTTTTCACAACCTCCCCAAATCTTTTAGGTTTGAAACTTCGGTTAATAAGAGGCACAAAAGCGTTCATGATAAGAATGGCGAATGACACTCCTTCAGGATAAGCACCCCAAACACGTATGAGCAGGGTAATCACTCCGGCCCCGGCTCCAAAAATGAGTTGGCCGTTTGGGGTCATTGGCGATGTCACCATGTCAGTGGCCATGTAGAATATTCCCAACATCATGCCCCCGGTAATCAGATGGAACAACGGATTGACATACATTGTAGGATCAATGAGCCATAGGATTCCGGCAAAGAGCAGTACGGATCCTGTATAAGCCACGGGAATATGCCACGTGATTATCTTTCGCAGAAGCATATATAATCCCCCAATAAGCAATGCGATAGCCGACATTTCGCCCAGTGATCCGCCCTGATTTCCGGTCAGCAGGTCGATATAGGATGGAAACCCCGAGCCTGCAATCACCTCCTGCACTGTTCTGTTTGCCGCCAATCCTTCTTTCAGAATCCCTAAGGGGGTAGGCCCTGTGATGGCATCAGTAATTTTTGAACTAAAAATGGGCTGAGGCACAGGCCATGAAGTCATCTGAACGGGAAAACTTATTAGCAGGAAAACCCGTCCAACTAGGGCAGGATTGAATGGATTTTTACCTAATCCGCCAAAGGACATCTTGGCTATACCAATTGAAACAAGGGCACCGATGAGGATGATAACTACAGGTAGGTTGCTAGGAACATTGAAGGCAAGCAATACGCCGGTTACGATAGCCGATCCGTCGGTAATGCTTGAAGGTTGCCTCAAGAGATAACGCTGTATCAAATATTCAAAGAGAATACATGATGCCACCGATATTAATATGACGCGTGCGGCATCAAGGCCAAAGAAATAGAATGAAACCATCATGGCCGGTACCATGGCAATTACCACCCCGAACATGACCGATCTTACCGAACACTTGTCGTGTATGTGGGGCGAACCAGAAATGAGCAGTTGATTCATGAGTTATTTTTTAGCTCTGTTTCTTATTATTTGTCCAACTTTTGCTTTGCCTACCCTTAGGTGATCAAGCAATGGCCTACCGGAAGGGCATGTATAATGGCACGAGCCACATTCAATGCAATCCATCACCATTTCGTTCTCTGCCTTTTCCCAGTCGGCAATTTCACATATCTGAGCCAGCAGCACAGGTTCCAGACCCATAGGGCACACGCTGATGCAGCGGGCACAACGAATGCAGTTCTGTATTTCGCTTCGTGCGCTCTCGTTTTCGGATAGGACGAGTATGCCACTGGTACCCTTGACCACTGGCACATCAAGTGAAAGTAAGGTTTTTCCCATCATCGGGCCGCCACTTATAACCTTTCCGGTATCCGAAGGCAACCCTCCTGATCGCTCAACCAGCTCACTTACAGGTGTGCCTATACGAACGATATAGTTGGCAGGCCGAGCGACATTTTTACCTGTAACCGTCACCACCCGCTCGAACAGCGGCTTATTTTTCTGAACTGCTTCGTAAACAGCAAAGGCAGTGCCAACGTTCTGAACTACACAGCCCACCTCAATTGGCAGTTTTCCGGAGGGTACTTCGCGGTTAACAACTGCTTTAATAAGCTGTTTTTCACCCCCCTGGGGATATTTCACCTTGAGGGGTACAATTCCTATAGCCGGATAACCAGTTGCCAGTTTACGAAGATGGTCAATGGCATCGGGTTTATTTTTTTCAATCCCTATGAAGGCTTGTTTCACTCCCAGAGCAGTCATCAGGATGGTGGTACCAATCAGAATTTCTTCGCCTTTTTCGAGCATCAGCCTGTGATCGCTGGTAAGATAGGGTTCGCACTCGACTCCATTGATAAGCAGGTAATTTGCTTTTTTACCTGAAGGCACCATCAGTTTGATATGAGTAGGAAATGTGGCGCCCCCCAGGCCTACGATACCTTTATCCTTGACTTTGTCAATAATTTCCTGACTGTTCAGCCGACAATGGCGAATAATCTCAGGTGAGCGGTCGATGGTTTCTTCCCATTCATCTCCCTCCACATCAATCACAACAGCTTTGCGCCTGTAACCACTTGTATCCATCACTTCATCGATTCGGGCTACCTTACCGCTGACAGATGCATGTACGTTGGATGAAATGAATGCTTCGCCTTTTGCTATGAGTTGCCCTGTTTTTACAACCGCCCCTTTATCGATCACAGGTATGGCAGAAGCTCCAAGATTTTGATTTAGCGGGATATATACTTTGGAAGGAATGGGCAGCGCCTCGATGGGCTTTTTTTCAGCAATTTTATTCTCTTCAGGATGAACACCGCCTAATCTGAATGTCTTCATACGTTTCTGTAGTGTTTTGATGGTTGTGTGAATTATTTTTCAGGCTGCGGAGTGGATATCTCAGATACAGTTTCGGCTTTTTCCTTTCGTGGCGGGAAGTTGATTTCGTGGATGGCGTTTGTTGGGCAAACTGCCACACATTTGCGGCATAGCGTACATTTCGTGAAGTCGATATAAGCCAGGTTGTTTTCGATGGTGATGGCATCAAACTTACATTCTTTCTGGCATTTCACACAACCGATGCAGGCTACATCACAATTCTTGCGCGCTACGCCCCCTTTTTCGGTGTTGATGCAGCATACATAAATTCGGCGACTTTTCTTACCTGTATTGCGAAGCTCAATGATAGCGCGCGGGCAGGCTTCGACGCAAGCGCCGCATGCAACACAATTCTCCTCGGTTATTATCGGTAGCCCGGTTTGAACATCCATATACATGGCATCAAACTGGCAGGAAACAACGCAATCGCCCAAGCCAAGGCATCCGTTGGGGCACCCGCTTTCGCCGGCCGAAAGGGCATGAGCAAACGCGCACGACATGGCTCCCTGGTATCGTACCTTTTTGGGCGCATTTGCATGCGATCCGTTGCAACGCACTACAGCCACCTGTTTTTCTTTGACTTCAGCCACCAGGCCAAGAAGTGAGGCAATGTCTGCCATCATTGCATTACCTCCCACCGGGCAGTTCAGGTTTGAAAGGTTGTCTGCTTTGACAATGGCTTCCGCAAAGGCACGGCAACCGGCAAATCCGCAACCACCGCAATTGGCTCCCGGAAGTTTTTCGTTTACCTCGTCAATTCTTGGATCTTCGTAAACCTTAAATTTCTGGGCTATGAGGTAGAGAATGATTGCTGCCACCGCTCCTATTCCACTAAGCGATACTATTGAAAAAAGTAATGTAGAGTTCACACGTCTTCTCCTTTCCGGACTTGATTATCGCTGATAACTTATTGATAAATAGTTATAAATGCCTTTAATTTTCAATCAACGGACAAAAATAGAAACATTTGTCTGAACAGCATCATGAGGCTATTATAAACTCCGACAAGACAATCGACTGACATTGAACTTGTTATAATATAAATTAGGGATACATGCTATACTACATCGTTTGCACATCATTGAACTTCAGATAAATACACTCCTTATTTAGAAATAGTATAAATTTCATACTCCTTTCATCTACATGCCCAAACGGCACATCAAACCAACAGCTTTTCAGTAATTTGGAAAATAATTTTGACAAACCCTTTACTGACATTGTTGAAACAATACAACATGCTGATTATCAAAGCCTACCTTCCTGTCGCCTTGCACTTTCTGCTCCCATACATTGCACTGAGCCAGGCAGTTCCGGTCAATAATGCATTGGTTAGCGGCAAACTTCAGAACGGACTTACCTATTATATCCTACAAAATGCCGAACCTAAAGCAAGGGCGAGTTTCTACCTGGTGCAAAGCACAGGGTCTCTGGTCGAGAATGAGCATGAAAATGGACTGGCTCATTTTCTTGAACATATGGCTTTTAAAGGCACCCTAAATTTTCCTGGTAATCAAATTATAAAACTTTTTGAGAAATACGGCGTGGCCTTTGGCAGAAATATCAACGCCGCGACTTCCTTTAACGAAACGGTATATAAGCTCAGCAATATTCCGGTAAAAAATGAAGGAATCATCGATACGTGCCTGCTGGTATTGGCTGACTGGGCGCAACACATCGCACTGCATGATAGCGCCATTGATGCTGAACGCAGGGTCATCGAAGAGGAGATCAGAACCTACAGCAATGTGCATTTCAGACTTCAGAAGAAAATCAATCCTGTAATATTCAGGGGGTCAGAGTACGCAAACAATACAGTCATCGGCAGTGAGGAAAGCATAAGAAATTTCGGGCATGAAACCATACGCAGCTTTTATAAAAAGTGGTACCGGCCAGGCTTACAGGCAATTATTGTGGTTGGCGACCTGAATATCTCCTATACTGAAAATAAAATTCACGAAATTTTTAAGAACCTGGTGAATACTGATAATAAACATGCCATACCGTTTTTCGAGATCCCGACACATGGGGAAACATTGTTCGTGGAAGCCACAGACAAAGAAATTTCCCAATATAGCATAAGCCTGACAATTAAGCATGAATCTACACCTCCCGATAAGAAAGATGAGAATTATTTGAGGCAGCAAATACTAAGAAAACTGTTTAATCTGGTCATGAATGAAAGAATGGCTGATTTGCTACGTCAGGCAAAACCACCTTTTATAACCGGAAGTATTGAAATCAGACGGCTTGTGGCAGGGTATGATGCCCTGAGCCTCTCTGCCGTAGCAAACCCAAAACAAACAGAACAGGCTTTTGAGGCTATATACGCAGAAGCATTTCGGGTAGTGAATAATGGAATAATGCCCGAAGAGTTGGAGCGTGCAAGGGCAAACTACGTCATTCAAATCGAGTCGAACTGGAAACAGAAAGACAAAATTCAAAATGACACTTATGCCCAAAGAATTCAAGCATATTTTCTGAGCGGAGAACCTTTTCCGGACGCTGATAAAGGCTTTGAGCTTAGGAAATCGATGGCAGAGTCAATAACACAGCAAGAAATAAACCGGACAATTCGCACATGGTTCAGCAATGAAAACCGGGTTATAGTCATAAGCGGACCCGAGGGCACGTCTGAAGATTATCCCTCACTGGATAAATTACTGGTCATAATGGAGTTCGCAGCCGGCTCAGAAATCTCGGCTGAACCTGTCATGGAGGCATCCGGGGAACTTGTGACATCTCATCTGATTGGCTCGGCGGTGATCAAAACCAGGCAGCTGCCGGTGCTGGGCGCAGTAGAGTGGACGCTGGCTAACAATGCGCGGGTGGTTTATCGCTTTGCTGATTTTCAGAAAGATCAGATTAGTATTCAGGCCATCAGCAATGGAGGGTACTCCTTGTATGATACCAGGCAGCTGGCCGCAGCACAGTTTGCCGCGCAATTTGCCAGTTACAGCGGCTTGGGCAATTTTGATGCCGGCAACCTGCAGAAAGTATTGGCAGGTAAAAATGCCACTATCATTCCAATCATACAGGAGTACACCGAGAATATAATCGCTACGGGGTCGCCTAGCGATCTAGAGGTGCTTTTTAAATTGCTCTATCTTACATTCGAACATCCCCGTTTCGACGAGCAGGCTTTTGAGTCGCTAAAGAACAGGTTGCAAGCCGCCCTAGTAAGCAGTATGAAAAACCCACAAAAGGCAATGATGGACAGTTTATCGATAATCCTGTCGAACAATCACGAAAGGATTCAACCGCTGACCGCAGAAACGTTTGACTCCTTCAACCTTCAGGATGTTGAACAGATTTACAGGGATAGGTTTAAAGATGCAGGTGATTTCATCTTTTTCGTGGTCGGCAACAAGCCTGAAAAAGAAGTTAAGGTACTTGTTGAGCAATATATAGGTTCATTTCAGGACCATCCGCGAAAGGAACAATGGAAGGACAATAAAATCAGGCTGCCAAAAGGTTTGACAAATAAAACAGTTGAACTGCCTATGCAGGACCCTAAAGCTTTGATCGTGATGGTAGCTGAAAAACAAGTAAAAACCTCTCCTAAAAATAACCTGACAGGGAATATCTTACAGGAAATACTTCGGGTGAGGTTGATAGAAAAGCTTCGTGATCGTGAAGGTGCAACCTATGGGGTTTCGGTAGCTGTGTCAGGAAAGAGAATTCCCAGACAAACTCAAACGCTCCAGATCAGTCTTGAAACCAAACCTGATTACGCAAATCGACTGAGATCGCTAATTGCTGATGAGCTGTATGAGTTAGGTGTCAACGGCCTCAGGGGTGATGAACTTGCCAATACAGTTAAACTTTTACGAGAAGATTCGGAGCTGCAAAAAATGAACAACAGTTACTGGCTTGCCTCTCTGATTGCGTATTATGAAACCGGCTTTGCGTATAACAACCCGAAATATTTTGATCAAATCCTCGCTAAACTGAAAGCCAGGGACATTCAACGGTATGTGAGAAGATTAATGAAAAGGGCCGATCAGGTCCATGTGACTTTTCTACCACAATTAAGGGAATAGTTCAGGCGCGATATGGCGGTCCACCTATGAGTTCATACGGCGTAGCTACGGCGATCTGATTTCAAACCAAAACTCTTTCTTGAGCCGGTTCTTGAAAAGAAACAGTATGCCATAATAAGGCAACAGCAGGGCCAGTGAGAACAATCCACTGATCAGCTCGCTGCCTGTCACAGCGGTCAGCGTAAAAAGACCAAGTACAACCAAGAGAAAAGGTGCAAGATAAACCAGTAAAACAGCTTTAAGCCCCAGAGTCTGGCTAATAGCTACGACTACATGTGATCCGGGAGAGATATCCTGACCGGTTTTGTTGGGAACCTCTATTATTCGTTTCTCCATCTCAATAAAATTGCAGGCGCTTTTAGCATCGCAAGAGGTGCATGCAGCCTGCGTAACCACCTGAACACTTATCATTTGCGGTGTGCTTGACACCACAACCCCCTGATGGCAAAGTTGGTTTTGTTTCATAAATCGGGGAATTTAAGGAGTTGAGAGCGATACGGGAAGGATTTTGCCTCGAAAGTAATGATGTCCCGTAAGCGCAAAATTGGCAATGAACTCACCCATCTGACCTGGTGTCAGGGGTGCCTTGTATCCCGGAAATGCTTCAGCAAGTATCTCAGTTTGTACTGCACCCAAAGATAGGCAATTGGCCGCAATCTGATTAGCCTCCAGTTCTGCAGCAAGGCATTCCATCAGGACAGCCAACGCACCTTTAGATGCGCTATAAAGGCTCAGCCCTGCAAATTTGGCGCTGCCCTGGTAACCGCCCATACTTCCTATTCCGAGTACATGTGAACCTTTAGACATTAATGGGAGAAGCGTCTGGGTCAGTATAAATGGAACCTTAACATTTACGTCAAACATGGTATCGAAATCATTGGCCGATAACTTTTCAAATGAATGGTTGATTAAAACACCCGCATTATGAATAACTACATCGACCGTATCAAAATCAATCCGTATACGTTCACCCAGCATGGGGTATTCACCAAAGCTTGTCAGTAGAAAACCAACGGGAAACAGGCGTTCAGGGTATTTATATTTAAGGCTGTCGAGAGCAGATGGATTTCTCGTAATGGCTATTACGTTTACATCTTTATGGCCGAGCAGCGCCTCCGCTGTGGCCAGTCCGATGCCCCTGCCCGTGCCGGTAATCACTATATTTTTCATCTGAAGATTTTTTCGGAAACTGAAACACAAAAGTACTCGTAGTTATTCAACATGCCATGATTGACTGCGTTTAAAGTTTGAACATCCTTGCTTCATTCCCGTTACGAATGAAATAGTTAATTTAGCCAACGAAAAGAAACCACTCATGACATACCACAAACCACTGATTCTGATTACAAACGACGATGGCATATATGCCCCGGGATTGCGTAAATTAATCGAAATCATGCGTCCGCTGGGAAGGCTGGCCGTGGTTGCTCCTGACAAATCGCAATCGGGAATGGGACATGCCATTACCGTGACTTCCCCCCTGCGGGTAACCAAAATCGTGGATAGTGAGGAATATATGGAGTATTCCTGCAACGGAACCCCTGTTGATTGCGTAAAACTGGGGATTAAGGTGATCATGCGTCAGCGGCCTGACCTGGTGGTTTCCGGCATAAATCACGGCAGCAATGCATCGGTGAACATTCTCTACTCCGGCACGATGGCTGCTGTGCTCGAGGCAGCCATTGAAAACATTCCGGCTATCGGATTTTCGTTGAACGACTATTCTTACAAAGCTATCTTCGACGGATTCGAGCATCATCTGCAACATTTAAGCCAGCAGGTACTGATCAGAGGGCTGCCACATGGCACCTGCCTAAATGTAAATATACCTGCTCTGAACGGGAAACATGTAAACGGTATCCGAATCACCCGCCAAGGACACGGATACTGGGACGAAGCATATGACGAGCGAACCGACCCGCACAATCACCGCTATTACTGGATTACAGGCGTTTTTAAACCGGTGGATGATAGTGAAGGCACCGATATCTGGGCACTTAAAAACAATTATATCTCGGTTGCTCCCGTACAGGTGGATCTGACATCACATCTGGCTATCGACACTTTGAATGGCTGGAACATGAATGGCAAACCCGATATTCCAGATCAACCATGACACCGTTCAGGAAGTTTTTACATAAGGATTCCTTTGCCCTTGGACTGGTGGTGGCCATTGTTTCCACAGCCCTCTTCTTGCTTGTGATGTTAGGATTATCAAAGGTAGCGGCTAATTTGTTTGAGCATAGATATTTAAGGTGGCAAAGCCTCGCAATTGTGGGAATATTTATCAACCTTGTTGCATTTCGATTTTATATGGTGGTTCGCAAATCCGATCGAACCGGCCGCGGCATATTGCTGGCGATGTTTCTGATGACGGTATTATTTTTCTTATTCTTTCATCAACCCTGAGTTTTTAAAACCTCCTCATGAAATACTACCTCATTGCCGGCGAAGCCTCAGGCGACCTGTATGCCTCACACCTGATGAAAGAGCTCAAGAACCTTGATCCTGAAGCCAGTTTCAGGGCTTGGGGCGGAGATCGTATGCATGAGCAGGGAGCTGAACTGTCGACTCATTATCGGCAAATGAATTTTATGGGTTTTTTTGAGGTGTTGATTAACCTCAGAAAAATACTGCACCTAATGCGCCTGTGTCGGGCAGATTTGCTTAGCAATAAACCGGATGTATTAATTCTGGTGGATTTTCCGGGATTTAATCTGCGCATTGCAAGGTTTGCAAAACGCAATGGCATAAAGGTATTTTACTATATCTCACCCACTGTATGGGCATGGCATCAGTCAAGGGTGAAGCAGATAAGAAAATTTGTGGACAGATTGTTTGTCATTCTTCCTTTCGAAAAAGAGTTTTTTGCCAGATTCAATATCGATGTCGATTTTGCCGGACATCCGCTCACTGATATCATTTACAGCCATACACCTGCAGACATAGCCGAATTAAGCAACCCTGATGCATCGAACAAACCTTTTGTAATTCTTTTACCGGGCAGCCGTAAGCAGGAAATCACGCTGCTGCTTCCGATCATGCTCGGAGTAGTCAAGAACTTTCCACAATGCTATTTCGCGATTGCTGCAGCACCATCCCAGCCGGTTGAGTTTTATAAAAAAATCATCGGGCACATACCTGTTCCTATCATTTACGGCAGGACGTATGATCTGTTAGCTAAGGCAAACGCAGCCATTGTCACCTCGGGAACAGCCACTCTCGAAACCGCTCTTTTTCGGGTTCCCCAGGTAGTGTGTTACAGAGGCCGCTTTATCAACATGCTCCTGGCTTGGTTTTTTGTTAGAGTAGAGCATATTTCACTGGTTAATCTTATCCTGAAAAAGCCTGCGGTTGCTGAGCTTATTCAATACAAATGTTCATCGGAAACCATTGGAAGAGAACTTTATACGCTTTTATACAATACTGCTTTTCAAAAACTGGTTTTGCAGGATTATGAGCAATTGTCGGTTTTGCTTGGCCAGCCCGGTGCCTCGGCCCGACTCGCTCAACTAATGTACACAAGATTAAAAAACGGATAGATTCCAACCCAGCATATCTCAATAGTACTATTTTGACTTAATTTTAGCTACAAAACTTCTTGTAGCTAAGGTGAACCCCTGGAATCAACATACCCTGTTCAGGTTATTGACAGGTTTTGTCACTGGAATCTTACTATACAACTCGGCTGGTAAAGAGGTCATTCCCTTCTATTCTCTGTGGTGTGTATTTGCTCTCACTATTGCCGTCAAATACCTCGTAAGAAAATATACGCTCTACCGGTACCAATTTTGTGCCGGCCTGTTGCTTATCACATCGATGACTGGAATTGGTTATCATTGGAGCAGTATGCGCGACCAGTCAAACAACTCTGACTATGTGGGTAAAATATACAATAGATCTGACGCTTTACTTGTGCAGATTATCCAACCTCCCGAGCCCCGGCCTGCAAGCGTAAGAGTGGTTGTGAAAGTATTGGCATGTGAGCAAGACAGCGTAATGCAGGAAGCATCAGGTAAACTTCTACTTTATTTCGCTAAAGATAGTCTGGTAAACCTTCTCAGGTATGGCGACAGGCTGATGATAAACTCTTTGCTCGAAACTCCAAAGCCTCCAGTCAATCCGGGCGAGTTTAATTACCAGAGCTATTTATTCAGGAAAAATATTTTTTATCAGTCATATGTCAAGCCTCAGCAATGGTCATTGATAGGAAGGGGCTTTGGAAATCCGATCTTTACTCTGGCCTACAGTCTGCGCCGAAATTTCTCAGAAGTATTTTCACGACACCACCTTGCAGGTAAGGAATACGCAGTGGCTAATGCGCTAGTACTTGGAATAGACGATTACCTAGATGCGGACACGCGAAAACAATTTTCAGGGGCGGGGGCTATGCACATTTTGTGTGTATCGGGCCTGCATGTTGGCATCATAGTTCTCATGCTCAACAGCGTACTTTTTTTTCTTAATCGCAACAAATCACTGAGGTTACTTAAAGCGCTGCTCATATTGTGCGGAGTATGGTTATATGCCATGCTCACTGGCTTGTCGCCCAGTGTCATGAGGGCCGCTGGCATGTTCAGTTTTGTAATTATCGGCATGCTGCTTAATAGGCCGGGAGGAATCTATAACAGTTTGACAACCTCCGCTTTTTTCCTGCTGCTTTTCAACCCCTTCTTAATCTTTGAATTAGGATTTCAGCTCAGCTATGCCGCTGTTCTGGCCATTGTATCCATCCAGCCGCTGATTAAGCAATTATGGCATCCAGAATCTAAGATGGCAAAGGGAGTATGGGACCTGATCACTGTGTCCATTGCTGCACAGCTTGGTACGTTTCCTTTGGCCATGTTTTATTTCAATCAATTTCCTAATTACTTCATAATCAGCAACCTGTTCGCTATACCATTGGCTACGGTCATTCTTTACACCGGAATGGCAGTAGTTATTTTATCATTCATTCCGTTTGTCTCCTACTGGTTGTCTGTATTACTCAGTCAATTTTTAAAGATTCTTAATTTAGGAGTTCAATATATCGAACAGCTTCCAGGCGCCGTTACCGATGGCATTTACATATCATTTGCAGCTCTTTTACTTATATATTTTATGGTTTATGCCTTTTTCAAAGCCTGGGAAAATCGAAAAGTGATTTATGTGCATGCCATTTTCACCATATTGGTTCTGATGGCCGGTGAGAACCTTATCAGAAACAGCTTATGGGGCAGACAGATAAAAATAATCGCTTATTCCTTACCAAACGATGCAGCCATCGACCTGGTAAGCGGCCGCCATGCACATCGCCTGTTGAGCCATGCAGCACTCATCGAGCCGTCTAAATATTCATTTCAGATGCAGGGCAGCTTGTTGTCGTCGGGCATTAGGAATGTTAACCAGGTTTCTTTGGACACCTTTTGGCAGTTCACAAAAGATGAAGTCAATTACGCGATAATCAGATACCATCCGCCTTTGTTGTTTTGGGCTGGGCAAACCTTTTTGATTTATGATGAACATTTTAATGATGTTGAGCTCCCGGAACCCATCCAGGTTGACCATATCTTTATCATCTCCAACAGCATGCAGGTCTCACGGAATATTTTTCAACACATAGCTGCCCGGCATGTCATCATAACCAACCGTACGCATCCGCGGGCTCGGGAGCTTTGGAAGTCTCTTTGCGCCGAGGCTTCTATACCGTATCATGTGATTTCCGAACAAGGGGCGTTTTCAGTGACCTTATAAGCTAGGAATCCGGCAAGTGCATTACCAATCGTACTAAATCATGATTCGAACCATCCGATAGGTGCCTGACCTTTATGGATTAAAATTTTAATAATATGGATTATAGCATTAAAACCTTACGGAGGCCTGTATTGCAAAAACCCGTGGCGGGCCTACATCGGCAGGACGAGTCATATACTCCCGGTTGAAAAGGTTGTTTATGATAAACGAGAACCGGGTCAGGGCAATGGGTTGCCAGGTCAGGCGCCAGTTGAACAGGACATCGCCTTTGTTATTTGCTGCTCTGTAAGCCTTCATGCCTGGCACGATTATACCGTATGGTATTCCATTCGAGAAGCGTAACGAGTCTTCAAAGGCTTTATCAATGTTTATCATATAGCTATGGTAATCCATGGTGATACCTGTCGAAAATTTTCGGTACGAGATATTAATCCCGGCCTTGGCGCTGTGGTAGAATCGGTATTTCAGGATGTTTTTTGTAGTGGTGGCCGTGGACTTGGCGGGATCAAAGTTTTTTTCAACTGGATCAGTATACGTGTAGCCGGTAGAAAATTCAACAGGTAGTTCGCCTATACTACCCTGCCCATTAAGTGTTATTTCAAAGCCTGTGATGCGCGCCTGCCCAATGTTATAGGCTTTGAATCCGGTGTAATTAAAGAAGTCAAATATGGTGGGACGGGTAATGTGTGCCGGATAATGCTGTCCAAAGGTAAACTCAATCATATTCGTGTATTCGTTCCAAAACAATGCCATGTCGAGGTATCCTTTTGTTTTTCCAAAGCTAAATCCTTGCTTCAGGCCAATTTCCGCATTCCAGCCCTGTTCGGGTCGAAGGGTGTCGTTTGAGAAGATCCTTAGTGCACCAACCTTTGTAAAAGCAAATTTTTCGGCAATGGCCGGATAGCGAAACCCTTGTCCATAGCTCGCCCTCAGAAACGTATATTTCCCTGCCTGAAAGTTAAGGCCAGCCCTGAAAAGAGGTCCTGAATTCTCCTTTATTTTGTCGATACGGTGCAGCTCGTAGCGTCCGCCTAATGCTGCCGTAAGGTTCTTCCAACGCTTATCGACCTGAAGATAGATGGACTGATTGCTGGCGTCGTGTTTGGTACCTTTAAAAAGGCTTGAGTTGGATGTAACAAAGGTTGATCCCACGCCCGATGTAATTGACAACTGATTATTAAACTTCTTAAGATACTGATAATCTATAAGATAGGTGTTGTCGTAATTATGCATGGTATCTGTGTCGAACGAAACCATAAAAATTCGTGACCGCAGTGAATAACGCTGCGAGGGATCGGGGCTGTAATTGATGAAAGGGTCAATATTGAAACGCGTGTTATCATAACTCTGGTCAACCACTGGCGCCGGTTGGTACACGCCATCGGTGCCATTAAGCCAAATCAGGAAATTTCCGCCTTTCTTGCGCATATAGTTTGTATTGACACCCGCATCGAGCCCTTTGATTTTACGAAACCTATATCGGGTATTCAGATTAAACCGCGAATATTTTTCATTTTCTTTTTCGCGGTAGCCTTTATCCTCTGCAAGGTTTCCGCCGACTACTATGTCTAGGCCACCTACCATCTGACTGTGTGTAAACCTTGAGCCATAATAAAATTGCTTTTTATCTCCCCACCATGCAATTTCTTCGCGCGAGGGAGTGCCATAGAGCCCGGAATAGAAAAATAATTGTGTTTCATGTTTTTTTGTAGGGTATGCTGTGCGCACATTTATGACACCGTTGAGTGCCGATGATCCGTATAATACGGACGAGGCTCCCTTAATCACCTCGACCTGGCCAAGATTTTCGAGAGGTACAAAATCCCATTTTGCCTCTCCGCCCCCACCGGTGAGCATAGGTAATCCATCGAGCAGTAAAAGAACTCTGGAGCCTACGCCATAGCTGTATCCGTTGCCTCCTCTTATACTTGCCTGGCCATCGAGAATGGTTACTCCGGGAACCTGTTGCAGCGCTGTTTCAATAGTTAAGGTGTGCATATTTTCAATGGCTGTGGGTTTTAGGACATCCATCGAAACAATCACATCCGAAAGCCTCTGCTCATATCGCGAAGCGCTAACCACCAATTCGTCGAGCAGGTGTTGCTGCAGGCTAAGTTTGATGTCAAGTTGCAGTGATTTATTTCTTGAAACATCCACAGTGCGGCTTACTATGTTATAACCCACATATCTGAATTGAAGGTTTACGCGTCCCTCAATGCCATAAATTTCAAAAAGCCCGTCTTTATCCGTTGTTACCCCTTTGTCCTGGCCATAGATAATATTCACACCCGGCAGGACTTCGCCTGTGGCTGCGTCCGAAACCTTACCCCTTACAACGGCCTGCTGTGCAACTGCCTCTCCGGAAAACCAAAAAGCTATCGCTAAAAGAAAATACTTCATTTCATTACGTTTTTTTGGTAATAGAAAAATCCATCCTCCCCTCGAGGAAGAAGCAATCAGAGTTTTAAGAATCTGGCAGAGGATGATTTACCTGTGCTGAGGTCGGTTGCTCTCAGCAGATAGATTCCCGGCAGAAAACCCTTGACCTGGATAGTGTGGACACCATCGCTGGCAGGTAAAAAAATCTTCTGACGTGCGATCAACTGGCCGTTCATGGAATAAACCTGCAGTTCATGATCCCGAGCCATACTGTCTGAAAAATAAATGTTAACAGATTCGAGGGCTGGATTGGGAAAAATGCTCACCTGGGCTGGGATATCATGTTCAATGCGCCCAAGGGCAACCACATTTGGACTGATGATAGTGATGCTGTAAAATGTGACATCAGCAGGCATTGGCAAACCAAGGCCTCCCATATATCCGACCAGTTTAAAGACCAGGGGGTATTTGCCGATTTGCTGCAATGTAGGTTTGCCTGCGATAAGCACGCATCCTTTGTTGCCTCCTCTCCAGTATCCGGATTTTCGGTTGGGCGTTACGGTAAATCCTGCGGGCAACCCTTGTACTGCAACAATCCCGATTGAATCTATCGGTAACCTGGGAAGGGGAAAGATAATGGTGTCCTTGGGGATTACAGCAGTAACCACAAGGTTGTAATCAAGGGTGGCCACTGCCGGCGGGAATCCTGTTGCGCTGTCGGGGTAAATACCCGGGCGAACAAAATCACCCGGTGTGCATTGAGCTGCTGTCTGCACCGATAATAGAAAAAGTGCCCAACAAATGATGTATTGTATTACTTGCTTCATAATTTTTTCGTTTAAATGAAACAAACCTCATCTACCAGTAAACTAAAATATCTCAGAACTCATTCCTCCAATAGTAATCAGTTGTATCGTTTACCGATATGTGCCGAAATGTAAAACGTCAGAAAAAAATGCTCCGGGTCACGGTTGGCCATTATCGGAATTGCCTTTGGAAAATATTCTGCCACACCTCCTACCTCAATGGCAGAAAGTGTTTGATTCAGCTTCGAGAAGTCAAAACTTAGTCCCAGTTTACCGTACAGGCCCGGATGAAAGCTGAGCTCGTCAAACCCCTTGAAAAAATCACCATCGCCATAAATGTTCTCAGAATTATGTTTTGCCGGATCGTATTTTTCGGTTTTTAATGAGTAAGTTATGAAATACTGATTAAGAGTTATATCATGGATAATGTTAAGGTAGATCGGTTTTGCCATTCCAAGCGATGCACCGCCATTCCAGAAATAGCGAACTTCAATCCCGCCCCATTCGGGTTTGCGGTTAAGTAATCGTTGCTGCCCGGCTCCCGCCCTAAGAATAAGCAATGAATTAAGCTTTCCGTACGAGTAGCTGCGGCTGCTGCTGAACATATCGTTCGATACGCGTGTTTCGCGTTCCGACTTCATCACAAGAAGCTCGGATTCATATAACCATTTGGTATAGAAGTCTTTATTTATTCCTTTGCGAAACTGCAGTCCGTATCCCTGCGAGTGTATTAAAATACCAAATGAGTGCTCTTTTCTTAAAAGAACGGTTTCATTCAGGGTTTCTGTTTCGTTCTGGGCCCTGGCATTCAGCAGCAGGCACAAAGCAAACAACAGAAATGGAGCTAACCATTTCATAGGCAGGGGTGATATGCATCACAAATATAGTAAAAAAATCGAATTTGGCTACTAACTTGCGAATTTACTGATCGCTTTGAGAAAACCCGGCAGGATAAAATAGCCCGGTTAATAAGGCTGTTCTGCCTGAAATCGCTTGTATTCGCCGTAGGCAGCACATTTCTGACGTGTCTGGCACGATTGCAATGCCATGGCTACCAGCAATGCTACCACTGCCACAACGAGGGTTATCTTCCGGAGATTTAGATTATAAGTGTTACTAATCATCATTATTGACAGTTGGAAGTTGAGGTGCGTCTGACTTTTCCGAATGTAACTTTTATTATTTTCTGATAACTTTGAGCTCGGATTTTTATTGTTCTGCAATCCGATATAATTGCTAACTATGGAAAAGATTAACCCGGCAATTGACGATAGTTGGAAAAAGATATTGGAAGATGAATTTGAAGCAGACTATTTTAAGACCCTCAAATCCTTTCTCCTGGATGAAAAGAATAAATATCTCATATATCCTCCCGGAAGTCAGATATTTTCCGCATTTAATCACACTCCGTTTGACAAAGTCAGGGTAGTAATTCTGGGGCAGGATCCGTACCATGGGCCGGGGCAGGCTCACGGGCTCTGCTTCTCGGTTCCACGTGGTATTCCAAAGCCACCCTCGCTCGAAAATATATTCAAGGAAATCCAGAATGATCTCGGGCTTCCAGTCCCAGTCCACGGAAACCTCGAGAACTGGGCAAGGCAGGGGGTATTATTGCTAAACGCCACTCTTACCGTAAGGGCAAATCAGGCGGGTTCGCATCAAAACCGGGGATGGGAAAGATTTACCGATGCAGCTATAAAAGCCGTAGCAGATAAAAAACAACACGTAGTTTTTCTGTTATGGGGTAATTATGCCCAGGCCAAAGAAACTCTAATCGATGCATCAAAGCATCTTGTGCTGAAAGCTGTGCACCCCTCACCTCTATCGGCTTTGCGGGGATTTTTTGGCTGCCGGCATTTCTCCAAAACCAATGCTTACCTCAAATCAACCGGGCAGGCTGAAATAAGCTGGAATGTTGAGTAAAAAAACTACGGTTTATTAATAAATCATTGTAATTTTGTTGCCGGTTCTCAACATACAGGGGTGCCTGAATATAACGGGCTGAGATCAAACCCATTGAACCTGATCCGGATAATGCCGGCGAAGGGATAGGGTAAACTTTAGGATTGGAGGTAGATGCCTCTTTATACCTCCGGAAGTTTAACCAACAAAAAGAGACTAATGAAACGCATCTGGCTATTGGCATTTTACCTTGCCCTGGCGATCTCTTTGAGATCGCAGCACACAATTATCGGACAAGTGGAGGATAAGACGACACAATCGCCGCTGTCCGGAGCACACATTGTGGTTACGAATACCCTAATGACGGCAGTAAGCAATGCTCAGGGGAAATTTGAGATCAGGAACATACGAAGCGGTATCTATGAAATTAGGGTTACCTACATGGGGTATGAATCTCATGTGAGGCAGGTTGCGGTAGAGGCAACCACCCGGCTTAATATCTCGCTCAATCCAAAAAACACCCTGGCAGATGAAGTAGTAATAATGGCCACCCGCGCCGGCGAAAACACCCCGGTATCGTTCAGTACCATCGAGGGTAATCAATTGCAGCAACTGAACACCGGTCGTGATATACCTATGCTGCTCGAAATTCTGCCGTCGATAGTGAGCACAAGCGATGCTGGAACCGGAATCGGGTACACCTCATTCAGGATTCGTGGCACCGATATGAACCGAATTAATATCACGCTAAATGGTATTCCATTAAACGATTCGGAATCTCACGGTGTATGGTGGGTCGATCTTCCTGATCTAGCTTCTTCAGTCGCCAGCATCCAGGTGCAGCGGGGAGTAGGCACATCCACCAACGGCGCTGGAGCCTTTGGCGCCAGTATCAATATGATTACCAACCCGATAAACCCGGAAGCTTATGCTAGTATTGCAAGCAATTATGGTTCTTTCAACACCTGGCGAAACACTCTATCATTTGGATCTGGCCTACTTTCAAAACATTTCAGCATTGACGGACGATTCTCAAAAATCTCATCGGACGGGTTCATCGACCGCGCCTTTGCAAACCTGGGTTCATATAACCTCACTGCCGCTTACGTGACTGATAAAACTATACTGCGGTGCAATGTCATTTCGGGCAGCGAGCGCACCTATCAGGCGTGGGATGGTGTTCCCTCGGAGTTGCTTGCAACCAACCGCAGGTATAACGGCATCGGTGCGTATATCAGAGCTGATGGTTCCACTGCATACTACGAAAATGAAACTGACAACTACAAACAGGATCATTATCAGCTATTCTGGTCACATGCACCTAAGCAGAATCTGAATTTGAATGCCGGACTGCATTACACCAAAGGATTCGGGTATTATGAGCAATACAAAACAAACCGCAAGCTATCGGACTATAACCTTCCGGTAATCCAGTTGCCTGGCGAGCTGTGGATTCAGGGCTCTGATTCATTGCGGTTTCCGGGAGGAAAAATAATGCGTTCTGATCTGATACGGCGAAAATATCTTGACAATGACTTTTATGGAATAGTATGGTCGGCCAACTTCAACCCGTCCCGCTGGCAATTGAATTTCGGGGGGGCAGTAAATCAATACTTTGGCGATCATTACGGAAGGGTGATCTGGATGAAATTTGCAGGTCAAACGAACATGGATCACCAATGGTATTTTAACCAGGGTAAAAAAACCGACTTCAACATTTTTGCCAAAGCAAACTGGTATCTCAGAAATCGCTGGCAGCTTTACGCCGATCTTCAGTACCGTTCCATTCTGTTCACTATCGCCGGTATTGACGATGACCTCCGTGATATCTCAAGGGAGCATTCATTCAATTTCCTGAATCCAAAATTCGGCGTTATGTGGGAGATAAAGCCCGGGATACGCGTGTATGGATCATACGCGAGTGCCCGCCGTGAGCCAAATCGATCGAACTATACGGATGCCAGCCCTTTGCAACCTATGCCCACCCATGAAAAACTACATAATCTGGAACTTGGATATAAGATGAACAAGCCTGGCTGGTATCTCGGAGCAAATGCCTACTATATGTACTACATCGATCAGCTGATTTTGACCGGTATGATTAACGATGTGGGCGATCAAGTGATGACCAATGTGCCAGAAAGCTTCCGCAGGGGGGTAGAGGTGGAAACAAGCATTTATGCCTATTCGTGGTTGCAGATAGCTGCCAACATGACAGTGAGTGAGAACATCATCAACAACTTCACCGAATATGTTGATGACTGGGACAACTGGGGAAAACAAAGAATGAATCGAATAGGACGAACAACACTGGCATTTTCTCCTTCGTTTATTTTCGGAGGCCAACTGATTCTGCTTCCGTTTAAAAGCGTCAAAATATCTCTGCATTCGAAATATGTCAGCAAACAATACATTGACAACACCTCATCAGAAGATCGCACACTTGATCCCTACTTTATCAGCAACCTATTCCTGAATTATAATCTCAAAATATTTGGCTTAAAAGAAACCGAAATCGTGTTTCAGGTCAATAACCTCTTTAATGCCAGTTATGAAACAAATGCCTGCGTTTACAGGTACTTCTCAGAAGGCAAGTACAGCAAAATAGACGGATATTTTCCACAGGCTGGAGTACATTTCATGGCAGGTCTGCGGCTCAGCTTATGACCTGGGTCATTCAAATTTCTTACTTTTGCCAGCTAACCTAAAGCATTGTTTACGGTGAGTCTAAGCATCCGGAATCGCAAGGCGGCCTTTGAATATTTTTTGCTCGAGGAGTTTGTTGCAGGAATACAACTTACCGGCACAGAAATAAAATCGATCCGGGCCGGTAAAGCAAGTATTAACGATGCCTATTGCACACTGAAAAACGGAGAGCTGTTTGTGATTAATATGCATGTGGCAGAATACGAGAACGGTTCTTACAATAACCATGAGCCTAAACGCGATCGAAAACTACTCCTGACCAAACGTGAGATTCGTAAGCTTACCATTAAGATTAATGAACGTGGGTTTACAATCATTCCTGTGTTGTTATTTATCAACGAACGAGGCTACGCCAAGCTGAAAATTGCGCTGGCAAAAGGGAAAAAGATGTATGATAAGCGCGATACCCTAAAAAGCAAGGATCAGCGACGCGATCTGGAAAGAGAAGACAGACTCTGAAGAAAATTCTCCGGGGCTTTTCAGGTGAGATTAGCCATGAACCTCCGATGTTTTTTCAAGAATTGTAAGATCTATTTAACCGAAAGATATCTGGAGCGTTGCGCGGGTGGATATTTGGTGGATATGGTGCGCAAAATCATTATTGAGTGAAGAACCTATCGATACTGAGGATATTCTGCATTACTTAAGTGTTTCTCGGGGAATATCATTAATACTTCATTCGGCGGGTGATTATTTTGAAAATATTTCAAGTAAAAACCCACAGAATTTGGGAAATGACTTAATTTTTATTATTTTTGGTGAAAGGTGGACCAAGTGTGGCCGGATGGTTTTCAAAAAATCATAACATTAAACCCAGGAGCCATGAAAAGACTCATACACATCGCGATTTTTCTGAGTTTATGCAATTTGCTTTATGCCCAGTCGCCCAAAGCAAAGCGGTCAGAAGATGAGAAAAACATCCTGAATGTGCTTGAAAAGTATATTCAGGCGAACGAAACCCAAAACCTGCCATTGATGGAAGACATCTGGGCTATTGACGAGCCTATCATGGCCTTTGGCACTGATGCAGGCGAAAAGATCGTTGGTTGGCATGACCTCAGTCAGGCCTACCGTAGGCAGTTTAACACATTTAAGGATACCTACATCTCAGCCCGCGACCAGACCATCAGCATCAACGAAACCTCAAACACAGCCTGGACCTCACAGATATTGAATTACAATTTCCTTCTGGAAGGAGTTGCTAAAAAATATGAGGGCATTCGTTTTACAGGCACGCTGATTAAGAAAGGCGGCGAATGGAAGCTTGTGCAGATGCATCTTTCTCTCCCATTGCAGTAAAAAGAACAGGGGCCGTCTTTTTGAGACCGCCTCTTTTCTTTTTAAGAAATTCTTTTTTAACCCTTTTTCAGCAAGTCGCGAATTTCAGTCAGCAGTTGCTCTTCTTTGCTTGGGGCAGGCGGTGCCGGAGGGGCTTCCACTTCTTTTTTCTTGGTAGAATTAATGGCCTTAATCATCATGAAAATAGCAAATGCTATGATGATGAAATCAACCACATTCTGGATAAACATACCGTAGTTCCAGGTTACTGCCGGCACATCGCCGACGGCCTGTTTGAGGGTCAGTACCAGGTCTTTAAAATCCACTCCACCAAGCAGCAGACCCAACGGGGGCATCAGGATATCGTTGACAAACGAGGAAACGATCTTCCCGAATGCGCCTCCAATGATTACGGCAACAGCCAAATCAACCACATTGCCTTTCATGGCAAATGCTTTAAATTCTTTCAACAAGCTCATAGTGTGTTGGTTTTAATTAATAATATTGTTATTACACCCGTCTTCAGAGCAATCACAAGGCTAATATAAGGAATTTTAGAACTTATAGGACAATCCTATGCCAAAAACTTCTTTAAATTGTGTGCGTGGCCCCTTTTTACCGTCCTTATCTGTGATGATGATGTCATCGTCGTACAGAAGATTTGTACTAAGACTCAGTGTAATAAACTTCGTCGCTTTAAGTAGCGCCATAGCTTCCCAGTTAATGTCAATATTCTGCGGGTTTTTCAAATAGTTGGAAAAAAGGTCCAGCTTGGTTTGAAAACCAAATCGCTCATTGATGTCCTTTTTGTAGGATGACCGCACATAGCCCCCAAACTCGCTGCGAACTTTTTCGCCGGGATTAACACCAAACGCTCCGGCAGAGGATAACTTCTCGTTATTTACTATTGTCAACCTTCCGGTAAGCGGCGCGGCAAACAAGCTGAGATTTTCCACCCCTTTGTAATCCATACCCAAGGCGGCTACAAGATAGGCCGGAGCCAGAAAATCGGAAATTTTATCGGTAGTATTCGGGTATTTATAGCCCGGCATCAATTGCGACCTAAAATTGAACAATCCGGTATAGAACCACTTTTCGTTTGCTTTCATGCCAACCTTTGACATGAGATCAATTTTGTCATCGGTCTTGACCATGTCATCAGCACCTTGTTTCATTAGGCCATAGCCAAAATCAAAGGAATTGTTCCATGCAAGCTTCTGTTCGCGAAAGTCCGCAAAGAGGCTGAGTAACCCTGTTCCTGAAATCGAATTCTTACCGCCTGCTGCCCAATTGGAAAACGATGCCTGCGAAAAGGCCACTGAAATTAGTCCACCACGTTGCCAGCCGCCCGGCAATTCTGTTTTCACTTTTTTTAGCCCTGCTTCTGTCTCGAGCACCTGGGCAATCAAAGGCATGGCCAGCATGCCTGAAAGGAGTGAAAAAAGTATTATTCTTTTCATAGCTAAAGTATTGATGTTTATAAACATTGAATCGATGAAACTCTATTTCACTTAAGGCTAAGTTCGATCACATCGTGCCGAACCAGGTTTAACACAAAAACACGATCAAACCCACAGCTAAAGTTAGTGCACAATAGGTTACTTTTTTCATTCACAGAAAAATTTTCCGGATACAAAATATAAATAACCAACCAATATGCACTCAACCAGTTCTTTTTGTACAGTATCAGCTTTTCATCTTTTCTCTCCAGAATTTTCTTTATCATATCAGCCAAATGCTTCTCCTGCGGCCACGGGCTAATTACGGTAGAGTTTATGGCAATCAGCCGGGTTAATTCTATACCAATGGCTTTTTTCGCGCTTACCTTAATTGTGAAATCAGGTGCTTCGGTTTTGACAATTTTCCCTCTCGGAAAATCATGAAAAACTTTTCGAAAAAGGCTAAGAACCTGTCGTTCGGAGGATTCCTTCAGCCTATTTCTGGGCGAGTTCATGAATATGACAAATCAACCGTTATGAAAAAGCTCAAAGTGTTTCGTGTTCGGTTCTCCGAATAATCTCATCCTGCAGTGCTGCACCAAGGTCGTTAAAATAATCGGAGTAGCCTGCCACCCGAACTATCAGATCACGATATTTTTCAGGATTTTTCTGCGCGTCGCGCAAGGTATCGGCATCGACCACGTTGAATTGGATATGGTGGCCATCGAGCCTGAAATAGGTGCGAACGAGTGAAGCAAGCTTATTGACGGATTCTTCGTTACGAAAAAAAGCTGGAGAAAATTTCTGGTTGAGCAGTGTGCCTCCGGTTTTAATGTGATCGATTTTCGATGCAGAAAGTAGAACTGCCACCGGCCCATTGGTATCAGCTCCCTGAACAGGGCTAATACCTTCGCTCAAAGGTTCATGAGCCAACCGCCCGTCGGGCATGGCTCCTAATTTGCTTCCGAAATACACGTGACTCGTAGTTGGCAGCATGTTGATCCGGAATACACCATTTCTGAAGGAAGGCCGGCCGTCAACTGCGTTGAAGAAAGAATTGAAAACCCTGGCAGCATGAATATCGGCTTCGTGGTTATTGTTTCCCCACTTCGGTGTTTCATAAATAAAACGGAATCGCCAACTCTCATGAGTATTAAAATTCCGACCCAGAATGTTGACCAACGTGCTGAGCGATAATTCTTTTTTGTGATAAACCCATTGCTCAATCGATGCCAGATTATCGGTAATGCTACCTAATCCTACTCCCTGAATGTAGCTGGTGTTGTAGCGGGCACCCCCGCCATTATAATCGGTAGCATTTGCAATGCAATCATCAATAAAAAGAGAAAGAAACGGTGAAGGCATCATTTCAGCGTACAACTTCTCAATCTTTCGGTTGCCATCTATTTTGATGTCAATAAAATACCGAAGTTGTTTTTCGAATGCTTCGTAGAATTCATCGAATGAATTGAAGCTATCCGGCTCTCCGGTGTTAAGTCCGGTTTGTATGCCTGTCAAAGGGTCCAGGCCGCCCTGCAAGGTTAGTTCAAGTACCTTGTTCAAGTTAAAGTACCCCGAAAGGGTGTATGCCTCCGTTCCAAAGGCGCCTGTTTCAACGCAGCCGCTGGCTCCTCCTGCCCGGGCATCAGTGAGGGATTTTCCTTGTCGCAACAGCTGCATTACTATCGTATCTGCATTGAAGAATGAGGGCTGGCCAAATCCTGTCCTGATGATTTCAATGGCACGTTTTACGAATCGTTCCGGGCTGCGTTTGCTTACAAGCACCATAGAGCTTGGCTGTAACAGGCGCATTTCCTCAATCACATCAAGCAGTATAAAGGTGAGTTCATTAACCGCATCCCCTCCCTCTGAGTTCAGACCACCCAGGTTTATCAGTGCAAAGTCGGTGTAGGTGTTGCTCTCCAGGGCTGTGACCCCCATTTTGGGAGGCGAGGGATGGTTGTTAAATTTAATCCAAAAGGCTTGTAAAAGTTCTTTTGCTCTCTGCGGAGTTAAATGACCACGCTCAATATCGGCCTTGTAGAAAGGATAAAGATGTTGATCAAGCCGGCCTGGGTTGAATGAGTCCCAGGGATTTAGCTCTGTAATCACACCTACATGTATGAACCAGTAGTGTTGTAAGGCTTCATGGAAGGTTTCAGGTGCATTTTCAGGCACCCTTCTGCAAACACTTATTATATCAAGTAACTCATCCCTGCGCGACTCATTTTTCTCCCCTTTCAGAAACTCTTCAAGTTTATTAACATGCCGCCTTGCAAAACCGATAGCTGCCTGAGCCACAATCTCCATGGCTAGTAGTTGATCAAGCTTCTGTCTTTTTGCCGGGTCATTGCATGTCTCAACGTTTTGTCTTGCACCACGTATATCAGCAAGCAGATCTTTGATTCCTTTGCCGAATAACTTGCTTCCGGCCACAGTATGGCCTGGTGCACGCTGCTCCTGAAACTCTGTAAACACCCCAGCCGAGTAGGCTTTTTTCCAATCATCACTCATTGTAGCAAAAACATGGTCGCGCATCGATCTGCCTTTCCAGAATGGTATGATTCTGTCCCGATAGGTATCACGTGTTTGCTTATCAACCCTGAAAGACACTTTTGGCCGGGAGTTAATGACATCCAGGTCCTCAAGCGAATGAAGACATATTTCGGGAAAGGTGGGTGCTGCCTTGGGCTGGGGACCGCGTTCGCCCACTATCAGTTCTCCGGGTTGAATGCATAAGGATTTATTCTCCATTATGTATCTGAATGCCAACGCACGCTGAACCGGCACAGGCAGGGATGGGTCGAGTGTTTCATAGAAATCGGTCACAAGTAGTGCTCTCTCAGCCGACATGGTGTTGGTCGCATCAAGGCTATTTTTTCTAAGGGTTGATATACGCTCGTTCATATCGTTATTTTTCAACCTCCGATGCTAACCACCGGTGCCAGGTTACTAAAAAATGTTCTGATTTCTGAAGCCCGTTGCCCATCATAGGATGAAGCAGCATCAAGGGGATTGTTTTGTTTGAGCTGATGGTACTTTCTTGAGGCCGTATTATGAAACGGCAACAAATCAATACGTGGGAAGGGAGGCAGAGATTGAATAAAATCATGCAATTGCCTGATATTCGTTTCTGAATCGGAAATTTCGGGTACCAAAGGGATACGTAGATGCACTTTTGATCCGGCCGAGAGCAAATAGCGCAGATTTCTGATAATCTGCTGGTTGTGGGTTCCGGTATATGCAAAATGTGCTTTGGAATCCATGATCTTCAGGTCGTATAGAAACAAGTCGGTAAGTGAGATAATGCGCTCAAATGAATCCTGGCTGGCATATCCACAGGTATCCACGGCAGTATGTAACCCATATCCATGGCATGCTGACAGAAGTTCAGTAAGAAAATCGACCTGGTTCAGGGGTTCACCTCCCGAGAAGGTCACTCCTCCCCCCGACTCTTCATAAAAAGCGACATCCATGAGTACTCGTTCCATCACTTGTTCCACTGTCATCCAGGTTCCTACCATTTCCGTCTTCACATAGGTTTTCTCACCCACACGAAATGTCTTTATCATGGGTTCAGGATCCGGATGGTGGCTTTCAGGATTATGACACCAGGTGCAACGCAATGGACAGCCCTTCAGAAACACAGTTGTACGTATTCCCGGACCATCGTGCACAGAAAAACTGCGGATATCAAAGACAAGCCCTTGCAAGAGTATCAAGATTTAGGTAAACAGTAAAAAGAAAAGGAGGGGTGAAAACAAGCGACGGTATCAGCACATCAAGCAGGCAAAGAGACCCTTGCCGTTATTGTGGTATAGTGTGGATGTAAACCGAGCCCTCATCGATAAGGTGATTTTCTACAAAAATACAACTTTCAAATGCGAACAGCAAATTCCTGATTCAAATTTTTTGTATGTAATCACCGGAAATTCACTGAAGCAAAGGTTCGCCTGATGCCTTTGTGAAAAGGGCGCATAGGATACCCAACGATCAAAAAGAGGCCTTCACGGCTTCGGTGCTTTATACCCCACCTTGTGCGGAATGATGTGGCCTTTTGTCCATTCTGTATCATTGGATGTATGCCTCCTATCATGCAAGTTCCGAGCCCGAGCGACTCGGCCGCCATCATAGCATACGTGGCGGCAATTATCGGGTCTGCAGGATCGCAGTAGGCTGTTCCATAAAAATAAAACATCAGCGGAGCATCATAGGTAACATTGTTTACACCTTGATCCATACTGCCCACATAAATATCAAAAAGAGGCTTCACAAAGCCCTTGAAAAGTTCTCCCGTTTGCTTACCCCAAAATGGCCTCATGGCATATATGAACCACCGAGATGTCATCCATTTCATTCCTCGGAGGTATTCACAATAGTCAATGGCAAAGGACCTGACTTTTTCCTTTGAGTCCAATACCATCACATAAACATCAGATGGGGGGATTCCCATGGGTGCAGTTGTTGCTGTCTCTAATATTTTATCGATTAGAGTGCGAGGCACAGGATCGCTTTTGAATTCTCGAATACTCCTTCTACGTTTGAGTAGTGCATAAAGCGCCTCATAATTAGCTGATTGTGATAATTCCGGCAGATCAAAAATATCGTCCACACTTATCTCTCTGCCCTGTATTGTGATGGCCCCTGTCGGGCAAACCGCCATGCAATGGCCACACCCAACGCAACCGAGCGGAGAGGTGATGTTAATTTCAATATTCTCATCATTGAATTGAAGATCAAACCCCTTGCAGATATTAACGCATAATTTACATCGGGTGCATTTTTCACTATCAATGGTTACCGTGCACGTTTCATTTGTTCTTGATGTGGGAGTGGCCATGATAATATATTTTTGAAATTCAGAGTGGATGGATCAGGAAGACGATTCTGCCTATAGGCCAGCATAAGTCCAGTCGAATTTGAAGGTACTTCAAATATACTTACATTTGTACTGATAAAAAAAGATTATGCGTATAGAATCTGATTTGATTGGCGAGGTTGAAATACCGACAGGCGCCCTTTACGGAATACATTCTGTACGCGCTGTCATAAATTTCCCTGCCAATCAACCTTTTCATCTCGAGTGGTACAAGGCCCTGGGGATAGTAAAACAAGCCTGTTATAATACCGCCCGGCGTTTCAGGCAAGTTGCCAGCAGTAAGGGATTGGAAAAAAAGCTACCGCCAACAGTGCCATCAACTGAGATACTTGACAGCATGGCCCATGTTGCCTCAAAAATATACCGTGGAGAATATTTTGAGTATTTCATCATACCGGGAATCAGCGGAGGAGCTGGCACAAGTATGAATATGAATGTGAATGAGATTATTGCCAACGCCGCGCTCCAAGAGCTGGGTTACAAACCGGGTGATTACCATAAGATTGATCCCGTAGAAGATGCCAATATCTTTCAGTCAACCAATGACGTTGTGCCCACTGCATTAAAAGTCGCAGCCATGTTCCTGCTGGCAGAACTGGAAAACAACATAAATCTTATGCGAAGTGAAGTGGAGAGGATTGAAGGCCGGCACAGATATTCGCTACGTATAGGGTATACACAGATGCAGGAAGCTGTTCCCACCTCCTACGGCAAAATGTTCTCATCCTGGTCCGAAGCTTTCTCACGCGATTGGTGGAGAATTTCAAAGTGTGTGGAGCGGCTTAAGCTGGTAAACCTGGGAGGTGGAGCAATTGGAACAGGCTTGACACTGCCAAGGTTTTTTATAATGGAGGTAGTGCAGGAACTGCAGCGACTAACTGATCTGCCGGTGGCCCGAAGTGAAAACCCGGCGGATGCCACAAGCAACCTCGACTCGTTAGTTGAGGTTCACTCGATAGTGAAAGCCCTGGCAGTAAATCTCGAAAAATTTACCGCTGACATTCGGTTGCTTGCTTCTGACATTGCTGGCAAACAACTGATTATTCCATCGCGCCAGGCCGGAAGCAGCATTATGCCTGGCAAGGTAAATCCGGTGATTCCTGAATACATAATCGGTTGCACTCACCAGGTTTACAGCAATGACATACTTATCACCAGCCTGTGCGCCCAGGGTTGCCTCGAGCTGAATGCCTATACTCCGGTTATCGGGCACGCATTGCTTGGCAGCCTTAAATTACTAAACGGGATGTGCAAAAGTTTGGTTAATAATCTTTTAAAGGACCTGGATGTAGATGTCTCTTCGTCTTTCGACCGGCTACTTTGCAGCCCTACCATTGTTACCGCACTCATCCCATACATCGGGTATCATCAGGCTGAAAAACTGGCTCTGTTCATGAAGCAACATAAATGTAATATCGGTGCCGCCAATGAAGAATTAAAAGTGGTTCATCCTCACAAACTTTCCGAAGTTTTGTTACCGTCGAACTTGCTGAAGCTTGGCTACAGCCTAACCGACTTACCGGAATAGAATCACATGAGACAAAGAGGAAAAGATACAAAACCGCATATTGGTATTTTTGGCAGGCGAAACAACGGGAAAAGTTCACTGATCAATGCGCTTGCCGGGCAAGATATTGCCATCGTGAGCGATATACCCGGTACAACCACTGATCCGGTAACAAAATCGATAGAAATACACACGCTCGGGCCGGTGATACTTGTAGACACGGCAGGCATCGACGATTCGGGCGAACTGGGTTTAAAAAGAATTGAGCGAACCAATCAGATTCTTAAAATTATTGATCTGGCTGTATTGGTAATTGCCGAAAACCTGTTTGGCAACATTGAGACAGACCTGATTGTACAATTTAAAAAAAATGAGACTCCTTTTATAATCCTACATAACAAGTCTGATCAACAAACCCTTGCTGCGGATCTGAAAGCTCAGATGCTTGAACAATATCAAACGCCCATCCTTGAATTTTCATCCATACGCCCACTGCCCGGACAGGTCGAAGACCTGATAGAAGCCCTGAAAAGCAGTATGCCTGAATCGGCCATGGTCAGAAAAACACTTGTGGGCGACCTGATACGCTACGGTGATGTGGTTTTGTTGATAACTCCTATTGACATCGAAGCACCCGAGGGCAGGTTGATTCTCCCACAGGTACAGGTCATCCGTGATATTCTGGATCACGACGGGGTTGCCGTGGTGGTAAAAGAAAGGGAGGTGGATGCCCACATCCGGCGCATGACACCCAGGCCTACGCTGGTCATCACCGACAGCCAGGTGTTTCCGAAAGCTGATGCAGCAGTTCCAAAAGACATACCGCTGACAAGTTTCAGCATTTTGCTTGCCCGCCAGAAAGGTAATTTTGAGGAATATCTTAAAGGAACCCCGCAAATCAGTAAATTGCGCGATGGAGACCGGCTTCTAATCCTCGAATCATGCACGCATCATGCCACCTGCGATGATATAGGCCGTGTCAAGATACCACGCTGGCTCGAAAATTTCACAGGCAAAAAACTGGAATACGATGTGGTGGCAGGCTTATCCGCCATAACGCGTAATATCAGCGAATATGCCCTGGTGATTCAGTGCGGCGGGTGCATGATTACACGTAAACAGCTCTTTAACCGTCTGAAATCAGCCATCGAAGCGGGTGTTCCGGTAACTAACTACGGAATGGCTATAGCGTATGTTCATGGTATCTACCACAGGGCTGTTGAGCCTTTCACTCACGAAAGAGACGAAACTGGGGATTACCTGTAGAGGAGACTCTTTGTTTTAAACAGCAATATAATTTTTATTCTAAGGAATTGCCTCTATATTTGTCCGAACGAGAATAAAACTCACTATTATGCGCACCATTCCATCCTTTTTTGAATTCTATGCTGAAAAATACAGCAACAATCCTCTGATGTGGGAAAAACGTACAACCGTCTTCGAGCCACTGACCTATGCCGAAATGCAGCAATTGGTGCACCGGTTTGCCGCAGGGCTGCTTTCGATGGGCCTGAAGCCTGGTGACCGGGTGGCGCTGCTCTCTGAAGGGCGCAATTACTGGGTGATGAGTGAACTTGGGATTGTGTATTGCCGGGCAATATGCGTTCCGCTTTCGGTTAGGCTGGATGAACTAAGCGACATTCGTTTCAGGATGGCGCATTCAGGCTGCCGGTTTGCTGTCGTATCAGGACGCCAGTTTCAAAAAATCGCCAGGGTTTTTGATCAGCTTCCGGAGATTGAAAAAATCATCGTCCTTGATCCGGTTAATGAGAGTAATGACAAGCTCATTGACGTGTCACAGCTACTTTCGTCAGGCGATGAATTCGTGTCAAAATTTCCCGACAAACTCAAGGAAGTTTATACCTCAGTGCAGGAAAACGACCTTGTGAATATTAGCTACACCTCGGGCACTACTGCTGATCCGAAAGGTATCATGCTCACTCACCGGAATTATACCTCCAATGTAGAACAAGCTACATCGCTCATGGACATCCCTCCTACATACAGGACATTGCTTATCTTGCCCTGGGATCATGCCTTTGCCCATACCGCAGGCATATACTGCTTCATGAGCCAGGGGGCCAGTATGGCTTCTGTGCAGCTTGGTAAAACAGCCATGGAAACCTTGAAAAATATCCCTATAAATATACGGGAAATAAAGCCAAACTTATTGATGAGTGTACCCGTACTTGCAAAAAATTTCAGAAATAACATCGAAAAATCTATACGGGACAAAGGGAAGTTCCTTTTTTCGCTTTTCAATTTCGCGCTCAAAACAGCATATAAATATAACAAGGAAGGCTTCAATAAAGGCTCGGGGTTCACTTTTTTTTACAAACCCCTTTACTGGCTGTTCGATAAGATTATTTTCAAGAAAATCAGGCAGGGCTTTGGAGGTCAACTCGATTTTTTTATTGGCGGGGGTGCGCTGCTTGATATTGAGCTGCAGCGTTTCTTCTACGCTGTTGGAATGCCAATGTTTCAAGGATATGGACTTTCAGAGGCCTCTCCAATTATTTCATCCAACGCACTTAAAAAACACAAATTAGGTTCTTCGGGATTTTTAGTAAAAAATCTTGAATTAAAAATTGTTGATAACGAAGGAAAAGAACTCCCTATCGGCCAAAAAGGCGAAATTATTGTTAAAGGCGAAAATGTGATGGCTGGCTACTGGAAAAATGAAAAAGCCACGGCAGAAACCATCAGGGATGGCTGGCTATACACAGGGGATATGGGTTATTTAGACAAGGACGGGTTTCTCTATGTGCTCGGCCGTTTCAAGAGTCTGCTCATAGCCAGCGACGGAGAGAAATACAGCCCCGAGGGAATTGAAGAGCACATGATTAATCATAGCTACAATATTGAGCAGGTGATGCTCCATAACAATCAGAACCCATTCACTGTGGCATTGATTTTCCCGAAAAAAGACGCCCTGCGACGCTACCTGAATCACCACCAGATTGATCCGGCAAGCGAAGAAGCCGCTCAGACCATTGTTCGACTAATTGCATCCGATATAAACGCCTACCGTAAAGCAGGCAGATTTGAAGGTGAATTCCCTGAAAGATGGATACCCAGCGCATTTGCATTGTTAGAAGAAGGCTTTACTGCAGAAAATCAACTTCTTAACAGTACAATGAAGATGATTCGCGGTAAGATCACCGAGCGATATGCCGATTTGATAGCATCTCTGTACACCCCATCGGGCAAGGAAATCAGCAGCGAACACAACCTGAAAGTTGCACGGAGTATGTATACAAAAAATAGCTAAACCAGATGCCTCTGGTTATACGGGCTGGCAAAACTGAGTGAGTTCCCTATAGAGGCGACTAACCGGTAAGCCCATGACATTGTAATAACAACCGTCGATTTTCTCTATTCCGATATAACCTATCCACTCCTGGATGCCATAGGCTCCCGCTTTGTCGAGTGGCCTGAAACGATTCAGGTAGTAATTAATTTCATAATCAGTAAGTTGCTTAAAATACACGCGGGTACATTCGTAGAATGAGATGTGTTTGTTCTGCGCACGTATGCAAACCCCGGTAAATACTTCGTGCATACACCCCGAGAGCGTATGAAGTGTGCTGAAGGCTTCATCCCTTGAATCCGGCTTGCCTAGGACTTTATTATCCAACCAAACAATCGTATCGGCGGTAATGATGATCGTTTTTTCGTCGTTCAACAAGTCGCCGTAGGCCAGTGACTTACTTTGGCTAATATAGAGAGGTATTTGCTCACGGATGAGATCTACGGGATAATGCTCATCCACTTGCCTGGCCAGTACGTTGAATTTCAGCCCCATCTCTCGTAGCAATAATTGCCGTCTTGGCGAGTGCGAGGCCAGGATGAACCGGTAGTTGTCGGAGTTTAAGATTTTCATCATAATGTAGATAGGTTTTCCCGGAGTTATTATGAGTGACTGTAGTATCAGGTTTATAAAAGGATGCCATGTTTCTTCAGAATTACGATAAAACCTGAATGATTGTTATGCAAACTACCAGTGAAAAGCTTCGGGGCTCATCCATTGCCCTTTAATTTTGAGCACCTGTTCAATAACGTCACGTACGCAGCCATGGCCACCTGCCTTGTGGCTGATGTAGTGCGAGAGGGATTTGATTTCTTCCGATGCATCTGAGGGGCATGTAGCTACACCTACACGCTGCATAATCTCATAGTCAGGAATATCGTCGCCCATGTACAATGCCGATTTCGGATTGATTTTGTGATCGGACAGGTACTTTTCAAAAATTTTTAATTTATTGTCAACCCCCAAAAACACGTCTTTGATTTTCAACGCCTCAAATCTGCGTAGTAACGAGTCGGATCTCCCTCCTGAGATGATAACAATCCTGTATCCCAGCTTGGCAGCCAATTGCAACGCATACCCGTCTCTCACATTGGCCGAGCGAAGTACTTCACCATCGTTCAATAAGATGACAGTACCGTCAGTAAGCACGCCGTCGTAATCAAAAATAAAAACCTCAACGCCTGCTAGAAGTTCTTTATAGTTTGTCATAGGTTATTTTGATTGTATGTAAAATTAAGATTTAAAATTACCGGGATTGTCAGGACAGTCATAGGGTTGACAGGCAGAGAGGATTGCCCGGCTCAGTACCGCATAGATGGTGCGGTTGGGTTCTTCGAGCATCTGGAGGTGCTTCTCAATTATTTCATGATCGCCCCTGCGGGCAGGTCCGGTCTGGGCCTTGTCAGGAGTAAGCAACCTAAGCTTTTCCACTGTTTTTTCGATCAGAGGCATGAGAAGATTAAAGTCATATCCGCGTGCCTGAGTCAGTTCCTGGGCTATGGCAAACATATGATTACTGAAATTATTTGCAAAAACTGCGGCAAGATGCAGGTAAGCCCTGTCGAAAGAGGAAATCTGAAATACATGCCTGCTGATGCTGAATGCCATCTCAAACAAAGCCTGGCTAACTTCCGGACCAGAGGCTTCGGTGCATACCGGAGTGACAGAAAGATCGACGGGAAAATTTTTTGAAAAAGTCATCAGCGGATAAAGAACGCCGAAGTTTATGGCAGAGGATTGCAGGATGTTCATCGGTAAACCACCAGAGGTGTGCACCAAAACCGAACTACCGGCATTGAAACCCTCCAGGAACCTTGAAATGGCGCTATCGCTTATGGCTAAAAGATAAAGATCGGCACCCGGCAGTATGAGCTCCGGCTCGCTGCAGTAATCAGCTTTCAAGTCCTCAGCAAGTGATTTTGCATGATCCATTGTTGGGCTATATACCTGCTGGATAAGGTACCCTTTTGCTGCAAGCGCCATACCCAGATGCGATGCCACATTTCCTGAACCAATAATGACTATGTCTCTAATCTTCATCAGAATGATATCTGCCGGTAAAAATACAAAGGTAATGACTCATTACCCCTGAAACATACAATAGAATGACAAGATATGAGTTTCTTAGCCATTGTTCGTTATACAGGTTTTCCTGACTCTCACGCGCGGGGGATCAGAATTATTAAATTGTGTTATCGGTATTGAGCGATTAACAAAATTTTCGGAGTTTTGTGATTCTATTGTAAAGCCTCATGTTTCGTCCGTTTTTTCGGCTGTTTCTCATCATATCCCTGCTGGTAACGGCATCCTGTACTGCTCCTGAAAAAATGAAGCAATCTCAGTACCTGTTAAACAAGAATATCGTCAAAATCGACAATTCCTCATTACCGCTCGAAGAACTTGAAGGCTTCATTCAACAAAAGCCGAATGACAAGGCATTGGGGCTTTTTCGCATCAATACCTGGATACATAACCATTCGAGTTGGCAATGGCTTCGCACCAAGTGGGGCCAGGCCCCGGTAATACTCGACACAGCACTTGTTTTACAAAGCGCCAGACAGATTGCACTATACATGGCTGCCAAAGGATTTTTTCATGCCAAGGTGGAAAGGCAGATACACTATAAACGCAGAAGTGCAAATGCTAAATACATTGTACATTCAGGAGTGCCCTATACGTTGAAAACCATCACCTACGAGCCTGACGGTGAGGAGCTTGCCGCTTTCATTTTTAAGGATACTGCATCATCACTGATTCGCAGAGGCGGAAATTATGACGCGTATGTATTTGACAGTGAGCGAACGCGCATTACCAACTACTTACGGGATAATGGTTATTACTACTTCAATCGCGATTTCATTTTTTTTCGTCTCGACAGCAATCTGAATTCGAGGCAGATGAACCTGACCATTGAGTTCCGTCGTCCAAAAGTTCGCGATCCCGCCACAGGGAAGATCCATGATCAAGATCACAAACGATATATCATTAATGATATTCTTTTCAATACCGAGGCAGGGTATATCGCTCAGAACGCTCTTGTTTTCGACACTCTGGTGCGCCCGCAATACCCAAACGACCCTTCAAGGCCTTACCACTATAAATACCTTTATCAGCAAAAACTCAGGTTGTCTCCGGCGTTGTTGAGCCGGCAAATTCTTACCAAAGGAGGTGAGTATTACCAGCTGAGCAATTTCAACACCACCTTCAGCAGACTTTCCAATCTTCCAGCCACACGGGTGGTCAATATCAGTTTTGATCCGTTGCCTTACCCTTCGGCCTCTGGCGATGGTTTACTGAATTGTCATATTCAGATAGGCCAAAGCACCTCACAGGTTTTTTCAGTTGAAACGGAAGGCACCAATACCGGTGGGTTTCTCGGAATTGGCGGCAACATCGTGTACCGAAACCGAAACCTTCTGAGGGGCGCTGAGGTGCTGACGATCAAAATAAAAGGTGCTCTGGAAATGCAGAAAACTATTGGTGATCCCAAAAATGTCCTTCTGGGTTTCAATACGGTTGAAACCGGCATTGAGGCCAGACTTGAGATCCCGCGCCTTCTTGCACCTGAAGTCTCGCGTGAGTTCTCAAAATTCGCCATCCCGAGAACCACCCTGACTACTGGGTTGAATTACCAGCAACGACCCGACTACACCCGCTATATTGCCAATGCCTCATTCGGTTATGAGTGGCGTGAGAGCCAAACCCGCACACACCTGCTCATTCCTGTCGAATTGAATTCGGTACGCATATTCCGCTCCGATGAGTTCACCCGGTGGCTTAACAGTCTTACTGACAAAAGGCTTATTAATCAATATACCGACCACCTTGTGCCTCTGCTTCGCTATTCCTACGTTTTTAATAACCAGCCGTTACGTAAGAACCGGGATTTTATCTTCTTCAGAGCTGGAATCGAAAGCAGCGGAGCGATGGTCAGCCTGTTCGACGGACTTTTTAAAGCGCCCAAAGATGCACAAGGGTATTATACTTTGTTTAATATACGTTACGCCCAGTTCGCCAAAGCCGAAGCCGACCTCAGGTATTATAAAGCCCTTGGCCCAAAAAGCAATCTTGTGTTCAGAACCACCCTGGGATTAGGCAAGCCGTATGGTAATTCAGGGGTACTGCCGGTGGAAAAAGGTTTTTATGCCGGGGGTGCCAATGGTATGAGAGGATGGGCGCTTCGCTCGCTGGGGCCGGGACGTTTCAGCGACCCCCAGAATGAGTTCGACCGAATGGGTGAAATGTGGATGGAAACCAATATTGAGTATCGTTTCCCGATCTACAACTGGTTTTACGGAGCCTTATTTGCGGATGCAGGAAACATCTGGATGTTGCGAAAAAATCCCGATTTACCCGGAGGAGAGTTTATCTTCAGCGATTTACCCTATGCCATTGGCATCGACAGCGGGGTTGGCATCAGGCTCGACCTGAGCTTTTTCATTTTGCGAGTAGATGGCGCCATCAGGCTCAAAGATCCAGCTTTGGATACAGGCAGGCAGTGGACTGATTTTTCGTCTCTGAAGATTAGAGATATTACCTGGAACTTCGGAATTGGATATCCGTTCTGAGATATGCCAGTCACTCAAAGGCATATTAAGATTGAGGATCTGAGGCAGCAGATTATTCAGAATCTTGGCTACAATCCTACCCCCTGCCAATCGGAAGCTACCCGGCTACTGGCCGAATTCATTTATCAGAAACCAATCGGGGAAACATATCCCATGTTTTTGCTGAAAGGATATGCCGGAACTGGGAAAACCAGTCTCGTAAGTGCTTTAGTAAAAGCGTCGCCATCGATAGGCATTGACACTGTACTACTTGCCCCCACCGGTAGAGCAGCAAAGGTATTGAGCAATTATTCGGGCAAACAGGCATTTACCATACATAAAAAAATCTATTACCAGAAGTGGCTAAAATCGGGAAAGACAGTGTTATCACTCAGGCAAAATCAGCATAAAAGCACTTTGTTTATCATCGATGAAGCTTCGATGATTCAAACATTGCAGGAGGTTGATAGTGAAGGATTGTTTCCTGTTCGCAACCTGCTCCACGATGTGATGCGGTATGTATACAGCAGCAATTGCCGCCTCTTGCTTGTGGGCGACACAGCCCAGCTACCTCCTGTTGGAATGATTATGAGTCCGGCTCTTGATTTAACCTATCTTTCGGCGAACTTCCCTGTGGCCATTGCTAATAGTGAACTCACGGATGTAGTTCGTCAGGAGCAGGAAAGTGGTATCCTCTTAAATGCAACACGTATACGACAACGAATTACCGACCTAAACTTTACCCTGCCCATATTTACAACCGCCCGTTGCCCTGACATCGCTGCACTTGAGCCGAATTATTTCGAAGAATTGCTGACTGAAGGCATTCACCGATCCGGAATCGATTCAGTAGTAGTGATTACACGATCCAACAAAAGCGCTAATTTGTTTAACCGCGCGATCCGCAACCGCATTCTTTTTCGCGAAAACAAGGTAAATGCCGGTGATCTTTTGATGGTGGTACGCAACAACTACTTCTGGATTCCTCCTGATTCGCCTCAGGGCTTTATTGCCAACGGGGATATCATCGAGGTGCTACGCGTGAAGCGCTTTGAAAGCTTGTATGGTTTCAATTTTGCCGAAGTTGCCATCCGCATGGTAGATTATGAGGACATGCCCGAACTGGAAGTGAGGTTGTTGCTTGAAACCCTTGAAACAGACACTCCTGCGCTCTCGCCCGAACAAAACCAGCTGTTGTTTGGGGAAGTGATGAAGGATTACGGCGAACTGAACAGCCAAACGGCAAAATTGCAGGCTATCCGCAGCAATGAATGGATGAATGCACTCCAGGTAAAATATGCCTATGCACTTACCTGTCATAAAACCCAGGGTGGCCAGTGGAGTGAAGTGTATATTGACCATGCTATGTCAAATTCTAAACCGCCGGACAGGGAAAATCTGCGATGGTTATATACCGCTGTAACCAGGGCAACAAAGAAGGTCTACCTGGTCAATTTTCCGCCTGAGTATTTTGGTGGCTGAATTATGAAGTCTCTATCAGGGCTACGGCATAAGCAGCCGCGCCTTCCTGCCTGCCAGTAAAACCAAGACGCTCAGATGTGGTTGCTTTAATAGATAGCTGATTGGGATCAACCTGCATAGTAATAGCCAGCACACGAATCATTTCAGGAATATATGGCGCGATTTTTGGCTTTTGCATAACCAGCGTACAATCCACATTTCCAACGACATAACCCTCCCTTTTAAGCAGCTGGCAAACTTTTTTTAGTAGATTTTTGCTGTCAGCATCTTTAAAGGCAGGGCTGGTATCCGGAAAATGTTGCCCGATATCGCCCAGTGCAGCGGCACCTAGCAAGGCATCGCATATGGCATGAATCAGCACGTCGGCATCGGAGTGACCAAGCAAACCGACAGGGCAGTCGATGATAACACCGCCAAGAACGAGCCTACGACCTTCCTGAAACCGGTGTACATCATAACCAAATCCGACCCTGGATTTCATTTATATCAGCGGATGTTTGCAGGTACACCCTGCGCCTTGGAGGCATCAAAATCGAAGGAGAGTGTGAAGCGGAGGGTATTTTCGAGTGGATGACGCTGAGTGGTAGGTACCAGATACGAAAAATCAAGGTTGAAAACATTGTACCTAAGCCCAACTCCCAGAGTAAAAAACTGACGGTTTCCCTTGTATTTGTTTTCATAGAAATACCCGCTCCTGATAGCAAATTGTTTAGCATACCAATACTCGATTCCAGCTCCAACACTGACTTCCTGAAGTTCTTCGCCGAACCCATTGGGGGCATCATAAAATGACTGAAGCATACCGACCGGTACTGATACCTCCGGGTTTTTACCCTTAAGGATAACCTGCTTGTTGTCCGGGCCGACAATCGGTTGTCCCGAATCATCGGTTGCCCAGATGGGCGGCGTAGGCACCAGCATTTTATTCAGATCAAAAGCAAATCCAAGCGTATTGTATTCATCCAGCGCAAAAGTAATCGCCGGACCAACACGTAGATTAGTGGGAATGAAGTCTTTTTGGGTGTTATCATCCGAATAAGATATTTTTGCTCCGATATTGCTGATGTTCAACCCCCAGGCAAAGGTGGCGTCGGTACCAAACATCTCGATAGGCTTTTCGAAATACATGGCAACGTCCGCAGCAACCGAAATACCCGGTTTGGTCGAAAGCCCTCCTATCGACTGGCCGGATGTGAGGTTTGAATGGATAAATCTCCCTGTAACTGCACCCGAGATGAATTGAGAGAATTTTCTGGAATAGGTACCATCGATAGCAAACTCACTGGGGCTATATGTACCCAGATCGCCTCCAAACTGGTCGGTATACTGAATGTCGCCGGCAGAGAAATAGAGCAGCGATGCCCCGATGCTTTGATTATCGTCAAGTTTCTTAAAACCCGTTACATACGACAGATTAATGTCATTTACCAGATTGCGCAGCCACGGACTGTATGCAAATGAAAATCCCATGTCTTTTTTCTGGAAAGCCAGTTTTGCCGCGTTCCAGCGAACAGAATTGACGTCTGGACTGGTTGCGGCACCCACATCCCCAAGCGATCCTGCTCTGGCATCGGGTGCGATCAATAGGAACGGAACTGCTGAAGTTACCACCCGAAGGTCTTTGTTTACATTCACACGTTGGGCAAAAGCCGAAGTGGTTCCTGAAATTAGTAATGCCATCGGGATAATGGTAGCGGAAAGATAAAGGAAATTTCTGTTGCGATTTATCGGAAACATCATGTGATTAATTAGTTACATTCATTAGAACACAGAAACGAGGTTTCTAAAGATTTATTGTCTGAGACGAATTGATAAAAATCAGAAGCGGTGCTAAATCACTTATTGTTGTCAGAAATATTAAAAGATGATCTGAAAAACAGCTTTTAGTCATTGTCTGGATCTGTCAAGGTTTTTATCGTACAATGATCAATTTATTACTCGTTTGGGCTGATTTTCCGGCACTATTGGTAACAACAGCCCGGTATATGTATATGCCTGCAGGCAGTGGATGCCCGCGCTCATCCAGCCCATCCCAGTCATATATTATACTTCTGTAACCGGCTGGCACTTCAGTAGTTCGAAACAGCCTTTTCAGTTTCCCTTCAAACGAATAAATCTGTATTTCGATATCGATCTTATTGCCGGCCTGATTGTGTTCGATCATAAAATGTGTATTGTGTGAAAAAGGGTTGGGATAATTGAACACTTTTTCAACCAGCAGGCTGTTTTGGTTTACCACCACAAACTCAATCGTTGCCTCAGAAGAGTTGTTGTGCACATCCCACGCTTTCAGCCGAAGTTCATGTTTACCCTCAGATAAATTGTAAAATGGAAAAACGATGGCTCCTTTCGTAGTGGTATCCAGCTCAGAGACATAAAAATCATTGAGCACATAAGGTTTGTCAGTACGGTCGTCAAGAATCGCCACGATGTCGTGCCCGATCCCTGTTCCGGTGGTATTTATGCCGCTTTCATCATTAATGAGCGCGTATAGGATCGGATTTTCATGGGTTTTGCCACCAGGTTTGAAGTTGATGTCATTAATAAACATCTGGATGGCAGGGCCTTTAGTATCGTTGGAGACATTGGTTGCAAATCCGCCCACTTTAATGTTCATATCCGTGCCGTGAGCATCCGATTGGTCGCTGAAAGCGTAATAGCTAATTTTTCCATTACCAACCTGATAGGCAATGTCCTTTGGCACGAGTAAACTAAACTCAAAAAGACCATTTTTCACAGAAGTACGGCCCTTGTGAAGAATGCTTTGCTGAGTATTGAAACTAAACACGTTTCCGCCGTCATTGGCCAGGGTTTTTGCTTGAACCGGTTTATCAAATATGGTGGGGGACAGCTCTCCGTTGAAATTATTGAGTGTATTTCCTGATTGATCGTGTACACGGCCTTTTATAGTAATTTTTGATAATGCCTTTAGAGTATCCGAAGAACCGCCTGCCGAGGTATTGTTGATATGGGTTGTCTCAATGCCATAAGCGGGTATATTTAGTGTCAACGCAGGGTCGCCGATCAGAATAAATTTATGCGAGTGGTAGAATAACAACTTTTGTTTGGCTAGCCTGATAACATCGCCCAGTGTCATGGCCTGCCCTTTTTCTTTCCTGAACAGATTTTGATAGACGCGCTGATTGAGAATGAAATTGTCTGAAGAATACGTGGGGCGTGTGGTGGTGTACAAGGCTATGGCTCCGCCGTTCGGATTCAGGATCACATGCTCACCGGCCGACACGAATTCAGGATCATCAAAATAGGTGAACTCGCATGTAGCTGTTATGAAAAGGGGTAGGCGATTGCCATTGGACCATGATTTTATATCAGATAATTCTAGCACCCGCTCCAGAGCCCATCCATTCACCCCTCCGTGCCCCGTGTAATTGACTACAAGCGCACCCCTTGAAATGCGCTTGTTTATTTCCTGATTAACGACTGGATATCTCTGCCCCCCTGAGGTACGAACCTGTTGAAAGGCGTCAAGGTAAATTTTATTAAAGTTGTAGGCGTTGTATCCGTTTTCAATCTGCTTTACCAATCTTTCTGCCTGATCAACATGAAGGTTATCATCCTCATCGTCGGCCACGAAACAGATCATATTCCGCCAATCGCCCTGGTTGGCAGGCGAAAGGGTTGAATAACGTATGATTTTGTCAACAATATTTGTGGCCTCCTGTACTGTAGTTACCGGCAATCGACCAATACCAATATCTACATCATCGGTTATCTGGGCGCCTTCATGGTTTTCCAGAAACCCAAAAAAATCATCTGTGGCGTACGTGTCGGTATAATGCAAGGAGTTTGGCGACTGCCATGAAGGGACAAAATTTGTATTGGTTTTGATCCTGTTCTTATAGTCGTAGGAGGCATCACCGAAGAGAAGAAGGTATCTTAATGATTTTTGTGCAGTGGACCTTTCGTAGAGCATCTTGAGAAAATCGCGTATGGCCGAAATATCCTGGCTTCCCGACGAAAATTCGTTATATATCTGATTTGTCGTAACCACTTTAACATTGAGACCCGACGAGGACTCGCGAAAATCAGCCAGCCGTTGTGCCTGCTGAAGAAAATTTGGATGTGTAACAATAACCATATCGGGTGTGGTAAAACCATGGAGGTTCTGGTTGGTTACCCGCTCCACGAATGCGGGTTTCAAAGCTTTGGAAGGATCAAATGCAATGTATTCACTGATTCCTGTCGATACTACCCTGTACCAAAAGGTAGTTCCCGACAAGTTGACCTGTTGAATTTTAGCATTCGAAGCCTCGGCGACGTCCCAAACCTGAACAGCTCCGGTTACATTCAGAAGCCTGTATTCAAGCACTCTTCCTTTTTCAAGTGCCTGAATGCTACGGTACTGAAGTTTGTCTCCTGTAAAATTGAGTTGCCGCTTTCCTTGCATCACTATCCGGTTTAGCCATCCGGAGGCCGGAGAGCTGGTACGGTTATAACTGATTTTCACTTTCAGCTGGTCGCTGGCTGAGAAAACCGACCTTGCGGCTGTCACTTCGCGGGCAAAATCGCTGAAAGCATTGGATGAAGACACGCTTCCAACCAACACATTGCCGGCCGACCCGTTAACATCCACAGCAAACGAGGAGGGTGTGAAAGAACGGGCGGCCAGGACGGTGCTTATCAATATGGCAGAATCCTTTACAAGATTTGGCACGTTAAATATAAACTCTCGGGCAGATGTTTCAAAGATTTCTCCATACCATTCGCGCCCTGACTTGATCAGATTCACCTCATTTTTTTCGTAAGCCTGGTATTCATCAAAAATCGTCACAATACTACCCGGAGATGAACCGGCAGAGGGGTTGGCAGCAACTCTTTTTCCAAACCCCTTATCGGCCGTGATGTAGTAGTAGCTTTGGTCGGAATAGAGGTGGGCCTGATAATTGAACTGCCCCGTGGCCTGGTTATACCTCCATCTGTCAGGACCCACACCATAAAACAAAATATAATCCTGTGCATTGAATTGGCCATCCTCCTCGCCTACTACAAGTATGGAGTTTTCTGTGAGGTCATCCGGGCGAGGTTCTGCGTTAGATTCAGGCAGCATCCCTCCGCCATATCCAAACAGCCTCAGATTCCGGGGGTTTATACCTGCCGGATCAAGACCGGCACTGCGAAGGTCATCATAATTGATACGATATATACCTGTTTCTTTTATAGAGAACTTATACCACCTTCCTGATGCCAGCACTGATTCAAAGACTGCCTGATTTTTGATATTTGATTTTGGCGTGTCTATTTCCCGGGAGAAGACACGTAAAGTGAAACGCATAAGCTTTTCATACTGACCTGTGGTAGATGATTTCCTGACAGGCAGAAAGGAAATAAACGCTCGAGTACCCCCATCGAATGACACCTGTCGAACATGTAACACTAGCGAGTCGGTGCCGAATGAAATAGCAGTGGAATCAGTGCCTTGTCGGTCAGACATGAGAAATGCTGCTTTGCATTCCGTTTCCGACAAAGGTTGGAAATGCAGGTCGGAAATCGTAACCATGCTTATGTCTGCCGTAACTTCGACCACCTCCTGAAATATGGGAGCCATGGTTTCGGGCGTAAGGATTGCCCCTTCGAAATCGAAAAGCCAGGGTGCAGCTGGCCGGGAGGTAAGCTGGTACGGACGGTTCCACACTATGGTCCGCTCGATGGTGACCTGAGCAGTCGCAAAGGTATGACTCAGCAACAGCCCCGCTACAACCCAAGTAAATTTGTACCAGCGAATCATATGTTCCGGATCAGATAGTAAAACCTAGGAAGAAATACATCAGGTCGAACGCTAAGGTTATTATTATGCAAAGGATTTTAATAATAACATTCGAATACCTGCTTGTTACATCTACCCAACATGAAAAACGGCAATAAAGTATGATTATTGCCAGATAGCATCATCGTGAAATCAAGTTTTAAACTTCAGGGGACAGGTTCAACTCTGGAAAGCCAAAGATCAAATTACGTGAAATTAAGCCTGTTTCAACATTCTTACGAAACTGTCATTTTTTGTATTACCTTCGCTCTGTAAAATTTTGTTGCCTAGGCAATGAAGCGACGTGCCCAACTTGTTATTGTTTTTGCTTTTGTGTTGTGCTGTTCTTCAACAGTTCCAGCTCAAGACCCTCATTTTTCGCAATTCTACGGCAATCCGTTATACCTAAATCCCGCGCTGGCCGGTAATAAGATTTGTCCCCGAATCACGCTCAATTACCGCGACCAATGGCCCAACATTCCAGCTACATTCGTTACTTATGGAATTTCCTTTGACAGATATATTGAACCTATCAGTGGTGCTCTGGCTCTGATGGCCGTAAGGGATGATGCCGGAAAGGGTATTTTGACCAATACCATGCTAAGCGGTATTTATTCCTACCGCCTTGAAATGACAAGGGATCTGTTGCTGAATGCCGGTTTTCAGGCCACAGTGCAGCAAATAAATCTGGACTGGGATAAACTTACATTTGAAAACCCACAAGAGATACCCTCTGATGGATTCCAACGTAAAATCATTCCAGATTTTTCTGCCGGCTTTGTTCTCGGTTTCGCCTATAACTATTTTTTTGGTTTCGCCGCACACCACCTTACTCAGCCTGAGATATCATATGTCACATCCAGCAGTGATGGTCCTATCAACCGTCAGGATCTGAAGCTGACTATACATGCCGGGGCAATTTTCGACCTCGTGCCGGCATCAACCCTGATTGATGCAGATAAGGTACCTACCATTTCGCCCAATATTCTGTTTCAGCAGCAGGGTGCGTTCAAGCAAGTCAATGTGGGTTTGTACTCCACACTTCATCCTTTCACCTTTGGCGTCTGGTACAGGCATACATTCAGAAATCAGGACGCTGCCATCGTGTTGCTGGGTATTGAATACCAGGGAATAAAGATCGGATACAGCTATGATTATACCGTTTCAGCACTGACAAACGCCACGGGTGGCTCGCATGAAGTTTCACTGGGATGGATTTTCAACTGCGATGATCGAGTAAAAAATAGAAAGATCAAAGCAATAAAAGTCACCCCATTTTAGTTTATAGCTAAACAAATTCTAAAATATTGCTATGTCGGCATTTAACAAAGTTCGTTTACTACTTCTCATCACCATTGTGATCGGGTTGTTTTCTTCCTGTTCTAAAAAGCAATATTCGAGTTCTACCGGCTGGGAATTCAATAATCCTAAAACCGGAGGGTTTGAAGTCACACCCTACCGTGAACAGATCACTGGACCAGGCCTTGTGCTTATTGAGGGTGGCACCTTTACGATGGGACAAACCGTAGACAACCCTATGTACGAGTGGGATAATCAGCCCCGCCGGGTAACAGTTCCGAGTTTTTATATAGATGAAACCGAGGTCCGTAATATTGATTACCTCGAATACCTCTACTGGTTGCAAAGGGTGTTCGGAAAAAACCATCCGGAAGTCTATATCCGTGCCCTGCCTGATACACTGGTCTGGCGCGATAAACTTGCATACAACGAACCACTTGTTGAAACCTACCTCAGGCATCCCGCCTACCATAACTATCCCGTGGTGGGAGTAAGCTGGAAACAAGCCAACGAGTATTGCATTTGGCGCACCGACAGAGTCAATGAGATGCTTCTCATTAAAAATGGCATACTTGATTACGATCCCGATCAGCGCGATGCAAACAACTTCAACACCGAAGCTTATTTGGCCGGTCAGTACCAGGGGTTGGTAAATAAGCCTTTGCGCGACCTGAATCCTGCCGGAACCGGCGAGCGTCAGGTTCGGGTAGAAGATGGTATTCTGCTGCCTCGTTACAGGCTTCCAACCGAAGCCGAATGGGAATATGCGGCATTGGGCCTGATTGGCAATACCGCTTATGAGCGGGTTACAGAACGCAGAGCGTATCCCTGGCAAGGCACCAGCATGCGTACCGACGCCAAGAAAAAAACCGGTGCTTTTAAGGCCAACTTCCGGCGCGGTTCCGGCGACTATATGGGTGTTGCAGGATGGCTGAATGATGGAGCTGACATCCCGACCCATGTAAAAGACTATCAGGCTAATGACTATGGTTTGTACAACATGGCCGGTAACGTGGCAGAATGGGTGCTGGATGTCTACAGGCCTCTTACCTTTATGGATGTAGCCGATTACAGGCCTTTCAGAGGCAATGTGTACACTACTCGGGTAACGGATGCCGAAGGCAAACTTGTGGAAAAGGATTATATGGGCCGCATTCAGACCCGACCCGTTAAACCCGAGGAGGTAGCCTCGCGCTTCAACTACCGTAAAGCGGATGTTATTAACTATCGCGACGGAGATCCTCAAAGCCTGATCAACCGCGACTGGGAACAGGTACCTGATTCCTCAACCACAGCCAAGATGTATGAATATGGAAAGACTTCACTCATTAGCGACAGGTCGAGGGTATTCAAGGGAGGTTCATGGATTGATCCGGCCTATTATCTGAGTCCTGGCACAAGAAGATTTCTTGACGAAGATATGGCAGCAAACTACATCGGATTCCGCTGTGCCATGACCCGCGTGGGAAGTTCAAAAATCGTTTCGAAATAATTCATATCAACGTTCAATCTTTTCCGCCCGGTGCATCCATTAACACCATTCCTGGTTGTGAATTAGGAAAGTGTAAGGATTTGCCGGGCTATTCTCATATGATCAGGCTATGAATGTTCAGGATTTATATGCTATTTTTCTGAAACACCCACAAATTTGTACTGATTCGCGACAGATAAAACCTGGTTGTATTTTTATTGCCCTAAAAGGTGGGCAGTTTGACGGAAATGAATTTGCAGCTAGTGCGATCCGGGAAGGAGCTGCTTACGCCATCATTGATAACCCGGCATACAAAGCAGACGACAAGCATCTGCTTGTGCCTGATGTTCTGGACAGTGTACATCAGATGGCTATTGTGCATCGCCAGAAATTCACCTGCCCGGTCATTGGCATTACCGGGTCAAATGGCAAAACAACCACCAAGGAGCTGATAACCAAAGTTTTGTCAACAAAGTACAACACCCTTTCAACATTAGGAAACTACAACAATCACATTGGGGTGCCATTGACGGTATTAAGGATGACCGATGAACATCAGATAGCTGTCATCGAAATGGGAGCTAATCATATCGGCGAAATAGCTTCCTTGTGCAAACTTGCCCAGCCTACCCACGGGATACTCACAAATGTTGGGTATGCGCACCTTGAAGGGTTCGGAAGTTTTAAAGGAGTAATAAAAGCCAAAACAGAGCTTTATAAACACATCCGTTTGGTTGACGGTTCGATCTTCATTGACGCGGATAATGAAATTTTAATGACTCATGCAGCAGGTATCCATAAGATTACCTATGGCGAAGGCACAAGGGCACAAAATCGTGGCGAAGTCACCAAAGGTGATCCATATTTGCAGGTAGCATGGAAGGCAGACGGCGAAAGCCGACTGATCATGACCAATCTGGTTGGAGTATATAACCTTAAAAACATACTGGCTGCCATAAGCGTGGGCCGATATTTTGAAGTGCCTGCAAATGATATCGTCTCAGCCATAGAATCGTATGTCCCTTCGAACCTGCGCTCACAGATTCTCAAAACCGATCGCAACGAGATAGTGCTGGATGCTTATAATGCCAATCCATCGAGCATGGCTGCTGCCATAAACAATTTTGCCGCCCTCGGGGTTGCCAATAAACTGCTCATACTTGGCGAAATGCTTGAGATGGGTCATTTTGCCGGTGAGCAGCACAAAATAATTCTTGAACTCGTAACAGAAAAGGGTTTTACTAATGCCATATTTGTAGGCGATCATTTTTATGATCTGAAGGAGGAAAGACCCAATAAGTTTTTCAGAACCACATCAGAAGCTGCCCAATGGCTTGAATATCAGAATTTTTCAGGCTATACTGTCCTGATCAAAGGCTCACGCAAGATGAAACTTGAATCACTCACCAAGCTGCTTTAGTCGATGACTTCTCAAGGAGAAGAAAAAATCCATATTGCCGTCGGGGTGATGTCGGGCACCTCGCTTGACGGAATTGATGTAGTTGTTTGTAGATTCTTCCGAACCGTCGACACATGGAAGTATGAAATAGTCAATGCTATCACCTATGAGTATGACAGCTTCTGGGTTGCCCGGTTAAAAAACTTATATAATGCTAGCGCCACGGAATTGGCTAAAGCTCATGCGGAGTATGGCCAGCTTCTGGCTGCACGGATTATGGACACCATCCGCCACAGCTGTGTGAAACCGGATCTCATTGCCACCCACGGCCACACCATTTTTCATCAGCCTAATTCTGGCTATACCTACCAGCTTGGCTCAGGAGCTGTAGTGGCTGCACGTACCGGAATACCTGTGGTTTGCGACTTTCGCTCCACCGATGTTGCCAATGGTGGTCAGGGTGCGCCGTTAGTACCAATAGGCGATAAACTGCTGTTTTCAGAATACGAGTCATGCCTCAACCTGGGTGGCTTTTCAAATATTTCGTTCGACAATAAAGGGCAAAGAATCGCTTTTGACATCTGCCCGGTAAATATTGTGCTGAACATGCTTTCACGCAAACTCGGGCATTCGTTCGATCCCAATGGTATGTATGCCGGCAGTGGTAAGGTAATTCCTGACCTTTTACAAATCCTTAATGATTTGCCGTTTTACAATCAGCACCCGCCAAAATCGCTTGGTTGGGAATGGGTTGAGCTAAATATTATTTCGCTCATCGATACTTCAGAATATTCAACAGTAGATTTGCTGCGCACCTTTACAGAGCATATTGCCATCAACATTACCAAGGTAGTGAATGATTACAGGCTTAACACTGTGTTAGTTACCGGCGGAGGTGCATATAACCAGCTGCTTATCAATCGTATGGTGTCGATGAGTGAATCAAGGTTCGTAATACCTGCCAACTCCGTAATTGATTTCAAGGAGGCGCTGATTTTTGCCTTTCTTGGAACGTTGCGCAAGCTGGGGCAGGTGAATTGTCTTGCCTCCGTGACAGGTGCAAGGAGCGATAGTTGCTGCGGGGCTGTTTATATGCCCGCCACGCTTCTATACCCATAAAATAACATCGTTTGCTTTTCGTTTTAGCAAATAAGGTCTCAACATCATTTATCTGACGTTTCGATGAATAAAAAAGCCTTCATCCTGGTACTATTTACCTTCAGCTTATTTTCAACATACGTATTTTCACAACAAACGGCCAGCCTGCGCGAACCTGCAGCTACCTTTTACCGTGCCACTGAATTGTACAATTCAGGAAAATACGGGGCGGCGCGCAATCTCTTCGAATGGTTGCTAAACACTACCCGCCCGGTTGACAAAGACATCCGAATGCATACAGAGTATTACAGTGCCTTATGCGCAGCTGCTATAAAACAAAAAGATGCTGAATTCCTTTTAGATCGGTTTACATTGAAATATCCGGAAAGCGCTCTGAAAAATGGAGCATATTTTAAGTTAGCCCAGGTACAGTTCGACTCAAAAAATTATCGAAACGCCCTTAAATCCTTTGCGGATGTTGAAATTAAAACCCTTACAAATGATGAACTGGCAACATATTACTACATGAGCGGGTATTGTCATCTGCGAGCAGAAGATTATACTAAAGCCCAAAAACAATTCGCCAATCTCCGAAATACCATAAGTAAATATTCGGCAGCGGCCACTTATTATCACGGGTATACGCTATACATGCAACAGAGGTATGAGCAGGCGCTAAGCGATTTTCTGGCCGTTCGCGATGAACCTGAATTCAAGAACCAGGTTCCACCATATCTGATTCAGATTTATTACAGGCAAGGCAACTTCAGTAAAGTGATTGAAGAAGGTTCGCAAATGCTGAACCGTGATAAATCGAGGCAAACTACCGAAATGGCAAGGGTTATCGGTGATTCACATTACCGGCTGGGTAACTTTACCGAAGCCCTGCCCTTACTGGAATTCTACAACGACAACAAGCGCCGCACCACTACCCGCGAGGAATCCTTCCAGTTGGGGTATCTGTATTATTTCAACCGTAACTTCGAGCAGGCCATCAGGTATTTTCAGCCCGTAACCCTGCAAAACGACACCCTAGCTCAATTTGCCTACTATCACATTGCGGATTGTTACCTGAATACGAATCATAAACAATTCGCCGCCAACGCCTTCATGTCGGCTTACAAGCTGGAGTACGACCCGGGGATACGCGAGGATGCGCTCTTTAACTACGCGCGCCTTGCTTCGGAACTATCATATAATCCCTACAACGAAGCAATCAGGGCAGTAAATCAGTACCTGAATGATTTTCCTCAGTCAAAACGCCGTGATGAGGCAGTGGCCTACCTGGTTCATCTTTATCTTACGACCAACAACTATAAGGAAGCACTGACATCCATCGAGAGCCTGAGCCTGCGCGAGAACCGCCTGAAGGAAGCATATCAGAAAATTGCCTTCTACCGGGCCATCGAACTTTTCAACGACAAGGACCTGCAAGCCTCGGTACCGCTGTTCCGCAAAGCCATCGAGAATAACGTGGATAACAACATAGCCACCCTGTCGTTGTATTGGATAGGTGAAGCCTATTACCGACTTGGGCAAATGGATCAGGCCATTGATTTCTACAACCGTTTTATTGTGCAAAAAGATGCCGGAAGACTGAAAGAACATGCCTTGGCGCAATACAGTATTGGGTATGCATGGTTTTTGAAGAAGGATTATGCCAGGGCGCTGGATGCTTTCGGGCGATTTGTGCAGGGCGATACACGCGATTACCAGCGCATGGCGGGGGATGCATTGCTCAGAATGGGCGATTGCCATTTCATCAACAAGCGCTATCGTGATGCCATTGCGCATTACGATAGAGCATTGAAAACACCAAACAATGAAAGCGATTATGCCACCCTTCAAAAGTCGCGTGCCCAGGGAGCATTAGGAAACTATCGTGAAAAAATTACCACCTTGCAGGCATTCAGGCAAGGAATGCGAAGCTCACCGCTTGCACCCGAAGCACTTTTTGAAATGGGAAATACAGCGCTACTTATCAACCAGAACACTGAAGCACTCGGTCATTTCAATGCCATTATCAAAGAATACCCTGGAAGCCTTCTGGTGAAAACCAGCCTGATGAAAACGGCACTAATTTATTTCAACGATAACGACAACCTTATGGCGCTCGAGCTTTTCAAAAAGGTAGTAAGCAGCTATCCCGGTTCGCCCGAAGCGCATGAAGCGCTGAATAATATTCGAAATATTTACATCGAACTTAACAACGTGGATGAGTATGTAAGATACTCCAGAGGTCTTTCGTTTGCTCAGGTATCTGACCGGGAGCAGGACTCCATGACATACATTGCTGCGTATAACCGATTCATGGCCAACGATTGCCGCAGTGCAATTTCAGGATTTGGAAACTATTTAAGCCGTTACCCCAGGGGGTTGTATGCGCTGCAGGCCTACTACTACCGCGCTGAGTGCAACTTCCGCAACAACAATGTCAACGAGGCTCTGGCTGATTATGAGTCAGTGATTAGCCTGCCGGGCTCTCAGTTCACCGAAACAGCGTTGCTAAGGGCAGCCCGAATCAACTTTGCCCGAAACAACCTTATAAAGGCATTGGATCAGTATCTGCAACTCGAAACTATGACTACCAATCCAACCAACAAAGTTGAGGCCCTCTCGGTGACAATGCGTTTAAGTCTGCAACTGGAACGCTATCAGCAAGCAATTGATATTGCATCAAGACTTCTGACACAAAGCCGCCTGCCCGACAACCTGATCGCTGAAGCTAGGCTGATTAACGGAAAGGCGCTTTACCAGCTCCAGCGGGCCGAACAGGCGATGCAATCGTTACGCGAGGCAATACGTTTGTCTCCCACGGGCGCCTTTGGTGCGGAGGCAAAATACTATTCGGCACTCATCCTGTTTGAACAGAAAAGATATTCAGACACCGAAAATGCGATTTTCGAACTCTCGAAAAGCTATGCCAGCTATGATTATTGGGTTGCGCGTGGGTTTATATTACTGGCCGATGTTTACCGTCAGACCGGCAATATTTTCCAGGCACGCCAGACATTGCAGAGCGTAATTGATAACTACCAGGGCGATGACCTAAAAAATGTGGCGCGTGCCAAGCTCCGCGAACTTCCGGCAGGTAACTGATCCAGCAATTAAAAGCAAACCGATCATGAAGATACATTCCCGATCTATTTTTTACGCGATACTGTCAATCGCAATAGTATTTCTGGCTACTGTGGCTACTTTGCAGGTGCAGGCGCAGCGGATGGAAGAAATTACGATTGTGGCTCCGTATGAGCCGACAATTAATGAGGCTACCAAGATTCTGATACAGCCTATGATCGATGCAGTGAGTGTCCCGCTTCCGTCATTCCAAATTAAGATCACTCCGCGCCGATACCAGCTACCCAACACAATTGAGCCGTTGCCTCCCCTGGCACCTACAGCCGACAAACCAACACAGCTTCAAAGAAATTTGTTGAAGGCTGGCTTTGGAAACTACCTGACACCGAGCATACAATTCACAGCCAATAGTTTGCGAAACCCAGGGTATGCCGTAGGTGTGGATATGAAGCATACATCGTCGGCCGGAACCATAGACAAATTCGGCTACAGCGGTTATAGCCACAACGCCATTAAAGGATTCGGCCAAAAGCATTTTGATAAATTCTCTATCAGTTCCGATATCTACTATGACAGGCGGGTGGTTTACCCATATGGCTTTCTGGCTGAGAAATTTCCTTCGCCAACATATGATTTTGGCAGGGAAACTATTCGGCAACGCTTTAACCGGTTTGGAACATCGGTGTCGGCCCAACACCGAAATGTCTCCGGTGAAGGATTGCATTATATGGCCGACCTGGACTTTGGTCATATTTATGACAGGTATAAAACCAGAGAAAATACACTCAGGTTCGGCGCCATGCTTTCAAAAGCCATCAACCTGTTCGACAGGCTGGACAGTCAACAACTGGATTTGGGCTTGACCTACTTCGGATCACGCCTTAACGACTCTATCAAGGAATACATCAATACCCTTGTCAGCATCGAGCCAGTACTTAACTTCAAATACCAGGAGTATGGCCTCAGGGCAGGTTTCAGGCTGCAATACGACGAAAACAATAAATCTAGTATCTACTTCTTTCCAGTGGCTGAGCTGAACCTCAGGCTGATAAAAAAGAAGCTTTCTGTACAGGCGGGGATTGACGGCAACGTAAGCAAAACTACCTTTGAATCTCTGGCGGCCGAAAATCCCTTTGTTCAATCAGTTCTGCAATTCAAAAATCCAACCTCACGATTCAGGTTTTATGTGGGAATCAAGGGAAATATCAGCGAGGTGGTTGATTTTGGCTTAGACTATTCGTGGGCCGCGGTTAAAGATATGACTTTTTTCATTGGCGATACTGCCGCGCCCTACAGCCGCTTCAAAATATCCTATGATAATGTCAACCAAATGAGGGCAGGATCTTATATCGCCTACAAAATGTCGGATATCCTATCATTGAAACTTGCCGGCAATTATAATCGCTACAACCCTGCTAATGAAACATATGCCTGGTACAAACCGGCCTTTGACCTGCGAATTTCGGTATCATGGAACCCGGTAAATAAGCTAACCTTGGATGCCTCGGTTATTGCTAACGGTAAATCGAATGCTAAATTCTGGGATGGGATTAAGTACAGCGAAACAAAGATTTCTCCCTGGATGGATGTTAGCGCAACGGCCAAATATCAGTTCAGTAAACAACTTCACTTCTTCATCGATGCCCGAAACCTGACAGCCCAGCGTCAGTACTTTTGGTATAACTATCCAAGCCAGCGAATCAACGTGATAGCAGGAGCAGGCTTTTCGTTCTGAGATTGCTGTTGACCTAGTTATTCTCTACTAGCATACTGAAGTACAGCTACTTAAAGCTATTATATGCACAAATTAGCATTAACAGCATATTACACCATTTTGTTAATAACTTATCGGATTACGTACCAGCAATTATAAGGGGCGAAATGATATTTTTGCTAACTTTGTGAGCTTTAATTTTTGATTTTATTTAATTGATTATGAATGAGATAGTAAAGAGTAATCACAACGGCGATCAGGATTATACGGCAGCACAGATTCAGGTGCTCGAGGGGTTGGAAGCTGTTCGCAAACGCCCTGCAATGTATATCGGAGATATCAGCAGTCGTGGATTACATCATCTTGTATATGAGGTTGTTGACAACTCAATCGACGAAGCACTGGCCGGCTACTGTACAAACATCGAAGTGTATATGCACACGGACAACAGCATCAGTGTGGTAGATAACGGGCGAGGCATACCTGTCGACCTGCATGAAAAAGAACAACGCTCGGCACTCGAAGTAGTGATGACAGTGCTGCACGCAGGGGGCAAATTCAACAAAGAATCGTATAAAGTATCCGGAGGATTACACGGGGTAGGTGTGAGTTGTGTGAATGCATTATCCTCTCTGCTGAAGGTGGTGGTTCATCGCGAGGGGAAAATCTATCAGCAGGAATATGCCTTTGGCAAGCCTTTGTACGATGTAAAAGAAACTGGCGTCAGCGACCGCACTGGAACCATTGTGACTTTTAAAGCTGACGACGGAATTTTTAGCGTAACCGAATATGACTACGACACACTGAGCTCAAGACTGCGCGAACTAGCGTACCTGAACAAAGGCATACGGCTTACTATTACCGATGAGCGTATGACGGATGAAAAAGGCAAGCAAGTGATGAATACATTTTTTTCGGAAAAAGGGCTGGAGGATTTTATTGAATACCTGGATGCCAATCGCGAAAAACTCATGCCTGAACCTATTTGCATCGAAGGCGAGAAAAACGGCATACCTGTCGAGCTTGCCATGCAATACAACACCTCGTTTGCCGAGAACATCCATTCTTATGTAAACAATATTAACACCCATGAAGGCGGCACCCATCTTTCGGGATTCAGACGAGGGCTAACAAGGACACTTAAATCCTATGCCGACAAATCGGGCATGCTGTCGAAGCTTAAGTTCGATATCAATGGAGACGATTTCCGTGAAGGCCTTACGGCCATCATCTCGGTGAAGGTTCAGGAACCTCAGTTCGAAGGTCAGACAAAAACCAAACTCGGCAACAGCGAGGTGATGGGTGCTGTGGATCAACTGGTTAGTGAGCAGCTAAACTATTATCTCGAAGAACATCCCAAAGAAGCTCGTACTATAGTCAATAAGGTGATTTTAGCTGCCACCGCCCGCCATGCAGCGCGCAAGGCTCGTGAACTGGTGCAGCGGAAAAATGTATTCAATTCAAGTTCACTGCCCGGCAAACTAGCCGATTGCTCGGAGCGCGATCCCGCAAAATGCGAGATCTACCTGGTTGAGGGCGACTCGGCAGGCGGTACAGCAAAACAAGGTCGCGACCGTAGTTTCCAGGCCATTCTACCCTTGCGTGGTAAAATACTCAATGTTGAAAAAGCAATGCAGCATAAAATTTTCGACAGCGAAGAAATTAAGAATATTTTTACTGCACTTGGCATTTCCATTGGCACAGCGGATGACAGCAAAGCGCTCAACCTCGACAAGCTGAGGTATCACAAGATCATTATCATGACCGATGCCGACGTGGACGGGAGCCATATAGCCACCCTTATTCTCACCTTCTTTTTTCGTTACATGAAGGACCTCATCGAGCAGGGTTATGTGTACATTGCTACACCTCCTCTGTATCTTGTGCGCAAAGGAAAAGATGAACAATATTGCTGGAGCGAGGAGCAGCGACAGGCCATAGCGACAAAATTCTCAGTAAACGGTGATGAGAAGGGCATTCATACGCAGCGCTACAAAGGTCTTGGCGAAATGAATGCTGAGCAGCTATGGGCTACGACAATGAATCCAGCCACAAGGACCTTGCGCCAGGTTACCATTGAAAACGGAACCGAGGCCGACAGGATTTTCTCCATGCTTATGGGCGATGAAGTACCACCCCGACGTGAATTCATCGAAAAGAATGCCAAGTACGCCAATATCGATGCATGATCAAGGCAACTTTTGCATGGCAGGCCGGGAAATCCGGCCTGTTGTATTATAATTGCACAAATATCACATGCACACTAGTCAGCACCTTATAACCTTGCAGGTATGATACTTCAACCCATCGATCTGGCAATCATAGCCATTTTTTTTATCGTACTGTTATCAATAGGCTTTCTTGCTTCAAGAAAAGCAGGCGACAGCACCACAAACTTCTTTTTGTCCGGGCGAACCATGCCCTGGTGGCTCCTTGGGGTATCGATGGTGGCAACTACCTTTTCGAGCGATACACCAAATCTTGTCACCGATATGGTGCGCACCGGGGGCGTTGCAAGCAACTGGTTATGGTGGGCATTTCTGCTTACTGGGATGCTGACGGTTTTTATTTATGCAAAACTTTGGAATAGATCAAAGGTGATGACCGACCTGGAGTTTTACGAGCTACGATATAGTGGCCGGATGGCGGCATTCCTGAGAGGATTCAGAGCCGTTTATCTTGGATTTTTCTTTAACGTGATGGTCATTGCAAGTGTCTCACTCGCATTCATTAAGATTGCCGGAGTAATGCTCGGGCTGAAGCCCGCGCCCGCCCTGATCATTGCATCAGTTGTGGTGGTATTTTATGCAGGCCTTGGCGGACTTAAGTCCATCCTTTGGACAGACCTGTTTCAATTCAGCTTTGCCATGTTTGGTGCCATCATCGCAGCAGTGTATGTGGCCGGTTCTCCCGAAATAGGTGGGTTGACCAATCTCTTCAGCCATCCCGCCGTTAACGGCAAACTGAGTCTGATCCCCAGCATTTCTCAACCTGAGCTGTTTCTGAGTATTTTTATCATACCCATCACCATACAGTGGTGGGCCGCATGGTATCCGGGTGCCGAGCCCGGAGGTGGCGGCTATGTGGCTCAGCGCATGTTGTCGGCAAAGAATGAAAACCATGCGGTAGGCGCCACATTGCTCTTTAACTTTTTTCATTACGCCCTGAGGCCCTGGCCCTGGATCATTGTTGGGCTGGCATCGCTGATCATTTTTCCCGACATCCAGTCTATGATTAATGCTTTTCCGGAGGTATCTGTAAAGTATATTAAAAATGATTTTGCTTACCCGGCTATGCTCAGGCATTTTCTTCCGGCCGGCCTACTAGGATTGGTGGTAGCTTCACTAATAGCCGCATTCATGTCGACAGTGGCCTCACAGCTCAATTGGGGGTCATCCTATCTTGTCAATGATTTTTATGGCCGTTTTGTGAATAAACAGGCCAATGAAAAGCAAAAAGTAATGGCAGGGCGTCTCGCAACCATCACACTCATGTTTTTTTCAATCCTTCTGGCCCTGGTTCTTGAAAACGCCCTGCAGGCTTTTCAATACATGCTGATGATCGGAGCTGGCACAGGCCTCATTTATATCCTACGGTGGTTCTGGTGGCGTATCAATGCCTGGTCGGAGTTGTCGGCCATGATTGCCGCTGGTGGCTTTTCGCTCTTTTTTATCCTGATCGAAAACCTCGGAATCAAACAGAGCGGTGAACATATCGAGGTGATGGGTATTGCTACAACGATGGTTTACTGGAATATCTTTAAATTTTCAGGCATCGTCCTTCTCACCACATTAGCGTGGGTTGTGGTCACTTATCTTACCCCACCGGTGAGTGATGCCACGTTACATAATTTCTATCGTAAAATCAAGCCCGGAGGTCCCGGGTGGAAGTCCGTTGTGCTGAAAGCTGCGTATCAAGGCATCGTGCTTCAAAAAGAGGAGGATTTACGCTGGGATGTACCTACCGGATTACTCTGCATGGTGTGGGGATGTGTAATCATATACAGTACCTTGTTCGCCACCGGCAACTTTCTGTATGGCAATACTACAATAGCTCTGGTTTTTTCGGCTGCTGCAGTTGCCGGTATCCTGCTTTTATGGGTATCACTTAAAAGACTTCTGAAATAAATTGCTTTGAATTCCCCCCCTGATCAGAGGTAATTCAGGTTATCCAGAGCCTTATTCAGAAAGCGGATGAAAGGGTACATGCTTTTGTAGCCCTGTAACAAATACTGCCTGATTGAACCGGCATACAACTGATCCTCCCCTATCCCGGACGAGACAGTGAATGAGCGAAACTTCAGCCATTCTATATAAGCAAAATCAGAAGGATATCCTTTGGGTGGCTTCACCATCACATCGTCTCTGTCAAGGCCATCAAAATACCGGGTGAACTCCGGATTGCTGAGTATTTTGACTAACTCGACGGAATTGAAATAGATTTCGTCACGTACAGCTTTTATCGAATGTGTGGGAGGCATATAGAGTCCGCCGGCTAAAAAAGATTGCCCGGGCTCAAGATGTAAATAGTATCCTGGTCGATTTCCTTTAACACCGGATGCCGAAATAAATGCGCCGAAATTGGTTTTATAGGGGCTCTTGTCATTCGAGAATCTCACATCGCGATAAATGCGGAAGATACAGTTTTTTGCCGCCACCCCTTTCAGACTGATGTCTATATAGGACAGTTCTTCAATCAGCTCATGCATAAAAACCACAAATTGTGATCTTAGCAAGTCATACTCTGATTTATTGGCCTGAAACCATTCCCTGTTATTATTTTTTCCCAATCTCGTCAGGAAATCATTAATTTGCCTGAAATTTGCCATGAAATGAGTTGCTAAGTTTTGAGTTAAAGCCGGTCGGTTTGAAAACAAAAGTAATGAAAATGATACGTTTGCTAAAATTGTGTCCGGTCATTGCTGTGGTAGTTATCGGAATATTATTTCTACTATTCCCCCTGATCAGCACTTCTCAAACTTCAAACTATCCTACCGGAGCCAGGCAGGCCGCTATGGGTATGACCTCGACTGCACTCAGTGATATATGGTCGGTTTTCAACAATCCGGCAACTCTTGCACGGCAAGAGAAATCAGGCGTTGCACTGAATTACGAAAACAAATTTTTACTGAAAGAATTGGGTCAGGGGAGCCTTGCAGGACTACTTCCAACAAAAGCCGGTGTGTTTGGTTTGGGGATAAAACAATTTGGCGGGCAGCTCTATAGCGAAACATTTGCCGGAATCGGATATGGTCGTTCATTTGGGCACAATTTTAGTGCCGGTGTGCGCCTGGATGCCTACCACGTGCGCCTCGACGGTGATTATGGGAGCAGGACACTGCCATCGTTTGCGCTTGGAGTCAGCACCAACCTTACATCTGATCTCATACTTGCTGCCGTTGTTTTCAACCCTGTGCGGGTGCCCTATGCCATTGAAAACAGCGAGACACTGCCTGCCATCATACGGTGTGGTGTGGCCTATGCGGTAGATAAAAACCTTACCATGACACTGGACGCTGAAAAAGACTCGCGCCACAAGCCGGCCATCAGAGGGGGGCTTGAATACCAGCTTCTTAATGTGGCTGTGGTGCGGGCCGGCATGGGTACATCGCCCACAAGCTTTTCTTTCGGCTTCGGTTTGCTGCTCGGGAGCATGCGGATCGACATTTCGGCAACCCGGCATGAGGTTTTGGGGTTCTCTCCTGTGATGGGCATCAGCTGGCAATCAAACTAGGAACACTATGTTTTCAGGTAGCCGCATGATTTTCATTGGCCTGAAGTATCGCATAATAAAACTTTTTATGATGCTGATGGCTATTATCACGCCATTTACTTTTCTGCAAGCACAACAGCCTATCATTACACCCGAAGAACCCGAATACATTCAGCAAGCCATCGAACAACAGGCTGAAACACAGGAAGAAGAGATAGATTTTACAGATATCTTGGTTGAGCTGGAGTACCTGTTGCAAAACCCTATCCAGATTAACACAGCCACATTTGATGAAGTAAAACAGCTTTTCTTCCTCAACGAAATTCAAATCACCAATCTTCTAGAATATCGAAACCTCTACGGTGCAATTCTCAGCGTATATGAACTTGCCTACATCGACGGATTTGACAGGGATGTGATTGCGATGGTGGAACCTTTTCTTGCATTCGGCAAAAACCTGCCTGCCCGCCCCTTGACCACCCGTGCCCTCCTGCGTTACGGAACGAATCAGCTGTTTGTTCGCTACCAGCAGGTGATCGAGCAACAAAAAGGATTTCTGCCGATCAGCGATTCGTTGCTTTCCCTGAATCCAAACCAACGTTATCTTGGAAGCCCGTTCAGATTGCACTTGCGTTATTCGTTCAACAATAAAAACCGCATCCGGTGGGGCTTTACGGCCGAGAAAGATCCCGGGGAGGAATTGTTCAGGGGCAACCAGCCCTATGGGTTTGACTTTTATAGTGGTTATTTCTACTACAAGAGCAACAAATGGTTACGCGATGTGGCTTTAGGGGATTTTCACCTTCAGATAGGACAAGGACTTACTTTATGGACGACACCCGCCTTCGGTAAAACAGCCGATGTTTCAGGAATCAGAAAAATATCAAGAGGTATAAAACCAAGCACCTCGGTAAATGAAAATCAGTTTTTGAGGGGTGGCGCTATTACGATAGGCATGAAGAGGCTCACCTTGACAACATTCGGATCATATAAAAACATTGACGCTACTGTGAGACAGACCGACACCATGGACTCAGACTATTTTGAAGTGAGCGCACTGCAGGTTTCAGGGTATCACCGCACACATTCCGAGCTGCTGAACCGAAGGTCACTCAGTGAGTCCGTATTTGGTGGAAGAGTGCAATGGGTGGGATCGCGCCTACAGGTAGGAGGCACCTACTACCAGATGCACTTTAGCCAGAATATAAACCCGCGCCAACAACTCTACAATTACTATACTTTTAGAGGCAAAACAAACCAAGTTATAGGGGCTGACTGGCTTTACCTTTTCCGCAAGAGCCAGCTATTTGGCGAAGTAGCTCGTAGCCATTCAGGAGGACTGGGAATACTGGCGGGTGCTACGGCCAACCCTTCATTGCGGCTTACGCTGAGCGCTGTCTATCGTCGTTTCGACCGTAATTTCCATAATTTTTACGCTGCACCAATGGCTGAGTCCAGCTTTGGAAGCGGAGAAGAAGGATTCTATCTGGGGACCATATTCCTTGCTTCCCCGAGGCTCACGTTTAAGGGATATGCTGATTTTTTCCGTTTTAGCTGGCTTCGTTACCGCGTCGATGCTCCATCAAGGGGGCAGGAGTACTCAGGCGAGCTGGATTACCGTATCTCACGTTTGGCAAGTGTTGCGGTCAGGTACAGATCGAAACAGCGCGAGTCAAACCTGGCCTTGACTGATAAATTCAATGCTATACTCCCCGTGCAGAGACAAAATTTGCGAATTCATTTTCAGTACCAGCCCCTGAAAACCCTGGCATTGCGAAACCGCATGGAATGGATATGGAATACCAGCAATGCCAGCGTAAGCAAGCAGGGCTATCTCATGTATCAGGATGTGATATGGAAACCTCAAAGCGCGCTGTCATTCACCGCTCGTTATGCCATTTTTGACACCGACACCTACGATGAGCGCATTTATGCCTACGAAAATGACGTATTATACGCCTTCAGTGTTCCGGCATATTACTACAAGGGCAGCAGAGCTTACCTTTTAGTGCGCTGGCAAACCCTCCGTAATCTCGATGCTTGGCTAAAGATCAGCCAAACGTGGTACTCCAATAGAACAATAATTGGCAGTGGACTTGACGAAATCACTGGAAATACCAAAAGCGAGGTAAAACTTCAACTCAGGTACAAGTTCTAAAGTTCTATTTCTTCCTCCTACCAAATCAGACTGGAAGCATTGGCATCTCACGAGTTCCTGCCTCATTTCCCTGATTCGCATCAGGCAGTATACAAGAACCGTTTGATGCTTTTCTTTGGCGTCTTCTCGAATTCCTCCGGATGCAGCTTCATCCCGGCAATCATCATATAATTCGGAAGGTCCTTGTTTACTTCTTTTCGATAATTTTCCAGGATGGTTGTAAGTAGTTCGTCACTGATGTGATTCTTTTGCATTGCTTCCTTGTCGGGCACAATCAGGGCGATCAGTTTCTTGTTGTTTTCGACCACAAGCGACTCAAGGATGTAGTCAAGAGTATTAAGCTTTCCCTCGATCTCTTCAGGGAAGATATTTTGTCCCGACGGCCCAAGGATCATATTTTTGCTTCGGCCCTTAATGTAAATATAGTTATCCTTGTCTATATGACCAAGGTCACCGGTATGGAGCCAGCCCTCGTCATCAAGTGCTGCCCTGGTGGCCTCCGGATTGCGATAGTATCCGGGCATGACATTCTCTCCGCGGACAAGAATTTCGCCCTCCACCGAGAATGGATCAGGAGAGTCGATGGTGACCTCCATGGTATCGACAATTTTCCCGGCAGAACCAAGCCGTGCTTTGTCCCAGTTAGCATAGCTGATCAGCGGTCCGCATTCGGTCATTCCATAGCCAATTGAAAACGGAAACCCTATCTTTTTGAAAAACACTTCCACCTCCGGATTAAGCGCAGCTCCGCCGATTACTACCTCATGGAAATTACCTCCGAACGAATCAACGAGTTTTTGTCGGATTTTTTTGTGAATCACGTTTTTTAATCCCGGAATCCGAAGGATGATTTTCATCGCCGGTTTATGGATTACTGGCAAAATCTGTTTTTTATAGATTTTTTCAATTACAAGCGGTACGGATAACACCAGTCGCGGCCTTATTTCCTTGAATGCCCCAAGCACAACTGCCGGGGCCGGCACTTTGGTTAGAAATGTAATATGACAGCCTAATGTGAACGGCCATAGAAACTCAAAGGCACACCCATAGGCATGAGCCAGTGGCAGAAACGAAACGATGGAATCGCCAGGTTCCAGCGGCATATTGTTATTTGCATATACTATGTTGGCTGCAAGGTTGTTATGCGATATCATCACGCCTTTTGTATTTCCTGTGGTGCCGCTTGTATAGCTTATCACAGCCAGTTTTTCGTTGCCGACTACGGGCAGTTTGAATGAATCACGGGCTACAGCTACGGGCATCATATTTAAATCGGAATGCCCGGCAATTACAGTAAAATCCGTCAGCGATACCACGTTCTTCAGATCGCGCATCTCCTTCAAGTCGAGCGGCTCAAACAGGCTTTCAGCCACAAAAAGTAGCTTACTCTCTGAATGATTGATAATATGATGTACGTCTTTTGCCTTGAAGTCAGGTAGTATGGGCACGATCACCGCACCATAGCTTATGGTTGCCAGGTAGGCTATTCCCCAAGTGCTCGAATTGCGTCCCAGCAGGCTGACTTTATCGCCAGGGGCAATACCGGCTGCTTCAAACAATTGATGTAGGTAGATAATCTTTTCTGCCACCTGGGCATAAGAATATCCTTCGCCCTTGTAATCTGTAAAGGCATTGATTTCCCAATTCTTGGTGAGGCTGTTTTCAATAAATCGTACCAGGTTTTCTTTCATCATGGCCGTGTGTTTTGGCTATTAAACTTTGATAGTATGCTGAATAATTCCGCTTTATGCAAAAATAGGATGTTATCATTGAATTGCAAGGCTTGAGTGAGGTTTGGCAAATAAAACATTACCACCATTTTTTCGACAAATCATGTACCTATTAGTTTTTTGAGTAACTGATGGGTTGCTGCGAATCATATTGTTAACAACTTCATGCCTGCGATTGTAAGTTAGTGTTGCAGCGTGTTATTTTTTTTAGTAGGTTTGCCTCCAAAAGATTAGCAAGATTTTCTAACCAAAAACACTATTACTATGTTAAAACAACATCCGAAAGGATTATTGGTAGCGTTTTTCTCGAACATGGGTGAACGCTTCGGGTTTTATACCATGATGGCCATTTTGGTATTGTTCCTCCAAGCCAAATACGGGCTTAGTGAAAAAGACGCCGGCGATTATTACAGTTGGTTCTATTTTGGTATCTACGCCCTTGCATTGGTTGGGGGGATTTTAGCCGATGTGACACGAAAATACAAAACAGTTATTCTGTTTGGTATTATCATCATGTTTGCAGGATATGCCATGTTGGCCCTCCCGGGCAACGCCCTTGCCGTTTCACTGCTGGCCCTGCTGACCATCGCCCTGGGCAATGGTCTGTTCAAGGGTAACTTGCAGGCTGTAGTCGGACAAATGTATGACAATCCAGTGTACTCAAAGGTACGTGATTCAGCCTTCATGATTTTCTACATGGGAATCAACATTGGCGCGTTCTTTGCTCCCTTTGCAGCTACCGGCGTACGAAACTGGTTCCTCCGCACACAAGGCTTTGAGCATGACGGCAGCTTGCCCGCCATGTGCCATGCCTTCAATAATGGAACTCTTCAGGACCTGAGCAAATTCCAGGAATTGGCTGATAAAGTTTCGGGTAAGGTGGTGGCCGATCTTGGCGCATTTGCAAATGAATACATTGGAGCTTTTTCGAGAGGCTACAACTACGCATTCGGAATAGCTGCCGGTGCTATGATTATCTCCCTGCTGGTGTACGTTTTCTTTAACAAACTGCTACCCACAGTCGAAAAAATCAAGAAAGCCGATAATGCCGGACAGCCCAAAGCATCTGCAAACCTAACCAGCTTCCTGCTTGGTGGAGGGTTGATGATTACTACCTCGGTCATATTCTACTTCCTGCTGCGCAACTCTGTTAAGGATGCGGCTGCACTGGGAGCCGCTGTAGGTTTGTTTATCGGGTTTGTAGCCATTATGCTTCAGATTTCCACCAAAGATGAACGCCCGAGGGTTGCCTCTCTAATCCTTGTATTCATCGTGGTCATCTTCTTCTGGATGTCATTCCATCAGAATGGACTTACACTTACGTTCTTTGCCCGCGACTACACGGTTAAAGAAGTGGGACCTTTTACCAATATCATGTTCAACCTTAATTCGATTCTGGCGTTCATCGGTGCATTGGCCGGACTGGTGCTGGTTTTCAGGAAGAAGATGAGCGAGCGGCTGATTGGCGGTGCCATGTTCCTGGTTTTAGGTGCAGCCACTTGGTATCTGATCAGCGGTTACTCGTCTAGCAACCCAATTGCTCCCGAAATTTTCCAGTCATTCAATCCATTGTTCATTGTGGTGCTTACCTTCCCGGTGATGGGCGTGTTCACCTGGCTGCGAAACCGCAACCTGGAACCATCCACACCGAAAAAGATAGGTATCGGTATGATTATCGCTTCCATTGGATTTGTAATCCTTCTGTTTGCTTCGTTTAACCTGATCTCGCCACACGAATTGCAGTATGTTGATCAGGCTGGGCTTACCAAATACAACCCCGTACCCGACACATCCAGAGTTACGCCTTATTGGCTGATCAGTAGCTACCTCATTCTTACTATTGCAGAGCTGTTCCTCAGCCCAATGGGCTTGTCGTTTGTATCGAAAGTGGCTCCTCCCCGCTTCCAGGGTTTAATGCAGGGTGGCTGGCTTCTCGCCACAGCCATCGGTAACAAATTCCTGTTCATTGGCAGCAACTTCTGGGGCAAACTCGACCTGTGGCAGCTTTGGCTCATTTTCATAATCTGCTGCGTACTTTCGGCTGTATTCGTGTTTGCCATCCTCAAACGACTTGAGTTGGCCACAGGATACAGGAAATAATATTTCAGTAACTGTGGAATTTTGAGGCCGCCGACCGAGAGGTCGACGGCCTCATTCATTATTTTTGCTCCTCTGATACAGGTAAGGATTAACAACACTTCAACTCCATCCGATCAATACTTCCCCACTCAGCTCTCCTGCCCTGCTTATCACGAAACGCAATGAAGTCTCCAGATAACCATACAAAAATGTATGTGTGGGGTCACCACCGAAGGTTTAACTCATATGCCCAATACATCCGAAAAATATTTGGAGCGCGGGTACAAAAACTCTCTATCGACGCAGGGTTTAGCTGCCCTAACCGGGATGGAACAATTGGAACCGGGGGCTGCATTTTCTGCAACAGCGACGCCTTTAACCCCTCCTACTGCGCACCGGAAAAGGACATACGGCAACAGCTCGATGAGGGAATTGATTTTCACCGGAAAAGATACCGGCGTAATCAGGGTTACCTAGCTTATTTCCAGGCATATTCGAACACTCATGCCCCTATCGAAACCTTGCGCACATTATACGAACAAGCTCTTGAACATCCGAGTGTTGTTGGTCTGATTATTGGCACGCGGCCAGACTGTGTGGACAGCCAGAAGCTGGATTACCTTGCAGAACTCTCCCGGAGAACGTATGTTGCTATAGAATATGGAATCGAATCGTGTAATGATGACACGTTGCGTCTGATAAACCGCGGGCATACGTTTAAACAATCGGTTTGGGCACTCGAGGAGAGTCAGAAAAGGGGGCTGACAACAGGTGCTCACATTATCCTTGGCCTGCCAGGTGAATCCAGGAAAATGATGCTGGAGCAAACTTCCATCATCTCTGGCCTTCCTTTCACCACTCTAAAACTTCATCAATTCCAGGTAATAAGAAGTACTGCATTCGAACGTGTTTTCAATGAACGTCCCGAAAACTATCCGTTGTTTGAACTACCTGAATACATTGACTTTGTTATTGATTACATTGAACGACTTAACCCACTGATAATCATCGAAAGGTTTACTGCCGAAGTGCCCCCAAGGTTTCTGGTAGCCCCGGACTGGGGTCTGGTACGGGCCGATCAAATACTGAATCTCATTGAAAAACACCTGGAGGAAAGAAATACATGGCAGGGAAGACTTTACGCACTATAATCGAAGCTTACCGAATGAACAAACCGAAATATACACATATATTTTTTGATCTAGATCATACCCTCTGGGATTTTGACGCAAACACCCGTAGGACTTTCGACGACATCCTTTGTGAACTGCAGCTTTACCGAAAAGGTATTCCTGATATAGAAGCATATATGACAATCTACGCTGTGCATAACAAGCAACTCTGGAGTGAGTATAAAGCTGGCAACATCGAAAAAGAGTTTCTAAGTTATAGGAGGTTTGAGCTTACCCTTGCAGATTTTGGAATACGAGACACGGTTATGGCAAAGGTAATTGCGGAGAAGTATATTCAACAAAGCCCACTAAAAACTTCGCTCATTCCGGGTTCGATGGAGGTGCTTGGATACCTCGTAAACCGCTACCGGCTTGGGCTTATTACCAACGGATTCAACGAAATCCAGTTTGTTAAAATCGAGAAAGCCGGACTCAAGCGGTTCTTTGAGTGGGTCATTACCTCAGAGGAGGCGGGCGTGAAGAAACCAGATCCGGGAATATTCAGGTATGCTCTGGAGCAAGCAAGGGTAACCCCTGAGCTTTGTCTGTATGTGGGTGACGAACCCGAGACGGATGTGGAGGGCGCACGCGAAGCAGGCATTGATCAGGTGCTTTTCTGCCCTGACTGCGATGACAAACACCACAAAGCCACCTACGTCATCAGGCGACTAACTGAGCTTCTGGATTTGTTATAAAAAAACCCGGCACTGATTGTCAGGCCGGGCTAGTGGTTTTGAAAGCACACTGTTACTTTTTAGGAACCGGAGCGGTTTCAGCTGGTTTTGCAGCAGCTTTTGACGAGCATCCGCCACAAGTCTTTGCAGCAGCCGATTTGCAGTCGGCTTTTTCGCTTTCCTTACCAGCGCAATCAGTTTTTACCTTGGCGTCGGTGCAGGTAGCTGATGTTTTGGTTTCAGCAACTTTTTCAACCTTGGCAGTCTTTGCGTCTACCTTTGGGGACTGTGCATAAGCGGTGCTAACAAAAGCAACCAGCGCAACGATAGAGAATAATAATGCAATCTGTTTTTTCATGTGTAAGGTGTTATGGTGTAAATAAATTTTTCCGAAACAAAAGTACGAATGTTTTCAAGGCCCGTACAGGGTAAATTTGTTAACGATTTGTTAAAAATCAGTGAAGCCTGGCCAACTCTGTGATGCCACCTTTCACCGATTGATGCAACCTTACTTTGATGTTAACATCAACCGGCAAGAACACATCTACCCTTGACCCAAATTTTATGATTCCCAGTTCCTGACCTTGGTCAACATGGCTGCCAATGGCATGATTAAATACGATCCGACGTGCAAAGGCACCCGCAATTTGCCTGACCATGACCGGCCCGTATTTTTCATGCCGGATAACAATGGTAGTGTGTTCATTTTCCTTGCTGGCTTTTGGTTGCCATGCAAAAAAATGTTTTCCTGGGTGATGCCTGAAAAACTCAACAACTCCGGCAACCGGACTGACATTTATATGCACATTGTGCACAGACATAAACACAGAGATCACTTTACGCCTGTCTTTGAAATATTCTTGTTCTTCAACCACTTCAATAGCTACAACCTTACCATCGGCTGCACTGATCACCTTGTCGTCTCCTTTGAGTGTCTTGCGTGCAGGTACCCTGAAAAATAAAATAGTAGCTGCGGTTATAAATAGCATTGCACTAATATTCAGCCACTGAATAAGGATGGGCTGAATAAAGACAATTGTCAACACAGCAATTAGCCCTGCAATTGCAATTACCTTAAGTATGATCGATATTCCTTGTGAATGTATTCTCATCGGTCAGAGGTATGGGTTTAAATGAGGCAAAGTGGTAGTTATTCAGTTATCAGGTCTTGGTGAATCAGATCAGAAAACGCATGTAAAGATATAATAATGGGGCAGCAAACAGCATGGCGTCGAAACGGTCCAGGATGCCTCCATGTCCAGGCAGCAGGTTTCCGCTATCTTTTACGCCCACACTCCGTTTGAGCATCGACTCTGCCAGATCTCCAAGAGTGCCAAAAGTCATGATTATCAATGAAATAGCGATCCAATGCATGAGGGCGATGCTGGTAAATATGGATGACAAAATCCATGCCGTAAGGAGTCCAAAAATCATCCCTCCTGCGATGCCCTCCCAGGTTTTTTTTGGCGATATCCGTTCAAAAAGTTTGCGCTTGCCCAGAGCTGATCCGGTAAAGTATGCAAACGAATCGAAAACCCACAAGATAATGAACAGGCTCAATACAAGCCAGCCACTGTTTCCGCATCCTGCCTTACTGCCATACCCATGCAATAGTGTAAGTAAGCTGAAAGGTACTGTCACATAGATAATTCCTAAAATGGTAACCCCCGCATTTTGAAAAGGATATGCCTGATTCCTGAAAAGTTCGGTAATGAAGATGGATATCGGCGTGCACAGCACAATCCAAATCCATGGCAAAGGAATAATTCCTGAAGCTGTGAATACGATTACTAAAAAAACAGACAGCCCAAAAAACGAGCCGGGAAAAACCTGCGGTCGTAATCCTGTTTGTGAAACTAGGGAGTAAAATTCCAATAAAGCTATTATGCTCACTCCGAGCATGACTAAGCCAAAAAACCAGATCCCCGAAAGCATGGACCCAATCATCACCAGACCAAAAAAGATGGCCGTAATGGTTCGCCTGGCAAGGTTTTCGGGCACTTTCATCTGTTGCTTTTTTGTTCCAGGTTATGTTGAGTCAATAACTGGTTGGCTTCAAAGGCGTCTGCTACACTGACATACAACTCAATCGGACCGATAAGATACGACGAATCCTTCTTGTTCACCACGACACTCTCAATATCGTTGGCGACTAGCATGCCCTTGACGAATTCAACTCTGAACATATCCTCGGATGTATAGAAAAGCACCCAACTTTCGGAAGACGACATATCGCGCAGGGTTATTTAACTACCGAAAGTCGTCGAGCAAAAAGACATATAATTCTCGCGGGCCGTGAGTGCCGAGTACCAGAGTCTTTTCAATATCGGCTGTCCGGCTTGGCCCTGTAATGAATGAAACGAGTGACGGAAGGCTTTTACCGTACTTTTCGCGTAGGGCAGCGAGGGCATGTCTCAGGTCACCAACCAGTTGCGACGAAGTGGCAACTACCATATGCACATCGGGAGAAATATTGAGCTTTCGCCCTCCTTTTTGACGTGAAGAAACCACTATGCTTCCGAGCCTCGCTACCAGGTATTCGCAACCGGTGAGCGTCACTTTTGTTTCCGCAAGCAAACTTTCATCATTTGTGGCGGCTATATTATTCTGCTGAAGAAGGCTGAGTAATGATTCATCACGGCAGAATAAGGTTCCGTATCTGTTTGTCTTTATCAACAAAACCAGAGTGGAGTAAAACTCCTGCTCACTTTCGCAATAAATAAATTTTCCTCCTGCATTGGTAAAGGCCTCGGCAAACACAATATCGTGCGAGTCATCTGTTTCGTGATAAACCGGAGAATCCAGATCAATGTCAGGGTAAGGGTTCGATCCTTTCTGAATGAGGGCGTTACGAATCCGCTTCATCACTTTTTCTCTGGTTGTGCTCTCATCCATACTTTAACTTGTTATTTGAACAGGCCGATGGCTGTGCAGGAAATTACTACAAAGCAAAAATACATTCTCTAATCCTTTTTTTCAATGGGTTCGCCATTTCCGTTGCTTACAAACTCGCGGCGCTCAGGCCAAGGCCTCGGGCCAAATATTAATTCGACATCTTCCCTGAAGATCACTTCATTTTTTAGCAGGAGATTGGCAAGCGAATCAAGTTTTTCGCGGTTCTCAGTAAGCAACGACACTGCACGCCGGTAAGCCTGTTCCACAAGCTTGCTAGCCTCTTCGTCAATGACTTCGGCAGTTTTTTCGCTATAGGGTTTTTGCAGCATATATTCCTGCTGTCCGGTGGAGTCGTAGTAGCTCAGGTTGCCGATACGGGAATTAAGTCCAAAGATGGATACCATTGCGTACGCCTGCTTCGTGACACGCTCGAGGTCGTTGAGCGCACCTGTTGAAATTTTCTCGAACACTATTTGTTCGGCAGCCCTGCCTCCCAGCGTGGCGGTCATTTCGTCGAACATCTGGTCGGCATTCGAGAGCTGACGTTCCTCTGGCAGATACCAGGCAGCTCCTAGTGATTTGCCACGTGGAATGATCGTTACCTTAACCAGCGGATGGGCGTGTTCCAGCAGCCAACTTACCGATGCATGGCCGGCTTCATGGAAGGCTATGACTTTTTTCTCCTGCGGCGAAATAAACTTACTGCGTTTTTCGAGCCCTGCGATAATCCGATCAATGGCGTCGAGAAAATCCTGTTTCTCAATCTTCTTTTTATCGCGGCGGGCGGCTATCAGTGCGGCTTCATTACACACATTGGCGATATCGGCGCCAGAGAATCCGGGCGTTTGACGTGACAGAAAATTCACATCCACTTCGGGGTCAAGAACCAGGTTACGCATGTGAACCTTAAAAATAGCTTTCCGCTCATCAAGATCAGGCAATTCGACATGGATCTGCCGGTCGAATCTTCCGGCACGAAGCAGGGCCCGATCGAGGATATCGGCTCGGTTGGTGGCAGCGAGTATGATCACGCCGGTATTGCTCGAAAAACCATCCATCTCAGTAAGCAACTGATTGAGCGTATTTTCTCTTTCGTCGTTGGCACCGGTGATTGGGTTGCGTCCGCGGGCGCGCCCGATGGCATCGATTTCGTCAATGAAGATGATACAGGGTGCCTTTTCCTTTGCTTGTTTGAAAAGGTCTCGTACACGTGATGCGCCTACACCAACAAACATCTCAACAAACTCGGAACCACTGATAGAGAAGAAAGGCACTTTGGCTTCGCCGGCAACTGCTTTGGCAAGCAAGGTCTTACCCGTCCCGGGAGGGCCCACAAGCAACGCTCCCTTAGGTATTTTCCCTCCAAGGGTGCGAAATTTATCGGGGCTCTTCAGAAACTCCACAATTTCCATCACTTCCACCTTGGCTTCTTCAAGCCCGGCTACGTCATTGAAGTTGATGCTAACAGTAGTATCCTTGTCGAAAAGTTGCGCTTTCGATTTGCCGATATTGAATATTTGTCCTCCCCCGGCCCCCCTTGCCATAGAACGCATCACAAACATCCACACTACCACAAGTAAAAGCAGGGGTATTACCCATCCCAGTATATCGCCACCCCAGTTGCGGCGCTTCTCGTTGACAAGGTACACGGGGTTTTCGAGGTTTTGCTGCACCTTTTCCACATCTGCCTTAAACGAATCATAAGAGCCGATTACAAAAACATAGTGGGGTTGCGGAAGGGTGCTGCCGGCATCCTTAATATCCTTGTATTTTTCAAGGCTGAGTTTGTCTTTCTTTATGAAAATCTCAGCAATCTCATTATTGACAACGGTTATCTTTTCAATTTCCTGATTGGTGAGCATTTCGCGCAATTGTCCCCAGTCAATGTCTTTGCTCTGACCGCTACGGTTGCTGAACCACATGAATATGAAAATGATGGCTAGGATAGCATACACCCAGTAAAAACTGAATTTCGCCTTGGGAAGACGCGACTGGAATTTTCCTTTTTCCGGGTTTTCTTTATTAGTATTTGATGAGTTATTGGTCATTATTTATGATGATATTATGAGTTACTAACTGATGTTTGTTGTTTTTGCATCGGCCCAGAAATCTTCAAGCCTGTAATGCTCACGCGAGGTCTGATTGAACACATGCAGCACTATATCAAAGTAATCAAGCAGGATCCATTGTGCATTTTCAAAGCCTTCTTCGTGATGTGCCGCAATACCCAGTGTCTGTTTAACTTTATTTCGGACATGATCGGCAATGGCCACCACTTGAGTGGAGCTTGTTCCGTGACATATAATGAATTCGTCGCAAATGGCGGATTTGATCTTGCTGAGATTCAGTGTTACGATCTGGTTACCTTTTTTTTCCTGTATGGCCTCAATTATGCATCGTTCAAGCGTGGGAAGACCTTTCAAAGATTCATTATCCATTCATGTCCAATTTCCTGACAAAATTAATGTTTTTCGCGACATTCATCCTTCTGGTCGGGGATAAGTGGGTACATTTGCCTCCCGGCTTTTTCGTAATCTAACATCATCTTAAACGCTTAATGAATATTTTGGTTCTATAATGGCAGATTTTTTTGAATACCTGCGTTTTGAGCAGATTGATTCAACCAACGCTGAGGCGTTACGGATGGTAACAGCCGGTAACATACACAAACCTGCCTGCATTGTTGCCAGCGAACAAACTAAAGGCAAAGGGCAAGGCGAGAATGTATGGGAAAGTGAAAAGGGAAAGAATCTGACGATCAGCCTTATTGTAGAACCGACATTTCTTGAACCATCGCAGCAATTTCTGATCAATGAAATTACTTCTCTGGCTGTTTGTGAAGTGATAGCAAACAGAATCAAAAACCAGGGGTATTCCATCAAATGGCCCAATGATGTGTATATTGGTTTAAAGAAAATTGCCGGGATATTATCTAAAAATATTATCTCCGGCAACCGCATTGAGTGGTCAATCATAGGCATAGGTTTTAATATCAATCAGTTGGAATTCTTCAGCAGTGCGCCTAACCCTGCTTCGCTGGCCTCAGTGAGTGGCATGACGTTTGAACTGGAGCATTGTCTCGAAGATCTGCTTCAGGCCTTTGAAGGCTGGTGGGGTAAAGCAAAAGATGGCAATACGGAAGAAATACGGCAGCATTATCTAAACCTGCTTTTCCGCCGCGGAGAAAGATGCACATACCTTTATCACAGGGTAATAATTGAAGCTACAATCACAGGAATAAGCCCGTACGGGCAGCTTGAACTTGTTGCCGCTGATGGCCGGCGCCTGGTATGCGATAATAAGCAGATCGAGTTCGTGCTCTGACCGCAAGAAACCCCTGACGACCTCAGGTTAAGGTTCCAGCAGATTGATCACAACTGTTTTCACAAACTTCCTTGAGCTTTTGGATCAGCGCATCGGCAAATTGCTGCAGATAGCCCTTGGCGGCAACGGCCATAAGCACACCCAGCTTTGCCTTGACGAAACCAACTGCCTGTGTCCCCTTGTTGTCATCATTCAGCAGACGAATCGCTATTTCAAAGTCAAACGCCGAGTCTGGTAAGGACGAGGCCAAGAGGTAAGTTGGCTCTACCGATTCTTTAATTGCAAGAGATATTTCGCCCAGACTGCTGACTGAAAAACGGCAACTTTCGCGGGTGGACTGGTAGTCGTTTATCAGCGATGGCATAAACCGGTCAAAATTACGGAAATCAGAAACAAAACGATAAACATGGTCAATGGGGCAGTGAATTACTGCGGGTTGACTTTCGATATTAAGCATGACTGATTGAATTACCGGGGCCAGTTGGTAGGATCCTGTTTCCAGTTGCTGAGCAAAGCCAGGTCCTTTTCCTTGATGTATTCATTTTCGAGCGCGCGCTCGAGAAGGGCATCGTAATTTGACAAGGTAAACAGGGGTACATTTGTCTTTTTAAATCCCTCCACCGACTCAGCCAGATCATAGCTGAAGATAGCAACCATGCCTTTTACCACGCATCCGGCCTCCCGCAGGGCAGCCACAGCCGCCAGGCTGCTGCCACCAGTCGAGATGAGGTCTTCAACAACGACCACCGACTGTCCTTTCTCCACCACTCCTTCGATGGTATTGCTCAAACCATGCGTCTTTTTCTCGGAGCGAACGTACACAAAAGGCAACCCAAGCTCCTGAGCCACCAGTGCTCCCTGAGCGATGGCTCCTGTTGCCACGCCCGCAATCACTTCCACAGGGCTGAATTGTTCGTTGATCAGCTTAACCAACTCCTGGCGGATAAACGTCCTGATTTTGGGATATGACAAGATTTTGCGGTTATCGCAATAAATGGGCGACTTAATGCCCGACGCCCATGTAAAATATCGTTCGGTTTCCAGCTTAATTGCCTTAATTTGCATTAGGTAATCTGCAGTTATTAAAGCCAAATCCTCATTCTTCTTCATGCAGCAAATGTATAAAGTTTTTATCGACGACAAAGTGGTGTTACTGACAAATCATCCCCCTCAAGACGAAGTTTCTTTCGGTGAAACGATAGTTGATTGTAATTCAGGATTCTTTGCCAAAGCGCATCTGCATCCGTTTCTGAATGATCCCCAAAAACACACGTTGTGGCTGTATAACACCGATAACGCGGATTTATTGTTTGATCAATTTTCTTCAAATTTCAAGCCGGTGATGGCGGCCGGCGGACTTGTAACTACTGAAGACGGTACTATTCTGTTCATTTTCAGACACGGAAAATGGGATTTGCCAAAAGGAAAACCCATAGCCGGTGAGGCCCCTCCGATAACCGCCCTGCGCGAAGTGGAAGAGGAAACTGGGGTGACCTCTCTGCAGGTTGGCAAGCTGATTAGCAAAACGTATCATATTTATACTGAAGATGAGCAGCACTTCCTGAAAACCAGTTATTGGTTTGCCATGCAGAGTCAGTCAAAACAACCGCTTCGCCTGCAAACATGCGAAGGAATCACAGATGCACGATGGGTCCATCCCGATGAGTTGGAGAGTATCCTTGAAGGAGCATACTCTTCCATAAGGGAATTGGTAGCTGACTTCCATCGTAAGAATTAGTTAATCCAAATGGCTTCATCTCAGTTTCTTACCTGCACAGGTATTGATAAAATAGAATATTTAAGACATATGTATACTTTTGTAACGTTTAATGCAGTTGTATATTTATCATGCCGAAAATGTATAAGATAGCGGTTTTTCCTGGGTCATTCGATCCGATTACGCGCGGCCACGAAGACATTGTGCTCAGGGCTCAGCCTCTTTTCGACAAAATTATTATCGCGATTGGCCTGAATGCGGATAAAAAATCATTTTTCAGTCTCGAATCAAGGGTAGCCTGGCTCAAGGAAGTGTTCAATTCATTTCCCAATATCGAGGTTGCCGTTTATGAGGGGTTGACTATTGATTTCTGCCGTACAATAGGTGCGGGATACATTCTTCGAGGACTGAGGACTTCGGCCGACTTCGAATTTGAAAGGAGTATAGGCCAGATGAATAAACTGATGCACCCGTCGATCGAAACGGTTTTTTTTCTGACACGTCCCGAATTTTCAGCCCTAAGTTCGTCCATTGTTCGCGACATATATAAAAATCAAGGAGATGTCAGCTCGTTTGTTCCCGAGCTGATTCAGAATAGTATCCTCAAAGAGTAATGAAAAGGACATTTTTTTCTTTTCTTTTTTTTTGTCTTACAGCTCTGTGCTCAGGTCAACAGTTGACCACGGTGAGGGGTATAGTGCCGGGTGGCGTCGGAAAACCGGTTGAGGTATATTCATACCTCGACTTGTTTACCTATACCACTGAACTATTGGCGAAGGGCATTCTTACTAAAAAGAACACCTTTGAGCTTACATTCACTATCACATCCACCGGGCCTTTTAAAATCAGGATTTGGAATCAGGAAGCAGAGCTGGTGCTCGAACCGGGCAAAACCTATGACCTGCAAGTGAATGGGCTTGTGATCCAGCCGGGAAAAACTGATGAAATCGTTCCCAAGATGATGCCGCCCCTTACGATAGTAATAAAGGATGCACCCCGGCAGGAACTTAATGGTATGTTACGATCCTTATCTGCAATGTCGGATGATTTTATCGAAAAGAATCACAGTGTACTTATAGGAAAAGGCAACCGGCAAAAGGCTGATGAGTACCGAAATTTGTTGCAAAGCAGCTTCCCGGAAACTGGAAACCTTTTTTTTGCCAATACTCTGTTTTATACCATCGGATACATGGAGCTGCATAGCCGGGCATGGAGTAAAGACAAACTTGTTGATCAGTATCTGAACTCTAAACCTGTATTGTACCAGAACCCGGCGTATTTTGAATTTCTCACATCGCTGTTTGACAAACACCTTGTGGCCGGATCTGGCGGTGTGAAGCGCGAAGCGCTTAAAGCCGCGCTCGGGCTGAGTGACCCCTACACAGAATTAATGCAGATTCTGAAGCAGGACCCCCTTCTCAAAAACGAAGCCATACGGGAGATCGTCCTGCTGATGGGACTGTTCGACATGCAGTCGCAGGCTTATTTCAATAAAGCGAGCTGTCTGAAGGTAATCCGCCAAATTTCCTTGAACAGCAAATTTTCCGAGCATAAAATTATGGCTGCAAATCTGCTATCCCTGATCCCTGTCGATAGGCTTTAGAAAGAATGTAAAGTTGACACTTCCGTAACTCCTGTGATCAATGAATTCAGGATGCTCATGGAAATTGTATTTCCTGGCATGCTCAAAAATGAATGTACCACCTTCCTTCAGACATGAGGAATTGATAACCCCGGCCGGCAGAATTTCAATTCCAGGCATCTCATAGGGTGGATCGGCAAATATCAGATCGTATGGCTGCCTGCATTGGCTTAAGAACCTGAGCGCATCACTTCTTACCACCTGTAAGCATTTTATATCCAGCTGCTGTTTAACCAGGTTCATATACTTAATGCATTGAGTGTTCAGGTCCACCGACGTAATGTGCCGGCACCCCCGTGATGCCATTTCGTAACTTATGCTACCTGTGCCAGCAAAGAGATCGAGAAAACGGATCTGAGTCAGATCGATAGTGTTTTCCAGTATGTTGAACAAAGCTTCTTTTGCAAAGTCAGTGGTTGGACGTACTGGCAGATTCTTTGGAATATTCAGTGTGCGTCCACGGTACTCTCCGCGAATAATCCTCATAAGGCAGCATTGAAGAGATCGTAATAGCGATGCAACAGTCCGGCCGGAATCTCATGGCTATAGGCAAAGTAGTTGTTGGCAGGCGTCATCCTCACATGCTCCATCTGGGTAACCAATAAGCTATGAATTTCATCGCCGGCGTCGACGGCACCTGTAAGGCTGAGTACCGTCCTTTGGCTTTCCATACCCAGGCTTTCAAGCACAAAGAGAACGTAGTAGAGCAGATCGACAGGTGTAGCAAATTCAAAGCTGTTGCAGTAAATGAGCTGATTGTGTTTAAAAATCAAGAGGTCGAAGCTGGTGCGCCTGATATTCAGGAAACATTTATTACCAAACTCTGCCTGATAATTCTTAACCATTGACGTCAGGCAGCGAATGAGCGTTGTCGGCACTGGTACACGCAAGGCACCCGGCCAGGTGTTTAATATCCAGTTGTCCAGAGCACCTGGAATGGAAAAGACAACGATCTGATCTGGAGCAGACGCCAGCAGATGGTACACATGGCTATTTTCGGCCAGCCGGTGATTAAACTCCAAATACGTGCGGCGTTGCTCTGGGTCGAACAGGGAGGTTGGCATGAGTGTATAGGGAAGGCTGCCTACACTTACCACCACCTTTTCAAAGCCGGCCTGCAGCAAGGGCTGGCCGGATATGATTTTATTTAGACGTCGGATGAATTGAAAATCAGGCAGGAACCCCGCATGAACAGTCGGTGTTTCAAAGTTATAGTCTTCAATTGCAATAAACTTTTTCGTGCGGTTGTCGAGGGTGGCAAAAACAAATCCATCAGGGCTGACCCTGATGGATAAGGCGTAATTTTCAGAATTTGCCGGGTTAAGCGACGGGTCTATCCACGAATTGCCGGGTTTTACTTCGCTCATTCAGCAAAGTTGTTTTATTATTCCCAGTTGCCGTCGGTGGATGGCTCTGTCATTGATCCTACTTTCAGGCCCGGGAAGCGATTGATTTGTTCTTCGCCGGCAACAATATTGAGCAATATTTGCCGATCCAGTCCTTTCAGGTATTTAATGAAAAGTGCTTTAAGCTCGAACACATTCACCATCACCCCTCCACGATCTATCTTACCGGCGCTGAGATCGAACTTTTCGCCACCCGAGAATGGAATGAAGGGCAGTGAATCAATCGGATAAGTCGCGTTACGGAGCAACGAGTCGGCAACTCGCACAAAATCTATGGTGTCGGAGATGGTTTTTGTGAATGTGGTATCATTCGGATCGGGCACCATTCTAACTACAGGAATTTTTTCTGTACGCAGGAAGGTGAGCAGTGTATCGAAGCTACCGGTGTATTTGTTATGTAACGAGCGATAGATCAACTCGGCCGACCTGATGTGTTTCATACGTTCAATCACCTTTGTTTTTCTGTAATCGTGTTCACGATTGAATCTGACCGGCTCCATAATGCTTTCGACGATATAGTACGCCAGGATGATGATCACCGCGGTGAGAATGATACTGAGTAAGGTTCGTTTCATGGTAAATATTTTTAATAGGTGCAAATGTATGAAAATTAAATTGCTTACCAAAACTCTCAATTATAATGCAACAGACATAATTTGAAGTCGTGGGATACCTGAAACGTTTCTCAGGTCACTGGTTTTTCGAGCAGTTGCATGGTCTCTTCAGGAAGCTGAGTGATATCCATGATGATAAAACCGTCAAGTGAGTTGTTGAAGTCAGGATCGATATTGAAGCCGATGATTTTTCCGTTCTGTTTGATATATTTTTTTATAAGGACCGGTACCCGATCGTTCATAGGCTCCAGTTCCGAAATGACGTCATCTATTTTCTTCATAGAGGCCTCTTTCTCATTCCCAAAAATGATCTCAGCATCGATATACGACTTCTTAACCTTAAACGCTTTACGGGCCTTTATCATTTTGGCCAATTCATGATCATAGAAGTGTTTCTTGATGTAATAGACCAGCAAGGCTTTCGATACCTTATGAAACTTATTGCTTATGCTCACAGGTCCCAGCAGGTAACGATACTCCGGATTGGATTTCATAAATATCAATAAGCCGCGCCAAAGTAGAAAAAGAATGAATATGCGTTGCTGGTATTCCTTAATGATGAACGATCTGCCAAGTTCGACTGACTGCCTCAGTATGGGATAGAACCGCCGGCTCATCTGGAACAGGGTATTTATATAGAAACCTTTTACACCATGGGTGTTGTATAGCTCCTGCCCCTTTCCTACGCGGTAGGCCCCGATTATCTTGTGGTGCGATCTGTCCCAAATGAACAAGTGGTGATAGTACAGGTCGTATTCATCCACATCAATCGCCATGTTGGTGCCTTCGCCCACGTCACGGAAGGTGATCTCGCGGAGCCTTCCGATTTCGCGAAGGATGTTGGGTATCTTATTCGACGAGGCAAGAAACAATTCGTAATCCTGCATCTCTACAAGCCGATCATGACAACGGAGTTTTGCAATTTCCTGCTCAATCAGATGCGTTTCAACAGGGTCAATGATGGGTTCGGCATCGGCTTTTTTCCGGACCGGCAGCTTGAAATAAGACCTTTTCACTTCTACTGTGCTGCCGAGCGCATAAGTCTTGGCTCGTAGGAACCTTAAAAGCTGAAAATTATCATCGAAGCTCTGAATCTCTGTGGCAGGTATCGGCTTGCCTATCCTGACCTTGACCGTATGGTGTTTTTTATTAAGCAACTCAGTGGGGAGCCATGCTGTGCGAAGCCTTGGGTGTATCAAACCTAGCAGGTGAAACAGCAGGCTGTTTGTTCCACTAAAATATATAGGGACAACACTGGCTCTTGATTTGGATATCAGTTTGCCCACCATAGGGCTCCAGGCCTTATCCACAATTTTTCTGGACTTCTTCTGAAAAGATGAAACCTCACCGGCAGGAAAAATACCAATTGACTTGCCTTGTGAAAGATGCTCCAGAGTGGCTTTCACTCCACCTAGGCTGCGCTGGGTGCTGTTTTTCATCTCGAATGGATCGACCGGTAGAAAAAAATCCTGAAGGGGTTCTACATGCTTCATAATGAAATTGGCCATCACTTTCAGATCAGGTCTGGCTTCGGCTAGAATCCGGACGAGAATGATGCCGTCAAGCCCTCCATAGGGGTGGTTTGCAATAAAAATTACCGGGCCCGAGGCCGGAATATTTTTAAGATCGTTTTCAGGAATGTGGAAGGAGACCTTAAGTTCCTTAAGCACTTTATCAGCAAAATCAATTCCCTCCACATGCTTCACGCTATCGTAAAGCCTGTTGATTTTCTGAATCTTCAGGATTTTCATCAAAGGAATAGTTAATGACCTTAGCCCCAGCTTGTTAAGCGACAATGCCTCAGCAAATATATCACGCTTTATTAAGGTCATCCAATGTTAAAATAGTACAAACCTGCAAAAGTAGAACTTTTACTGATATTATTTTGATTAAATTATTCCCTCACCGTGCAAGGCTGTCCGCAGGGACATGTCCAGGTCAAAACTATACAAATAATGTAACGGCCACATAATGGAGTTATAAAATAATATCGGCAGCAGGAACCGAGGGGATAGGCCTGGCCATTAGGCTGGAATAGTCCAATTCGTAGCAGTAGGTTGATTCTCCGTTCGTCAACACGATATACTGTATACCCAATGCTAAATTATAACGGATGGCCTGTTCAAACGCCCGTACCGTAATTTTCCGTCCTTGTCTTTTGCATTCGACGAGCATCTTGGGTTCCCCTTTCCTATTATACACAACTATATCGGCTCGTTTGCTCAGCTTACCAACTTTAAGAGTTGTTTCAACACCTATCAGTCCTTCAGGAAACCTGAGTGTGTGCAGCAGCAAGTGTAGAAAATTCTGTCTTACCCATTCTTCCGGAGATAGGACTACATAACATTTCCTGACCGGGTCAAAAATTTCTTTTCTTCCGTCGTTATCTCTGATGGAAAGCCCGTGAGGGGCTTCTTCCGGCCTGGGCATGATGATCAAACTATTAACCGCAGGCCAAGATATAAACATTTACGTTAAATGGCTTACATTTGTCCCAGCAATGTTGATGAAATGAAGACAAAGGAAGAAATCGTAAGAAACTGGCTGCCGCGCTATACCGGAACACAGCTTGAAGAATTTGGACAGTACATTCTACTTACCAACTTTACCTACTACCTCGAACTCTTTGCACAATGGCATAACGTCGAGATAAAAGGTGTAGGGCGTGCGATGCCAAGTGCCACAGCTGGTCCGATTACTATCATAAATTTCGGTATGGGCAGTGCAAATGCAGCCACTATCATGGATCTGCTAAGTGCAATAAAGCCCAAAGCCTGTTTGTTTTTAGGAAAATGCGGCGGCACCAAATCAAAGAGCCAGTTGGGCGATCTTATACTTCCTCTTGCTGCCATCCGTGGCGAAGGAACCTCGGACGACTATTTCCCGCCAGAGGTTCCTGCATTGCCCGCATTCAGCCTGCAGAAAGCTGTATCGACCACTATACGCGACAACAACCGCGACTACTGGACCGGAACTATCTACACTACCAACCGCAGAGTGTGGGAATATGATGAAACGTTTAAGGACTACCTGGTAGGGATCCGCTGTATGGGTATTGATATGGAAACAGCCACCCTTTTTACAGTTGGATTTGCCAATGGAATTCCAACCGGAGCCCTCCTGCTCATTTCGGACCAACCAATGATTTCGAGTGGTGTCAAAACAGAAAAGAGCGATAAAATGGTTTCTGAGCAATTCGTTGCCGATCACCTGCGCATCGGGATTGACTCTCTGCACCAGCTGATTAACAACGGTCAAACAGTGAAACACCTGCGGTTTGACTAAACCCGTAAACCAGTAATGAGTGATGACATTTACGGAGATCCTATCTGACCTCAGAAAAAAAATATACCAGCCGGTGTATTTTCTTTTTGGCGATGAACCTTATTATATCGATGAAATTGCATCGTACATTGAACAAAATGTTCTTACGGAGGATGAAAAGGAATTTAATCAGTTTGTACTATACGGAAGGGACACAGATATCGAAACCATTTTGAGTTACTGCCGCCGATACCCTGTGATGGCAAGTCATATGGTGATTCTGGTGCGTGAGGCACAAGAACTCGAAAGCCTCGAAAGCCTTGAAACCTACCTCGACCGGCCAGTTACAAGCACAATCCTGGTGGTGTGCTATAAATACAAGAAGATAGATGGACGGACGGCGCTTGCCAATAAATTAAAGTCGAAAGCTGTATATTTCGAATCAGCCAAACTGCTCGACTACAAGACTTCTGCCTGGATACAGACGCATATTGCAGAAAGGGGGTTGGGTATCACACCAAAGGCTAGTGAAATGCTGGCTGAATACCTCGGCAACGACCTTGGCAAGATCGTAAATGAGGTGGATAAATTGGCCATCAATCTGCGAGAGGGAGGCCTCATCACAGAAACATTGATCGAACAGAATATTGGCATAAGCAAGGACTACAATTTGTTCGAATTTCAAAAGGCCCTAGGAGCAAAAAATATTTACCGGTCAAACCTAATTGCCGGTTATTACGCTGCCAATCCCAAAGGTAACCACATGCAAAATATTCTGCCAGGCCTTAATCAGTATTTTGTGAAACTGCTGATATTTCATCAACTCAAAGACAAGAGCGATGAGAATGCTGCCAGGGTATTAGGAATTAGACCCTTTTTTGTTAAAGAATATCGCAGTGCAGCGCAGCATTACGGGTATTCGAAATGCACTGCCGTCATCAGCCTTCTGAGGCAGTACGACATGAAAGCCAAGGGAGTGGATAATGAATCCACAGGCGAAGACGAGCTTTTCAAGGAATTGGTTTACAAAATCCTGCACTGATTATCTGGCATCGTACATATCGTATATCAGCGCCCGGTTTTTATGCTCTATTTCTTTGCGTCGGAGTTTCAGAGTTAAACTCAGTTCACCTGTATCGGGGCTCCAAGTAGTATCGAGCAACCGGAATGCCTTGATCTGCTCAGGCTTATCGAGCGATTCATTGATTAGGTCGATCTCTCGCTGAATACGTTCCAGAAGGATAGGATCGCGAATGGCTGCCGATGGTGAGGAAAACGCATGTCCCTTGGAAGCATACCATCCTCTTATGTGTTCAAAATTCGGAACGATCAGGGCGGCTGCGAAATGCTTGTTTTCGCCAATAACCATAATATTTTCAATGAAGTCTGATTCTTTGCACCGGTTTTCGATAGCCTGTGGCGCAATATATTTACCACCCGAGGTCTTGAACATCTCCTTCTTGCGGTCGGTTATCCTCAGGTAGCGCCCATCGACCAGCTCTCCGATGTCGCCTGTGTGCAGCCAACCATGTGCATCGATTACCTGCGAGGTCAGAAGGGGTTCTTTGTAGTATCCAAGCATCACATTCGGTCCCCGGCACAGAATTTCTCCGTCACCCGATAACTTGATTTCCACCCCTTTCAGTGGCGGGCCGACCGTACCAAACTTAACTCCTCCGGGTTCAAAGTTGCTAACGGCTATAACCGGACTCGTCTCCGTAAGCCCGTAGCCTTCCATTACCTGAAGGTTTGCAGCCCAAAACACCCGTGCAATTTTCGGATTTAGACTGGCGCCTCCCGATACAATAAATCGCAGTCTCCCACCCACTGCCTTTCTCCATTTTCGGAATACAAGCCGGTCGGCAATCATCAATTGAATGCGGTAGCCCAACGGCCTGGCATCCAGAGTATACCTGGATGCCAGGCTGAGCGCCCAGAAATAAATCGATTTTAACGGCTGCCGGAGAGCCCTGCCCCTGGCGATAAATCCATTATGCATTTTTTCAAGCACCCTGGGAACCGCGCACATCATCTCAGGTTGCAATTGCCGTAAACCCTCCATCACCTTGTCAAAGCTCTCAATATAGCATATATTGATGCCAAGGTACTGATACATATAATTTAGCATTCGCTCATACACATGGCATAGCGGCAGAAAACTCATGGATCGCGAAATGTTCTTTGGCTCAACAATTTCAGCGGTTGCCTTAAAATTGCTAATAAAATTCCGGTGGCTGAGCATCACACCTTTGCCTTTGCCGGTAGTACCCGAAGTGTAGATTATTGTGGCCAGGTCGTCCGATTGTATGCCGGTACTGATAAGGTCAATTTTTTTAATATCAAACTGGGTTTGACCAAGAATAAGAAACTCCTTCCAGTGCGGAACACCCTCAATTTTATCAATGGAGTACACAGCTTCAAGGGTTTTAACACGGGGCAGCAGCGGACGTACCCGTTCATAAATACTCTGGCTTGAGATAAAAAGAAACCGTATCTCGGAATGGGTGAAGATATGGAGAAAATTTTCGGAGCTGAGTGTCGGATACACCGGCACATGCACCCCGCCAATCTGCATTATACCCATATCGAAGTAGTTCCAGGCCGGGCAGTTGTTGATAATGGTGGCCACCTTGTCGCCTTTCTGCAACCCGAGTGCCAGTAATCCTGAACTTACCCAGTTGGAATAATCGACATAATCAGAAGCTGAGAATGTCTTCCACTCACCCTTCCTGCTAAAAGTAAAGACATCTTTTTTCGCTGAACATTTTGAGCGATATAGTTTGAGCAGGTCAAACAAGCGTGTTACATCGCCATTCATTGAAAAAAGATGTCTAAGCTTATCAGTACAAATGTACTGAATCAAAAGGGATTGCGCAAGTGCTATTCTTCGAGGCTGAACAGTCTGTTAATTTGGCTTTTGTATTTTTCAGAAATGATATCGCGCCGGATCTTGAGTGTGGCTGTCATTTCTCCGCCATCCACAGACCATTCATTGCCTATGAGTTCAAACCTTTTAATTTGTTCGTAGGCACCAAAGGAAACGTTATACTTATCAACTTCAACCTGAAATCTTTTTCGCAGTATTGGATTTTGAACCATTTCCGTATCGGTGGTGTAAGGTATGTTCTTAATATTGCAATACGACTTCAGGTGGTTGAAGTCGGGCACAATCAGAGCAGCGGCAAACTTCTGGCTTTCTCCCAACACCATCAGAGTATCGATGAACGAGGATTCTTTGAATTTCTCTTCCATCACTTCGGGGTTAATGTACTTACCAAACGATGTTTTGAATGCCGCCTTTTTTCGGCCGGTTATCTTCAGTTGACCATCTGGTTCAATCTGGCCGATATCGCCGGTATGTAACCAACCATCAGGGTCAATCATTTCCCGGGTTTTTTCGGGCTCCTTGAAATAGCCCAGCATCACATGGGGACCCCGGGTAAGAATTTCACCATCTTCAGCAATTTTGACCTCCACATTGCTGATTGGAGGGCCTACTGTACCGAAATCCCTCCCGTTTTTACCAAAGTGCTGTACGGCGATAACTGGTGATGTCTCAGTCAGGCCATAGCCTTCGAGCACCGGGATACCGGCCGCAGAAAATACTCTTGCCAGCCTTGGTTGTAAGGCTGCACCGCCAGACACCATCACATTGAGAGCACCTCCGGTAGCTGCGCGCCATTTCGAGAATACAAGCTTATCGACTATTTTGTGTTGTAGCTTGAAGAAGATATCGTTCTTTCCGTGCAGCTTATATTTGTTGCCCACATTAAGCGCCCAGAAGAAAAACATGCGCTTGATCCCTTTCAACTTACGACCCGTAGCCATGATTTTGTCAAAGATCTTTTCGAGCAACCTTGGTACGGTCGACATCAGTTGTGGTTTGATCTCCTTCATGTTGTCTGCAATGGTAGCCATGCTTTCGGCATAGTAAACACTCACCCCTGAGTATTGCCACACATAGTTGATCACACGTTCGTATACATGGCATAGAGGCAGATAGCTAAGCGCCTTATCGTCACCAACCAAAGGCGGAATGTGTCTGACAGCCATTATGTTGCTAAGGATGTTAATATGTGTAAGCATTACCCCTTTTGGGTTACCGGTGGTGCCAGAGGTATAAATGATGGTAGCCACATCGCTGGGTTTGATGGTAGTCTTGATAGCCTCGACCTTTTCAGGTATCATGTTTTTTCCGGCTTCTTCAATGAGATCGCACAAACATGGAACATCTTCCACCTTTTTGATGGTATAGAGGCCCTTGAGCGAAGTTACTTTCGGAAGGATGTGCTGTATCTTTCTAAGCAGATCTTTTCCTGAAACAAAGACATATTTTACCTCGGCATGATTCAGAATGTATTCGTAATCCGATACGCTGATGGTAGGGTAAACCGGAACGTGTATTGCCCCGATCATCATTATCCCCATGTCTAGAAAATTCCATTCGGGTCGGTTATTTGAAATGGTGGCAATAGTGTCGCCGGGCTTTACTCCCAGTTCGAGGAGAAGATGAGAAACCGCATACGCGTTTTTCTTATACTCAGCGGCGTTGTATTTAATCCATTTGCCATCCTCTTTACCGGAGAGTACCGAATCGAGGTGCGAAAAATTTTCCTGCATTCGTGTAAGAATGTCGAACAGGCGGGTGACTTCTGTGCTCATAATGTAATGATTTGATGAGTGATTACTTTTTTTCTGTTTTAGTCTGACTTCTTTGAAAAATGTGATGCGGATGCCTGGGCTGTGGGCATTACCAATATATCGTTTACGTTGACGTGTGGCGGCCTTGAGGCTACAAACCAGATAATTTCAGCAATATCGGAGGCAAGTAAAGGGCTATATCCTTTATACACGGCATCAGCCCGTTGGGTATCGCCATGAAATCTGACAGTGCTAAATTCAGTATTGACGGCACCAGGTGCTACCTGGCTGACCCGGATACCAAATTCAAGCAGGTCTTTACGCATGGCCTGAGTAAGCGCATCGACAGCAAACTTTGTGGCGCAATACACATTGCCATTGGTGTACACCTCGCGGCCGGCGATGGAGCCAATGTTGATTATATGCCCTTTTTGCCGGCTTACCATTAGCGGGGCAACTTTTCGTGACATGTAAAGCAGGCCTTTGACATTGGTATCAATCATCCGCTCCCAGTCATCGACATCGGCCCTGTGAATGGGGTCAAGTCCCTGCGAAAGCCCGGCATTGTTCACCAAAATGTCAATGTTTTGCCATTCGGGACTTAAATTTTCTATCGCACAGTCAACGTCCTGCCGGTTACGAATATCCAGGGGAAGTAAGAGGATTTCTGCCTTATAACTTGCACTCTCGAGTTCTTTGGCGAGGGCTTTCAATCTGTCCTCCCTCCGGCCGGATATGATGATACTGTATCCCTTTGAGGCAAATAATTTTGCGGTAGCTTCGCCAATACCACTGGTAGCCCCCGTAATCAGGATGGTTTGATGCATTGTTCTCCTGTTATCAGCCCGGGTCGGATAAAGCCTGTTAAAAGGGGTGAACAGACTGATAACCAACCTTATATCATTGTCAAATTAATTGAACACTGACATGTATCAGGCTTGTAAGCAGGCAAATATAAGAAAAGATGGAATTGTATATCGTCCTTTTAAAAAAAAGTACACAATAAAAACTTATGGAGGTCTGCAGTTTATCGTTGTGATGAAAAAATCCATGGCAATAGCCCTGGTTCACGGAAGCTATAATCCCATGCATTGTGGCCTACCTCAGGGTAGATTGTAAGCGTTGCATTGAAGCGCAGTGCTTTATACGCGGCTATCATTTGCTCAGAATATTGAGGCAAAACTACCTTATCCAGGGCCCCGTGAAATGCCCAGATTTTAGTTTTTCGGGACGCAGGATTAATTTTATCCGGGTTGCCTGCACCGCAAATCGGGAAGGCAGCAGCGAACACCTTAGGAAGCCTGTTCAACAATTCGTAAGTGGCCATGCCACCCATTGACAAGCCTCCGACATAAACTCTTCTTCGGTCAACCCATTTTTCATGCAGGATTGTATGAATCAAATCGATGGAAAGGCGCATTGCCTCTGTGGGCGGTGCCGAAGGGTCAAATTCAAATTTCCTGGGGCTATTGCCGGCCTGAATGATTTTTACATTAGCCCAGAACTGGTTTTCGGGACATTGTGGAAAAACCACGATTGCAGGATATTTTGAGCGTGCTTCCTCGCTTGAAAAAAAAGCAGCACCGTGAACAAGCTGTTTCTCATTGTCCGTACCCCTTTCTCCTGCCCCGTGAAAGAAAAACAGTACCGGATATTTCTCCGACTTGTTAAAGTTTGCCGGCAGCATGATGCGATAAGGTAATGTTTGATTTCCACCATGGTGGATGCAAGCTTCATACAGGCTGTCTACCTGAGCAGGCAGAGATGGACATGCAAACAGGGCAGCAATCATCCACAGCATTGAATGTATTTTCATGACGTAAAAAGATTTATTGAATGTATGACTATCAAATTTACCAATAAAAAGTTTCTCTTTTAAAAGGGCAGCAATGGACGCTATTCAAATGTCAGCCTCGGTCTCGCGAAAAATATCATGGAGATATTGAAAGACACAAAATCAAGGCTTTTATCAAGTCCTGTCCATATTTTGTTCGGAAGGGCAGACTTCAGGCTAAGCACAGTGTGGTTGTTCAGAGTATCGCCGGCATGAAGATAATACACAAGATTTCCCTGCCTGCTCAGCGCATAAATACCTTTCATCATGGTCCCGATTACCAGGAAATTGTCAAGAACAATACCGTTATTGAGTTTAGACTCACGAAGATCATCTGACATGGCAGCATTCCGTGGCCTGAATTGCACATTATCTTAACGAAACAAACCCAATGAGCTGGTTCCTATTACGTGGGGCGCACCCAAGATTGGTTAGGCGGTCTGTACCTCGGTGTTTCCAAACATCTCGCTGCCTCGAATGAAAACAAGTGCTTCATTGATAAGTTCATATAAACCACCATTGACCTGCTGGACAAACAATTCTTCGTTTGCTTTAGGCAGAAAAAGAACTATACCTGGTTACTTTACCAAAGAAATTGGAGGATTATGATAGAATAGGATATTTGTAAAGCTTTGAAAGAAAATCCTATCTCCGACGTTGGTAATCTTCCAGAATTTATCGTTATTAAGGTCCAAACCCTTAGGCTACGGTACGAGCGTATAATAGGCCCATTGATCATTGGCGCCTTTCTCCCAGTGGCCAACCTCTTGAAACGACTCGAATTACACCTGGCCCAGAATGCATGCCACGAACCTGGCGATGGTTTTACGGCAATTCAAGGAGCTCAAAGGATGAGCCGTAATAGAAGAGCAGATCGTGGGTATTGGCAACATAGACATTTCAATTTTCGTTAATATCAATACTCCAATTTTGGTTTCCGCCCTTATACACAACTGGTGTGTATCCTGTGGCAAAGGGTATGCCCATCATTTGCTTAATGCCTGCGCAAGTCAAAATTGCATTCACTAAAAAGAAGACTTCCGCATTGCAAAAACCATCATGGCGAGGCTGTCTCAAAGGCCTATTATTGATCGGGCACCGGGTCCGCCAGGTATTAATCTAATAGCATAATACTGATAATCCAATATTGTTTCGATCCGTTCTGGCTGTCATTCCTTTCGGCCTACAAAGGCACAACTTACAGCTGTGAGGTATAAGAAAGCCTTCATTATCTTAATTTACCCCGAAATGATAAAAGATGGCTCAACCTGCATCCTAAGCAGTAAAATGTCAGGCTTTTTACTGCCATTTCATGACAAAGCAAGTGCGATGCGAACCATGTCGGTAAATGATTCCTGGCGGTCGAGTGCAGACAGCTCTTCACCGGTGAGCAAGTGATTGCTTACTGTCAAAATAGCCAGAGCCTTGCGGCCAAAACGAGCTGCCAAGGTATACAAGGCTGCAGCTTCCATTTCAACGGCGGGAACACCGTAGGTTTTCCAGATACCGTAAGGATCATGGGAATCGTCATGATAGAATATGTCGGAAGTAAGAATATTGGATACCCGTGCCTTGATACCTTCAGCTTTTACATAATTACTGGCACGCTGCAGAAGATCGAAATCGGCCAGCGGTGCATAATCCATGCCTTTGAAGGTAAGCTTGTTTATGGATGAATCCGTACTAGCGCCCTGGGCTAGCACTATGTCACGCACCGCCAGATCATCGGCAAATGAACCACAGGTACCGATGCGTACAAGAGTCTGCACCTGGTAATCAACGATCAGTTCGTGTGCATAGATGCTGATCGAGGGTATACCCATCCCTGTGCCCTGCACAGAAACGGGCTTGCCATTATAGGTGCCCGTGTAACCCAACATACCACGAACCTTATTATGACAGACGGGATTCTCAAGAAAGTTTTCTGCAATATATTTTGCCCTCAGTGGGTCTCCGGGTAACAGGACAAATGGCGCAATCTGTCCTGGGTAGGCTTCGATATGTATACTCATATTTTGTTATAAGTTGTGGCTTCTATCTTTTGTTCATTAGCTATTCATAATTAACAAAGTAATCTTCACTGATGTGCTTCAATCCATCTACGGGCATTCTCGAAAGCCTCAGCCCAGGGTGTAACCATATCCTGCTTGCGTTCAGGGTGATACCAGGCCCACTGCCAGGGGTAAACCGAGCGTTCGAGATGAGGCATGATAGCCAGATGCCGCCCATCGTCGGAGCAAAGCGCAGCCACAGCGTAATCAGATCCGTTTGGATTGCCTGGATATTCATCAAACGAATACCGGGCAGCAATTTGATATTTCTCCAGGTCGTTGGGCAAAACAATTCTGCCCTCCCCATGCGCTATCCAGATTCCCAAAGTAGACCCGGCCAGGGATTTCAGCATAACGGAATGGTTTTCAGGAATAACCACTGAAAGAAAGGCCGACTCGAACTTACCCGACAGGTTATGCTCCATCCTCGGTTTTTGCTCATGGGCAGGGTTGATGAGTCCCAGTTCAATCATTAACTGGCAGCCGTTGCAAACCCCTAGGCTCAGGGTGTCCTCTCTTTCGTAAAAGCGCTTTAACGCCCGATTGGCCGTTTCGTTATACAAAAAGGCTCCAGCCCAACCTTTGGCCGACCCAAATACATCCGAATTTGAAAAACCACCGACAAAAGCGATCATCCTGACATCATCCAGTGTTTCGCGTTCGCTTATCAGGTCAGTCATATGGATATCCTTTACGTCAAAACCTGCCATGTAAAGCGACCAGGCCATCTCGCGATCACCGTTTGCACCCTTTTCGCGGATGATGGCGGCTTTGGGTTTCAGCGTATTCGTGACAGAGTCATTTGAAAATAACTGGCCTGTGAAATGGCCGGGAAATATATACTCAAGCACTTGAGTGTCGAAATTGGAATAACGAAGATCGGCCAGGCCATTGGCTGTCTGGTGCTGATCAAAACGGAATGAGGTCCCAAACCATATCCTGCGATAGAGTGTGACATCGAAGTCAAGACATTTTTCAAAATGCCTGATTTTGATTACAGGTTCGTGAGTAACGTTACCCAATATCTGAAACTTTGCTCCGGCATCATGAAGATAAACTGCCACATAATCCAGGTCATTAACCTGAAGGATCACACCCGCATTTTCTGCAAAAAGCAGTTTAGCCAGGTTTTGTTCGCCCATGCCTGTGAGATCGAGCTGCATTCCAAGGTTCTGGCAGGAAAAAGCCATTTCGAGCAGTGTTGTGATCAGCCCTCCTGATGCCACGTCATGTCCGGACAGGATTTTTTTCTTTTCAATCAAACGCTGCACTGCCTCAAAGGAGTTGATAAAAATCGCAGAATCGTCAATGTCTGGTACATTGTCGCCTATTTTGTTTCGGGTTTGTGCCAGCGCACTGCCTCCAGTATCCGATACGGAGCCAGAAAATCCAACATAAAGAATGGATGAAAGGCTATCGGGCTGCAGCACAGGTGTCACTGTGTTGCGAATATCAACCACTTCGCCCACCGCCGAAATGATTACTGTGCCCGGTGCATAAACGGAAGTTTGGTCAGGATATTTTTGTGTCATCGACAGGCTGTCTTTTCCGGTCGGAATATTGATTCCCAGGCGCATGGCAAAATCGCTGGCCGCTTTTACGGCTTCGTAAAGGCGTGCATCTTCGCCCCGGTTGCGTGCAGGCCACATCCAGTTGGCACTGAGCGATACACCGGCAAGGCCGCCTTCGATGGGCGCCCATACCAGGTTGGTAAGCGCACGGGCAATGGCCATTCTTGATCCGGTTGCCGGATTGGCCAATGCAACAGCAGGGGCATGTCCCAGTGCCGTCCCTACGCCTTTGACTCCCTGATAATCGAGAGCCATTATCCCCAGGTTATTTAATGGCAATTGCAAGGCACCAGTGCACTGTTGCATGGCTACCCTGCCAGTCACCGAACGGTCAACTTTATTCGTAAGCCAATCCTTGCATGCAACGGATTCCATAGCCAGCACCATTTTCAAATCATCAAAAATCAGGTTTTCATCCGGCTCAAAAGGCTGAAAACTATGCTTTATGGTCTGGTCCGAGATAATCGTCTGGGGAACATTGCCAAACAAATCGCTCAGGTCGAGATCGATGGGGCAGTTATTGGCAACAGGGTCAGAGAACACCAACCTGTGATCATCGGTTACCGCCCCTGCCACATACAACGGAGCACGTTCGCGCTGAGCCACCTGTTCCAGAAAAGTGAGTGAATGATCCGGGACTATCAGCCCCATTCTCTCCTGCGATTCATTGCCGGCCAACTCTTTTGGAGAAAGGGTCGGATCTCCGACAGGCAATTTGCTCATATCAATACTGCCGCCCGTGGCTTCAACAAGTTCTGAAAGCGAATTGAGATGACCTCCGGCACCATGATCGTGTATGGATACTACCGGGTTGGATTCGCACTCGGCCATAGCCCTCACTACATTGTATACCCTTTTTTGCATTTCGGGGTTGGAGCGTTGCACTGCATTGAGTTCTATACGACTTGTAAACTCCCCGGTACTTACTGACGACACGGCTCCTCCACCCATTCCTATTCGGTAATTATCCCCCCCATTCACGATGATTTTATCGTCTTTTTTCGGGATACGTTTATGAGCATCTGTACTTTTTGCCATCCCTACCCCGCCTGCAAGCATGATCACTTTATCAAAACCCCAGGATTTGCCTGCCTCGCGATGCTCCAGGGTGTAAAGACTGCCACAGATAAGCGGCTGGCCAAATTTATTTCCAAAGTCGCTGGCGCCGTTCGACGCTTTGATTAATATGTCGAGAGGGCTGTGGTAGAGCCAGGTACGTTCGTCGAAGCCTCTCCATTTTTCATCATCCTGAAACCTGGGATACGAAGTCATGTATACCGCTGTTCCGGCCAGTGGAAGACTGCCTTTGCCTCCGGCCATGCGGTCGCGTATTTCGCCGCCCGAACCGGTTGCCGCCCCGTTGAATGGTTCAACTGTGGTCGGAAAATTGTGCGTTTCAGCTTTTAGGGAAATGACCGATTCGATCTCTTTAATTTCAAAAAAATCAGCTTTTTCGGGAGTTTTTGGTGCAAATTGCTGAACCGCAGGCCCCTGGATGAATGCCACATTATCGCTGTAGGCCGACACGAGACGGTTTGGATGCTCCCTGGATGTTTTCTTTATCAGGGCAAACAACGATTCGGGTTTTTCATCACCGTCAATTACGAAAGTCCCGTTGAAGATCTTATGACGGCAGTGCTCGGAGTTGATCTGAGAAAATCCGAACACCTCGCAGTCGGTAAGTGGTCGGTTCAGACGGGTGCTGAGTTGCTCCAGGTAGTCTATTTCATCCTCGCTGAGTGCCAGCCCGTGCTGTTGATTATATGCAGCAATGTTAGCAATGGGAGTCAGTGGCTCAGCTGTGTTGGGTAAGTCGAAAATGGTTTGATCGAGACACCCATACACTTCCTGCAACATCGGATCATAGGTGCTATTCAACTTTTCAGGTATGAATTCTTCGATACGCTGGATACCTCCTATACCCATAATCTGGGTTATTTCAACCGCATTGGTGCTCCAGGGGGTGATCATCTCGCGGCGCGGGCCGATAAATGATCCCTGGATTTCGGTCCTGTCAATGGGTGCTGCCTGCCCAAACAGCCATAAAAGCCTGGCAATACCTGTTTCCGAAGGCTCATGATGAATCTGCACAGCATAAATTCCGTGATGGGCGTTTTCAAAGAAAAGTATCATGCGTCGGTGTTTGTGGCCACAAATGTAGCAATTTGAAGACAGTGTCATTTTATTGGAGTTAAGGAAAATGACTGAATTATTACGATATTTGTCCACCAATTTCCATACACCTGCGCCCATGTCCCGAATTGTTTCTATATCCGAGGCCGCTTCCATTGCACTGCACAGTATGGTGCTGATCGCGCGTAGTGAGCATTCGGTGAATGTCAATACCATCGCCCAGGTCACAGGGGCATCAAGACATCATGTAGCTAAAGTATTGCAGAGGTTGGTAAAGAACGGATACCTTTCGTCGCTCAGAGGACCAAACGGAGGATTTCGGTTGCTTAAAAATCCGGATCAGATTACTCTGCTTGAGGTGTATGAATGTATCGAAGGCAAAATTGTGATACATAAATGCCTGATGGAAAACCAGGTCTGCCCGTTCGATAAATGTCTGATGAGCAACATCATTTTTGACCTGAATTCAACTTTTCGGCATTACCTCCACTCGCAGCCCCTCGGGAAGTTTATTTAGCCGAGCATCCTGTCGAACCCGAACCCGGAACCAGAAAAATCGGTTCGTCGGGCGTAGTAATATTCCGGCAATCAAAGATCAGCCCCGGTGAATTTTCGATTTTGATCCTTTCAAACGGGCATGCCGATAATGCATGATTATCGCTAATGTAGAAACTGATTCTATCGTTTCGGTTCTGAACCACTTTCTTAATCCAGTTATGCATCAAGAGGGGATCATAAATTTTGAAAAGAAAGTGCGGCTCGTCAGCTGCAGCCCAACGACGGCTTGCCAAAATTTTCAGGCCTGAAACCTTATGTCCTGTCAGGGGGCCTCCGACCAGTTCAGTCGGTACACGAACCGCCTGAGCCCACAAGGGTTCAAACTCATCGTTCAACAGTCCGGCCACCTGCAAAAAACTTATCGCATAGGCAGTACAGCCGGCGCCAAGCCCTTCGCGGGGTTTGTTTTCACCGTTATAAAATTGATATTCTGTTCTGATCAGGTATTCCTTATAGTACTCCATTACCCTGTCATAGGTAGCCTTGCTGATGATAAACCGTATGAACGATAGGCTTCCGTCGCGATAGCGACTGGCAATTTTAAAGTTAATCTTCTGTTCATCATCGAGCCGTCCCGGAAATGAGCAAAACAACATCCCGAGCCCATATCCCTTAATAAAATTACTCCAGCCCGTGCGCGATGATTTATGCCTACTTGATCCGGTAATGACGTGCGACTCTGGTCCATCTATGCTGACATATACATGTCCCATATTATATTTGGGCACCGACTGATACATACCGAAAGCATTGCTGGCAAAACTAATCATCAGGTGCCTTGGCGATGAAAAATTAATATCGAAGGGTGGCCGCACCACGAACATTGTAATGGAATACTGACCAGCACCACGCAAGATGGATGCACACAGAAAAACAGAAATTACCGAAAGTAGGATTTTCTTCATATCCGGAGTGTGCCTGAACCGGTCATAAAAATAAACATTCGCTTGGTACCAAATCTAAATCATTTGTTAAATCCTTCGAGCAATCCATACATTTGCACACACAAACGGATGAGATGGCAACTATGGATTTACCGCATCACTTCGATTTTAAGGTGCGCACCTATGAAGTGGATTGCTTTAATAATATAAAAATCAGTTCTTTACAAAATTATATGCAGGAGGCTGCTTCGCAAAGCGCTGATATGCTGGGGTTTGGCTATGAGCAACTCCATCCGCAGGGCAAATTTTGGGTGCTATCGCGTGTAATTATCAAACTGAATAGAACCGCTGCTTTTGGTGAAACGGTAACTGTCGAAACTTGGCCTAAGTCGCATGAAAAATTACAGGCTTTTCGCGATTTCAGGTTTAAAAATGCCGAAGGCCAGGTCTGGGGCACAGCTACTACCTCGTGGCTGATCATTGATGAGGCTACTCTAAAGCCTGTCGCTCCCGGGCATGTTATTGCTTATACACATACTTCTGGGTTGGGAGATGCTATAACCGTGCAGCCTCTCAAAATTTCCGTTCCTGAGCAAAAAATTGCTCTCGGCAAACGTACCATAGTATATTCCGACCTCGATGTCAACCATCATGTCAACAATGCCCGCTATGCCGACATCCTCTCCGATGCCCTTCCTGCTGAATTTTTTAAAAAATATTTCCTCTCTGAAATCCAGATCAACTACCTGCGCGAATTAAAACTCGGGGATGCAATCACCCTCTGGGGCTCCCTGCCGGATAGTTTTCCGGGTTCTGCGGTCCTCGATGGCGTGAACCAGCATGAACAAAAAACTTTTCAGGCCAGATTAATGTTTACATAAAATAATACCTTATTAATGCCAACAGCCATTACTATCGGATCCACGGGGCTTGTGGGCTCGTGCCTGCTCAAGGAGCTTATCAACAATTCAACCTACGACCTGATCAGGGTATTTACCCGAAGGTCTACGGGTATCACGCACCCAAAAATAGAAGAACATATTATTGATTTTGACCATCCCGAACAATGGGAAAGCAAAGTGAAAGGAGATGTGTTGTTTTCGACCCTGGGAACCACACGGGTAAAGGCTGGAGGTAAAAACCCTCAATTAAAGGTAGATTACACCTATCAGTATGAGTTTGTACGCATTGCCTCCACCATGGGCGTGCCGGTGTATGTGCTGGTATCCTCTGCGGGGGCAAGCGCCACATCGCCAAGTTTTTACATGCGGATGAAAGGGCGTCTCGACGAAGATGTAACAGTATTATCCTTTGACTCGATAAATATTCTGCGGCCGGGAGCACTGCGCGGCGAGCGAAGCGAGCCGCGCCCAATCGAGACGTTCGGAATCAAGATCCTCACAGCCTTAGCAAATGTCGGCCTGCTGAATGATTACAAACCCATTCATGCCTGTCAGGTGGCAAGGGCAATGCTACTGGCTGCCCGCAACCAGCTTCCCGGGTATCACATTTATCAGCCCGGACGCCTCTTTGCTATGGCAGACGAATTCCTTAAAACAAAATTTTTATGGAGCCCGACAGCCTGACAATACAGCAAAAAGCACTGGCCATCAACCTCGACCCTACCACCTACGGTTGCTTCGCCGAGATAGGAGGTGGGCAGGAAGTTTCTCGGTTTTTCTTCCTGGCTGGAGGTGCCTCGGGAACCGTGGCCAAAAGCATTTCGGCCTATGACAAAGCATACAGCGACAGCCTGTATGCTGGCGAAAAAACCGGAAAACGCTACGTATCAAAAGACAGGCTCACCCGCATACTTGATTGCGAATACAACGAACTCATCTCGGTACTGCACAACACACGCGAACCATCCACCAGGTTCTTTGCCTTTGCAAATACCGTGTCAACCCTCAATTACCGCAAAGACAACCTTAGCCATGGATGGCTAGGCATGCGCTTTCAACTTTCACCGGCGTCGCCTCCCAACGAGGTAATCATTCATGTCAAACTGCTCGAAAACGACAGCCAGTTGCAGCAAAACACCCTGGGTGTATTGGGGATCAACCTGATCTATGCCTGTTTCTACCATTACCAGAAACCCAACACCTTCCTGAAATCCCTCCTTGATAATCTGTCCGAATACCGTGTCGAAATCACCATGATCACCATGACAGGCCCGGACCTGAACTATATTGATAATCGGCTTCTGGGAGTACAGCTTGTTAAAAACGGAATGACACCCGCCATCATGTTTGATCGTTACGGACAGGTGCAGGAACCCGGCGATATGCTCTACAAAAAAAACGTACTGGCTTTTCGCGGCAGTTTCCGGCCAATCACTTATGCCGGCATCGATATACTTAAAACAAGCTATGCCATCTTTAAACGTGATGAAGATTATGATAAGGATAATACCGTATCCATCTGTGAAATCACCCTCAACAACCTAATGGAGGAGGGAAACTTTGACGAACAGGACTTTCTTGACAGGGTCGACCTGCTGAATGGGATCGGGCAAACGGTGATGGTATCCAACTTCAGAGAGTTTTACAAAATGGCCGACTATCTGACTCATTTCCGTGTCATCAAACTACGTATTGTGATCGGAATCGGCACTTTTCTTAAGATTTTTAATGAAGCCTACTACCAAAACCTAAAGGGCGGAATTCTCGAAGCATTTGGTAAGCTTTTTCACGGAAATGTCAAAATGTATGTCTATCCGTCACTCAATACCGATGGCAGTCTGTTAACTTCAACACAAGTGCAGCTGCCACCATCAACACGCCACCTCTTCAACCACCTAATCGAGAATCGACTCCTCCTTGACATAAATAATCCCAACACCAAAGTGATGAATGTGTTTTCGCAGCAGGTGCTTGAAAAAATTCGTCACCACGATGAATCATGGGAAAGCATGGTGCCTCGTTTTGTGGCTGAAACTATCAAATCGAAGAGATTGTTCGGTTATTCTGCAAATATGTAGCTTTGCTGCATGAAATTTATCACGCCCGCCGAACTCAAAACTTGGATTGACAAAGGTCTGGACATCCAATTGATTGACATCCGCGAACAGGCTGCCTATGACTTCGGTCATCTGCCCGCTGCCATTCATATAGAAAAGAGCATGTTTGCCGACAGTCATCATCTGGTATCGCGCGATAGGAAGGTAGTCATTTATTGCAGCTACGGCATGAAAAGCGATCAGGTCGCCCTGTTTCTGCAGGAAAAACACAATCTCAGAAACATCTGGATACTGGAAGGTGGCCTGTACGATTATGTGCGCGATGTGGATCCCGGTATTCCTTTTCTTTAGCGTCAGCCAAACACAAATCTGACGAGGCCTCCGTCCACTGAGAAAGTCTGTCCGTTGATGTACGAAGCCCCGGGCGACAGCAGCCATGCCGCAAGCATGGCAAAGTCGGCAGCATCTCCCATACGGCCGGTCAGGAGTTCTTTTTCAAACATCTCGCGTGCTTTCGATACCTCAACACCCGTGAGCTGGCTTTTTTTCACAAACAGGCGTTCCATGGCAGGCGTATCATGATAGCCGGGCGCCATGATATTTACTGTAATTCCTTGGCTCCCAACCTCCGTTGCCAGGCTTTTTGCCATACCCACCACCGCCATGCGCAATGAATTGCTAAGAACCAGATTTTCGACCGGCTGCTTCACCGACATGCTTTCAATAAAAACAATGCGACCAAAACGGCGCTCGACCATTTGCGGCAGAATACTTTTCACCAGAGCTACCTTCCATCGCAGCAGGAGAAGATATGCCTCATCCCAGTCGCTGAGCACGGTTTCGGCGAAGGACTTTGCAGGAGGACCGCCGGCATTTACCAACATCCCATCGGGAATACGACCATGAAGAGCCTCCAGTATAGACGCATGAAATGCCTGGTCTGTGAGATCTCCGGCTAATACCTCGATTTGGGTTGGGAACTGATCTTGAAGCGACTTCAGTTTTTCACTCCTGCGGGCAATGGCGAGTACTTTGGCGCCTTCTGTGGCAAGCCGTTCGGCAACAGCTCTTCCGAGGCCGGTAGCCGCACCGCAAACAATATACAAACGGTTGTTGATTTGCAGATCCATCGTGAGTGTGTTAAGTCTACGAATATACATATAGTCGCTCAATCCAGGTTTCAATATATGAAAACGCAGCTCAAAAACTGACTATTTTATTGTAACTTGGCTAAAAATTCTGTTGATATGATTGTACCGTTGGCTGAGCAGCTCAGGCCGCTGACACTCAACGACTACCTTGGTCAGGATCACCTGGTAGGTAAAGGAGCCATTCTGCGTCAGGCCATCGAAAGCGGCAACCTGCCTTCTTTAATTCTATGGGGGCCACCGGGAGTAGGCAAAACAACACTGGCTTTCATTATCTCGAAATATTTAAACAGGCCATTCTACACCCTTAGCGCCATTAGCAGTGGAGTTAAGGAAGTGCGAGAAGTGATTGCCCTTGCCAAAGATGCCGGGAAAAACGCCATCCTGTTCATCGACGAAATACACCGTTTCAGTAAATCGCAGCAGGACTCATTGCTCGGGGCCGTAGAACGGGGCATCATCACGCTCATTGGCGCCACTACCGAAAATCCCTCCTTCGAAGTCATCTCACCGCTATTATCCCGTTGCCAGGTATATATCCTGAAAGCATTAGTCAAAGATGACCTTCTGAGGCTGGCAATGAAAGCCATCGAACACCTGCGCATGAATTATCAGACCGAAGTGGTGCTTGAAGAATCAGATGCACTCCTGAGGGTCTCAGGCGGAGATGCACGAAAGTTGTTTAATGCCATAGAACTGCTGGCAGCCGCAAAAATCGAAAACGACCCTAAGGTCAGCATCACAAACCAGTCGGTAATGAAGGTAGTGCAGCAAAACCTTGCCATATATGACAAGGGCGGGGAAATGCATTATGATATCATTTCCGCATTCATCAAATCTATGCGCGGTTCCGACCCAAACGCTACAGTGTACTGGCTAGCTCGTATGATCGAAGCAGGAGAAGATCCCCTGTTTATTGCCCGACGCATGCTCATTCTTGCTTCTGAAGACATTGGCAATGCCAATCCCAATGCCCTCTTGCTGGCAAACGCATGCTTTCAGTCAGTGCACAGTACCGGATATCCCGAATGCCGACTCATACTCTCCCAAACGGCCATTTATCTGGCTACATCGCCTAAAAGCAATGCCAGCTACCTGGCCATTGAAAAAGCCTCTGAAATGGTCAGAACCAAGGGCGATCTTGCCGTGCCTCTCCACCTGCGCAACGCACCCACTTCGCTTATGAAAGAGATAGGATATGGGCATGGGTACGAATATTCACACGATTTCGATCAGAATTTCTCACCTCAGGAGTACCTTCCCGCTGGGCTGAGCGGCAGGCGTATCTACGAACCGCAACAAAACACGCGCGAACATGAGATCAGAGCCAGGCTACGGGCGCTGTGGCAAAAGAAATATGGATACTGATTCCCTTTCTGATAAAAACATTATACAAAAAAATAACCCTCTGCCCTATGATGCACATGCTTAAAAGCCTGCCAGGTATCACCCACCTTAATTCAGGCAATTTTTTTCTTATCGCCGGTCCGTGTGTGGTGGAAAACGCCACCATGCCGCTCGAAATAGCCATCACCATCAAAAATATCTGCAACCGGCTCGAGATACCTTTTATCTTCAAGGCATCCTATAGGAAAGCCAACCGCACTAAAAGCTCCTCGTTCAAAGGAATCGGCGACAAGGAAGCGCTTGAGGTGCTGGGCAGGGTAAGGTCGTTGCTTAAAACACCCACGCTCAGCGATATCCATTCCGAATCCGAAGCCTCCATAGCTGCCGATTATGTGGATGTGCTGCAAATACCTGCCTTTCTCTGCCGGCAGACAGAATTGCTGCAGGCGGCAGCGCGCACCGGAAAGATGGTGAATATCAAGAAAGGACAGTTTGTGTCAGCCGAGAGTATGGTTTTTGCCGCCCGAAAGGTTATTGATGAGGGCAATCCCAACGTGATGCTCACCGAGCGCGGATCGATGTTTGGATACCACGATCTGGTAGTGGATTACCGCAACATCTATAGTCTGAAAAAACTGGGATACCCTGTCGTGCTCGATGTAACCCACTCACTTCAGCAGCCCAACCAGCCCGAAGGGGTGTCGGGCGGACAGCCTGAGATGATCGAAACAATCGCCATGGCAGGCGTAGCGGCCGGAGTCGACGGCATATTTATTGAAACCCACCCCGAGCCGGCAAAAGCGTTATCGGACGGCGCAAATATGCTACCCCTTGCGAAACTTGAAGATCTGCTCACCAAACTGGTGAAAGTCAGACGTGCTATTTTACCCTGAGGTTATTCAAGTTTCAGGCGCATCACGCTGCCGGTCTGCGGATGAAACTCCACCGATCTGACTCCCCGGGTGGGAAGGGTTGATGTCATGCCCAGCTGGGCAACAAGAAATTCATTTTCGGCAAGGGTTTCGTTGCCCCTCCTGACGGAAATTCTGACCTTTTCGGGAATCCTGTAATAAAGGCCATTGGAGGCGCGCTTGGTGCTTTGGCGCAATTTTTCGTGGCCAGCAGGAGCAATGGTGCTTCTCAACCCCTGATATGCCACTGTCACAGGTTCGCCTTCGAAACTATTCTTATCCTGGATGCCGGCATTGGCGGAAAACCGGAACAATGCAACTGGCGCGCCTTCGTTTCCGGGCTCGGGCACAATCACGTAGGATTGGAGATATTGCCTGGTTCGTGATTTTCCCTTGAATAAAGCCAGATATTCAGCCTGCAACTGCAGTAATTGCTCGTTCATGTACTTGATAGTTTCGCCCGGATACCCGATCTCCTGAAACCCAGTGAGGAGCTTCATGCGGTCGTCTTCGAGCTTGAGGATATAGTCGGCAGCCTCACGGGCTTTCTGTTCCATGGTTTTCTCGATATACGTACGCGGAAAGGTGATCTTCTCAAACGTCAGGGTATCAATGCTTATCCGGCTCACTATGGTATCTACTTTTTCGATATACTCAGGCAATGGCAGATCGGTGATTAACTGCTTCACCTCCTCGATACGGGTGACCCGCAGTTTCTTTTTATCCGTGTCAACAACGGGCATATCAAGCGAGCGCAGGGTAGCATCGTTGTTGAGTGCCAGGTTGAGTCCCAACGGCACTTTCAGGGGCATGCGAATAAAGTAATACTGTGCGGGGTCGGCTTCCTGATAAGAAGTGAGACTTACCCTTGAAATTGAAAAGGTACGGCTGTTGGTTTTTACCACGTTGCTCAACCCCAGCATGCGCGAGGCATAATCGGCAAACGGGCCCCTCACCTGCTCGGTTTCTTCAATCAGTACATCCACCCTGAGCACCGTTCGCGGCAGGCAATAATAAAATCCTTCGTACACCCCCGGCATCTGATCGGCCGAAACCGGTACCACATCAATTTGAGCTGCAGAATGCCCAATGCTGATTACCAAGGCAATAAGGAGGGTGAAGAAATGTTTCCGCAACATAACATTCATTTTAAGAGGTTATTTCTTTTTGGTTTCCGGCACTTCATGGCAGTTTCTGATGGTTTGCTTTCTTAATGATTGCCGAACATCAATGATACAAAAAAAAGTGAAACGATACACTTAACTCCAATTTTCGAAAAACCTGTTTTGACTTCAAGACATCAAAGAATGAACTTCAGATCCACACTCAATGTCAGTTGCCCGCCAAATCTCTCCTTAATTATTCGCTCCAGGGGCGAAAGACGGAAGTCGCTTGCAGTGTTTTTAATCATTGACCTGAAGGCTTCAAATCCCTGCCCGTACATCTCTATGGCTGCTGATCCACGTTTCCCGTATCGACCGCCTTGATTATTAAACCATCAGGAATACTTACATGCACCACTAATTTCAAACCATATTGACAGGCTCAACCTTTTTCCTATATTTGCCCTCAATCGCACTCTTTTAAACAACCTTTAAAAAGCAACCGTTATGAAAAAAACTCCGGTCTTCAT
>JBBIKG010000003.1:0-144230 GCA_037445555.1 Lentimicrobiaceae bacterium
GATACCGGCACTGCCCACCGTTTCAAGAAATGGGATCAGCGGAACCTGGTCCCCGGTGATAAACAACCATACAACAGCAAGCTACACTTTCACTCCTGACGAAGGGCAATGTGCAGATACCACCTCGATGGTGATTACCATCATCCCCGGGGTTACTCCGATGTTTGATTCTGTGGGGCCTTACTGTGCAGGATCTTCGATACCGGCACTGCCCACCGTTTCAAGAAATGGGATCAGCGGAACCTGGTCCCCGGTGATAAACAACCATACAACAGCAAGCTACACTTTCACTCCTGATGAAGGGCAATGTGCAGATACCACTTCAATGGTAATTACCATCCTCCCCCGGGTTACTCCGGTGTTTGACCCTGTGGGACCTTATTGTGCAGGATCTTCGATACCGGCACTGCCCACCGTTTCAAGAAATGGGATCAGCGGAACCTGGTCGCCGGTGATTAGCAACCATACAACAGCAACCTACACCTTCACTCCTGATGAAGGGCAATGTGCTGTAGCAGCTGATTTGTCTGTCACGATTATTCCTACTGTACTGCCTACTTTCCAACCCGTTGGGCCTTTTTGCCAGGATTCTGCACCGACCCATCTGCCGACAATTTCAAATGAAGGAGTGCGTGGCACTTGGAGCCCGGAGATTATACGAACTGATTCGGTTGGAGTATTCATATATACATTCACTCCTGACAGCGGTCAGTGTGCCCTTGTCACTTCTTATCCGGTAACCATTCACCCGCTGGTTCGAACAACTTGCCCATCCTTTGAGCCAGTTTGCCAGAACAGTGAGGTTATAATGTTCAGCCTACCGGGTACGGTAACTTACAAGGGAGTTAATATCACACAGTTCAATCCGGTAATTCCTGGTACTTATACCTTTATTTACACTTCGAATAGTGCTGTAGACTGTGTTGAAAGTTGCTCCTTCACGATCACAGTAACAGCCACTCCGCAGGTATTTGCAGGGGCTGATCGTGAAATAGAATCAGGTTCCTGGGTCACTATTACTGATGCCACAGCGTCTTCATCTTACCCCATTATAAGCTATTCATGGACTCCTGCCTCCGTATTTTTGGATCCCACGGCCCAGAGCCCAACCACCAGGGAAATGAATGAGACTACCACCGTGAGATTAACAGTCACAGATATTAACGGCTGCACCAGGGCAAGTGAACTTACAATTGCTGTTAAGAAATTACCTCTTGTGGTCAGAGTGCTTCCCTCTTCAGATGAAATTTGTCCTGGTGACCCAATTCAACTATTATCAAGTATCAAAGGCGGATCGGGTAAATATTCCTACAACTGGACTTCGGTGCCTGCAGGGTTTAAATCTGATGATCCGAGCCCAATAGTGAGCCCTTCACAAACTACCACATATATTTTGACAGTTAGCGATGGTGAGACGAGTATGTCCGGGATGATGAAAATTACTGTAAACGATCCCCCAAAAATAATGGCTGTTTACACCACCAATGTGAAGGGTTCAACAGGTGGTAGTGCCTATATACTAGCCTCGGGGAATTATAAACCGTTCAAATACCGCATTGATTCGATTGGTGAATGGAAAAGTTCGCCGGAATTTATTACACCAGAGCCCGGCAAGTTTACTGCATGGGTAATGGATGCTAAAGGCTGTGTATCGAGCTCACGGTTCGATATATATTTTGAGCAAAATGTTGACATCATTGCCAAAAACGGAGAAGGTTGTATGAACAGTGAGATATCTATCCCGATTAAAACAACAGGTGTTCAATATGTGGTTGGATTTACACTTCAGATCGAATTTGATGAAAGTATAACAATGTTCAACAAGCTCACCGGTTTAAACAGCCAGATCAATGATAATAGTTTGCAAGTGGTCAGAATCAGGCCTGGGTTGATGCAAATTATCTTTAATTCCAATAACAAAGCTGTCGATTTTGGTGTGGATGAGACATTATTCGTCATTACTTTTACTGCGTTGAACAAGGGCGTCTCGACACTTGTATGGAACAACTCATTCTTCATTTATGCCAAGAAACTGAAAGGACAGCAGCCGGCTGTTGTAGTTCCGGGAACTATCACTGTTTTTTCATCTCCCGATGCCCTCATATCTGGTGGCGGTAACTATTGTGAAGGTACTTCCCTTACCCTCAGGGCGTCAAAAGAAGAAGCCGGAGTAACCTACACATGGAAAGATGGAAGCGGAAACTCCTGGAAAGGAAGCAGTTGGCCTTTGGGTAAACTTACCCCTGCGCACTCAGGTGTTTACCAACTTACGGCTGTTAATCAGTTCGGATGCGAAAATATTACCATAGTGCCGGTCAAGGTCAATCCATTGCCGATAGTCAAACTTGCCGATTCAGACACCATCTGTATCCTTGAGCCAACGAAGATCACTCCGGGCCTGGGTTATTTGGCCTATACCTGGCAAGACCGTAGCACCAGGCCCACCTTTACAGTTGAGAAAGAAGGCCGCTATTGGGTTGAAGTAATTGACGAAAACGGATGCGTCGGTAAGGCCAGTTTGGTGGTGATTCCTTGTGAATACAAACCCAAACCCGACGTAAATGCTTTCTGGCCGGAAGGTAGCGGGAGGAATACTACTTTTAACCCGTTGGCAGAGAACACAGTGATCTCAGATTACCGTATGGAAATATTCAATCGCTGGGGCGAGAAGGTGTTTGAGACCAACAGCCTTGCTCATGGGTGGGATGGGCAATTGAAATCAGGCAAACTTGCTCCTGCCGGTGTGTATGCCTGGGTGATCACATACAAGCTTCCTGTATTCTCAGCTACGCATCCGCAAAGTGTTATCCATGGAACGGTAGTTCTCATACGCTAATAGTTTCAAGTCTTCATTTTCAGTGAAAACACAGATAATACCAAGCTTTATAGGAATTCAATATTATGTACTTTTTTGCCCTAACGCTTATTAAATGCCCGGTTTGCTGGTCTGGTCGCGAATCTCTTACGAGTCTGCGAGAATTGAAAGCAACGACGCTACAATATTTGGTTACATGGATTGGATAGCCAGTTGATAATCAGGCGTGATCGTTATGGTTTTCTGCGCAGAACAAGGAAACTGGCAAAAAAACCATTTAATGAATAGGTTTCGCTTTTTTTTAAAAAAAAGAGCGGCATTCCTGCCGCTCTCCTGTCCTCTTAGAGGGAAAAATTCAATGTCGGTTTTGTCGTACGAGTAGTGTTAAGTTTCAAAAACTAACTAGTGGCGGTGATATAGGTTTTTGAATTTCAACTATTTATTTGTTTTGCCGGGATTCGTATGCTCCCATTCGTTGTAGCCACCGTCATATGCCTTCACGTTAGGGTATTGCAGAACACTTGTCAACGCCAAAAAATGAAGTCCTGTTCTGACTCCTGAGCTGCAGTAAAGAATCACTTCTTTATCCTTTCCAACGTTTTTAGCAGCATACACCTTTTCAAGGTCGGCTTTGGATTTCAACATTCCATCAGCAGTGAGCAGCTCTTTGTATTCGATATTGATAGCTCCGGGGATATGTCCCTTGCTATTATTTTCGGCGCCTTTATATTCACCCGGGGCACGGCAGTCAATGAGCACAACATTAGACTTCAGCGAGGCAACTTCCTGCATGGCAGCCATATGTTTCTTAACAGGTGAGGGTGTAAATGTAGCTTTGGCGATGGTTGACGGATTTCGTGTTACGGGCTTACGTCCCTTTTTCCAGGCCTCCATTCCGCCATCTAAATATTTTACATCAGCGGCACCCAGGTATTTAATAATCATATATAGGCGAGCTGCATAACGTCCGTCAAACTCATCGTAAACCACAATTTGGTTTTTTTCCGAAACGCCTTTGTCTCCAAGGATTTTGGCAATTTCACCATCCGTTGCCAGCAAACCCTCTGGTTTGCCTGGTTTGTCGAAGCTGTTGTAGGGAATATTTATTGCTCCGGCGATATGCACTTTGGCATATTCGGCCGCCGGACCTGCACTTACGATTACCAGCTTGGCATTTTTAAGATTTTTTGACAGATCTTCCACTGAAATTAAGTCTTGCGACATAAGATTGGCCATGCTGCCTAAAAGCAACACCGTTCCGATCAATAAACTTTTTGTTTTCATAGTAATAGTTATTTTAGAAGGTAACCTGAAACTGAATCAGCAATTCGTCATTCTTTACTTCCATCTTCTCTTCGGCCTTATAAAGATAGTTGAGCTGGATACGTGTCCAGTCATTCAGCCAGTAGTTAAACCCGAATGCCATTGTATGCTCCACCCTGTTTGGTGTATCACGGTCTGTATTCCAATTTTCGTACCGAAAAACCGGCTGCAGGTTCCAGGGTGTTTTATACATGGCGGTTACATGGTATCCGCTACGGTTAAGATTTCCTTCAACAATCGTTGGGTCACCGCCGCAGCCGCCACCTACAACGTATGAGCCTTTGTCTTTACCTGAAATATATTCACCAATCAGGTCGAAATTTTTATAGTTCATTTGCACATCAGCCGCCCATCTGAAGCGCGAATCTTCTTCGGTAGAATTGTCAACCACACTGGGGTGTTGTCCGTATTGCATGCCGCCACCCAATTTAATAAAACTTAGCGGAGCAAGCACGATGCGGCTATGGAAGGTTTTTCCTTGGTTATTATCAAAAATGCCTTTTCCGGTTCCGTTCGTCAAAGCAAGACTGTATGAAAGCTTCTGATCGAGCACCGATCCTGAAATCATCACTCCCAGGTCCCTGTCGGGGCTTACAAGATTCTGTATGGCGGCAGCCCTGTAGATTGTGTTGAGGGAGTTACATGCCGTACTCATATCCAGGGTAAAAGGAGATTTAAACTGACCGATGGAGAATTTTGCAAATGAAAACCTCTGGTAAGAAATAAAGGCGTCAAGTAAGAAGGGGTTTTCGTCTTTAAAAGCACTCGTTTCAAGCACGGCATAGTAAAGAATGTCGTAGGGAATATTTCCGGTAACACCGATGCGTGCACGGTTAAAGGTAAAGGAACTTTTGGCTCCGTCTTTTAAAAACTTGGTTTCAAACTGTGGTTGAATAAATCCTATCAGGCTGATTCCCTCACTGCTTTTTGGGGGGGCGCAGCCCTGAGCAATTGCCTGATGCTGGGCATAGAATCCTGCAATGATTACAAGTAATAAAAAGCGTATTGTTTTCACGGTTGTTTGTTTTAATGAACTGGTTGTTCTTTTGATAAGAAACCAGGGCTTGCATACTGCCTGCATTGGCCCTGGTTTCTATTGCCTTTAAAGCAGGCGGGGTGATGATTAGTTGGTAACCAAAGGCAGATTTTGCTGCCCTTCGGGCCACTTGTTTGATGTCAGTAGCGAGTTTACCAAGGCGTTTGATCCCCATTGCAGGCCCCATGCGTCAAAACCTAATACTCTAAGGTAGAAGGTTACTGCTGCTGAAGTTTGTCCTGTCCAGCAGTAGGGAACAATCTTCTTGCTGGGATCTAAGTTGTTGATTTCACCGGCAGCAAGGGTCATCGGATTGATACGGTAAGCCCCCACGAAGTGACCGTTGCCGTTTGCTGCAACGTTCGCATCGGTCCAGTAATTAACGATAAAGTAGTTAGATGGAGTGGCTAATACGTCAGCTGGGAGCACAAATTTGGTTCCTTCATTTAAAACAGCTGCGATTCTTTCTTTTAGAATAGTAGCGCCCAAATCTGAATCGCTCTTAATTACTGGCGTTTTGGTGGCGGCCACAGGTGTGAGAAAAGCCGGAGGAGTTTTCCAGTTGGCATGTCCCGTAGCGATATTCCCAATTCTTGAGGTCCAGACATCTCTGGTTGATGTCCAGGCACTCATGCCCCACTTCAGGAAGAATGTGTTGGGATAGCCACTGAGGCGGCAGGCCGCCAGAGCGAAGGCTGCGGTTTGTCCTGAGTAACAGACAAGCATGATTTTTTTTGTGCCGGCTTTGGCGGCTTCTGTCAGAACATTGGCAAGGGTAGTGTTTACAGCTCCCTGGATACGGCCGGCTGCAAAGTCGGTGGCAGAACGCAGGTCGATGATGTAATAGTCAGATAAAGTGGTATTCAGGGTGGCAGCTGGTACAGCCCAGGCTTGTCCGCCCACTGTGGCATGTACTGAAGGAAGGTCCATGGTGGATGCGTTGGCCTTCAGGTAGTCGAACAGAATCTGATACTTGTTAGGTTCCTCTTCTTTCTTACACCCGGTAATCAGCATAGTTGGTATTACCAGGGCCATCAATAGATAAAGACTGATTTTTTTCATAGTACTTGATTTGGTTTGATTAATAATTATTTGTTTACTAGCAACTTCCAGATTTGGCAGGAGCGCTTCCCTGTCCCGAAAGCTTATCCAGGGCTTTCTCGAAAATCTCAGGATAGGTTAACTCCCAGTTTTTATATCCGTCCTTGATGACGAAAATATTTTTGTAACCAAGTTTCTTAAGGCTCACTGCAGCCAATGTACTTCTTTGCCCTTTCAGACAATACAATATAATACGGTCCTCCTTGGCAGGCTCATACAGACCGGTTTGTTCCCAGAATATTGGGTCATTTATGCTAAACTCAAGGCTTCCTCTCGGAATATTTACGCTTCCCGGTATATACCCTTTGTAGTGTTCCAGCTCCTGCCTAACATCGATCAGGGTATAGGTTTCGTAGTTTTCCATAAGGGTGTGAAGCTCCTCAGGGGTCATAAACTGGACCTCTTTACAGGCTTTTTCAACCATTTGGTCGGTCGAGTCGAACTTTTCGTTCTTGCTGCACGAAACCATCAATGCAGCTATCGCAAATGCGAGAAATATTTTTTTCATAGGTGTTGAAATTATTGATTGGCTTTTTCTGTTTCGTTGGAAGAGTGCTGACTTACACCGGTAATCATTTCTTTGACATGGGTAGTGACATTTTCCCCAGTGGTTGTCATATACAGGTGGATGATCACAAATGCAATTACAAGAAAGGCTATTACAGTATGGCCGACAGCGATGATTCTGAGCATTTCGCCATCTATAGGATTGCCGGGATATCGAAAATACATGTATAGAAGCCCGGAGATGATTTGTGCCGGAAAGGCTAAAATGATCAACGCCAGATATACCAGCCTTTGTATGGGGTTAAACTTGTTTTCATAGGTTTTGTCAACGAATGGTGGAGGCTCCTTGCGAAAGATACCCTTGGTGTAATAATTTACCTGGGCTTTGAACTTCTTCGTGGTTGGGATATAATTTTTATAATTTCCACCGGCAAACATCCAGAATAAGGTGAGTGCGGTTAGTCCCATAAAGAAAAATGCGGCAGAGTTGTGAATTAGTACAGCTTGCTCGAAGCCAAACAGTATCAGATCGCCGTGGATTTCAAAGCCGGTTATAGTAAGCAAAACTACCAGCGCCATCTGTGTCCAGTGCCAGAAGCGTTCGAATTTGCTGTATAATACTTTTTGAGTCATGAAGGTATTTGTTAAAAGTTTTTACGGAAGATTCTGAGCATCATATGGGTGAACACGCCGATCAGCGAGAGGATAATGATTGACATCCCGCCAAAATCGGCAACCTTGGACCGGTCACGGCCAGGCAGATAAAAATCTTGGAGTTTTGCCAGGCGGCCTTCGCCTCGCGTATGACAATCGACACACTTTAAGGCCTTTTCTTTGGGTGATACCATGTGATTTACAGGCCAATAAACCTCAGTAGGAAGGTGCTCCCATTTACCGCTGTAGGGACGGTTTTCATATTCCATTCCCAAGGCAATAGAACGGTCAAAATCCAGATCCATCCAAAAAGCGCCTTCGCCCTGGTGTTTCGCATACACTTTCATGCTAAGCAGGGTTTTATACTCTGAATCAAAAGGCTGTTTACCCCTGTGAATCTTGATGGGCCATATTTTTGAGTCGGGACAGGTTGCGTTGCCATAAAGTGTATTGATTTTCACCGGCAGTTCGGTAACGGTGTCTTCGTAAAGGAAGTGACTGGCGGTGCCATTAAACCAGGTGTAATCCGGTTTCACGTTCCGGTCCCACACAAAGCGGCCTTTTATGGAGAGGTAGTCATTATTATTATAAGTGTCTGTTTCGGTAATGAATCCTCCGTCTTCCTTGGTTCTTCCGGCCTGCGACCAGTCCCAGTACATCACAGTGGAGTTCACTTTGGCAAATTCGGGAATGTGGCAGGTCTGACAGGCAATTTTGCGATAATGATTATCAAGCAAATTGTTCCCGTGAGGAGTCGAGGTGTGACATTGTTCGCAGGAAATCCTGTTGGTATTATCTGCAGATACTGAATAGGATCTTCCCAATATGTTGTGCCTTTCAGTAGTGTGACAATCGATGCAATCCATGTTTTTTCCATCAACGCCCATATGAACGTCAACGTTTTTATTGGTGCTAAGCAGCGCTTTTTCCAGGTCTCCGTGCTTCACGTTGTTGTCTCCGCCTCCGAAAAAGTGACAAACTCCACAGTTGTGCCTGTCGGGCCGACCTACGTTCTGAGCTATGTAATTATAATCAGGCGCCGGAAATTCTGCGGTTGCTTCTTCAGGTGTGCTGGGCATGCCGGCTCCTCCTTTTTTCTTGATGAAAGTTCGCGTCTGGTCGTGGCAAACCAGGCAGTCGATGTTGTTCTGGTTAGAGAAATCAAATGTTTTGTCTTTCCATCCATAACCGATGTGGCAACGCATGCACGACCCATTGTTGCCGGCCGTTCCCGTACAAAAGTTATTTACGATATTTGCTTTGCCGATCATTGCTTTTTCGCCGTTAGGACGGGAAACTTCCCTCAACCATGTCCAGTGAGCCGTTGCCATTACCTCCTCGCCACGCCCGGTGTGGCACGATAAACAGGCGGCTGTAACTTCCTGAGGTTGTTTGAAGTTCTTTTTCAGTTCTGCAAACTGCGAATGATCAACGGAGCTGATGTGATCGGCCTTGAAAGCAATTTCAACCTGGTGGGGTTCTAATTGCATTTTTGCCCTGATAAAGGTCTGATAGATGATGAAACCCGGGAGCACCAGCACAACCAGAATAGTGATTACACGAGAAGTTAGCGAATTTTTCATAATTAGTCAATCTATTCTTTTAGCGTTGCGAAGTTAACTTACTCTTTGATACGCTTCTTTTATGAACATATCCAAATAGTTTCGTGTTTTTTTATAACCTCATCATAATTTTTTTTGATTTATATCAAAAATATTTTTGATCTTTGAGCAAAGGATGTTTAGGAAGAATGGAGGACAGGATATATGAACGAGTACGTAAGTAACCATGGCAGTTATTGCACCATAAGCCAGTGCAACAATCTGTGTTTCGACCTGCTCACGCCAGTTGAATACGAATTGTTGAAATCCAAGATGTTGGTGATCAATTTTAAGGCGGGCGAGATACTTTGCAAGCAGGGCTCGTTTGCCAGCCATATCATCATATTGCGCGAAGGCCTGGTGAAGCTATTCATGGAAAACAATAGCGAAAAACTTGTGATACAAATACTTCCGCCCAATAATATCCTCGGACTTTCCAGTTGTTTTGAGGGAAGCTCGGTTTTTTATTATTCTGCGCAAGCGTACATGAACTCCACCGCTCAGATCATTGATATGGGGGTGTTCATGTCAATCCTGAATTCGAATGCCCGCTTTGCCAGTAAGATGCTAAGCCTCCTGGCCGAGCATACCGTAATCACCTACGGCCGCTTCTTTTGCCTTACTCAAAAACAGACCTATGGGCGTTTTGCGGATGTGTTGCTTTGCCTGGCTAACCGGATCTACAAAGCGGATAAATTTCCTCTGCAACTTAGCCGTAAAGATCTTGCCGAAATCGCCGGTATGTCGATCGAAAGCGTAGCCCGGATCCTTACAAGGTTTAAGAATGATGCGCTTATAGAAATTACATCTGATTACGTTGAAATCCTCGACAAGAAACGTCTGACAGAAATCAGTCACAAAGGGTAGTTTTTCTGCTCCCCGGAATATTCTCGACTGCTTGTCTCCGAAACTAAAGCGCAATCTTCCGAGGTATAGTTATACCCAAGTCATCAGTTTGTTAAACACTCAGGGTTTTTGTTTGTTGATAGGCTGTAAACCAATACCATCCGCACATGAAAAAAGAATTTTGTTCAATCGGCACCCTCTGGAAAAGAGAAAAGCTGACCAGTTTTGAGTGGGATTTACCGTTCGAAGAATTTGTGCTTGAGGATATTTGTCCGTTGCCGGGATATTACGATCACTTTGAAATTCCGTCCGGCAGGCAGAACATGCTGCCAAGCTGGGTTTTTGCTGTATTGCGCACCGGCGAAATGTGCGATAATGACAACATCATTCGTGTAACTCAAGATATTAAAAAAAGTTTCCCCGTGCCTTTTGATGCCGCTGAAGGACGAATCTTGCTCAATAATGAATCACTGCCTTCGATTCGATTTCAGCTTGGCGAACTGGGATATCTGCCCGGGCTGTTAAAGGCCTACAAAAATCGTGGTGTTTTGTTTGCTGCCAATCGTAAGATTGGCCCTGTCGATAGTCTTATTAGCGTTGTCAAATATTTTGACCTCGAACTTCTGGATGAATATATCTACAAGGATAATGACCTCAGGGATGTGTATTATCTTGAGTTGCCCCATAAATTGTCATGGGAAGACTTCGAAGCCGTCACACAATCGGTTAAAAACAATTCTGAATTTAAAGTGTTTGATGCAGCACTTGCCACTTTGTACAATAAGCGGGGAGTGGTCGACCTGGTCAGAATTTTTATCGGGAATGCCAATCAGGGCGTTTTGCCCGAATTATGTTCCCGGTACCGAAGAGAGGCTGCAAGGGTTTCATAGGAGTTTCCCTACAAGAACTCATGATATTTAATTACTCGCATTTAAGCTGACATATGTTTACTGCAGAACAATTTATGGCTCTTGACATGCTTGAGCGCGCCTCGGTTGTCCTTGAGCATGGTTGTGAAATGGCTGAGCGAAGGGATGGTTGCTACGCCGTTAAACTATATTTGGTCGGCGATTTTTATGTTGAATTGTGGTATAATCCTGCGGTGAATAAAATCAGGAGTCTTCAGGTTGTGGAACTGGAAGCCCTGCTTCCTGAATACCTCAAAGATATTGACGTCAGCGATTTATTCAAGGGATGTCGTTAGATGGGGGGCAGGCTGCGTCTTGCCATTTCGGTGGAATTGAATATTTTTGGCGGCGCAAAACCCATGACCGATCCTAGAAACATTCAAATCGAAGATTTTAACTATCTGCTCCCAGCTGAGTTGATAGCGCAATATCCCCTTCCTATTCGGGATCAAAGCAGATTGTTGGTATGGAAAAATGGCCATCCCGAAGAGAAAGTTTTTACTAACCTGCCATCACTGCTCCCGCCAAATGCAACCTTGGTATTCAATAATACCCGCGTTATTCGAGCCCGCTTTATTTTTGCGAAGGCTACCGGAGCCCATATCGAGGTCTTCTGCCTTGAACCTGCCAGCCCCACGGCCGACCTTCAGATTGCATTGGCCGGGCATCATCAGAGCACATGGAAGGCGTATGTCGGAAATCTGAAGAAATGGAAGAATGAAGTGCTTGAGCTTAGTACAGATGCCTCCGGAGCCAACCTAAAGATCTGGGCTAGAAAAGAAAATGTCGAAAGTGATACGGTTATTGTAACTTTTACATGGAGCAATCCGCAACTATCCTTTGGAGAGGTTATGGAGCTGGCCGGGCATATTCCGTTACCTCCATACATCCATCGGCCTGATACCCCTGCCGATGCTTCGAGTTACCAGACTGTGTATGCCCTGCAGGATGGCTCAGTGGCTGCACCCACTGCCGGACTTCATTTTACCGACAGAGTTCTGGATGATTTGAAAAGAAATGGAATTGGAACGGAATGGATTACGCTTCATGTTGGTGCCGGAACCTTCAAGCCTGTAAGCTCTTCCGAAATCGGACAACACGAAATGCATTCAGAGGCCTACATCATACGCAAGGATGTAATTACCCGTCTGTTAGCCAGTACTTTGATTATTCCGGTAGGAACCACCTCTATGCGTACCCTTGAAAGCCTCTATTGGCTTGGATCAAAAATAATGCGATCAGGCGGACAGATTGATCTTTTTACCGGACAATGGGAGCCTTACAGCCCTGATAATGAACAGGTCAGCACATCAGAGGCTCTCCATGCCTTAATTGGGTATATGGAGCAGAACAAGACGGATGTGATTCAGGCTTCCACAGCCTTAATGATTGCTCCGGGATATCGGTTTCGACTTTGCAGAGGATTGGTAACAAACTTTCATTTACCTAAGAGTACCCTGCTGGTTTTAATTGCAGCTATTGTGGGTCCGGACTGGAAAAAGGCTTATGAGTTTGCACTTGAGCGGAAGTTTCGTTTTTTGAGCTATGGTGATAGCAGTATATTTCTACCCGGTGATGACAATGGATAAGGTTTTCTTTATTTCGGGAGAGTCGGGAATCGGAAAAACCACCTTCGTCAAACAACTCATAGATAAGTTGTCCCATGACAACATCCCAATGGCAGGTTTTTATGCAGAAGGAATATGGTCGAATGACGAGAGGGCAGGATTTGACCTGGTTGATGTGCAGACGGGGACAAAAATGCCTCTCTGCACCACTGACTATGAAGCAACCGGAATTCCATTCCGCAGATTCTATTTTTATCCCGAAGCGTTGACTTTTGGGCAGCGTATCCTCTCAGACTGTAAAGGGAGTCATAGAGTTGTTATCGTCGACGAGGTCGGTCCCTTCGAGTTGCAGGGCGGCGGCTGGGCCGCCGCCCTGGATGATCTTCTGCAAAACCCGCCAAGAGTTTTGATTTGCACGGCCAGACCATCCATTGTCAAATCCCTTGCGACAAAATGGAATATCCTTCCAATCGTTTACAATGATCTGAGTTCTTATAAAATGGATGAACTTTTCCAGGAGCTTAAACAACTGTTTCATTAAACTCCACGAATGACTACATCCGGAATTCATCATCAGAAGTGGCTTAAAGCTGCCGTCGCCGGAGGGCTTTGGGCATCTGTCGAGATAATCATAGGAAGTTTCCTGCATAACATGCGTATACCTTTCGCTGGCGCAGTGCTTGCTTCTTTTGGAGTGATGCTGATGGTTGCGTTTAACAGGCTGTGGCCTGAACGCGGTCTCATCTGGAGGGCTGGCCTCGTATGTGCGCTCATGAAATCTATTTCACCAAGCGCAACACTCCTTGGCCCCATGGTCGGAATTTTTGCCGAATCACTGGTGCTTGAATTTTTTATTCGCCTGTTTGGCCGCAACATTCCCTCGTTTCTCATTGCCGGTGGCTTTGCCGTAATGACAGCCTTTGCCCAAAAACTCTTTAACATCCTGATTATTTATGGGCTCAATCTGGTACAGATCTATACCAACCTTCTCGATTATGTTGCCCGCCAGTTGGGATATCAGGCTGCTGATCCCTGGGCGCTAATAATTATTTTGTTTTCAATATATTTCGGATTAGGGTTTTTAGCCTCACTGAGCGGTATTATTATCAGTACCAAGGTTGGCACAACAGGTGCCGTCAATCTTGAAACTCCCGCCCTGGACCAGCGAAAGATATTTGCTCAAAGCGATGTAACTAAACGATATTCTGTCTGGCTGCTCGCATTAAACATTGCAGCCATTCCGTCGGGCATCATTTTAATTGGCAAGGCAGACTTCATTCTGTCTTCGGTTACTGTGTTAGTATACATGAGCTTCATGCTGTGGAGGTATCCCTACCTTTACCGCCGTCTTTTGAAACCCATGATATGGGTTCAGTTAATCATTTTGGTTTTGTTCTCAGGTGTCTTTTATAGATCTTCGGATGCCGGCGAACTTGTTTTTTCAGCACAGGGACTATGGGTCGGAGTACAGATGTGCTTACGGGCCATCGTTGTCATCTCGGGGTTCTCAGGTGTATCGCACGAGATGAGTAATCCAGTTGTTAGGCAGGTATTGTTCAGCAAAGGATTCAGCCATGTATACACATCGGTCGCGTTGGCATTTAAAGCCTTACCCGCCATACTCGAGATGGCTCCAAGGCCTTCGGTGTTTTTTCGCCAGCCATTAACCTCAGTTGCTCAAATGCTCAACATGGCCGACCAATTGCGGGTACTCATGCAGAAAGAACAGTATCAGTATCAATGATCTGAGAAAGGTTTGGTTTTTTAGTTATATGTATTTTTGCCCTATGAAATCTGATGCACAGACCCAGGAGAAAGAGATGTCGTTTTGGGAACATCTGGAGGAGCTTCGCAGCACGATTATTTGGTCTGCGGCCGCTATTCTGGTGCTGTCAGTTATTGCCTTCCTTAATCGCGAGATCATCTTCGACAGATTCATCCTCTGGCCACTAGACCCAGAATTCATTACTAACCGAGCGCTGTGTCGGATAAGCCGCATACTCTCGCTTCCATCGCTTTGTTTTGAGAAACTTGATCTGCGACTCATTAACATTCAGTTATCGGGGCAGTTTCTCATGCATATGCAAGTGAGTTTTGTGGCAGGTTTGGTACTGGCGTTTCCCTTTGTGGTTTACAAATTCTGGCAGTTCATCATTCCGGCTCTGAAAACGAATGAGCGAAGCCACTCGCGCCGTGCAGTATTTGTGATCTCCCTGCTTTTTCTGTTTGGGGTCCTGTTCAGCTACTTTTTGATTATTCCTCTAACCATCAATTTCCTCGGGGGATATCATGTGAGCAGTTCGGTAGCCAATCAAATAGCTCTGACCTCATATGTTCAAACACTGATATCGGTGATTCTGGGCGTGGGTATCGTGTTCGAATTGCCCGTACTGGTTTTTTTCCTGGCCAGAATTGGGCTAGTGACCGCACCATTTATGCGCCGAAACCGAAAATACATGCTGGTAATCATTCTCACTTTATCGGCCATTATCACCCCGCCCGATGTGTTTAGTCAAATTCTGGTTAGTATCCCTTTGCTGTTGCTGTATGAAGCTAGTATCCACATTGCCGCAAAGGTTAATCCCGAAGAAAGCCCGGGTAAGGAGTAGTTTGTAACTTTATACTGAGCACATGCGTCTAAGGTTTGTAGAAAAAATCTGTAATCATTAACATTTGATCTCATGAATAACCAAAGGCTTTATCGCAGTACTATTAATCGCGTACTGGCAGGCGTGGCGGGTGGTATTGCCGAACACCTGGGCACGGATCCTGTAATCATCCGAATATTGTTTGTTGTTACAGTATTGGCCGGGGGCGGTGGTGCGCTGATTTACCTGATCCTGTGGGTTGCCATACCCGAGCGTCCCATTACTTCGCAGATGTTTTCAGAAACGCCACCGCAGGATTCTGCGGAGCCTTCAAAGCCTTTTAATGCCACAGATGAAAGTTTTCCGAGGCCGGCCAAGCCGTACAATAATAATAGCTTGATGTTCGGGATTCTGCTGATTGCCTTTGGTGCGCTGATGATGACTGCAAACTTTCTTCCTCGCATTTCATTCAGCCACATCTGGCCGGCTGCCATAATTATTGCCGGTGTCGTGCTCATTTTCACCGCTTTGGGGAAATCCGGCCATAACCAATAATTACAGAAGTCGCTAACATTTTTTAATCAATTCATTATGAACTATAAAAGGCTTTTCTGGGGTGTTTTGCTCATCCTTCTGGGTGCTGTTATCGTGCTGCACAACATGGGCATAATCAATTTTGAATGGTGGCAGCTTTGGAAGCTTTGGCCATTGGCTTTTATTCTTTGGGGTGTATCGTTGCTGCCCTTTAATAACTATGTAAAACTCGCGATTTCATTCCTGACTCTGGCCTTGGGCATACTATTGGTTTCAAACTATGACAAAGGAAGAAGCTGGAGTTTCGGAAGTCCATTTGAATGGCGACGCTATCGAAGTGAGGACTCGAACGAACGCAAAAATAGGTCGGGCGATTGGGAAAACGAACGTCAATACCTTATGTTCCCTTACAATGAGGCAATTGCCAGAGCTGAGCTACGTTTGGATGCCGCTGCCGGTAAATTCAATATCGGTGATACCTCGCAGCAACTTGTTGAACTGGTGCGTGAAGGCAATATCGGCAACTATAGCCTGACCTCCCACGAAGAGGACGGCAAACATACCGTAAATCTCAAGCTCGAAGACGGGATCAGATCCGGAAGCAACATACGACACAAGGTTGATATTAAACTGAATGATATGCCTGAGTGGGATTTTGATTTGAATGTTGGCGCTGCCGACGCCACCATCAACCTGAAAAAGTTGAAGGTAGCCGCAGTGAGAATGGATGGTGGCGCATCATCTATACGCCTGATACTCGGCGACCGCTCAGCCGAGACTAACGTGAGATTGCAGGCCGGTGCCTCATCTATCACTGTCGAAATTCCTGAAAACTCAGGATGCCGGATAACTGCCAAATCAGCTCTTTCGGGAAGATCATTCAAAGGATTTAAAGAAAAGGAAAGAAACATCTACGAAACAGATAACTTCGATCAAAGCGCACATAAGATATTCATACATGGCGATGTCGCTGTATCGAGCTTCGAGGTGAAGAAATACATGGATTAAGCATTCAGATAACCTTCCTTAAGGTTTCCGGCATCTTGCCTTGTTGTAGGATGCCGGTTTCTTTTTTACTTTTGCCGTCTCGTAGGGCGATTCATACCATGATGCAAACAAACATAAGCCGGATCATAGAGAAGGGATATCTCGTTTGCCTGATGGTGCTCGGATTGATAGTATTGCCCGGAAACAGCCTGCCTATTAGCTCCGGCGATTCAACTCTGCCTTTGTCGGTTGCAGAAGACTCTGAGTTGCGCAGACTTTTTGCCTTAAGGCAGGTGGATGAAATTGATTCCCTCTTCAGACACAGCGCCCGATCCATGCAATTTAACGGGAATGTTCTTGTGGTGAACAACAATCGCATTCTTTACCAGCAGTCGTTTGGCTATTCTGATTTCGGGCATAAAACACCACTTACTGCAGAAACTGCATTTCAATTGGCATCGGTCAGCAAACAGTTTACTGCCATAGCCATCCTGATGCTTTATCAGAAACAAATGCTCGACCTGGATGATTCACTTCAGCGTTTTATTCCTGAGTTGCCTTATCAGGGGGTTACGCTTCGGAACCTCCTTAACCACACATCCGGAGTCCCCGACTATCTCGCTCTGGTGGAAAATGAGTGGAAGGAAAATAAATTGCCGGATAACGAAGATCTCATCCGGCTTTTTGTCATGAACCCTGTTCCTGCATACTTCTCACCCGGGGCGCGTTTTGCCTATTCCAACACAGGGTATGCTTTGCTTGCCTCTGTAATTGAACGAGTTAGCGGTTTGTCTTTTACTTCCTTCTTGAGGAGGCACATTTTCACCCCCCTGCAGATGCAGTATACCTTTACGGCAACAGAGGTCTTCGCAAATGGTTTTCCTGTAAAATGGGTAGCAAGTGGTCACAGGGGGTTCAGACGCAGGCAAGTCCTGGAGGCCCCTACCATTCACGATCATATTCTGGGTGACAAGGGCGTATTTTCTTCAACCGGCGATCTGTTCAGATGGGATGTGGCACTTACTGAGAATCAATTACTCAGCAGCGACATCATAGCCAAGGCATATAGTCCTGCAGTGACACGTAAGGGTAAGGAAATCCCTTATGGGTTTGGTTTCAGGCTAAGGCAAGATCTCAATCAGGAAATCTTTTACCACCACGGCACCTGGCAAGGCTTCCGCACAAGTTTTATACGCTATCCGCAATCGGGTAATGCCATTATTATTCTTAATAATGTGAACCAAAGGCATAATAATGAAATGATCGAAAAAACTGAGGCCTTGATGCAGAAGGCATTTAACCCAGATGCTTCCCAACGTCTTATCCTTTCGATCTGCGATGGTGTCTCTGATGAGTCAGTATACAGACTGTTTGACAAACTCACCGACTCGAAGCAAATCATATTGCCCGACAGCGTTAAGTTTCATCAGTCGGCTTGGCTCTTGGCTGAATTAAACAAACCCTATGTGAGTAAAAGGATTCTCGAAATGTATGCTACGCTTTCCGGACTCTCAAAACCCGATCCGTTATTGCGGCGAAGGCCTTTATAAATCGCTAGCGCCTGAGTTCAAAGTTTTGACCCAGATACACTTTGCGTACCTTTTCATCCTCGGCAAGCTCAACAGAGGTTCCTGACTTCATGACGGATCCTTCGAAAAGCAGGTAGGCCCTGTCGGTAATGCTCAGAGTTTCGTGCACGTTATGGTCCGTAATCAGGATCCCAATATTTTTGTTTTTCAATTTCGCTACAATTGACTGAATGTCTTCTACCGCAATTGGATCTACTCCGGCAAAGGGCTCGTCGAGTAGGAAAAATTTCGGGTTCATTGCCAGGGATCGAGCAATCTCCGTTCGGCGCCGTTCACCTCCCGATAGTGTTATCCCTTTACTCCTCCTTACATTTTGCAACCCAAACTCGTCAATCAGCGATTCAAGCTTCTCTGATTGCTGCGCTTTACTCAATCCGGAAAACTCAAGTACTGCCCTGATGTTGTTCTCAACACTAAGATGACGGAAAACCGATGGCTCCTGGGAGAGATATCCAATGCCAAGCTGGGCACGGCGGTACATCGGCAAGCGGGTGATTTCGGTGGAGTCAAGGAACACCCTGCCCGAAAATGGTTTAATTAGACCGACAATGATATAAAAAGTGGTTGTTTTGCCAGCTCCGTTGGGGCCAAGCAAGCCAACAATCTCGCCCTGATTAACCTCAACACTGACTTGGTTGACTACAATACGGCTGCGGTATTTCTTTAGTATATTTTCAGTGCGGAGTATCATACAGGAACTCTAATGTTATAATTGGAAAATATGGTATTATTTTGCCTGCAGCTCATCCCAGAACTCAACGGCTCGCCTGGTATGTGGGATAACAATGGTTCCGCCAACCAGGTTAGCGATTGCCAGCACTTCGAAAAGTTCATTCTCTGTAATACCGTTGTCGTAGCATTTTATAAGATGATATTGAATGCAGTCGTCACAGCGCAACACCAGAGATGACACCAGGCCAAGCATTTCTTTGGTCTTTACCGAAAGGGCTCCATTCTGATAGGCGTTTGAATCAATATTATAGATACGTTTCATCACCAGGTTGTCTGATGACAAAATCCGGTTATTCATCTTTTCGCGGTAGGCGTTGAATTCATCAAGTTTCTCTGGCATGTTTCGGAGTATTAAATAATCCCTTCTTTTAGTATGTCGTGCAGGTGGATCACCCCGACATAGTGGTCGTTATTTGCCACAAGCAATTGGGTAATATTATTTTGCCTCATCACCCCAAGGGCTTCCGATAGCAATGCATCCTGGTCAATTGTCTTCGGATTACAAGACATGATATCGGCAGCTCTCAGATGGGCCAGGGTATCGTTTCGCTCCAGCATTCGCCTGATATCGCCGTCGGTGATTATGCCTGCCAATTTACCGTCCCGGATTACAGCAGTGGCTCCCAGACGCTTTTTACTGATTTCGATGATAACAGTTTTGATATCATCGCTGACCAAAACCTTTGGAACTTCATTATTTATATATACATCGCGCACTCTTAAATAAAGCTGTTTGCCAAGTACACCTCCCGGATGATAGCGGGCAAAGTCATCCATGGTAAATCCCCGGCACTCTAGCAGGGCAGTGGCCAGGGCGTCGCCCATGGCAAGCTGGGCTGTTGTGCTGGCGGTGGGAGCGAGGTTATTGGTGCCGACTTCTGATGTTACACTTACATCTAGGATGAAATCAGCCTGTCTGGCGAGGTAACTGTCTGAATTCCCAACCATTGCCACCAGGGTGTTACCGGCGAGTTTCAGCAAAGGCACCAATAACTTAATCTCAGGTGTGTTGCCGCTTTTCGACAAACAAAGTATAACGTCAGTGGGCCGGATGGTTCCAAGATCTCCATGCACCGCATCGGCGGCATGCATAAAAATCGCCGGTGTTCCGGTTGAGTTCAGGGTGGAAACAATTTTTGACGCAATAATGGCGCTTTTGCCAATTCCGGTGGCAATGACTCGCCCGGTTGAGTTCAGTATCAGCTTAACTACCCGTACAAAATCATCATCGATAGCCAGCTCTTTGATGGCCTGCGCCTCCTGATTCAGTGTGGTGCGGGCAATTTGTTTTATCTCTTCGGCGTTTTTCAAATGATTTTCTGATTGATTCGGTCTGAAAGATGCAAAGATATAATAATCCGTAAAAGTAAAATCAAATTAATAATTATTTGAATAACAGCAGGTTGTGACGTTAATGCCAATTAATTATAAATTTTTTCGATGCGCATCAAAATATTTTGGATAAATGTGGAAATTTGCCCCCCCAAAATATTGATTCACAATCGAATTATGCTCGGATCAATATTTTGAAGAAAGATTGCGAGGTATAAAAAAATAGTTTAGCTGAATAAATTCGCTTCAAAACAATTATATTTGTAATAAACCGTAAACAATTAATTACGCTTGCGGTAACGGGACAAGCCCCAAACACAAACAGACCAAACCGCAATCAAGGATATCAAGAGGCAATGGAATGAAAGATAGGCGAGATTTTGAACTTCACGACTTGCTGAAAAAGATTTTTGGTTTCGAGTTTTTCAAAGGAAATCAGGAGGCTATCATAAACAGTGTGCTGGATGGCAAAGACACGTTTGTGATCATGCCTACAGGCGGTGGCAAATCCATGTGCTACCAGTTGCCTGCTATCATCCTCGAAGGCACGGCAATCATCATCTCACCACTGATCGCACTGATGAAAAACCAGGTCGATTCGATGCGAAGTTTTGGGGCAGAGATGGGCATTGCCCATGTGCTGAATTCATCGCTATCGAAAAGCGAAATCGCTCAGGTGAGGCAAGACTTGCTTTCGGGCAAAACAAAGCTGCTCTATGTAGCACCTGAATCCCTCACCAAGGAGGAAAATATCAAGTTTTTTCAGGACATCCAGATCTCGTTCTATGCCATTGATGAAGCGCATTGCATTTCGGAATGGGGACACGATTTCAGGCCGGAATATAGAAGGCTGCGGCCAATCATTGAGGCAATAGGCAAAAGAGTACCAATCATTGCTCTTACCGCTACAGCCACCCCGAAAGTGCAGCAGGATATTCAGAAGAATCTGAATATGATGGATGCCAATATTTTTAAGTCTTCTTTCAATCGGCCCAATTTGTACTACGAGGTAAGATCCAAGACCGAGGATGTGTCAAAGGATATTATCAAATACATCAAAGCCAACCAGGGTAAATCAGGGATTGTGTATTGCCTGAGCCGCAAGAAAGTGGAAGAAATTGCAGAAACCCTGCAGGTCAACGGCATTAAAGCACTCCCATATCATGCCGGGCTCGACTCAGCCACACGCGTAATCAATCAGGATAAGTTCCTGATGGAAGAGGTAGATATCATTGTGGCAACCATCGCTTTTGGCATGGGAATCGACAAACCCGATGTGCGCTTCGTAATACACTACGACATTCCGAAAAGTCTCGAAGGATATTATCAGGAGACCGGCCGAGCAGGAAGAGACGACGGCGAAGGAAACTGCATAGCCTTCTACTCATACGAGGACATACAGAAGCTCGAAAAGTTTCTAAAAAGCAAGCCAGTGGCCGAACAGGAAATTGCTACCCAGCTCTTGCTCGAAACCGTAGCATATGCTGAGTCGTCGGTATGCCGCAGAAAGCAACTTCTTCACTATTTTGGGGAGGTGTATAACCACGACAGTTGTCAGAATTGCGACAATTGCCTGCACCCGAAAACGAAATTCGAAGGGAAGGAATATGTGTTGCTTGTGCTCGAAACCATACTGGCTGTCAAACAGATATTTAAAGCCAAGCACATCATCAGTATTCTTACCGGCAAAAGTTCAGCCACCCTAAAATCATTTAAGCACAATACCCTTGAAGTGTTTGGCAAGGGTCTTGAAAAGGATGAGAAATTCTGGAATGCCGTAATTCGGCAGATGCTTATTGAACGGTTGCTGGTTAAGGATATCGAAAACTACGGCTTGCTGAAAATCAGCCCCGAGGGCATGAAATTTCTTAAAAAGCCGGTTTCGATCATGCTCACCATGGATCATGATTACGAAAGCACAGAAGAAGATGACTTTTTTGCCGGAGGCGGAGTTAAGACAAGCACTACGGATAAAACACTCTTCGCCCTGCTAAAGGATCTTCGCAAAGAAATTTCCCGTAAAGAAGGACTGCCTCCGTTTGTAATCTTCCAGGATCCCTCGCTTGAAGATATGGCAATCCAGTATCCCATCACACTCGATGAGCTGAAAAATATCACGGGTGTGGGTATGGGTAAGGCTCAGAAATACGGAAAGCCATTCCTCGACCTGATTGCCCAATATGTGGAGGAGAATGAGATCATCCGGCCGCTTGACATGGTGGTGAAATCAGTAGTCAACAAAAGCGGACTGAAAGTGTATATCATTCAGACCATTGATAAGAAAATAGCCCTCGAAGACATAGCCTATGCCAAAAGTCTTGGCATCGATGAATTGCTCACCGAAATTGAACGAATTGTTGCCAGCGGTACAAAACTTGACTTGAACTACTATATCAACGAATATATAGATCCCTATCATCAGGAAGAAATTTTCGATTACTTCAAAGAAGCAGAATCAGATTCAATCGTTGAGGCTCTCAGTGCCCTCGGCGAAGATGAGTTTGCCGAAGACGAGATCAGGCTGATGCGAATTAAATTTATGTCGGAGTTCGGCAATTAAGAATTATTAATTAAATCACAGACGATCATTATGAACCAATTACCTGAAAACTTGGCTGATGCTGCCAATGAATTACACAACAAAAAAAGTCCTAAAACTGGAACACAGACAGTGTTGAATGTCATTTTCGCGGCCGCTATTCTTGGGCTTTTTCTTATGTATTTTCTCGGTAGGTTTCAGCAACCTTCCACAGGCACAAACCAGGGCACCGAAAATACAAACGCTGTCGCAGGCCCACGCATTGCCTATGTCAACTCTGACAGCATCATGGCTAATTACGAGCTGGTAAAAGACATGCGACAGGCTTTTACGGCCAGCACCCGACAAAAAGAAATAGAACTTAAAACCAAACAAAAGGTCTGGGAAAACAAGGTTGCCGACTTCCAGAAAAGGGTGGGTGCTAATGCCATCTCGATGGATATTGCGCAGATTACCGAGAAACAATTGATGGAGGAGCAGCAATCACTGGTATCACTGCGCGACAAGCTAACCGAACAACTTGCCGCCGAGGAGTATGAGTTGAATGTGCAATTGCTTGATAATGTGACAGGTTTTCTGACCCTGTATAACCAGGAAAAGAAATACGACCTGGTATTCAACTACAAAGCCGGAACAACTATCTTTCTGGCCAACCAGGCAATGGATATCACCAACGAAGTGCTTTCGCAGCTTAATGCCGAATATCTTTCCAAAAAACCTGCCAGGAAGAGATGATACAGGCACCTGTCCAAACAAGGACAATCGCTCGTTGGTCGGGTCTGGTACTCTGGTTTATCTTGCTTATAGCTGTTGCCTTTTCGTGTGGGCGCAGAGAGGAGTTGCCCCCTTATGTAGTGGATCGCGAGAAAATGATTGAGGTTATGGCAGATATGCAGCTGGTGGAAGCAGCGTTGAGCGCAAAACAGTCTGCTGTGCCGGATATATGGAAAATTGCCCCGCTTTATTATGACTCACTGTTTGCCAAACATCAGGTAAGCCGCGCTGTTATCGACAGTAGCATCGCCTACTATATGAGGAGGCCTGAAATGATGCAGAAAATCTATGCCGACCTTATCATTGCGCTTTCAAAACTGCAGCCCGGTCAGGCAGAGGAAATAACCGAGCAGCCCGACTCTCTGGAAATTGTGCGTTAATGTGTTCGGGTGGCTACTGCTGTGTACTTTTTGATGTCCGGTGCATGGTTGATGGCGTAGCTCCAGTTGATCCCGCCGAAGGACAAAATGCTTCCGCTTCCACTTATTACGAGCGGTGAGATACATTGTGCCAGAATACTGATCTGATCGGCAGTAACGTATCTATATGTAGTAAAATGATTGCTGGTGTTGGGTAAAATTCTGGATTAAGTCCTGAGTGGTGTTTGAGGGGTCCTTTGTGATACGGATGGTATGAAATGCCAAACCCGACTTGAGTCCGAATTCGTTCTCTGCCAGTCTCTTTATCCCTGTAATCGTCAAAAAGCGACATATAATACGTGCCGCTTGCGCTGAAGCCCACGAAAATAATGACGAAATAAATTCCGGAAAAGATTTTCATATTATTGATCCTTAACCAGAATCCCAAACACCAAAACCATGCTTAGATAGGCATTCGTCATTGTTAGACAGGCCAACATCCGAAATCAGGAGTATGAAATAGCTTTTAAAAACTCCTCTACGAAAGGAACTCAGAGTGGTGATGCCTTGATTTGTCAGATACAGGGCATGCAGCTAAAGCGAGAGCACCATGTATTCTATCTTTTTGCTGACTTCACCTGCCAGACTGAGAAGATCATTGTTTCCAATGCCTGTCATCAGGGCTATGGGTTCCAACGCGGCTACTTCAATCTTACCCTGTCCCTGATCGATTACCACAACATTGCATGGAAGCAATACCCCAAGCTTGTCCTCCAGCATTATTGCTTTGCTTGCGAAATGCGGGTTGCATGCGCCAAGAATCACATAAGGCTTCAAGTCAAAATCTATTTTAGTCTTTAATGTGCTGCTCACATCAATGGTGGTCAACACTCCAAAGCCAATGCCATTCAACGCGGATGTAACTTTTTCAATCAACTCGTCGAATTTTCCTTCAATTACTTTGCTGACATAGTATTTCATGGTATCGTCTTTATGGTGTTGTATGCATTAATAACGAACTGCCGCCGTAGATGTTCGGAGGAATAAGAAGAAATTTCGAAAAAGAAGCCCGTATCCTTAAAAGTACTCTGATGAGTTTAACTCACAGTATATTCACGCCTTACACTTACCAAACAAAAACCCCGGCCTGTTGGCCAGGGTTGTGTTAGTAGCGGGGGTAGGATTCGAACCTACGGCCTTTGGGTTATGAGCCCAACGAGCTACCTCTGCTCCACCCCGCAATATGCTTTTGCGATTGGGAGTGCAAAGATAAATTTTGTTTCTTTGTTATCCAAAAATATTTAAATAAAATTTCATGACTCACAAGGCGGGCTTTGTAAGCATCATAGGCAAACCCAACGTAGGCAAATCCACCCTGATGAATGCCATTGTTGGCGAACGGCTCTCCATCATCACCCCGAAGGCTCAGACCACAAGGCATCGCATTCGGGGTATTATCAGCGATCCTGACTTCCAGATTGTTTTTTCCGATACCCCGGGACTGCTTAAGTCCAACTACAAGCTGCATGAAACCATGATGAACTACGTGCAGGAGTCGCTCGAAGACGCCGACATCGTACTTTTTCTTGTTGAGCCGGGAGAAAAACCCGAAAATCACGAATTTTCCGAAATGGCAAAAATGCTGAGCGTGCCTGTTTTTCTTATAATCAACAAGATAGATAAGGCTTCGGAGGAGTTGGTGCATGATACAGAGACCAACTGGGGCGCATACTTACCCCAGGCAAAGGTATTTCAGGTGTCTGCGCTCGAAGGAACAAATCTGGTTAAGCTGATGCAATCCCTCATTGATATGTTGCCTGAGTCGCCACCCTACTTTCCTCCTGATGAACTCACTGACCGTTCAATGAGATTTTTTGTGGCAGAAACCATCAGGGAAAAAATATTTCTTTTCTATCAGAAAGAGATCCCCTATGCCACCACTGTGCTGGTTGAGTCATACAAGGAAGAAGAGCAGCTTGACCGCATCCACGCCCTAATTTTTGTGGAACGCGACACCCAAAAAGCCATACTGTTGGGGCATGAGGGCAGGGCCATCAAAAAAGTGGGCATTGCCGCCCGTGCCGACATTGAGGAATTTGTTGGAAAACACGTTTACCTTGATCTTACGGTTAAAGTCAGCAAAGACTGGAGGGACAAATCAGAACTTCTGAAACGTTACGGATACGAATAGTGTAATCTTAATATAAATTTAGTGACTTGTATGAAAACCATCGATATAAAGTATATTCAGGAGCAGATCGGAAACATTAACCAGCAGGCCATTGAAGGGTATTCGCGGGCAGAAAGCCTCAGGCTGATACTTTCATGCCTCGACCTAACCACCCTCGAAGGCAACGATACTGAAGCAAAAGTGAAGGCGCTCTGTATGCAGGCGCGCGGCTACGAGCGTATGGGACTTCCTAACGTGGCTGCAGTATGCGTCTATCCGAATTTTGCCTGGCTGGTGAGTTCAAACCTGCGGTCAAGCGGTGTGCTCACCGCTTGCGTGGCTGGCGCATTTCCTTCGGGCCAGTCGGCACTTAACCTCCGGCTCGAGGAGGTGCGATACGCAGTGGCCGAAGGAGCACAGGAAATTGATATGGTAATCTCCAGGGGTAAATTCCTGCAGGGCGACTTCGACTTTATCCATAAGGAAATAGCCATGACCAGGGAAGCATGCGGAGCGGCACACCTTAAAGTGATCCTTGAAACCGGAGAGTTAGGCACCCCCGAACACATACAAAAAGCTAGCCAGATAGCCATTAATGCGGGGGCCGACTTTATAAAAACATCCACAGGAAAAATTCAGCCCGCGGCCACTACCGAAGCCGCTTGGATCATGCTCGAAGCCATCCGCGATTATTACAGCGCCACCGGCAAGCAGATTGGGTTTAAGCCGGCAGGCGGCATTGTGGAACCCAACCAGGCTATTGTGTATGCCAATATCGTGCACAGGATTCTGGGCCCGGAATGGCTTAGCAACAAATTATTCAGAATAGGCGCCAGCAGGCTGGCTGCCAGTATTGCCAGCGAATTAGCGTAAGCAGATATCCCTATTCTGCTTTTATCAAAGTTCTTTTTCGCGGGAGGCCGGAGCCAATTGCTGACTTAGGGTGATCTAACCCGCTTAAAGTCAATGCTTATGCCTTGCAACGTCAGCTACCTTGAAGGCATTTTGTATCTTTGCAGCCAAACCTGAGAATTATGGGAAACATTGTTGCGATAGTGGGAAGACCGAATGTGGGCAAATCGACCATGTTCAACCGGCTGACAGGGATGCGTCAGGCCATCGTTGATTCAGTGGCCGGTGTTACGCGCGACCGCCACTATGGACACAGCGATTGGAATGGAGTTGAGTTTTCGGTCATTGATACCGGTGGATACGTGGTTGGCTCGGAAGATATTTTCGAACAGGAAATCCGTAAGCAGGTAGCCCTGGCTATCGACGAGGCCGATGTCATCCTGTTCATGGTAGATAGCAAAGAAGGATTGTCAGGGCTGGATGATGAAGTGGCACACATGATGCGCCAGAGCAGAAAAAAAGTCTTTTTGGTGGTGAACAAAGTGGACAGTTCTGAGCATGTCAGCGATGCATCCGAATTCTATAGCCTTGGTTTTGATGCAATGTATACTGTATCGGCCATGAATGGCAGCGGCACCGGCGAGCTGCTCGATGATGTGGTTAAAGAATTGAAAATCAGCAATCAGGCCGAGCAGATCGAACAACCCCGTATTGCAGTGGTTGGTCGGCCGAATGTGGGCAAATCATCTCTGATAAATGCCTTGCTCGGTGTGGACAGGAATATAGTTACCCCAATCCCTGGAACCACACGTGATTCAATTTACACCCCTTACAATGCCTTTGGGTTTAATTTTATGTTGGTCGATACAGCCGGATTGCGTAAAAAAGCCAAGGTTAAGGAAGACATAGAGTTTTACTCCGTGATGCGATCCATCCGGGCAATTGAAAACAGCGATGTGTGCCTGATGATGATTGATGCAACGCAGGGCATCGAAGCCCAGGACCTGAGTATTTTCCACCTCGTTCAGCGCAATAACAAAGGCGTGGTGGTAGTAGTTAATAAATGGGATCTGGTTGAAAAGGATTCAAATACCCATCTGGCATACGAAAAGCTTATTAAGAGCCGGCTTGCCCCTTTCAACGACGTGCCTGTGGTGTTTACTTCCGTACACGATAAAGTTAGGATTCATAAAACCCTGGAGCTTGCCAAACGGGTGTATGAAAATCGCAAACGCAGAATTTCTACTGCCAAACTTAACGAAGTGCTGCTTCCGATCATGGCCCAGTTTCCAATGCCCATCCACCGCGGTAGTCCCATCAAAGTGAAATACATTACCCAGCTTAAAAACGCGTACCCGGCATTTATCTTCTTCTGCAACAATGCCAAGGAGGTTAAAGATCCATACAAGCGTTTTGCGGAAAATAAACTCAGGCAGTCATTTGATTTTACGGGAGCTCCAATAAAAGTCTTTTTCAGAGAAAAATAAATAAATCTTTATGGACGAGCCGGTCAGAATCGATAAGTGGCTATGGGCTGTGAGGATTTTCAAGACGCGCAGCCAGGCATCGGATGCCTGCAAGGCCGGAAAGGTGAAAATAAGCGGAGATGCGGTGAAGCCTTCCCGAGAGGTCAAAGTCAACGAAACCATCACTATTTCGCAACCTCCAATGGTCAAAACCGTACGAGTGACATCCTTGCTGAAAAACCGGGTAGGTGCTCGGCTTGTACCCGGTTATCTCGCCGATCTCACTCCCCCCGAAGAGTATGAAAAGCTGAAAATGATGCACGAATTACATTTTGAATATCGCGACAGGGGAATCGGACGCCCTACCAAGAAACAGCGCCGCTTGATAGACTACCTTAAAGGCGATAATTAAGCACAAGCTCGAACTGTTAATCAACCTGTAACACCAGCCCTTTAAGATATTCACCTTCGGGGTGAAATACATTGCACGGGTGGTCGGGCGGATGCGACAGTTTTCCTATTATTCTGGCATCGCGGCCGGCGTCGATGGCAGCTGCCATCACCGCTCCCTGAAACATTCCGGCATCCACCGCCTGCGAACAGGAAAACGTAAAAATGAAACCCTTCCGGGCTACCTTTTTAATCACCATGTGGTTGAGGAAGCGGTAGCCAAGCATGGCCTTGTGCCTTGAGTGCTGATGCTTGGCAAAAGCCGGCGGATCAACGATGATTAAGTCGAAGTCATCGGGCATCCCTTCCACAAAATGCTTAACTTCGGCTACAACTCCTTGATGGCGTGAGGCATCTAACCCGTTCAGAAGAATGTTTTCGTTGGCTTTTGCAATTGCAGGCCCCGAGATGTCCACCGAACACACCTCGCTGGCACCGGCTGCCAAAGCGTACACGCTGAAGCCTCCGGTGTATGAGAACAGATTCAGCACCTTGCGCCCCCGGCTTAAGACGGCTACCCTCTGACGATTGTCTCGCTGGTCAAGAAAAAACCCGGTCTTTTGGCCCTTTTCCACATCTACCCTGAAAAGGTGGTTGTTTTCGACAACAATTATTTCCTCAGGTAATTTTCCGGATAGAAGGCGGTTTCGTATTGGATCGCCTTCAACCGTTTCGGTGCTTCTGTCATATATCGCCTGAAGTTTGTTTTGATATATCGTCATTAGGGCGTTTGCAATCTGCCCGCGTGCCCTGAACATACCGGCTGACTGAGCCTGAATTACCCCCACACGTCCGTAGATGTCAATGATCAGTCCCGGCATCATGTCCCCTTCGCTGAAAACCAAGCGGTAAGTAGTGGTGGTATCATTATTTGTCAGTCCCAGTGACGTTCGTAATAGAAAAGCATTTTGCAGACGTGTCTCCCAAAAGGTTTCGTCAACGACGGTTTTTGAAAATGCGATAATCTTTACAGCGATATTTTCTCCTTCAAAATGGCCGGTGGCCAGAGGTTTGCCATCAAAGCTGAATATATGTGCTACATCACCCCGTTGTGCCTTGCGCGATACAGAATGAATAGCCCCGGAAAAAATCCAAGGATGAAACCGCCTGACAGATACTTCGCGGCCTTTTTTAAGAACTATTTTCAGGTATTCGGAAGGAGAGTCCGCATTTGGCATGGCAGGTGCGTTATTCGCTGTAGTTAATCTCCTTGATTAGAACGCCCCGGGCATCCCAAAATTTCCAGACCCCGGTTCTTTCGCCTTTTCTATAACTGCCGCTATAGTAAATTTGGCCGTTGTCATGCCAAACCTCACATAAACCGTCCCTGAGGTCTTTTTGATATTCAGCCTTAACCCAAAGATTCCCGTTTTCGTACCAGTACCTCCAGGTGCCCTCTCGAAGGTTATCTTCGTACGTGCCCTCAATTTGCCTGATACCTCCGGGATAATAGCCCACCTCCCTCACCAGAACACTGTCGCCGCCACTCACTTTGTAATAATATTCAAGTTCGGGGCTGCCATCAGAATAGGCTTTCTTGACCATTTTTTCGACTTGCTGAGCGCAGCAAATCAGGAATGCGGGGATGACTAAAAGCAACAAAAGGTTGATTCTCATTATGATTTATATCACTGATGGTGAAAAAAAGAAACCTATATTGCAAATTCGAGCCTCATGCCCTTATTTTCTGAAAATTCACCTTGGTGGTAGACCCGGTTTCCATTGACAAAGGTGCTGAGGATAGAGGAACGGAATGTGTACCCGTCGAACGGAGACCAGCTGCATTTGTAATAAATATTTTCAGGCGCCACGGTATAAGGTCTTTCGAGGTCAACGAGCACCAGATCGGCGTAATAGCCCGGCCGGACAAAGCCCCGATTCTTTATCTTGAAACAGATAGCCGGAGCATGGCACATTTTTTCCACCACTTTTTCAAGGCTGATGCGTCCCTGGTGATAAAACTCAAGCATGGCGAGTAGCGAATGCTGTACCAACGGCCCACCTGAGGGCGCCATAAAATATGTGTTTGTTTTTTCGTCCAAAGTATGGGGGGCATGATCGGTAGCCACCACATCCAGGCGGTTCTCAGCCAGGGCCTTCCAGAGTGCAGCCCGATCAGCAGAAGTTTTAATAGCGGGGTTCCATTTAATTTTCGTGCCGAGCGTATGGTAGTCATCATCACAAAACCACAGGTGGTGAACGCAAACTTCTGCAGTAATTCGTTTTTTCTCAAGCGGCAGTGTGTTGTCAAACAATGCCATTTCGTCGGCGGTGGACAGATGCAACACATGCAGCCGGGTATTATATTCTTTGGCAAGGCTTACAGCAAACTGTGTGGATTTGTAACAAGCTTCGCGGCTTCGGATAAGCGGATGAAGATGAATGGGAACCTTTTCGCCATACTGCTCCTTGAATGCGGCGGAGTTATTTCGTATGATGGTTTCATCTTCGCAGTGGGTGGCAATCAGGAGTCTGCATTTCGAAAACAAGGCCCTGAGGGTGGAGGGGTTATCCACAAGCATACTGCCCGTGCTGGCTCCCATAAAAATTTTTACACCGCACACCGTCCGAGAATCTGTCTTGAGTACCTCATCGATATTATCATTCGAAGTACCCATATAAAACGAATAATTGGCCGGTGAGATCCTGGAGGCAATGGCATATTTTTCTTCGAGCAGATCCTGCGTTATGGCCGGCGGGTTTGTATTGGGCATTTCCATGAACGAAGTAACGCCTCCGGCCACGGCCGCACGGCTCTCGCTGGCTATTTCCCCTTTGTGTGTGAGGCCGGGTTCACGAAAATGTACCTGATCATCAATAACTCCGGGTATCAGGAGGTTTCCCCCGGCATCAAAAATCTCAGTGCCAAAAGGCAACGTTTCGGTTCGGAAGGCACTGTCGTGAACATCCACGATCACTCCATCGCGTATCAACACGTTGCCCGAGAATCTTTTTCCCTCATTGACAATAAGGGCATTGCATATATAAAGTGACCGGCTCATTGGTTTTTAGGAACTAATTAATCTGCAAAATACATTCAAACAGGCCCCTTACGCTCATATTTTCTGAACATGCTGCCAACCTTCATGCGTATTATGCCTATCACAGCTTCCTTGATAATACCCTTCGACATTTTCGACTGGCCCTCGCTGCGATCCGTAAATACGATAGGAACTTCAACAATATTAAACCCGAGTTTCCAGGCAGTAAACTTCATTTCGATCTGGAAGGCATATCCCACAAATCGTATGGCATCGAGGTTGATGGCTTCTAGTACCCTGCGTGTGTAACATTTAAATCCGGCTGTAGTATCTCTGATCTTCATGCCTGTTATGGTGCGTACATAGCTTGATGCGAAATAGGAGGTAAGTACCCGGCTCATCGGCCAATTTACCACGTTCACCCCTTTGATATAGCGTGAGCCGATGGCGAGGTCTGCTTCGTTATGGGCACATGCATCATACAGCCTTAACAAGTCCTCGGGATTATGCGAAAAGTCGGCATCCATCTCAAAAATAAATTCATAATTTCTCTGAAGCGCCCATTTGAAGCCGTGAATATATGCGGTTCCCAGCCCAAGCTTGCCTTTCCGTTCTTCCATAAAAAGGCGGGAGGGAAATTCAGTCATCAGCTGCCTTACAATACCGGCAGTGCCATCGGGTGAGTTGTCCTCAATAATTATTACATCAAAATCATAAGCAAGCGAAAAAACCTTGCGAATGATTTTTTCTATATTTTCCTTTTCGTTGTAAGTGGGAATGATTACAAGGCTGTCACTCACGGTACACGAAGTTGATTGGTTACGAAATTAACAAATAAACATGCCATTGCGGCCATAACGCTCTGAAAAATTACAAACCAAAACGTTTTAAGTCAAAATGATTGTGTAATAATGAGTCGAACCGCAGTGAACCGTACAAGGTCCTAAGGATAATACTCAATCATTCTTTAGAAAGCAAAATATACGAGGGAAGGTGATCGCTGTAGCCTGCAGTGTATCTACCACCCGCAAACGACCTCAAAGGATATCCGGCATACGCTCCTTCCTGTTCGAGTATAAATCCTGGTTTATGTACTTCAGCCTGAGAATATTTCCAGGTTTTTGGGGCTGGCGAAATCAATGCTGCAGAGACGATGATCTGGTCGAAAAGATTCCATGCATTACGGTAGGTCAGAGTTCCTTTGCCGTCGCGAAACAATTGCCAATAGGGATTATACAGGTCACTTTTAGCTAGGTTACGGATGTCATTTTTAGCCCCGAGAACCTCGGTAATACTTGGATCGACAGGGTCGTCGTTGAGGTCACCCATGATCATGATTTTGACACTGGGACTGACTGCTAATAGCGAATCAGTAAGCCGGCGGGTCAATTTGGCTGCTTCAGCCCTGAACTCGGGACCGCTTGCCCGCGATGGCCAGTGATTTACAATGAAATGTACGAGCTCGCCGTCAAGCAATCCGGAAACTACCAGCTGATCGCGGGTGAAAAATGCATTGTTCCAAGGCATATTCAGCCTGTTCACCGTACTTTGGGTTATCACGAAGGATGCCTTCTTGTAGAGCAATGCTACATCAATGCCACGCCTGTCGGGCGAGTCATAATGCACTATGCCGTACCTGGCCTCTTGCAGGGGTAGCATGGCAACCAGGTCGTCGAGTACCTGTCGGTTTTCAACCTCGGCAAGTCCGATGACATCGGGCCCTCCCTTGACGTGCTCACTGCCAATTGAAGAGATTACCTTTGCCAGATTTTCCAGTTTTTTCCTGTATCGCTGGGTATTCCAGAGGTTGGCTCCGGTTGGAGTAAACTCCTCATCGTTGATGTCGGGAGCATCGATGGTGTCAAAAAGATTCTCAATATTGTAGAAGGCTACACAGGCCATTCTGCCCTTCGCATACTGGCAGCTGGCAGGCTGCAGCCAGCTGAGAAAAAATAATGCCGTCAGTGTTCCCAACATGGATGCGCGATAGATAATCATGGGTATAGGTTTTCGGATTAAAACATTTTAACATCTACCAAAATGATGCCATTTATCCTTACGAGGTAGCTTTCCGGGCAGGGAGTTAAAAATGGTACCGACCTGGCTTCCCGGGATAATGCTTTCAGGTTGGTTATTTCTTAGTTCCTGCCAAGTCAAGAAGAAATGCGTATTCGCGCGCTGTTTCTCTTATACGCCTGAACCGTCCGCTTGCGCCCCCATGCCCGGCATCCATGTTAGTGTAGAGCAACACCATATTGTCCGAGGTGTTGAAGTTGCGCAGTTTGGCAACCCATTTTGCCGGTTCCCAGTATTGAACCTGCGAATCATGCAGGCCGGTGGTGACAAGCAGGTTGGGATAGGCCTTCTTTTCTACATTATCATAGGGCGAATAGGAAAGCATGTAGTCGTAATATTCCTTTTCATTGGGATTACCCCATTCGTCATATTCGGAAGTGGTCAAAGGAATGGTTTCGTCCAGCATGGTAGTAACCACGTCTACAAAAGGCACGGCTGCTATCACTCCTTTGAACAACTCAGGCTTCATGTTTACTACGGCACCCATCAGCAACCCCCCGGCGCTTCCGCCACTGGCAAAAAGTACTGAAGGATCGGTGTATTTGGTTTTTACTAAAAATTCGGCACAGGCAATGAAATCGGTAAAGGTGTTTTTCTTTTTCAGCAGTTTACCGTCCTCATACCATTGCCTGCCCATGTCCTGTCCGCCGCGAATATGTGCCAAGGCGAAAACAAATCCCCTTTCAACCAGACTGATTACATTGCTGTTGAATCGTGGTTCCATGCTATACCCATAGCTGCCATAGCCGTATAGCAGCAGAGGATTTTTCCCGTTCAATTTCAGGCCTTTGCGATACAGCAGAGTGACCGGGACTTCAGTCCCATCGGTAGCAGTGGCAAATAACCGTTTGGTTTCGAAGTTATCCGACGAAAAGCCTCCCAGAACCTCCTGCTGCTTAACTAATGTGGTCTGTCGGGTTGACATGTGGTAATCAAACACGCTACCCGGGGTGGTCAGCGATGTGTAGTTATAGCGAAGTACCTCCGAGTTCATCTCGGCATTTGCGCCAATGCTTGCCGTGTAAGCATCTTCGTTGAAGTTCACATAATGCTCCGCACCGTCGGGCAAGTGTTGTACACGCAACTGGCGCAGTCCTCTGGTGCGCTCCTGAGCCACAAGATAGTTCTCGAAAATTCCAACCCCTTCGAGCAGCACCTCGGGGCGATGTTCAATTTCTTCGGTCCACGAAGTTTTTGAAGTCGCATTGGCCGGAGTACTCATCAGGCGGAAGTTTTTGGCTTCCCAGTTGGTGAGTACATAAAACTTATCATGATACGGGGTAATATGATAGATCAAATCCCGTTCACGGCCATGAACCATCCTGAATTTTCCGGTGGGGTTGTTCGCTTCGAGCACCTGGCTTTCGGTACTGAGCGTACTCCGGCTCGTAATCACCAGGTACTGATGGGCTTTTGAGCGCCATATTCCGGTGCTGTAGGTAGGATCAGCCTCGTAGTACACCTCTACGGCATTACCCTTCTGGCCGACAGAGTAACGTTTGATCCGTTCAGATCGCAAGGTAATGGGGTCAATGGTTGTGAAAAAAAGTGTTTTGTTGTCAGCAGCCCACACCACATCACCTTCCGCATGTTTGATTCCCGTAGCGATGGTATTTCCGGTCTCCAGATTTTTGATCATAAGAGTGTACATGCGGCGTCCCACCGTGTCGATACTATAGGCCACCCAGCGGTTGTCGGGGCTTACGTCATAGTCACCTACGTTGAAGTAGGGATGGGGCTTTGCAAGTTCATTTGCATTAAGCATGATTTCTTCTTCGGCATCTGTGCTACCCTTCTTTCGGCAGAATATGGGGTATTCTGCGCCTTGTTCGTAGCGGGTGTAGTAATAGTATCCGTTGTTCAGTAAAGGTGCAGACTGATCATCCTGTTTAATTCGACCTTTCATTTCCTCAAACAGTTTTTCCTGAAGCGCGCTGGTATGCGACATCATTGTGTCGAGATAGGCATTTTCCTCCTTCAGGTAAGCGATTACTTCAGGGTTTGTGCGGTCGTTCAGCCAGTAGTAAGGGTCAATACGGGAGTGGCCGTGTATTTCAAGGGTTTTTTCAATTTTTTGTGCCTCAGGCATAGGGATATTCATTTTGGGGCCGGGTTTCTGACATGTGGTGACAAAAAATCCCAACAGGGATAACAGGATAAGGTTTTTCATAGGGGTAAGATTTATTGAAGGCAAAAATAAGAGAAATCTGCCAACCAAAACTTTATGCATACTTAATGAAGGCAAGCGTGCTTTTTAGGCAGAGACAAGATCATGTGATGATGTGGTGATGGGTAACACCCTCAGACCATTTCCCTGAGCCTGATCAAGGCCTCGTTCACATTTTTCACCTCTTTAAAGGTAAGGCTGAGCTTGTTGCCGTTCTCCTTCATACGACAAAGTGCCGGCCTGGTTTTGATATATTCGAGCACCCGGGTAAATTGATCGCATTTGAAATAGTCTGATTCGGGATTGCCGATAAAGTATCCAGAGAGCTGGTTGGCTTTCAGTACAATTTTTTCAAACCCGATATCGCGAGCCAGCCATCTCAGGCGTATGGTATTGACAAGTTCGCCTGCTTGTACCGGCAGTGGGCCGAAACGATCGATGAGTTTATCGCGGAAGGCGGTCAGCCCATCCTCGGTTTCTATGTTGTCGAGCTCTTTGTAAAGGCTCAGACGCTCTGCGGTGTGGCTTACATAGTCGGGTGGAATGAGAATTTCAAGATCGGTTTCGATCTGGCATTCCTTCACAAATTTTTCGTCCTTCTCGTCAGCAAACAGCTCGCTGAATTCGCTCGATTTAAGTTCGCCAATTGCCTCATCCAGGATGCGCTGGTACATCTCGAATCCTATTTCGGAAATGAACCCGCTTTGTTCGGCGCCCAGTATGTTTCCTGCGCCCCTGATATCCAGGTCACGCATGGCAATATTGAAACCGCTCCCGATTTCGGAAAATTCCTCTATGGCTCTCAGGCGCTTCCGGGCTTCGTCGCTGAGAACCGATGGCGGAGGGGCCAGCAGGTAACAGAATGCCTTTTTGTTGGTACGCCCCACCCGCCCACGAAGCTGATGCAGGTCGCTCAAGCCGTAGTGGTGGGCGTCGTAGATGATGATTGTGTTGGCATTGGGAATGTCGAGCCCCGACTCGATGATGGAGGTTGAAACCAACACATCGTAGCGGCCCCGAATGAAATCAAGCATGATTTTTTCGAGTTTGGCACCTTCCATCTGGCCGTGAGCTACGGCGATTTTTGCATCGGGCACCACACGCTGTATCTTGCCTGCCAGTTCGTAAATATTCTGTATGCGGTTGTTGACAAAAAACACCTGCCCGCCACGCGACATTTCAAAGCTGATGGCATCGCGGATCAACTCATCGCTCATCGGCCTGATTTCAGTTTCAATCGGATAGCGATTGGGTGGAGGGGTATTGATGATACTCAGGTCGCGGGCGCCCATCATCGAAAACTGCAAGGTGCGGGGGATGGGTGTCGCCGTTAGAATCAGCGTATCAACGTTCACCTTCAGTTCCCTAAGTCTTTCTTTTGCTGCCACGCCAAATTTCTGCTCTTCATCCACAATCAGCAACCCAAGGTCCCTGAACTCAACATCCTTGCTCAGCAAGCGATGGGTGCCGATGAGGATGTCTATGCGACCTTCTTTCAGATCTTTCAGTGTTTTTTTCTGGTCAGCAGCGCTTTTGAACCGGTTGAGGTAATCGACCCGGCAGGGAAAATCGGCGAGGCGCTCGCCAAATGTTTGATAATGCTGTAAGGCAAGGATGGTAGTGGGCACAAGCACCGCAACCTGCTTCGAATCGGCTACGGCCTTAAACGCAGCACGGATGGCAATTTCTGTTTTGCCAAACCCCACATCACCGCATACTAACCTGTCCATAGGCGAGGGTAATTCCATGTCGGCTTTTACCTGATGGGTTGTCTTGAACTGGTCGGGGGTGTCTTCGTAGATGAATGATGCCTCCAGCTCGTGCTGCATATACGTGTCGGGGCTGAATGCAAAACCGGAGCTTGCCTTGCGCTGCGCATACAGCCGTATTAGCTCGCGGGCTATGTCTTTTACCTTCTGCTTGGTGCGGTTTTTCAAGTTTTTCCAGGCGTTCGATCCCAGACGATCGAGCGAAGGCTCCGTACCTTCCTTGCCCACGTATTTCGATATTCGATGGAGCGAGTGGATACTGACATAGAGCAGGTCATTATCCTTATACACCAGGCGCAGGGCTTCCTGCTGGTGGCCATTGACTTCAATGCGCTCAAGGCCTCCGAAACGACCAACCCCATGATCGATATGGGTGATATAATCGCCGGGCATCAGCCTATAAATCTCCTTCAAGGTGAAGGTCTGACGACTAGCAAATCCATCGCGCAGACGGAATTTCTGATAGCGGTCGAAGATCTGGTGGTCCGTAAGGCATGCCAGACGCAGGTCATTATCGGTAAATCCCTCGTGCAGCGGCAACAACAGCGTGGTGTACCTCACTTCGGCGATGTGCCGATTGTGCTGCAAGTCATCAGTAATGATTCGTATGCGTTCAATCTGTTTTTGGTTTGCAGCTAGGATAATATTTTCGAACTGGTTCTCGGTATTTTGCTGCAGGTGTGACAGTAAAAGGTCAAAATTCTTGTTAAAAGCAGGCTGGGGCGAGGTGTTAAACGAAAGAGGCTTTGCTCCAGCCATCCCGATGCCACCACCCAGCTGTATCACAGCCGATTGTAGCATGTCTTTGATGAATTCCTGCTGCGAGCAAAACAGCTCATCAGGGGTAAGATGGTCAATGCCTCCCTTGAGGGAAGAAAATAACTCAGTAGCTTTTGAAAATTCTTTTTCAATTTGGCTGAATGCCATCTCAGCATCTTCGACCCATACCAGAGGTCGTTGTTTAAGATAGCTGAACAGGGGGGAACGTTTCTCGCGAAGCTGCCTGTCCTGGAGGTTGGGAATTAGGGTTACATGACTCAGCTTATCAATGCTGAGCTGGGTTGAAGGGTCGAATGAACGTATGGATTCAACGGTTTCTGCCCCAAATTCAATGCGGTAGGGATAGTCGTTCGAGTAGGAGTACACATCCAGTAGTCCGCCCCTGATGGCAAACTGGCCCGGCTCCACAACAAAGTCGACCCGTGCAAAATCGTATTCAATAAGTAGGTCGGTAACAAAATCCATATTTACCGCTTCGCCGCTTTTGATTCTGATTGTGTTTTTCTTCAGGAAACCAACACTGACCACCTTTTCGCTGAGTGCTTCGGGATATGTAACTACGATGGCAGGACGTTCTGAGGCGCCAAGACGCTTGAGTACCTCGGTACGGAGGAGCACATTGCTGTTATCGGTTTTTTCAATCTCATATGGACGGCGGTATGAGGTGGGGAAAAACAGGACATTTTTCCGGTGAAACGAAAGATCGCTCTCGGAAAAAATGGCTTCCAGATCATTCAGAAAATAGGCGGCGCTTTCCTTATCGCGAATGATGGCAATGATATTGGAACGGAACTTTTGAAAAATGGCCGAAAGAACCAACGCTCGGGAAGAGCCACTAAGCCCTTTTAGCAAAAATCCCGACTGACCATCGACAAGGCTGTCAACAAGCTTTGCTACCAACGGATGATTAGCATACTTTATATGTAAAGCGTCGGTTTGCAACGGCCAAAAATTTGCATGGCAAATGTACCTAAAAGCTTCCTTTTACGAATTAAATGCCCACTATTGACCAAGGCGGTGACCAAACTTTGATAATTTTGCCAAAAACACTATGTTTTGTCGCAAGAAAAACACTCCAGAGTTGTCTATCAGTAATCATCAATTAACCTAACTTATGAAAAATCTACGATTTTTGATCGCCCTGGTGGCGTGCTTGTCTGTTTCCGCAGGGCTGTCAGCGCAAAAAACCTACAAGTACCAGGAATTCCCGAATGATCCGCTGAAGGCCAGGATCTATACCCTTGACAATGGATTGAAAGTGTACATGTCTGTTTATAAAGACGAGCCGCGAATCCAGACTTACATCCCTGTAAAGGTGGGCAGTAAAAACGATCCGTCCGAAACAACCGGCCTTGCTCACTATTTCGAGCATATGATGTTTAAAGGCACCCCGAATTTTGGTACACTGAACTGGGAGAAAGAAAAAGTAATGATAGCTCAGATTGAAGAATTATTTGAAAAATATCGCAAGCAAACAGATCCTGCCATCCGGGCTTCGATATATAAAGTGATCGACAGCATATCACACGAAGCTTCCAAGCTGGCTATCCCCAATGAGTACGATAAACTGATGAAGGCTATCGGTTCAACAGGAACCAATGCCGCAACATCAAACGACTATACCTTTTATATGGAGAATATCCCCTCCAACCAGCTCGAAAACTGGGCTATAGTTCAGGCTGAGCGTTTCTCCTATCCGGTACTAAGGCTCCTGCACACTGAGCTTGAAACCGTGTATGAAGAAAAAAACATGTCGCTCACCAACGATCAGAGGCGTGCCAGTGAGGTCACGTTCAAGGCCCTGTTCCCCAACCATCCCTATGGGCAGCAAACCACCCTTGGCGAGGCCGAACACCTGAAAAATCCTTCGATGAAAAACATCCGTGAGTTTTACGCCAAATATTACGTACCCAACAACATGGCTGTAGTTATTTCGGGCGATTTTGATCCCGACCAAGCCATTCGCATTATCGATCAGCACCTTGGAAAACTCAAACCAAGCCCGGTGGCACCTCTTAACTTCAAACCCGAGGAGCCGCTGAGGGAGCCTAAGGTTGTAGAAGTGGTTGGTCTTGAAGCCGAAAATGTCCGCATAGGCTACCGTTTCCCCGGTGCTAATTCGCCCGAAGCATTGCTGGGTGATATGCTCGGCATGATGCTTTCGAACGGAAGGGCAGGTCTGATCGATCTAAATGTCAATCAAAAACAGCTTACTCAACGTTCAGGCGCATTCTTCAGCTCCATGAACGATTATTCAACACTCACCCTTACTGCAAGCAACAAAGCCGGGCAAACACTCGACCAGGCAAAGGATATTCTGCTTTCGCAGATTGACTTACTGAAAAAAGGCGATTTTCCGGATTGGATGCTGGAAGCCGCCATCAACAACCTGAAGCTTCGCGAGCTGAAACGCTTCGAGAGCAATCAGGGTCGTGCCATGGCGCTTGCACAGAGCTTCATGCGCAATCAGGACTGGGCCGAAACCATTGATTATCTCAACAAACTAAGCAAAATCACCAAGCAGCAGCTGGTGGAGTTTGCCGTCAAAAACCTCGGCAATAATTATGTGGTGGTGTACAAAAGGCAGGGTACTCCCACCGACATTGTCTCCATCGAAAAACCGCCTATCACACCCAACTTTATAAATCGCGATGCTGAATCTGATTTTCTGCAGATGATAAAGAACCGCAAGGTAGAGCCCATCAAACCTGTGTTTATTAACTATAAAAAAGACATCACTCAGTTCAAGTCGAAAAACGGACTGAATGTGCTCTACGTGCCAAACAAGGAGAATGCCACCTTCACACTGAACTATTATTTCGCGTTTGGAAGCGATAATGATAAGATGATTAACCTGGCAGCACAGTACCTGCAATTTCTTGGCACTTCAAAACTCACGCCCGAACAAATTAACCAGGAGTTCTACAAACTTGCGTGCTCATTCAACGTAGGTGCCAGCCGTGATGAAACCATCATCAGTCTCACAGGTCTTAGCGAAAATGAAACCAAAGCCATTAAGCTGCTCGAAGACCTTCTGAGCGATTGTCAACCCAACGAAATAGCGCTTGGCCGGATGATTGATAATATTCTGAAAGGAAGGCGCGATGCCAAAGCCAATCAAAATGCAAACTTCACCGCTGTTGTAAACTATGCTACCTATGGACCTGAAAATCCCACCACCAATCTCCTCAGCGAGTCGGCACTGAAAGGCCTCAAAGGCAACGATCTGGTGAAAATCATCCGCGAACTGCGCAACTATCCGCACGAAATCATTTACTATGGCACCAGCCAACCAAAGTCATTTGCTGCCCAGATTGCGGCGCATCATAAAGTGCCGAAGTCCTTTAATGCAATCCCTCCTGCTGTCCAGTACAAAATCGTAGACACCCCTACAGACAAGGTGCTCTTTGCCCACTACGATGCCACACAAAGCTATCTGCAGACTGTGAGTAAAAGTGTGCCGTTTTCGGTTGAGATGCAGCCCATAGTCACCATGTACAATGCCTATTTTGGCGGAGGCATGAATACCATCGTCTTCCAGGAGATGCGAGAGCGAAGGGGTTTGGCTTACACCGCACGGTCGCGTTTTAATCCTCCCGACAAACCCGACCAGCCGTTCACCAACACCAGTTACATCGCTACCCAAAACGACAAGATTATTGATGCCTTCAACGCCTTCAATGAGCTGTTTAATAGCATGCCGACTTCGGAAAATGCGTTTCTGCTGGCAAGAGAATCGGCAATCAACGCCATCGAAACCAACCGCGTCACCAAGTTGGGTTTGATCAACAATTATCTGATGGCGCGCAGAATGGGTTACAAGGATGATATCCGCAAGCAATTATACCAGAAGCTTCCGACATTTAGCATGGCCGATGTGGTAAACTTCAACAAGCAGTACGTGGCTAACAAGCCTAAAACCTACATCATTCTTGGTAATGAAAAGGATATGAATTTTACTGCCCTCGAAAAGCTCTACGGGCCGGTTACAAAACTTAGCAAAGAGCAGATTTTTGGTTACTGATACTCATACTGACTAACTTGACTTGTTATTCTGATTGTGCGGGGGAGGATGGCGCCGAGCCATCCTCCCCCGCCTGCTTTATCCATTAATCAGTTTACGGCAGCTGTCGCAGTAGGTGGGCAGGTATCCTTCCGGGAGGTTTTGGTATTCGCGCATAAATGCTTCAGCCTTTTCAACCATGGTTTTTGAGCCGACAAAAAATGGCGATCGCTGATGCAACGAGCCCGGCTGCAGATCAAGGATGCGGTTAAACCCATCGCTAGCCTTTCCGCTGGCTTGCTCTGCAATAAACGCCACCGGCTTGCACTCATACAGCAACCTTAATTTTCCGCCCGGGTTTTTGCTTGTTCCGCTATAGATATAGATGCCGCCCCTGAGCATATTCCGGTGAAAATCAGCTACCAGTGAGCCAATGTATCGAGTGGAATAGGGACGGTTGGTGGCTTTATCGTGCTCCTGGCAGTAGTTGATGTATTTTTTTACCCCTTCCGGAAAATAAATATAGTTTGCTTCATTGACCGAATACATGGTGCCGGTTTCAGGAATCATTATATCCGGATACGAAAGCAAGAACAACCCTACCGATGGATCGTAGGTGAATCCGTTGACACCGTGTCCGGTTGTATAAACCAGCATGGTGCTCGATCCGTAGATAATGTATCCGGCAGCCACCTGTTTGTGGCCCCGTTGCAGCATATCCTCTAGGGTGACAGGAGTGCCTTTGGGCGAGATCCGTTTGTAGATTGAGAAAATGGTGCCCACCGAAACATTTACCTCGATATTGCTCGAACCGTCCAGTGGATCAATGGCCACAATATATTTCCCGTTCATGGAATAAGAATCGTCAAAAATTACAGGCTCGCTCCGCTCCTCTGAAATCACAGCGCAACACTGCCCTCCGTTTTTTAGGGCTTTGATGAAATGCTCGTCGGCAAAAACATCGAGTTTTTTCTGGTCTTCACCTTGCACGTTGGTGTCTCCCGATTCGCCGATGATATCGGCCAGGCCGGCTTTATTTACCTCCCTGTTAACAATTTTGGCGGCAATTCCGAGGTCGTTGAGCAGTCTGGTCAGATCACCCGTGGCATAGGGCAGCTCATACTGTTTCTCGTGTATAAACTCAATCAGTGTCTTCATATGTCAGAGGTCATATTGTGTTCTTACAAAGATAGTCCTTCCTGAGGTAAATATCTCCCGGGCCTTCCGGGTTGTTTTCCAAATGAAACAATGTAGTTTTGTACAGAAATTTTTTACTGATGAAGGTTTTTAAGTTTGGTGGCGCCTCGGTAAGAGATGGTGAGGCTGTTGTAAATGTGATGAAGATACTGGAACAAAACCGGGATGATGCCTTGGTTATTGTTCTGTCGGCAATGGGAAAAATGACCAATGCCTTTGAGCTGCTTGCTCGTTTACACGCTGCAGACAAACGTAAGGAGAGTGCAAGGCAACTTGAGCACATACACCAATTTCACGTCGACCTCATGCATTCCCTGTTTCCCGATCCCTCTCATGAAGCCTATGCCAATCTTCAGCAGTTGATTGATGAAATAAAGACATTGCTGGCAAACAATGTCGGCACTTCATTCGGTGAGTTTTACGACAGCCTAATCCCTTTTGGTGAGCTGATTTCGACCCGGATTGTTTCAGACTACCTCACACGAAAAGAGCTGAAACATCTGTTGATTGATGCGCGAATCCTTATCCGCACAAACTCAGACTGGCGTGAGGCATCGGTGGATTGGGATGCGACACAGGAAAATATCCAACGTCTGGTTCTTCCGGTGCTGAATTCTGGTCATGCAAGCCCCATTGTGCTGACCCAGGGATTTATTGGCAGCAACGAATCGGGAAGAACCACAACCCTCGGAGATCGGAAGAGCGACTATACTGCTGCAATTCTTGCTCATTGCCTGAATGCCGCACAGGTGGTAATTTGGAAAGACGTGCCGGGACTATTGAATGCGGATCCCAAGGTGCTGCCTAACACCACAAAACTTGATGAGGTTCCTTACGGAGAAGCCATCGAGCTGGCTTATTACGGCGCCAGCATCATACATCCTAAGACCATCAAACCTCTTGAGAATAAAAAAATACCGCTCTATGTGCGGTCTTTTTCCTCTCCTGAACTTTCGGGCTCGGTAATCGGCGATGTGCAACGTATCAAACCACTGGTTCCCAACTATATTTATAAATTCAATCAAACTCTTATCAGTCTCACCCCGCGCGATTTTTCGTTCATCACCTCCGAGGTGCTTTTCGATATTTTCGGTGTTTTGAGCCACCACTCGGTAAAGTTGAACCTGATGCAAAACTCGGCCATTAGCTTTTCAGCATGTTTCGATGGTGATAAATATGATTTCGACCAGCTGATTGGTGAACTCAAACCCAGATTTAAAATCAGATACAACCACCACCTCTTACTCATTACTATCCGCAACTACCAGTTGCAAGGTGTCGAGGATCTCATCAGAGAAAAACAGGTCTTACTGGAGCAACGCAGCCGGTCAACATTGCAATTACTGGTGCCTGAATAGAGCCAAGGTGAAAACAGAATCTACAGTTTGCTGACTGGCTAACTAATTTCCGGATTGCATGATGATATTCACTGTGGCAATAATATCAAGCACACTGATTTGTACGTCCGTATTTACATCCGCATTGCCGAAACAAAATGGCTGAGGGTTCTGGCCCATTATATAATTTACCAAGGTAATGATATCGAGGACATCTACATTGCCGTCGCAGTTAGCATCGCCCACTGATTTTTTTGTTGTGAACCGGACCGGGCCCACCCAATCGCTGGTGGCAGCGCCGCAAAGTGCCTGCACATAATAGTCATAGCTGGTTCCCGGAGCTAAACCCGTAAGTGTGTATGGATTTGATATAACGACCGGGATTTGAGTTCCCTGACCTTTTGTGTATCCTGCAGTGCCATACTCTATATTCCAGGCAGTTTCGATACCGGCCCTTATCCATTTGAGTTTCGCTTCTATTGCAGTGATTTCTTCTGCCTCTGGAGCGTAGGGTGAATTGCACGTGGTGATTTCCTTGATACATCTTATACTTGCCCCGGCATTTTTAAGCTGATAAGAACCATCAGCGTCTGACTGATTGTGAAACAACAATCCCACGAATGCTTTCGAAGGGTCGATGGCATTTTCACTCGTTGACCAGAATGCGGCAACATTCCCTAAGCTCAGGAATGCTCCAAAAGGAGCCCTGACGCCTGCCGGCAACACCGCTGCGCCAAACTGATCAATACCATAATGCACAGGATCTGCTTCCCACCGCGGGTGGAAGTTGGTAGCACAAGCCCCTCCGAGTGGCGTGTTCACCGTACGGCACGATTTAACCTGTTTGCCACAAATCTCGATGCCACCTCCAAGTATGCTGTATGCAATCATCATATCCTGCCAGTTAGGCACTTTCCAGCCCTCCGGACACACATTCCTTTGATTTGATGCAGCATACCAGTTATATAGGGCGCCATAAATGTTTTTCCATTCTATATTGTTCTGATACCAGGCATATGCCCCCGCTCCAAACGAACTCCATTGTAAATCGGAAGTAATATTCGGTATGGGTGTGCCATCGCCATACCTTGTGGTTTTCAGGTTTTCGCCAAGCCAGCATTGACTACCAAAATTTACGGTCGGATACAAATTCCCATCGGCATCTACAACCAGCTTTGGGCAAAGCGGAAATTTCCGGACTGTACCATATGCTGTACCTGATGAATTAACCGCATAAGCTGCCACGAAATATGATTTCATTGGATCCAGGTTGCCGAGTGTGTGTGAAAATACCCCCGAACCTGCTCCGCATGTGATTTTTGTACCCGTAACTGTTGAATTTTGGTTCTCGCTGACATAAAACCCTCTTTCCGTCACCCGTGTCCCCCCGTCATCTTTCACAATTCCGCCCAAGACCGCCATATTGGCCGATACTACTGTAACTGGAATCGTTTCTACTATCGGCAAATCCGCAATTATAACTACAGCGCACGATCTTTCAGCTTTTGAATGTGAAAAGGCAGTGAGTACGCAGAATGAAACCGGGATAATGGTTAATACAAAATGTCGCACAAGCAAGAGATTATGCTTTTGTTTGAATTGAGGCATTGCATTTATTTATTTAATCATTGATAAAAAACAAATATAGCAAAATGGTGACTCAAAAAGAAAAAATAACCTAATAAAATCAAAACAAATGTCGATGATTATTTTGCGGCGTTGAAAATTTATCTCTTACGAACCATATGCTTAATAAGTATCTTTGATGTGCTATGGAAACTATTGCCTGGATAGGAGTATCGGTTAGTATTTTTAGCGCCGTCCTTGTCATGAACAAGAAACAGGGGTCGTCGTCGGATAAGATCCTTGCAGCGTGGTTATGGCTACTTGCCGTAGAGTTTACAACTCTGGGTATCGACTACCGTTTACTTGGAAAACCACTTTTATCTGCGGCATTTCTACTACTTAACCCTGCCTTCTATTTGTATGTTGCCTCATTGGTTAAACCTGATTTCCGCCTCCGGTCTGTCCAGCTCTTGCATCTTCTGCCGTTTTTGCTCATCGAGTCTTATGCCTACATAGCCAACAGGCATTTTTCTGTAGAAGCCTATTTCAGCGGCGAATCCTTAAGCTGGTATGGAGCCGTGTTTTCATTATCCACTTTTGTCTCGTGGATCAGCTACAATTCTGCAAGTATCGATCTTGTGATTACTCACAGAAAAAAACTCTTCAATGAACTTTCCAATATAGAGAAAAGCCAAAGCCTTGGGTGGTTGCTTTTTATGGTTTCGTTCTACAATATCTATTGCCTGGTAACGGTGATTACCTCACTTCTGGCATTTGCCGTCAAAGTTGACTTCATAATACCCCATGCCATCAATTATTCGTTCCTGCTGGCACTAGTGTATGCCCTTGGATTTTACGGATTGCGCCAGCAGACAATACTTTTAAAAGAACATCTTCCGGATGCTTACAGGCAGAAAACCCTAAACCTCCCGGCAGAGAAAATAGAATACATTCAGAAAAAGCTGCTGGATCATTTCGATAATAAGAAACCTTACCTGAATCCGACCCTCAGCATGCAGATCTTGTCTGAGGAGCTTGAAATTCCGAAGCATCAGCTCACTGCGGTTATGAACGCCAGCCTGGGCAAGAACTTCTATCAGTTTGTAAATGAATACCGGATTGAGGAGGTGAAAACCAGACTCGCCCGGGAGGGAGAACTCTATTCCATTGAAGCCATAGGGTATGATTGCGGGTTTAACAGTAAATCATCGTTTTTCACGGTTTTTAAGCAGATTGCTGGCATGACTCCCATGCAATACCGTGAAGAGATTTTAAAGAACAACCTGTAGATTTTCATTTATCGGTCTCGTTTTCAAAGTTCGGATATTCAAATTTGCCAGTTGAACCACAACTTCTGGTTCGACTTTTCAATGCCGGACGATGCGTCCTGTCCGATAGCGTATCATTGTCCGGCCATTAATTTCAGATTCAAATTTCACCGCTATGTGCAAGTTCCGATATGTTTTTTCCGGAATACTGTTGTGGCTGATGTTGGGTGTTACCAAACCCCTGACAGGCCAGGATAAATCTATTGCAGGGCTGAATGGCAGGTCTGACAGTGCTCTACAGATCAGCGGCTATGCGCAGGGGTTCGGATTCGGTGGCGGAAAACGGTACAACATGGCCAGCCTCTTTGGTGAAATGGGATTCAGGACCAATCTATACGTGGATAAAGCCTGGTTTGCAGGCGACGTCCGCATCCGTTCTGGGTGGCTGTACAACGAACATCAGACAGTGGTCGAAGTCAAGGAGCTCTATGCAGGCTTCCGCAGTAACAAGATGGATTTTCTGGTTGGAAACCAGATCGTGTCGTGGGGAAGAACCGATGGTGTCAATCCCACCGGCAACCTGTATCCATCTGATTATTTTTTCCTTACTCCCGACCCTGATGACCAGCGTCTGCCTAATTTCATGGTTCGCACGCGCTTAAGAATTACTCCGGAAATTGAACTCGACCTGATTGCCGTCCCGTTTTACCGCCCGTCGGTCTACCGGTATAACCTGTTTGAGCTTGCCAAAGGGGTGAATGTTGGGAAAATATTGTTTCCCGAAAAAAGGATAGGCAACAGCAGCTTGGCGGCTCGTTTTAACGTGGAGCTACCAGCCATCGGTTTTTCTGTTTCCTGGTTCACTGGGTTCGATCCGTACTACGGCTGCAGTATCGATACGTTCAACCTGATGCCAACTTTGGTCATCAACCTAGAGCCACAGCCATATCGTAAGCATTCAATTGGCGCCGACATCGCTCTGCCGGTTCAGGCCTGGATGCTTAGGGCCGAGGCTGCTTATAACCTAACCTCCGACTACGAAAAAAACGTCCATATACCAAATCCGGCAATGTTTTTTGTGGCTGGTATCGAACGCAGCATTGCAGGAACAACAGCCATCTTACAATACGTTGGACATTATGTTTCAAAGTTCAAGACAATTCATAAACCGGTCATGCCTCCACCAGTGCCTCCGACTGATCCTGGCTACTTAGCTTACATCCAGGCAATGCTGATTTATGGTAACAATAAGGTAAACTATGAGTCTGAGCTTATCAACCGGCGCTTGTTTAACCAACTCGATAGAAGTAGTCATCTGGCAATGATTACACTCAATCGGTTTTTTGCCTACGAAACCCTGAAAGCGGAACTTACGGGCCTGTATAATTTCACCACCCTAGAGTACATGGCTCGCTCGGGAATCGATTGGAAAGTTACGGACCATCTTGCTGTAAAAGCAGGATTCAGCCTGATGAAGGGCCCCGATGAATCATTGTATAAATTGTCAGGAGAAGTATTAAACGGCGGATATTTTGGACTGAAAGTCAGCTTCTGAACACCATGTATTCTGACTGAAAACTCAAAACAACCTCAGAAATCTAACAATCCTGGCAAGTCTTTTAAGGAATATTCGAATGAAATACTCTGCACTGATAGTGAAATACCGGAGATGGATCAGCATGATACCAATTGCTTTGTCACTTGGCATGCTGATTCCCTTGCGGCAAGCTCAGATAAATCCCGACATGAGAGCATATCTACCTTATGGCATCGAAGCCAAGGTGAATATGGAAAGGATGGAGGAGGTCTTTGGCCGCGACGATGCCATTATTATTTTTTTGGAATCAGACGACATACTAAATCCGGCCACGTTGAGCAGAGTACAGGTGTTGTCAGACGCATATGGAGAGATGCCACAGTTTTCAGATGTCATCTCCCTGTCAACGGGAAAATACATTCGCGGGGAGGGTGGAAGCATGCTGGTTGATCCCATCATTAAGGGAATCCCACGAAACAGAGACCAACGCGAACTGTTGCGTTCACGCATCATGGATAATCCGCTTGCATACAAAATGCTTGTATCCGACGATTTCCGATTTACGCTGATGATGCTCAGGCTTGGAGAAGTAACGGATGCGGAAGCCTTCAGGCAGGTGAAAAAGACGTTGACTGAACATCCGGGCAACGAGAAAGTATATTTTGCCGGCAATCCCTACTTGCGCCTCGAGATTCAGCAAAAAGCCACCCGCGACCTGCTTATCCTTCTACCGGCCGGTTTATTGGTTATGATGGTGTTTCTGTACCTTTCATTCCGCGAGGCGAAAGGGGTGTGGTTGCCATTGGCTGTGGTCGGAATGAGTATTTTACTGGCCATGGGCCTGATGCCAATTCTAGGTTATGAATTGAGCTTGATTGCTGTTCTCGTTCCTATCCTCATGATTGCAGTTGCCAATAATTACGGGGTGCACCTTATCGCCAGATACCAGGAACTCAATGCCACCCAGCCCGGTTTGACGATGAAGGAGATTGCCCTGCAATCGGTTGATCTGCTATCGAAACCTGTTATCCTGACCGCACTTACTACGATCGTGGGGATTCTCGGGATGATTGCTCAGGTAATGATACCTGCACGCCAAATGGGGATTGTCAGCGCTGCCGGCGTGGCCTTTGCCCTCGTCCTGAGCCTTCTTTTTGTTCCGGCCGTAATGATGAACCTCAAAAAAGGCAGGGCTCAGCGGAGTTATACGCATGAAAAAAGCAGTGTAGTTGATCATTTTCTTACTTGGGCCGGGAAAGTCTCAACTAACAAACCATTGTTTGTGATTATGGCTTTTGCTCTGGTGCTGGCCATCAGTGCATCAGGCATTGTCCGGCTGAAAGTTGGCATCAACAATGAGCGCATGCTGCCGGGGTCTCATCCACTAAGAACTGCTGTTGATATTTCGAACAAGGAATTCGGGGGCATACATACCTTATCTCTATTATTTGAGGGGGATATCATGAATCCGGAGGTGATGGAAACCATTGACAGATTTGAGACAACCCTCAGGGAAATACCGGAAGTAGGGAATGTGATTTCAGTGGCTACTGTCGTCAGGGCGATGAGCAGGGCCTTGAACGATCCGGGTGAACCATGGTACGATAAAATACCCGATACGCGCGACGCCATTGCACAGTACTTTGAGCTATACAACATGGGCGGGACTTCCGGTGATTTTGACAGACTGGTGGATTTCGCTTATTCCAAGGCTACGGTAAATATTCAGTTCAGGGCAGAGGATATGACTGTTCTCAACCGGGTGCTGCAACGAATAGAAATGCTTAAAGAATCCTCGGAGTACTGTATAATGGAAGCAGGAAACTGCCTTTTGCAAAAAGAGTTTGCCGAGTCAATTGTCAAAGGTCAGTTTTGGTCACTGATTCTTGCGCTGTTTGCCATCGTCGTTTTGCTTTGGGCAATTTTCAGGTCGCTCTCTGCGGGTTTGCTGGGAAGTATCCCGCTGGTGTTTTCCGTTCTATGCACATTTGGGCTGATGGGATGGGTCGGTTTTGACCTCGATATCGCCAACTCTCTGATATCTTCTATCGCTATTGGTATCGGGGTGGATTATACAATTCATATTTTCTGGCGGATTCGGACCGAACTCAATGCGGGCAGAAATCTACCAACAGCCATAAAGCACGCTTTGAGCACCACTGGGCGTGGAATCACCATAAACGCATTTTCGGTGATGATAGGGTTTTCCGTGCTTTTTCTTTCGGCTCTAGTATTGCTCAAATCTTTCGCCTTCCTGATAATATTCTCCCTGCTGCTTTGCCTGTTATGCGCACTGATACTGGTTCCGTCTGTTTGCACCCTGTTGAAACCTGGTTTCCTGTATAATAACAACCATAATAAAACCGAGTAAAATGAATCCACTATCCATTTCACTGATGTTTGTGACTCTGGTGCTATCCTTGACGCTGAGAGCGCAGGATGCCCGGAAAATTATTGACGACGCTTCAAAAAATATAGAGTTCTCATCGTTCGAAATGGCCACAACCCTGCAAATCCATGATGGAAAAGGGAATGTGCGCACACGGAGTGTGGTCAACATCACCCGCAGGTTTGGCAATGTCACCAAAACCCTGATTCGCTTCACCGAGCCGGCCGATGTCAAGGGAACTGCCATGCTTATTTATGACTATGATGACAAAGACGATGATATGTGGATATATCTTCCGGCCTTGCGTCGCTCACGTCGCGTGGTGAGCAGCGAAAAATCAAAAAGCTTCATGGGGTCTGAATTCAGCAATGCCGACATGAGCAAACCCAATCTTAATGATTTTACATACAAGTCGTTGCCTGAACAATCCCTGAACAATACTCCCTGCTGGGTTGTGGAGTCAATACCTGTGAATCAATCTGTTGCCGACTCCTATGGTTTTGCACGCAAAATATCGTATGTCGAAAAAGCCGGTGGACTCATGTTGAAGTCCGATTTCTATGATAAAGACATAAGGCTTGTAAAAAGCATGACCTTCGACGATTACCACAAACAGTCGAATGGTAAATATTTTGCATACAAAATGGAAATGACCAACCTAATGAATAAACGATATTCACTCATAACGGTAACCCGCTTTGTGCTCGGCCCAAATCTGGCCGAAGAAAATTTCAGTACATCAGAACTTGAAAAAGTGTTTTAATGGTCTGGAACTTGCTGCCAATAATAGCCCTGCTTGAGGCAAGGCAGGGTGTTTCCTCAATAAATACAATTGATTCTCAACGGGAAAAGAACCACCCGGGGAAATATCCGCGTGACAACAAATGCCCATTTCCGGCGATGACAAAATGAAATTCCTTTTACAAATCTTATCGTAAACATGGTTGAAGTGGTGAAAGGCGCCTTGAAGCTCGTTCTGTCCCTTCCGGCAGAGGATGTATATGCGGAGGCTGTGCCCGACTATGAAAATCACCGTATGGATTACCGACTATTTATCCCAGCGGAAGGATTTGGTTTTTCGCGCCAGAAGACCGTGAAACCCCTACGCCCGAATTTCAGCGAAATCTAGTTACACCTCGACAATGGCATCACTGAGGTACCTATTTCACTTAACTTCTTATTAAAAGGGCGCCTCGATGATTGAGCCTGATTGTTTTAAGGATAACAACTCTTTTCTGCTTAGCCTTTTTATCGATCTGTCTGCTTAAAAACGGTTTGAAATTTAGTTTTTTTTCTTTTTTTTGTGACTGCTTACAGTACAAGCGGGTTCTTATCTTTCAATCCATCGAAAAAAAGTAAATTATGGTTCAGCAACAACCTAAAAAAACCGGTTTCAGATCTTTCTCTCGAAATTTTTGGACGGTCATCATCATGGAATTTTTCGAGCGTGGCTCCTATTACGGGGTGATGTCGGTACTGTCTGTTTACCTGGTGATGAGTACCGATAACGGAGGGCTTGGATTTTCAAAGGAAAGTGTCGGAGTGATAAAAAGCACCATAACTCCGTTGCTCTACCTGTTGCCCATCCTGTCAGGCGCCATTGCCGACCGCTTCGGTTACCGGCGTGTGCTGATGTTTGCTTTTGGTGTGATGAGCATTGGGTATTTTCTTACCAGTACCGTAACCAGCTATCCTCTGGTATTTGGAAGCTTATTGCTGATGGCGTTGGGTGCCGGTTTCTTTAAACCGCTGATTTCGGGAACGATCGCGCGCGAAACCGACGAACGCAACAGCACCCTTGGATTTGGTATTTTCTACTGGAGTATCAACCTCGGTGCATTTGTCTTTCCGTTGATCCTGGTCCCCTATCTTAAAGGAATCGATTGGTCCTATATTTTCATCATGGCGGCTGTCGGTACCGGCTGGCTTTTGCTGCTCAACATATTTGTATATAAAGAACCCGCCCGACCTCAAAGTACCAAAAACATTCTCGAAGTTCTGAAAGGAGTGGTGCTGGTGCTGAAAGATTATCGTTTTGTGATCATGATCGTCATTTACAGCATGTTCTGGATTCTGTATTTTCAGATGTTCGACACCGTGTTATGGTACCTGAAGGAACATGTGGATATGTTGCCGGTTAATAAGGTTGTTAATAGATTTCTTAGCTTGTTTGTTGACAATCCCAACTGGAAATTTGATGCCGAACACGTCACGGTGATCAATGCAGGTACCATCATTGCGCTGCAACTCTTGGTTTCGTCCATCGTGAAAAACACGAAAGCCTTGCCTACCATGATTGTGGGTATCTCGCTTGGTACTATCGGAATGGCCATCCTGGCCGTTTCCATGCATGCATGGGTTTTCCTGGCCGGCATCATGATATTTTCTATCGGCGAAATGACAGCTCATCCCAAATTTATCAGTTATGTTGGCCTGATTGCACCTCCCGACAAAAAAGCGTTATATCTTGGCTACTCTTTCCTTTACGGGGTTATCGGCAGCGGTGTCGGAGGCATTCTTGGTGCCACACTCTACGTTAAGTTTGTGGATGGACTTAACCGCCCCGACCTGCTGTGGATTATCTTTAGCATGATCGGTGTAGCCACCATTATCGGATTATTGCTCTACAACCGCTACCTCGCTCCGCGCAAAGTTTAAAAAAGCATCACCCTTTTGTAATTCAAGGCGTGTTGGCTGTGAATAATTCCCCACCAGATCTTTTATTGCTACCTTTGCCAATGACATTTAATTCATAGTCAGGTGGTTGAAAGGTTTATGGGTTTTATCACCGACACCCTCAGGGTTGAACCCGGTGCTGCAATCCTTGCAGGAGTCAGCGGTGGCCCTGATTCAGTGGTTATGCTTCACCTGCTTGTTGAGGCAGGCTACAGGGTTTCCGTGGCGCATGCCAACTTCGGCCTACGTGCCTCCGAGTCGGATCGCGACGAGTCTTTCGTGCGTATGCTGGCCAAAAAATACAGCTTGCCATGCGCCGTGAAGCACTTCGAAGTCAGTGTCGAAATGGTTGAAAAAGGCATTTCGCTGCAGATGGCTGCCCGCAATTTGCGTTATCGGTGGTTTAACCAACTGGCTGAGGAGCAGTCGTGCAGCTACATCGCAGTTGCCCATCATCTCGACGACCAGATCGAAACTTTTTTCATCAACCTGCTCAGGGGCACCGGGCTAAAGGGACTGAAAGGAATGCCTGCCCGGCAGGGCAATCTTATCCGCCCCCTGCTCTTTGCATTCCAAAATGAAATAACTGACTTTGCCGCAACGCAAGAACTTCCTTTCGTGGTCGATTCGTCAAACCTGAAAACAGATTACCTCCGTAATCAGCTTCGGGCAGAGATACTACCTCTCCTGGCCCGGACGAACCCTTCCTTCAGCCGAACTATGGCCTCGAACATGGCAAGACTGAAAGCCACACAGGAATTTGTCGATTATTCCGTCGGGCAGATTACAAAAAATTTGCTGAACACTAAAGATCATCAGACTCTGATTGATATAACTAAACTGCAGGAAACAGGTCACGCCGAATTTTTGTTACACCACATTTCCCGTCCGTTCGGGTTCAATCATGATTCAATCAGCAACATCCTGACCACGCATCATTCCGGAAAACTATTTTATTCGCAAACGCACAAACTGCTGCGCGACAGGAATTTCCTAATCATTTCTGCGATGGAGGACGAGCAGCATGCCGATCAGCAATACCTGATTACTGAGGAGTGCAGGCATATCAGGATCCCGGTACAACTGGAGTTATCCGTAATGCATACTCATGAGGTTGTATTGCCGCTTAATGATTCGGTATTAGCCTGCCTGGATTTTGATGCCGTTCGATATCCGCTCTTCCTGCGCCGCTGGCGCCCCGGCGATAGATTCAGCCCCCTGGGTTTGATCGGGAAAAAGAAACTGAGCGATTATTTTATTTCGAAACGTTACACCCTTGAACAGAAAAAACAGGCATGGCTGCTGGTCGATAACCTCGATAGGATACTGTGGATTGTTGGCGACCGCATAGATCATAGTTTTCGGATTACTCCGGACACCCGAAAAGTCTTATGCATCAGATACATCGCGGTTTGATTCATTATGTATGGCAGCAGGGTGATGAAACGGTTTGTAGTTGAACATAGCGGACATATGCAATGTTATATATACCATTTTGATAACGTACCTTTGCAAAAAAAATTCAAATGAATTTAATCAAACGCTATGTACTGCCGGCCTTGTTGTTCACAATGGGCACCCTTGTAGTAAAATCACAAATCCTTGAACCGGTCAAATGGTCTTTTTCGGCGCAGCGTACCGAAGCGGGCGAAGCCAACCTGGTGCTTACAGCCACCATCGAAGACGGGTGGTATCTCTATTCACAGTATCTGCCTGAAGGCGGCCCTGTGGCTACAAACTTTAACTTTAAATCTTCCCCATCATTTACTTTGGCAGGGAAGGTGACAGAACCAAAACCCACGGAAAAATACGATAATGTCTTTGAGATGGATCTTAAGTATTTCAAAGGCAAGGTCGATTTTATCCAGAAAGTCAGAACAGCCTCACCCGATGGATTTGTGGTTGAGGGATTCCTGGAATTTATGTGCTGCAACGACATATCATGTTTATCCCCTTCTACCATTGACTTTGAAATCAAAGTGCCACCCTTTGCAGCTTCGGCTGCCGGTGAGCAGACAGGGCTTACCGAGGTTAGCTTTGGTGCGGATACCACAAAAGCGGTTCTTGAAAACAGGGAAACGTCACCGGAGACTGCTGCAGCAATTAGTGCCGAAACTGCAAATTCGCCCTCGCAACGAGGTCTGTGGTACATTCTGCTGGCCGGATTTCTCGGCGGATTGCTCGCGTTGGTCACTCCTTGCGTTTTTCCGATGATACCAATGACCGTGAGCTATTTTCTCCGTGGAAGCGCCAACATGGCCAAAGGCCGCCGCGATGCCATCATTTACGGAATCTCGATCGTGGTGATCTACGTGGCATTAGGCCTGGGAGTGTCGCTGTTGTTTGGTGCTGATAAACTCAATCAAATGGCTACCAGCCCTGTTTTCAATATATTCTTCTTTCTTTTGCTTATAATATTTGCTGCGGCATTTTTTGGAGCTTTCGAGCTCACCCTGCCTTCGAAATGGACCACGGCCATCGATAACAAAGCTGACAAAACTGGAGGATTACTTGGGGTATTCCTGATGGCGCTTACCCTGGTGCTTGTCTCGTTTTCATGCACCGGCCCAATCATTGGCACGTTGCTGGTTGAGGCTGCTGTCAGCGGCAGCTGGCTTTCACCGTTGCTGGGCATGACCGGCTTTGCCGTTGCGTTGGCAATTCCGTTTACGCTGCTCGCCATCTTCCCTTCATGGCTTTCATCCATGCCTAAGTCGGGCGGCTGGCTGAATTCTGTGAAAGTGATTCTGGCATTCCTCTTGCTTGCCTTCTCCCTCAAGTTCCTATCGGTGGCTGACGCAGTGGGACAGTGGGGATTACTTAGCCGCGATGCATTCCTGGCCACCTGGATAACCATTTTTGTGCTCATGGGCTTGTACCTGCTGGGCAAACTCAGGTTTCATCACGACAGCGAGCTTCCTTATGTTTCGGTGCCGAGGTTGTTGCTGGCACTGGCTTCATTTGCCTTTGCCCTGTATATGCTGCCCGGATTGTGGGGAGCTCCCCTTAAAACCATCAGCTCCTTTGCACCTCCCATCAGCAGCCAGGTATTTGACATTAGCAAAACGGGTACTGAAGCCTCCCCCGGAAAGGCGGTTTCAATCCCCGGAGACAAAACAAAAGAAGGCGCCTATGGGTTGATAAAGTTCCTTGATTATGAGCAGGGAATGCAATATGCACGCCAGCAGCAAAAGCCTGTGTTACTGGATTTTACGGGCTTGGGATGTGTGAATTGCAGGAAAATGGAAGCTGCGGTGTGGAGCGATCCTCAGGTGCAGGACCGGTTGCGGAACAATTTCGTGATCATTTCGCTCTATGTCGACGATCGGACAGATTTACCCGAATCTGAACAATATATTTCCAATACAGGCGGGCGTGAACGTCGAATCAGAACTGTTGGCAGCAAATGGAGTGATTTCCAGGCAAAAAGATTTGGTGTGAATTCCCAGCCATATTATGTCATTCTGGGTCATGATGAACAGGTGTTGTCGGGCCCTTATGGGTTTAATACCGATGTGAAGAAGTTTATTAGTTTTCTTGACAAAGGGTCATCCCCGGAGTAGTCGGTTAATCAAAGGCTAACTTATTGATATAAAATACAGTGCGCCTAGGCAGGGTGGGGTGGTTGTTGTTAAGTATGGTCTGGTAGCCCGACGCCAGGAAATATTTGTCATACCATTGTAGGATCGAACTACTCTGTTCGCTTGTGAGCCGGTCTTTCTGATCGGGAAGTTCAATGGTTGTATAAGCGATATTCGTTGGCGCAAGCCCAGGCCCCACCTCTTTCCATGCAATTTTGCCATCAAAGCTGAACGCAAGCACATAACTGTTTTCAGCTTTAGCAAGCATCACCTTATTTTCGAGGTTAAAGCTACGGACATTCATCATTTCGAGTCCGTTGGTCCAAAGTAACTGGCCGTTTGCATTTACTGATGCTATCACGGCATGACTGTATCTGTATCCGTCAAAAACAGAATAACTGCGCGGTATGGGCCTGCCATAGTAGTCGTAAATTACGTTCGTTACGGTTCGGTAGTCAGGAATAAACGCTTCGGCACCAAGCAAAAATTCTCCCGGTCCATATTTAACCGGGTGCATGGATATGGTATAGGCCATGGGCGCCACCCGGCCCTGCATCTGTTGTCTCTTGATACGTTTATGCAGGGATTGGGCCACGGGGCCCCGGATATATTCATCTATATTACGGAAGGATGAAAAATAGTGATAAAATACGGAAGGATAGTCTGAATCGGAAGAAATAAGCTGATAGAAACCGCTCGACCGGATCAGATCGGGCGAATCGCCTGCCGAAAGCTTTCGGGGAGCTTCTCCAGTAAACCCTCCGGCCACCATCCATTTTGTGTCGTTGATTCGGATAAATTCAGCCGAAGTGATCGCCTTTTTATTATCGGCCTTTAAGATCTGCCCGAAATAGGTTTCTGAAGCTTTTTCATCGAACAGGTAAAGGTACAGTGGGGTGCGGGGCTTGGTATTCCGGTCGCTGGACAGCACGGCAAAGCCACCCCTGTCGCCATCAATGCAGATGTTTTCGATAAAACCATATGCATCGCCCCTTAGTCTTATGGGCTGAATGGTAAAGTCATACACATTCACCCGAAAGGCCGCAGATGCGCTTTTTCCCACCATGCCTACATACACCCAGGCTCCAAAATGCTGGTAAATCCGTATTTCGGAGCGATACTCGCAGGCGGCGACCAATTTTTTGATTTCTGCCGAATCAGGTGTAGCTATGATCAAACAAAAGTTGTTTCCTTGCCCCTGCTTCTCATCATAAAACATGACAGTTGCAAGCGACTGCAACGAACTCTGCCCTTTTAGCGATAAAGTCCGGGGTACAGTCACCGGTTTTGTCCAGGTTTCTTTCAGGTCAGTGTCGAAATGCGAAACCAGCCATATTCGATTGTTACGATCCTGAAATTCATTTGTTTGAGTAAAAAGAATAAAGCCCCGTTCTCCCAGCGGAATAAGGTGATAAGGCTCAATGGTGGGCCTGGCCTCCAGCTCCACCCGAACCGGCAGGCTGTCTGTCTGGGCTTGTGTTCCCACCGGGTCAAAACGGGTGAGAGATAAGATAAGCAACACAAAACGGATGCGGCTTCTCATGGGGTGACCAATTGTCCGGCAAACATACTAAACCTTAAGCAAATGGCTGCACAAACATAAAACAATACGGGCGGTTTTGACGTATGTCAAAACCGCCCGCAAGAGTAGAATAAAAACGTAGGTTAATTCTTGACCTCTTCAAAGTCAACATCCGTCACTTCGTCGGAGCCACCCTGCTGTTTTTGTTGTTCCGGACCTTCCTGCTGAGATTGCTGCTGCTGCGAAGCGCGGTAAAGCTCTTCACTGGCAGCCTGCCAGGCAGTATTGAGGGCAGCCATGGCTGAATCTACTTCACCGAGGTTGCGATTTTTATGTGCCTCTTTAAGGTTGTTCAGAGCATGATCGATGGCCTGTTTTTTATCGGCCGGAAGCTTATCGCCAAACTCTTTCAGTTGCTTCTCCGTCTGAAAAATGAGCGAGTCGGCAGCATTTAGCTTGTCAATTTCTTCTTTTGCCTTACGGTCAGATTCGGCATTGGCGGTAGCTTCTTCCTTCATGCGCTTGATCTCGGCATCAGTCAGGCCGGTGGAAGCCTCGATACGAATCTGCTGCGATTTGCCGGTTCCCTTATCTTTGGCCGATACGTTCAGAATACCATTGGCATCAATATCAAAAGTTACTTCAATTTGAGGTATACCCCTGGGTGCCGGCGGAATTCCATCCAGGAAAAATCTTCCGATGCTCTTATTATCTCTGGCCATAGGTCTTTCACCCTGCAACACATGTATTTCTACCGAGGTCTGGCTATCCGCCGCCGTCGAAAAAACTTCCGATTTTTTTGTAGGAATGGTAGTGTTTGACTCGATCAGTCTAGTCATCACGCCACCCAGCGTTTCGATACCCAGCGAGAGCGGAGTCACGTCAAGCAGCAGCACATCTTTCACCTCGCCTGTAAGCACGCCACCCTGTATGGCAGCGCCCACGGCAACCACCTCGTCTGGATTGACCCCTTTTGATGGCACCTTGCCAAAAAAGTCTTCCACAATTTTCTGGATGGCCGGGATACGCGTCGATCCACCCACCAAAATCACCTCGTCGATATCAGAAGCTTTCATGCCGGCATCGCTCAATGCCTGGCGGCAAGGTTCAACCGTAGCTTTGATCAGGTGGTCGGTGAGCTGTTCAAACCTGGCCCGTGTCAGGTTACGCACCAAATGTTTAGGGATGCCGTCAACCGGCATGATGTAGGGCAGGTTGATTTCAGTGGTGGTCGAGCTGGAAAGCTCGATTTTTGCCTTCTCAGCAGCCTCTTTGAGGCGCTGCAATGCCATTGGGTCTTTGCGAAGGTTAATGCCTTCGTCCTTATGAAATTCCTCGGCAAGCCAGTCGATAATCACCTGGTCAAAATCATCGCCCCCAAGGTGGGTGTTACCGTTGGTTGATTTTACCTCGAAAACACCATCGCCAAGTTCCAGGATGGAAATGTCGAAAGTGCCTCCGCCCAGGTCATACACAGCCACTTTCAGATCTTTATGTTTTTTGTCTAAGCCATAGGCCAGGGCAGCAGCTGTAGGCTCATTGATGATCCGGCGCACCTTTAGACCGGCGATTTCGCCGGCTTCTTTGGTCGCCTGCCGCTGCGAGTCGCTGAAGTAGGCCGGCACGGTGATCACCGCTTCAGTAATGGTTTGTCCCAAATAATCCTCGGCGGTCTTTTTCATTTTCTGCAGTACCATAGCCGAAATTTCCTGTGGAGTGAAAAGCCTGTCTTCAATCCTGACGCGGGGAGTGTTGTTATCGCCGCGCTCTACCATAAACGAGGCCCGCTCAATTTCTTTCTGTACGCGGTCATAAGTCTCACCCATATATCGTTTGATAGATGAAACGGTTCTTTTGGGGTTTGTGATGGCCTGGCGTTTGGCGGGGTCGCCTACCTTACGCTCGCCGTTGTCTGCAAACGCCACGATAGAGGGGGTGGTTCGCCTGCCTTCGCTGTTCGGGATAACTACAGGCTCGCTGCCTTCCATTACTGCCACACAAGAGTTTGTTGTTCCTAGGTCAATGCCTATGATTTTTGCCATAGTATTCAAATTTTAAGTTGATCAGGTTTTATTTTCATTTTAATAGCAAATTCATTGTCAATCTTTATGCCATAGTCGGGGCTTAAAACCCGGGGGATAGGTTTTTTCGCACAGTACGGGACTTTAGGTCACACCGGCTGTGCTAATATTCTGTTATACAGTGTATTATGCATTCATTCATTTGCAGGGTCTCTGGTTGCATTTTTGCTGAACCAATTAGCGACGGGTGACAAAAAGGCAGATAAAGCAATCACGTCGCACTTAATGTTCATCCTGACATCCCTAGGGATACCCCCCGATGAGCATATCGCTTACCGAGATGGTGTTGCTGCTATGAGAGAGAATGGCCGGTAAATAACATTCCATCGTATATTTGCATCTGAAAGAGATAACCCTAACACATTTTTTATGACAAAAGTTATTGCCCGCAAAGTCACCACCCATGTTTTGCAGGAAATGAAGCTAAAAGGTGAAAAGATTGCCATGCTCACCGGATATGATTATTCATTTGGCCGGTTGCTCGAGGCCGCGGGCATAGATATCATTCTGGTGGGCGACTCGGCGTCAAATGTCATGGCCGGACATGCCAGCACCCTGCCTATAACCCTCGACCAGATGATTTATCACGGATCATCCGTTGTTCGTGCTGTTTCCAGAGCATTAGTGGTGGTGGATATGCCTTTCGGAACCTACCAGGGTAACTCATTAGAAGCTTTGCATTCGGCCATTCGTATCATGAAAGAGACGGGGGCTGATGCGGTAAAGCTGGAAGGGGGACGGGAAATTCTTGAATCTATAGAGCGCATACTCTCCGCCGGGATCCCTGTGATGGGCCACCTTGGGCTAACCCCTCAGAGCATCCATAAGTTTGGTACCTATGTGGTGAGGGCAACGGATGAAAACGAGGCCCGAAAACTTGTTGAAGACGCGCATTTACTTGAGAAAGCAGGATGCTTCTCCATTGTTCTGGAAAAAATCCCGGCCAGGCTGGGTGGCCAGGTAGCTAAGGAACTCAAGATCCCTGTCATTGGCATCGGCGCAGGCCGCGACGTTGACGGACAAGTGCTTGTACTCCATGATATGCTGGGAATCACCCAGGAATTCTCGCCTCGATTCCTCAGGCGCTATCATAACCTGAGCGAAGAAATACAGGGATCGGTAAAGGCATACATCCGTGATGTAAAGGCCATCGATTTTCCGAACGAGCGTGAGCAGTACTGACCACGCATCACACACACTTATCTGCCTTGCTCGACATGCTGCTGCTGAACCAACGTATTCTTTATGAGGATAATCATATACTGGCTGTTAATAAATTAGCCGGCGAAATCGTGCAGGGGGATGATAGCGGCACCGAACCGCTTTTAGAAAAATTAAAGCAATATATTAAGGAAAAGTTCAACAAGCCCGGAAACGTATTTCTCGGACTTCCACACCGTCTGGATCAGCCAGTCAGCGGGGCAGTGCTGTTTGCCCGCACTTCAAAAGCTCTTGCTCGACTAAACAAAATGATTCACGATAGGCAGGTTCGAAAGATATACTGGGCTGTGGTTCGTAACAAACCGCCCGCCGACAATGGCACCCTGGTTCATTACCTCTCCCGCGACCGACAAAAGAACAAGACCTATGCCTATGATGCTCCCCGAAAAGGAAGCCTTAGAGCTGAACTTCACTATCGGATACTTGCCGAAAGCGACAATTACAATTTGCTCGAGATTAAGCTGGTTACAGGTCGTCATCATCAGATCCGCACACAGTTGTCGATTATAGGCTGTCCGATCAAAGGAGATCTGAAATACGGGTCACCCCGCCCCAACTCTGATGCCTCCATTCACCTACACGCCCGCCTTATCGAATTTGACCACCCGGTCAACGCAAGCAGGATCGTCATCGTTGCCCCGGTGCCCGATGAGCCACTTTGGAGATATTTTAAAAGCCTGTTACCAGACTCAACTGAACAATCCGGGAGAAACTGATGCCTGATCAACAGAGTCGGTAACAATGTTTACATTTGTGTTAAAATCGCTCAAGTCGTGAATGATCCCATAGGCAATGGTGTGATTGAAACACCCCTGATGAAGCAATATTACTCCATCAAGGCTAAATACCCTGATGCTTTGCTGCTCTTCAGGGTAGGCGACTTTTATGAGACCTTCGGCGAGGATGCCATTAAGACGAGCACCATTCTGGGCATCGTGCTCACCCGGCGGGCCAACGGAGCGGCCTCATATGTCGAATTGGCAGGTTTTCCTCATCATGCTCTTGACACCTACCTGCCTAAACTGGTTAGGGCAGGCAACAGAGTTGCCATCTGCGAACAGCTTGAAGATCCCAAACTGGCAAAGAAGCTGGTCAGGCGGGGAGTGTCAGAACTAGTGACTCCCGGTGTCGCCTTTAATGATAAAATACTCGATCACACCCGGAACAATTTCCTTGCAAGCATCCACCTGCAGGCCAAGATTTCAGGTGTCAGCTTTCTGGATGTTTCAACGGGCGAATTCTTTCTGGCCGAAGGAAGCAATGAATACATTGACAAACTGTTGCAAGCCTTTCAGCCCAGCGAAATTATCGTGCAGAAAAATAAAAGGCATCAGCTCATTGATCAGTTTGACAGCAAGTTCTACATAAGTACATTCGAAGACTGGGTGTTTACACATGATTTCTCCTATGAACTCCTTATGAAACATTTCGGTACTATATCGCTGAAGGGTTTTGGAATTGAAGAGTTCGGACTGGGAATCATCGCGGCCGGTGCGGCGCTTCACTACCTTGCCGAAACCAACAACGACAAGCTTCAGCACATCAGCAAAATCACACGGATCGAAGAGGAACGCTATGTATGGCTCGACCGTTTCACCATCCGCAATCTTGAACTGTTGGATTCATCCGGCGAAAATGGACACACCCTGTTGCAGGTGCTCGACCGTACCATCTCGCCCATGGGCGCCCGCATGCTTCGTCGATGGATCGTTTTGCCCCTTAAAGAAAAGACTCCTTTAGAGGAGCGATATGATATTGTTGAGTACTTTTTTAATAACAGGGAGGCAGCTTCCCGGCTGGCACACTATATCAAGCAGATCGGTGACACCGAGCGGCTTATATCCAAGGTTATTGTACGAAAAGTGACCCCCCGTGAAGTGAACCTGATGAAAAAGGCCCTCGACATTCTTATGCCTTTGCGGGCGTTGCTCCAGGATTCAGGGCTTGAGTCGCTGGGGATGATAGCCGACCAGTTAAATCCATGCCCTTTGATTAGCGAGAAAATCGGGAAAACACTTTATCCGGATCCACCCGTACTGGTGAGCAAAGGTAATGTGATACTGCAAGGAGTGAATTCCGAGCTCGACGAGCTCCGCAATATACTGCATTCCGGTAAGGATTATCTGATGAAAATGCAGCAGCGCGAAATTGAACGTACAGGGATATCCTCGCTCAAGGTCGGCTACAACAATGTGTTTGGCTACTATCTTGAGGTTACCAACGCCCACAAGGAAAAAGTTCCGGCTGAATGGAACCGGAAACAAACCCTAGTAGGTTCGGAACGATACATCACCGAAGAACTAAAAGCCTACGAACAAAAGATACTCGGAGCAGAGGAAAAAATTCTGTTGCTCGAGCAGCAATTATATGAGGAACTGGTAATCAGCCTTACGGAGTATGTTGAGCCTGTTCAGCTTAATTCATCCCTGATTGCACGGCTCGATTGCCTGTTGTCATTTGCAGTGGTGGCCACCGAAAACAACTATAACCGTCCTTCAATCAACGATTCTGCCACTATTATAATCAAAAATGGACGGCATCCGGTAATCGAAAAACATCTGCCTGCCGGCGAAGCATACATTGCCAATGATGTGCTGCTTGACAGCGACACTCAGCAGATTATTATCCTCACCGGGCCGAATATGAGCGGAAAGTCGGCCTTTCTACGGCAAACGGCACTCATTGTCCTCATGGCCCAAATCGGGAGTTTTGTTCCGGCCGTTCAGGCCGGCATCGGTATCGTAGATAAAATCTTTACACGCGTCGGGGCCTCAGATAACATCACCTCAGGCGAGTCTACCTTCATGGTTGAGATGAATGAGACTGCAAGCATTCTGAACAATGCCTCGAGCCGGAGTCTGATATTGCTGGATGAAATCGGCCGAGGTACAAGCACCTATGACGGGATCTCCATCGCATGGGCCATTGTCGAATACCTCCACGAACATCCTTACTTCAGGCCAAAAATTCTCTTTGCCACTCACTATCATGAATTGAATGAGATGGCAGCCTCATTTGAGCGGATCAAGAATTATCACGTGTCTATCAAGGAGATTGGAAACCGCATTATTTTTCTTCGAAAACTGGCCGAGGGTGGCAGCGAACACAGTTTTGGCATCCATGTGGCACGCATGGCAGGAATGCCACAAGCCGTAATTGATAAAGCCAATCAAATGCTTAAAAAACTCGAGCAGTCGCACAGCAATGCCGAGTTGACAAAGAGTCAATGGCCTGGGCGGGGTAAATCCGACCCCTTCCAGATGAGTTTTATCCAGCTAAACGACCCCTTGCTCGAACAAATAAGGGATGATATCCTGAACACGGATATCAATAATCTAACTCCCGTCGAGGCGTTGATGAAACTCAACGAAATCAAGAAATTGCTAGGCAAGTGAAATTGAGTTTGCTACTTCGCAAAAATTATTGTTTGAATTTTGGCTTTTGAAAAATTGTGTATATTTGCAGCCCCAAACGTACAAGTCTGAAAAAATTGCGGAAGTAGCTCAGTTGGTAGAGCACGACCTTGCCAAGGTCGGGGTCGCGGGTTCGAGTCCCGTCTTCCGCTCTTCTTTTTTTGTTTCGTTGCCAGAAGCCACCAATCAACAAAACATTACGTTCTCTTACCAGTACCCTTCTGTCAGAATTGAAGGGAGTGCCTGCATAGTGTGTAATTTATGGTGGACTGCTTGAAAATCCCGGTTGGTTCATTACCTTTGTGCCTTGAAACACTATGTGCCCGGGTGGTGGAATAGGTAGACACGAAGGACTTAAAATCCTTTGGCCTTGCGGCCGTGCGGGTTCAACTCCCGCCTCGGGTACCTTAAGCAGGGAACACTCCCTGCTTTTTTTTCACCCTTATTATTGTGGTGGATCTAGAACCGCCCTTACTCAGGATTTCCGCATGGAGAAAGACAATACGCAGAGAGTTATAGCAGAGGTAGTAAACCCGACCGGGACAATCATTCTCAGGGGGCGAATGTTTTCAAATAAACCTGATGTCCGTCGAACACCGCGTAGCTGAATTCAGTCATCCAGTCGCCAAGGATAATTAGAGTGGCCTTTTCGCTGAGCCATCTGCGTACAGGTCTGTGTAAATGTCCGAAAACGAGGTAATCAATATCGGGTTGCTGCCCGATCAACTCATTGCTGAACTGGAACAGAAGTTCCTGCTCAACCGGCCTGACACCATTTTTTTGCTTGGCTGCCTGATCCTTGTAACGACTCTTGTCTGATGAAAATTGGGCAATTTTTGCCCCGATGTCGGGATGGAGCCACCGGAATAGCCATTGATTGATTCGGGATTCAAAAACTTTCTTTAGAAGCTTATATCCGTTGTCGCCTTTTCCCAGTCCATCGCCATGTGCCAGGTAAAAAACCTTCTCTCCAAGCGTCAGCTTTTTGGGGTTTCTGAGAAGGGTTATGCCGATTTCTTTTTCAAGATATCCGAAAGTCCAGATATCATGATTTCCGCGAAAAAGGTAAATCGGTATTCCACTGTCGGTGATTTCGGCCAGCTTGCCGAGCAGTCTTACATATCCTTTCGGCACCACGGATTTGTATTCAAACCAGAAGTCGAAAATATCTCCCAGCAAATAAATGGCTTCTGCATCCTGCCTGATAAAATCAAGCCAGCGCACAAAGCTTTTTTCACGTTCAAGACTTCCGGCATAATCCGGAATACCTAAGTGAAAATCAGAGGCGAAATAGACCTTGCTGTGTAGTTTCAACGGAGTGCAGGATTTGATGGTGATGCGCTTACAGACTTGTCAGCAATTCTTTGATGAGCAGGGTGACTTTTGGCTCAATCTGGCTGGCAATTTCGAGGACATCGGTATGAGAAACTTCCACAATTTTACCGCTCACACCCAGGTCAGTGATCACGCTGATGGCAAAACACGGGATGCCCATTTGCCGAGCTACCAGAACCTCAGGGATCGTTGACATCCCCACGGCATCAGCTCCGATAATACGGATGTAATTATACTCGGCCGGGGTTTCATAAGCCGGACCAGTTACCGCTGCGTATATCCCGGTGCGAAATTTAATGTTGTTACGTCTGGCTATCCTGATTGCTTCATGCAGAATTTCAGGATCATAGGCCTGACTCATATCAGGGAAGCGAGGCCCGAAACCCTGATGATTTTTACCGATCAGCGGATTGTCGCCCATCAGGTTAATGTGGTCGGTGATAAGCATAAGATCGCCTACTTCGAATTCAGGATTCACTCCGCCGCTGGCATTTGACAAAATCAGGTGCCGGATGCCCAGCAATTTCATGACCCGGATGGGTAAGGTCAGTTCCTGCATATTGTAGCCTTCATAATAGTGAAACCGCCCCTGCATGGCAACGATTCTTTTGCCGCCCAGTGTCCCGAAAATGAGTTTGCCCTTGTGGCCTTCAACGGTTGATACCGGAAATTCAGGTATCTCTCGGTAAGGGATTATGACTTCAGCAGCGATTTCATTAATCAGTCCCCCAAGGCCTGTGCCAAGGATGATGCCAACTTCGGATTCCTGATTAACCCTGGTTTTCAGGTATTCATACACCCGGTCTATTCTCTCCAACATAGTTTAGTATCAGTTTGTTGAACCGTTGTTTATCTTCTTCATGGAATTCCACCTCAATAGGCAGATAATAGAAGGGCAAAGGTACAACCATTTCGCGAATATGAGGAGCGTTCAGCCGCATAGCATCTTTCTCGGTAGTTACCAAAAACTTATTGGAAGAAACAATATTATCCCAGGAGTTTTTGATATGGCCAATGTCTTTCGGACTGAATGAATGGTGGTCAGGATACTTCAGAATTACTAATTCGTAGCACTGCTGGCGAAGATAATCTTCTATCGGATAGGTGTTTGCAATTCCAACCACAAGCATGATCGTGTTGATCTTTTTACCGGGTTTTCTATCATCCATTACCGGATTCATCGCAACAAAGCTGGCGTATTTTATATAAGAGAAAAATAACTTCTGATGCGGAAGGGGTTTTATTTTTTCGTTGAAACTCTGCCTGATGAACGGAGAAAGCACTTTGGGTGTTTTCGTAACAATGATTATGTCTGCACGGCGGGCTCCCTTTTTGGGTTCTCGCAACAGCCCGGAAGGTATCAGAAAATCATCAAAATAAGGATTGAAATAATCGGTAAGCAATATGTTGATTCCGGGCTTAACTGCCCTGTGCTGAAAAGCATCATCGAGTAAAACCAACTTTATACCTTCACATTCTTTCTCAAGCCGAATCATCCCTCTTCGGCGTTTCTCATCGACGGCTACCGTTGCCGACGGAAATTTTTGTTTAAACTGCCTGGGCTCATCTCCCACTTCAGAAGTGGTGGACTCGGTTGTAGCCAGCACGAAGCCCTTAGATGACCTTTTATACCCCCGGCTCAGTGTTGCCACACCTGAGGAAGGGCCAATCAATCGAATCAGGTACTCTATATGTGGACTCTTGCCTGTCCCTCCTGCCGTAAGATTTCCGACGGAAATGGTCGGCAATGACGATTTGTACTGCCTTAATATTTCAAGGTCAAAAAGAAGATTCCGCAATGAGACTATCGCGCCATACAACAGACTCACGGGGTAAAGCGGGATGCGCCAGAAGCTCATACAAATGCCGTTAATTGTATAGGAATATCAATGGTCTGATCAAACGCAAGTTACATATAAGTTATAAAATTACAGTTTTTTTCCAAAAATGATGTAGTCCGGGTATTTTCAACATTCTGGCTTCCGGTTTGCTATATTTGCATATACAATCTCTTAAGAACAATCTGCTATGATCGTAAGTCAAATTGTCGATTATCTCGAAGATCTCTTTCCGCCATCCATCCAGGAAGAATACGACAACTGCGGGTTGCTGATTGGAAACAAACTTGACAATGTCGATGCCGCCCTGGTGTGCCTCGAGATAACACCTGACGTGATTGAAGAAGCAAAAAAATCAGGTTGCCAGATGATTATTTCTCACCACCCGCTCATTTTCAACGGACTTAAACGCCTGACAGGCCAAAATGATACACAGCGCATGGTAGAGGATGCTATCATAAGCCGCCTGAATATTTATGCTTTGCATACAAATCTGGATAACTCAGCGCAAGGGCTAAATCAGGACTTATGCAGGAGGCTTGGAGTCGTTAACCCAACAGTTTTGCAACCGAAATCCAGCATGTTGCGTAAGCTGGTCACATTCTGCCCGATCAGCCATGCTGAGCGGGTGCGTCAGTCACTTTTTGATGCCGGTGCCGGCAAAATCGGGAATTACGACAGTTGTAGCTTCACCTCAGATGGTACAGGAACATTCAGGCCTCTAGATGAGGCCAATCCTTTTGTGGGTGTCCGGGGAGAGCTGCACAGCGAGCCTGAAGTAAAAATCGAAGCAATTTATCCTTCATATCTTGAGTTAGGCATTCTCAAATCATTGTTTGCAGCGCATCCCTATGAAGAAGTGGCCTATGATATTCTGTTGTTGGGCAATGTAGCACCATATGCCGGCAGCGGAATGATAGGTACCCTTGAGCAGCCGACGATTGCCCGGCAATTTCTTCAAATGATAAAGGAAAAACTTTCCATCCACTGCCTTCGCTATTCTGGAAATGACTCCCGGATGATAAAGAAAGTAGCACTGTGCGGAGGCGCAGGCAATTTCCTGATACCTGACGCATTAAAGGCCGGTGCTGATCTGTTCCTGACAGGCGACCTTAAGTATCATGATTTTTTTGTCGGCGAACAGCGCATGGTTCTGGCAGACATCGGTCATTATGAATCGGAACAATATTCCATTAATCTCATTATCGATTGCCTTAACAGAAAATTTCCTACCTTTGCAGCCCTGAAAACTAACGTGATTACCAACCCCATTCTATATATTTGAGCCAGGCATTCATAGCCCTTTATATTAACCTATCTGAAAATTGTGATGGACGAAAAAAGAGCCAAGACGAAAACCGCAGAACCAGTTTTATCAAAAACAAGATCGCAAGATGAGAGCGAGGAGTCCATTTTCTCGATTGAGAAAAAACTCGTCGCCCTCTATAACCTGCAACAAATTGATTCGCAGATTGACAAGATCAGGATAGTCAGGGGCGAGCTGCCGCTTGAGGTGGAAGACCTCGAAGACGAAGTTATCGGCCTTGAAACGCGCATTTCAAACTTTGATCTAGATATACAGCAGTATAGGAGAATGATCGAGGAGAAAGAAATTGCGATCAAGGACAGCAAAACGCTGATGAAGAAATACCAGGATCAACAGATGAACGTGCGCAACAATCGCGAATACGATTCCCTGACCAAGGAAATCACCTATCAGGATCTGGAAATACAGATTGCAGAGAAAAAAATCAGGGAGTTTAAGCTCGTGCTTACAGCCAAAGAGGATGAAATTGCCTCCACGCAGAAGGAACTCAACGAGCGGAAGGCTGACCTTGACGTTAAAAGAGCAGAACTTACCGATATCGTTGCCGAGACGGAAAAAGAAGAAGAAATGCTCACCAGACGTTCGGAAGAAAATCAGAGATTTATCGAAGAACGACTGCTGACAGCATACAAACGCATTCGTGAAAATGCACGCAACGGTCTGGCCGTGGTATTGGTTGAACGTGATGCCTGCGGGGGTTGCTTCAGCAAAATTCCACCACAAAGACAGTTGGACATCAAAATGCACAAGAAAATCATCGTATGTGAATATTGCGGACGCATCATGGTTGACTCTGTGATTGCCGATGCAGCCCAGGTATAACTGTAAAGTCCATTTCTTCATGAAAATTCAAAGGCTGTTCCGAAATGGAGCAGCCTTTTGTATTGTTATACAGCTGGTACGTGGGTGCAGGGCCAGACCAGGGTAAAAACAGTAGTCAGTGCCCAATTATTTGAGCCTCCAACCCATGGTTAGCACCAGCGCCTGCCGGTCAAACTTGTTTTCGGCAACTGGGCTTGTAAAACCATCCGGCACCCAATAGAGGTATGATTTTTCACTCAGGCTGTTCATCCTGTAACCAAAGTCGAAATAATTACGCTTGTTACGTATGCCGATCCCAAACGAAGCCTGGTTCATGTAACCATCATTCACTCCCGGTTTGAATGGACTTTCAAAGCTGGCCATCCCCGCCCTCAAATATAACCCACTCAGGCGAATCTCGCCTCCGAGCCTGATATTATTGGCGGTCCTGTATTTTGTCTTGATTTCATTGTTTTCATCAAAAAACTTGTAGCTGTCCGAATTGAGTTTGGAGGCTGAATAATCGATAACTTCGTAGTCGGCCGAAACAAAACCAAGTTTTCCAATCTGAAGCATAACACTTCCGATCAGCTTCATGGGAGTGGTGAGCTCATATTCAAACTGCCCTTCGGGGGCGGATGCTGTGAAGTTCTTGCCGTTATCAAAGTTCGACTTCATTGAATAGTTCCATTTGTCTCTGAGGCCTGTATAGAACGTAGGTGAATGAAAAGCCAGACCCACCCTGAGCCAGTCTGTGGCCCTGAGTATGGATCCGAGTTTCAGGTTGAATCCTGTTCCCGAAGTGCGCAGTTCCTCTGATCTTTCAAACGATTTGAAAAAGTAAATAGTGTCTTTATTATCTCTTTCAATAAACGTCGATTCACTGTAATAGTCCACCATAGGTATCCCAAGGACAGCACCAAGGTAGAATTTATTGTTGTAGTTACCGCCGATGCCAAAAACCAGTTCATCTATCGACCCCGAAGTGGATCGGGAGATCTGCTGAAGTACGCCTCCGCGATACACGTCGGCATCGTAATAAAGATTCTTGGTGTCAAAAACCCATATCAGGTCGGTGTCAAAAGCGAGTTTAGTAGTAAACTGATCCAGGTTTTTCGAGTCTGTTCCATCGGCCTGGTGCACATAACCTGTTAGCAGACTATTGTTCCGGTTATGCCCTTCGGTGGTAATGCGGTTACTGAAATTAGCAAGGCGATTAATGGCTACTCCAAACTGAACCATGTTCCAGCCCGTCTGGTCTTGGCCGGTAGCCATCCCGCGCGAAATTACCACGCCCAGGTTGGTGAATCCGAGATTGAATCCGCTATCGTCGCGCAGTTGACCAAAATAGGAAGATTCGGTTTTTGAGAGCGAAAACATGGGTGTGAAGTTAAATTCAGACCCGCGAAATAGCGCCAGACCGGCGGGGTTCACGGAAAGGCCTGAGAAATCAGCCCCAACTGCTCCGATCGCCCCTGAAAGCCCGATATTGCGGGCGGTGCCCATCAGGTTAAACTGGGAGTAGCGGAGGGCGTCCTCCTGGTTTTGAGAGTGCAGCTCAATGGCGGACAATATGATGATAAAGATGAAAAATGTTTTTTTCATGATAGTGTTTTATTGAAGTAAGAACGCAGATGCATTACGATCAAAATGTCAGAAACGCCCTCCCCGGCTGCCTGATTCAGAAGACCGGGAGGATTCGTTGTGCGAACCTGAGCTGCTGCTTGCCGGAGGTGAACTATGTGAAGGAGCGGAATAGTTATTATTAGACCGAGAAGAAGAGTTGTCTTCTCGTGTGCGTGGAGGGGAAGAATAATTTTCATTTGACCTCGAAGGTGGCGGGCTGCTCTCGCGCCGTGGCTCTGAATAGCTGGGTTCTGACCTTGCCGGCGAACGGGATGGAGCCGAATAACTGTTGTTGTTTTCACCTTCGCTCCTGCGGATGGGCGCACGGTTTTCGGGTACGGTATATCGGCGGTTGTCAGGAGCAGGCGGTTCGACGCGATACGGGTTTTCAGACTGCCTCGGTGTTACCTGCTGGCGTACGGCAGGCCGGGTTTCAACAGGCGTAGTTTCGGCAGGCCGGCTAAATTCCCTGTTGTTGCGGTAGGCCGGATTGGTGTATTCTTCACTGCTCTGGGGTTTTGTGTAGCGGGGCGACGAATATGGCTGGGGCTGGCGCTGCTGTGACGGTTCCTGGGTTTCGTTCGACCTGTTAAACTGAGGTTGCTGCTGACGGGCAGCAGGGGTTTCGTACTGATAGTAACGCTGTGTAGGAGTGGCCGGCCTTGATACTCCCTGCTCGGGCTGCCGGGTGGCAGGATTCTCGCGAATTCCTGACGGTGCATCACCGACAGTACGACCCGATCGTGTGGCCTCATTGTTCATACCTTCGCGTCCGCCAAACCTGTCGATAGTGCTGGGGTTGGCCCGGTTATCGTCAGGGGTCTGATCTGCAGAAGGCAGACTCCTGTTTCCTCTTGCCTCACCTGTAGCGGGTTGAGGTGTGCTGAGGTCCACCGTTCGCGACGGGCGTGAAGAAGGCGATTCGATTCGAGTACCACGACCGTTATCATTCAAACTCCTGCCCGATTGTTCGGCTGCAATGGCTCGTTCATATCTTTCGCCGAAACTCGTCATCCGTGTATTACCTTCACGGCCTCCGATGCCGGTATTGCCGGCAAAACTTACACGAGGACCGTAGTAGTATGAGTTGCGGTCGCGACTGTTGATATACCAAGAAGAGGTGTTGTAGCCATACCAGTTGTTGTACAGCCCGCTGTAATATCCGCTATAAAACCCCGTGTTGTATCCCATCCAGTATGAATCATACCAATAGTAGGGGCGTTGCCAGTAGAACATTCCCCAGGTATCGTAGTGGCTTGGATATCCCCAACGGTAATAATAACTCCATGGCGATGTGCGCCAGCCAAATCCGTAGTGGAACGACGGATACCAACCGGTGCCAACATAAATGCTCGTTCCCCAGAAGTATGGATCGTAGTTATACCAGTACAGATTGGTATAGTAGTCGTGATAGTAAGAGTCAAATCCATAGGACCGGTGGAACCTCCGTATGCGGGCAGCATAGGAGTAATCGTAATATCCGCCGTAATAATTGTTTGTTATATATGTATTCGAGCCGTCGGTTGAATAATAACTTTCGGTGCCCGGCGACTGCTGGTTCTCATATACATCACTGACCGCCTGTGAAACTGGCTGGGTTTCGGTGGCTGCATAGTCCTGTGGGACAGCTTTTTTGACTTTGACTTCTGTGCGCACAAGTACCGGATCATTTGGAGAGTAATATACGTCGTCGTAGGTTCCCTGACCGGTATATATCGTGACGCATCCCGTCAGCGCCAACGCTGATGCAAAGCTTAATATTCTCAATGTTCTCATAATACTGCCCTCCCTGACCGTGTGGATAATTTGATTGGTTTTGGCTTTCATGCGAGCTTTATTCTTAATTTTGCGCACGTTTGCTTTTTGTTAAAAAATCACAAAATCTGTACCATAATTACTAAAATGGCAAAAGATTTTCCAACGCGGGCCGAAAATTACGCCCAATGGTATAATGACCTGGTAATAAAGGCCGACCTGGCCGAAAACTCCGCAGTACGGGGTTGCATGGTGATAAAGCCTTACGGATACGCAATCTGGGAAAAAATGCAGGCCACCTTGGATAAGATGTTTAAGGACACGGGCCACTCAAATGCGTATTTCCCACTGTTTATTCCTAAATCTTTCTTCAGTCGCGAGGCTAGTCATGTTGAGGGATTCGCCAAGGAATGTGCGGTCGTCACACATTACCGGCTTAAGAGCAATCCCGACGGAAAAGGTGTAGTTGTGGACGAAGAGGCTCGTCTTGAAGAAGAACTGATCATCAGGCCAACTTCCGAGACTATCATCTGGGATACCTATCGTAACTGGATACAATCCTACCGCGACTTGCCTCTGCTAATCAACCAGTGGGCCAATGTGGTAAGGTGGGAGATGCGAACCAGGCTGTTTTTACGCACTGCCGAGTTTTTATGGCAGGAGGGCCATACCGCGCATGCCACTAGCGAAGAGGCAATTGCCGAAACCGAAAAGATACTTGATGTTTATGGTGATTTCGCTGAAAAATGGATGGCTGTACCTGTTCTCAAGGGATGCAAATCACCCAACGAACGTTTTGCGGGAGCCGTTGAAACCTATTGTATCGAAGCGTTGATGCAGGATGGAAAAGCTCTGCAGGCCGGTACTTCTCATTTCCTTGGGCAAAACTTTGCGAAAGCTTTTGATGTGAAGTTTCTGAATCATAATAACCAGCTCGACTATGTGTGGGCTACCTCGTGGGGCGTTTCAACCCGGCTCGTCGGAGGCCTTATCATGGCACATTCTGATGATAACGGACTGGTTTTGCCTCCAAAACTTGCCCCAATTCAGGTAGTAATTGTTCCAATTTATAAAAAGCCCGAGCAATTGTCTGCTATCAGTGAAATGGCCCTTGCGATCAGAAAAAGCCTTGAAAAACATGGTATTTCAGTCAAATACGACGATCGTGACACGTTTACACCTGGTTGGAAATTCAACGAATATGAATTCAAGGGTGTTCCGGTAAGGCTGGCAATTGGCCCGCGCGACCTTCAAAACGGCACCGTCGAGGTCGCCCGACGCGACACGCTCGAAAAGTCAATTTATCAACTGACCGATATCGAAACGAAAGTGTTGAACCTTCTCGATCAGATTCAGGAAAATCTGTTTCAGAAAGCCTTGTCATTCAGAGAAAACAACACACATTCAGTGGATACATGGAAAGACTTTGTGGATACGATCGAAAACAAGGGCGGATTCGTTCTTGCGCATTGGGATGGTACTCCCGGCACAGAGCAGAAAATCAAGGAAGAGACCAAGGCTACTATTCGCGTCATACCCATCGATGCTAAACCCGAGCCTGGCAAATGCATCTATACAGGAAACCCCTCCGAAAAACGAGTGGTTTTTGCCCGCGCCTATTAATAATCCGATATTGTAACCATATTACCCGGATCTCATGCATCCTGCTTTACCTGCCTTTGAGCGACTGCTCCAAATCATGGACGATTTGAGGGATAAGTGCCCCTGGGACAAAAGTCAGACTCTCGAATCGCTGAGGTATCTTACTATCGAAGAAACGTATGAGCTGTCGGATGCCATACTCGAAGGCAACCTTAAGGCCATCAGCGGAGAGCTTGGCGACCTGTTGCTGCACATCGTCTTTTATGCCAGGATAGGTCAGGAAAAACAAGCCTTTGATATCAAAGAGGTCATTGAGAAGATCAACGACAAACTCATTCACCGTCATCCGCATATCTACAGCGATGTGCAGGCGGATAATGCTGAACAGGTAAAAAGCAACTGGGAGCGTATCAAGCTGCACGAAGGCAATAAATCGGTATTGGGTGGTGTTCCGCAGTCGCTGCCAGCTATGGTAAAGTCCTATCGCATACAGGAAAAGGCCCGCGGAGTGGGATTTGACTGGGAAGAGCCCTGTCAGGTATGGGACAAGGTAATGGAAGAAGCCAAGGAACTGAGGGAAGCTTTAGATTCGGGCGATGCTGCCAAAAGAGAAGACGAATTCGGCGACTTGCTCTTTGCCCTGGTAAACTTTGCAAGGTTTGTGGGTGTAAACCCCGAAGATGCGCTGGAGCGGACCAATAAAAAATTCATCAAACGCTTCACCTATCTTGAGGAACAGGCAAGGCTGAGCGGTAAGTCGCTTAAGGACATGACTCTGGGCGAGATGGATGTGTTCTGGAATCAGGCCAAAAACGGAGAATAATCCTGTAAATCAAAGATTACTGTTCTCTACGGAGCTTTCATTCATCGAAATCTCTAAAATACGAACTTCATTTACGGGTATGATTTGTATTTCATCGAGCGATGCAGGGATGAGCACGCATCGGCCTGTTTGTATTTTAGCGCAGCCTGCGTCTGAAACAATGTCGGCGCTGCCGCCTATACAAAGGTAGATGACGAAAGAACCTAGATGCTCATAGTTCTTGAATGTTGAGCTCGTCAGGTGCAGGACACTGACCCGAAACGGGCTGCCGGATGGACTGATTACGGATGTCGCATCTGTGCGAGGAATGACCTGATGTGCCCCCGGAGCTGAAAAATCGATCACCTCAAGGGCTTGCTCCAGATGAAGTTCACGTTTGCTGGCTAAAGAACCCTGTCGGTCCCAGTCAAATATCCTGAAGGTATCATCAGAGGCCATCTGTATTTCGGCCAGAACAATTCCCGGCCCCAGTGCGTGGATGCAGCCGGCAGGAATGTAAAACACATCACCCGCAGTGACTTTTTGTTTCTTCAGCACCATTCCGAGTTTGTCGGCTTGCAGGTGGCTCAAAAAGTAATCACGATCAACCCCGGGGTTCAAACCGATGAAAAGTTCAGATTGCGGATCGGCGTCCAGAACATACCAAAGTTCGCTCTTGGGCAGGGACAGATTATGGCAATTCGTATATTTTTGATCGGGATGCACCTGTACTGAGAGCCACTCACGCGTGTCGAGCAGCTTGATCAGCATAGGGAATGTATCTCCGAAGGATTTATAAACCTTTTCCCCCAGCAGGTCATCCATGTAAATTTCCGTCAGTTCCTTAAGGGTGTTACCCTTCAGCCAACCCGTAGCTGCCAGTGAATGATTGCCCGGCAAAGCGGAAAGCAACCATGCTTCACCGCAGTTACTCAGGCTGCCGAGATTCAAACCAAATTTTGTATTAAGTTTATTACCACCCCAGACTTTTTCTTTGAAAATCGGGCGAAAGGAAAGCGGATACAGCTTACTCATAGAGAATATATAAAATCTGAGCTAAAATAGGTTATTTTATTCACAGGCCAGTCACCATTGACAACCTCCTACAAACTCATGTGGCAACAGACACCGAGGATAAAGCCTAAAATGCCTACTTTTGCGCCATGAAGAGTAACAGTCCGGAGCCATATAAACGCTCTACACATCGTAAACCTGATTGGCTGAAAATTAAGCTGCCTTCGGGAGAAGCCTACCGCCATGTTAAGCACATTGTGGATGGCCACTCCCTGCACACTATTTGCAGCAGCGGCAACTGCCCGAATATGGGCGAATGCTGGGGGAACGGTACGGCTACTTTCATGATACTTGGAGAGATTTGCACAAGATCATGCAGGTTTTGTGCCACCCGTACAGGCCAACCACTGCCTGCGGATGAACTGGAACCTGCGCGGGTAGCCGAATCAGTCAGGCTGATGGGATTAAAGCACTGCGTAATCACTTCCGTCGACCGGGATGACCTGCCCGATGGTGGAGCGGAAATATGGGCAAAAACGATTCGTGCCGTCCGTGATGTAAATCCACATAGCACCATCGAGGTACTTTTGCCCGACTTTGCTGGAAATTTGGTGCACCTTGATCTTGTACTAGACGAAATGCCCGACATTATTGCGCACAATCTTGAAACCGTACGAAGACTGACCCCGGTTGTCAGAAGCGCAGCAAGCTACGACCGAAGCCTGACAGTGTTGAACCATATTCACCAGTGTGGCCTGATTGTAAAATCAGGTATAATGGTTGGGTTAGGTGAAAAATCTGAAGAAGTGATGCAAACTATGGATGATTTGAGAGCTGCAGGTTGCCAGATTCTTACCATAGGGCAGTATCTGCAGCCAAGCCGGAAACACCTACCGGTGGAAGAGTACATACATCCCGACACCTTTGCCTGCTATAAGTCAGCGGCAGTTTCCAAAGGATTCAGGAAAGTGGAAAGCAACCCCTTGGTGCGATCTTCCTATCATGCAGAAGATATAGCGTAACAGCTGACTATTGCTTGAATATGAGTACGGTAAACAATCGGAATAAAGTCATCTATAAAGATCTTGGTATAATCGCCTACAAAAATGCCTGGGATTATCAGCGCGAACTTTTTGATGATATCTGCCGGTTGAAACTTCAGCCAGGTTACGAAACCGGCGAAGATCTGACAACCCCAAATTTCCTGTTGTTTTGTGAACATCCCCATGTCTACACTCTGGGGAAAAGCGGTTCGGAACAGAACCTGCTGGTTGATTTCATCCAGCTTCAGGCAAAGAATGCCGAATTTTTCCATATTGATCGTGGCGGAGATATTACCTACCACGGCCCTGGCCAGATTGTCGGATACCCTATACTAAACCTCGAGTATTTTGTCACCGGCGTTCGCGACTACATATACAGACTTGAAGAAAGTATCATTCTGTTTTTGGATCATTTTGGTTTAATGGCTACTCGCCTGGAAGGTGCTACCGGAGTGTGGCTGGATGTTGATACTCCGCTGGTAAGAAAAATTTGTGCCATCGGGGTACGCACTAGCCGATGGGTGAGTATGCACGGTTTTGCCCTTAATGTGAACACCAACCTTGAATACTTTAATTACATAAATCCTTGCGGGTTTACCGATAAAAGTGTTACTTCGATGGAAAAAGAGCTTGGTCGGCAACTCGATTATGAATACGCCAAAGCAATTCTTAAAGATAAAATTGCCGCGGTATTCGGAATGGAAATTGTGGTTTGACATATGGATGAACACCTGAAAACTTATAAACCAATATGACAATTGCAACTAGCCAAATAAAGACAATATGTGTTTTCTGCGGATCAAGTACCGGAAGGGGAGATTCCTATGCGCAGCATGCGCGCCTGCTGGGCCATGCCATAGCACAAAGCGGATGCGATCTGGTATACGGAGGCAGTAACATAGGCCTTATGCGAATACTTGCTGACACTGTGATGGCTGGAGGAAGAAAGGTAACCGGAGTGATGCCGCATGGATTGGCCCAAAAAGAAATTGTTCACGTAGGGCTGCATGAGCTGCATAGGGTTGAAACAATGCACCAACGAAAAGCCCTGATGGCCGAACTTTCCGACGCCTTCATCGCCATGCCGGGCGGTATTGGTACCCTGGATGAAATCTTCGAAATCCTATCGTGGAATCAGCTGGATATCATCGACAAGCCCGCAGCCATCTACAATGTCGAAGGGTACTTTAACCACCTGCTCACATTCCTCGATCATACCGTCAATGAGAAATTCGTCAGAACCGAACATAGATCAAACCTGCTTATTGATGACGATGCCGTTCGCCTCATTGAACGCTTACAAGATTTCGTTCCGACCCGCCCACCCAGCAAATGGGTTGATGAACTCATCACTGCTACCAACCGGTTGGTTTAATGCAAATTTTTGGTATCACCGGCACCATTGGAGCAGGCAAAGGCACTATCGTTGCCTACCTGAAGGAGAAATACGGGTTTGCTCATTATTCAGTTCGCGAGTATTTGCTGCAGGAAATTGACCTCAGGGGCCTTCCTCGCAACCGCGACACCATGGTAGTTGTAGCCAATAACTTAAGAGCCAGGTATTCGTCCTCTTATATCATCGATCAGCTCTATGCGCAAGCTAAAACCGAAGGAAAAAACTGTGTGATCGAAAGCATCCGGACCCCCGGAGAGGTATTTTCACTGCAGGAAAAAGGAAATTTTTACCTGGTAGCCGTGGATGCCGATCCTGTATTGCGTTATGAACGGATTTTCGCCCGTCAATCCGAGACGGACAGGATCGACTTTCAGACTTTCATCGAAAACGAAAACCGTGAAATGGATGCTTCTGATCCCAGCCAACAAAACCTGAGGGCATGCATCAAGCTGGCACAGTTTGTTTTGTACAACAACGGAAGCCTCGAGATGCTGGAACAACAGATTGAACAAATGTTGCACTCCATTCCAACCTTATCATTATGACAACTTCAGGATACATTCGGCCTTCATGGGACGAATACTTTATGGAGGTAGCCAATACCATCGCCAAGCGTGCCACCTGCGACCGAGGGCGCAGCGGATGCGTAATTGCGCGCAACAAACAAATACTGGTCACTGGCTATGTGGGCTCACCCATAGGCCTGCCGCATTGCGATGATGTCGGCCACCTTTTCAAATCCGTAACTCATGAAGACGGAAAGGTTACACAACATTGTGTCCGAACGGTGCATGCCGAACAAAATGCCATTTGTCAGGCAGCCCGGCTCGGGATCTCTCTGGACGGAGCCACCCTCTATTGCCGGATGACGCCTTGCCGCACCTGTGCCATGCTCATCATCAACTGCGGAATTCGTCGCGTGGTTTGTGAGTACAGGTACCATGCTCCGGATGAGTCAGAAAAGATGTTCACACATGCAGGGGTGGAGCTCAACTACGTAAACGAAGAAGTGCTCAGATACGAAAGGCAATGATCAGACAAGCCGCTGGGCCAGCCTGACAAAGTCGCTGACGCTTAGCTGCTCAGCGCGTTGGTCAAGAAAAGGGATAGCGGCAGTATCTTTTTCTTGAACTAATGGCTTCAAGGCGTTGCGCAGGGTTTTGCGCCTTTGGTTAAACGCAGTTTTTACCACCCTAACAAAAAACTCCTCGTCACATCCCAATGCCGATCGTTCAAGATGGGTGAGCCTGATCACACCGGATTTAACTTTGGGAGGAGGAGTAAAAACTCCTTCATTCACTGTAAACAGATACTCAATTTTATACCATGCCTGCAGCAGCACGCTCAAAATGCCGTAATCCCTGTTTCCGGCAGGCGAAGCTATGCGCTGGGCAACTTCTTTCTGCACCATACAGACCACTTCAGGAATTTGGCGATGATGGGCGAGTATTCTGAAAAAAATCTGGCTGGAGATGTTGTAGGGGAAATTACCGATAATGCTTAACGGACCATCAAACAGATGGTGAAGAGGAATAGTAAGAAAATCACCCAGAAGAAACGCATTTTTGTACGGTTCAAATCTTTGACGAAGATATTCAACGGATTCACTGTCTATATCAATAGCCTTGAACACCGACAGGTTTTTCTCCAGGATGAACGAAGTAAGAATGCCTGTTCCAGGTCCTATCTCAAGCAGGCTGGTGGTTTGAGGGCTAAGGCAACCCACAATTTTTTGAGCAGTGTGCTTGTCGTGCAGAAAATGCTGGCCAAGATGTTTTTTTGCTCTGATGGGTTCTGGCATGTTGCGAAATTATCAGAAGAATGCGGCTAGGTAAAGTTGCTTAACCGAAGATCTGTTCATATTGCATCGCCGCGCAGCAGGCGGTACCGCTCGCGCGCAGGCGCAGCGTAGAGGCTTCCAGGGTGTTGCAACAGGAGTTCTTTATATACTTCCATCGCCTTTTCACGATGGCCGGGATACCTCTCGTAAACTTCGCCCAGCTTAAACATAGCCTTGTCAGCCATATGTTCATATCCGAAATTGTCGAGAATTTTCTGAAGACTTGCCGCAGCATCGGTATAATTAGCCTTGCGGATGAATAGTTCGGCTTTTTGAAACAGCACCTCATCATGAATACTGTGGTACGGAAATAGCGATAATATGGAGTCATATGTTTGAAGCGCAAAGTCAATACGGTTACGATACATGTCCAGCTCTGCCCGGGCATAGTATGACAAAGCAGTATAGGTGCTGTCGGGGTCCATATTGTCCTGAATCAACAACGAAAGGGCCATAGCATCGTTGGCAATCAGCTTCGAGGTGGCGGCCTTCAGCACATCCAGCTGGGCCTTTGCCCATTCAAACTCTCCGATAAAATAGGAGAGCCGGGCATTTCTGAACTTGGCTTCGTGACCCACAGGGTCGTTGGGGAATGACTTCTCAACCTGCGAATACAGCAGGGATGCATCCCAAACTTCATCTGCATAAAGAAGAATATCAGCCAATTCAAGCTTGATATCTGCCTGCTCGCGCACGTTGATTCCCGGAAGGCTGAGCGTTTCGGTGAGCAGTTTGGTTGCATCCTCCGAACTGAAGAGATAAAAAGCCTGTAGATGTGCCAGGTTGCGGATGAGTGCAAGGGTTTGCCTGGTCTTTCCCAACTCCTCAATGGCCTGTAAACATTTTTGCTCTAAAAGCTTCAGGTCAGATATCGGGGCTTGGGGGTTGGTAGTGAGAATGTAATATTCTGTGTTGATGATTTCTATTTTGCCGATAACAAACAGCGGGCTGCTCTGACCCAAACCAACCAGGTAATTGAACGCACGGAGGGCTGTCTGGTATTGCTGGTTTGCAAAAGCCAGCTGCCCGATATTGTTTACTCTGTTTCCGTTTTCGCTCAAGCGGCGATCGAGGGCTATGGCTTGGGATAACGCCGATTCAAAGTCCTGTTTTTGCAGCGAGAGCCACAGCATCAGCTCGGGATAGATGGTAGCATCAGGTGTTTGTCTGATGCGTCTGAGCAGCGCCTGGCGAAGCATATCGCTTTTGCGGTTGTCGGTATCGCTCAGAAACGAATATTGCAGCCTGCTTTGCACAATGCTCAATCCGCCGGGCTCGCTTTGCAAATAATTGAGATACTCATTTAATGATTGTTCAAAACTGCCGTTGCGGTCGAATAAATCTCCCAGCTCGAGCGAGAAAGAATAAGAACCTCCGAGTAGCTCCTTGCCCTTAAGATAGGTTTTGATGGCCAGATCATTTTCACGTCTCGTCAGAAAGGCATTGGCAACTTCGGCAATAATTCCGCGGTTAGCTGTAAGATTACGTATGACATTTTCGTACTCCTTAAGCCCGCGTTCGGTATCGCCGCTACTCAGAAAAACGTATCCAAGATCAACATTATAGCGCTGAGTGCCGGGATTTGTCCTTATCTGCTGCCTTACGATCCGCTCGGCCTTGCGAAAGTCTTTCAGCTCGAGCAGGCAGGTGAAGTAGTAGAAATAGTTTGTAGCATTAGGATTTTTGTCATAGAGTTGTTCGAAAATGGCAGCTGCCTTGTCGTATTGCAGCAATCTAAAATACTCCAGGGCCAGGGTCTGGGCATCCGGAATATTTTGAGCCACGGTAGGTTTGCTACCGATGAGCCAGACTATTATTAACGACGCAACAATGAAGTTTTTATTCATCGGTTAGTCAATTATTCCAAACCCGGTGTACGATTGCAGCACCTCAGGAATTCTGATACCCGTTTCAGTTTGATTGTTTTCAAGCAGAGCGGCAACAATTCTTGGAAGTGCAAGAGCGCTGCCGTTGAGCGTATGTAAAAGTCTCGACTTTCCTTCTTCATCTTTATAACGCAATTTCATTCGGTTTGATTGAAAAGTGACAAAATTTGATACCGAGCTTACCTCGAGCCAGCGCTCCTGCGCTGCCGAATACACTTCCATGTCATAAGTCATGGCAGAGGCGAAACTCATGTCGCCGCCGCATAGCCTAACGATGCGAAACGGGAGCTCAAGCTTGCGTAGAAGACCGGTAACGTGTTCACGCATTTCCTCCAGCGTATCCCACGAACGATCGGGAAGGGTAATTTGGACAATTTCAACTTTATCGAACTGGTGCAGGCGATTCAGCCCTCTCACATCTTTGCCGTATGAACCTGCTTCGCGCCTGAAACAGCTTGAATAGGCCACATTTTTAATAGGAAGGTCGGCAGGCTTCAGAATAAGGTTACGGTAAAGGTTGGTGATGGGTACCTCGGCCGTGGGAATCAGATAAAGATTGTCCAGGTTCACAAAATACATTTGATCATCTTTATCAGGCAGTTGTCCGGTGCCAAAACCTGATGCTTCATTTACGAGCAAAGGTGGCTGATATTCGAGGTAGCCGGCTTTTATTCCTTCGTCGAGAAAGAAATTGATCAGGGCTCGCTGCAGCCTGGCGCCTTTGCCGCGGTACACAGGAAAGCCTGCACCAGTAATTTTATTTCCAAGCTCAAAGTCAATGATGCCGTACCTGTTGCACAAATCCCAGTGGGGTACAGCCCCCTTATAAAGCTCAGGGATAGCTCCTTCCTGATGAACAACTTCATTGTCTTCGGCCGAAAACCCTTTTCTGACCGGATTGCCGGGGAGGTTGGGTAATTTAACGAGTGCCTTAAACTGCCCCTCCTCATACGAAGCCAGACGGTCTTCAAGCCCTTTGGCCGCGAGTTTTAGCTGAGCTATTTTGTTTTTAAGCTCCGTGGCCTCTCCGGCCTTACCGGCCTGAAACAAGAAGCCAATCTGCTTCGATAGCTGATTTGCCTCGGCCATATTCTGGTCGAGCTTGTTTTTTGTGTCGCGGCGCATTTTGTCAAACTCAAGAATCTGTCCGACGATTGCAGAAGCATCAAAGTTCTTTATGTTCAAACGCCCGATCACCCAATCCGGATTTTCGCGTATAGTCTGTAGCTCTAGCATATTATGTATTTAGAAGTGGCAAAATTAGATAAAAAAACCCGGCTCGACGACGAACCGGGTTTTTGTAATATTTGAGTATTGTCGAACGCCGTGTTTAGCTGACTTCTTCGGTTTTCGGGAAAACCGAAACATACGACTTATTGTTATGCCGTTTCTTGAATTCGACTTTTCCATCGACCAGTGCAAAGAGGCTGTGATCTTTACCCATGCCTACATTGATTCCTGGTACATGAACGGTTCCACGCTGGCGGACGATGATATTGCCGGCTTTGGCGAACTGACCGCCAAAAATCTTAACACCCAGTCGTTTACTGTGCGATTCGCGTCCGTTACTTGAACTACCGGCACCTTTTTTATGAGCCATCTATCTTAATTTTTATTCCTTGCTATCGGAGGTTAAACAATCGTTATGCTAAGCTAATGCTTTCGATTTCAATTTTCGACAGGTACTGTCTGTGACCGTTCGATTTCTGGTAGCCTTTTCTTCTTTTCTTTTTGAACACGGTAATCTTGTCGCCCTTCATGTGTTCAAGAATTTTAGCGGTTACCGAAGCGCCGCTGACAACAGGCGCGCCAACCCTGATGTTTCCGTTATCATCCAAAAGCAATACCTGGTTGAATTCTACACTCGATCCTTCGAGGCCTTTGAGGCGATGAACGAATAATTTCTTTCCCTGCTCAACCTTAAACTGCTGCCCGGCGATATCAACAATTGCGATCATTTTATGTTTGTATTATATTACATAGAAAGTGGGGTGCAAAATTAGATAAAATTTTGATATTCACAAGCTGGGCTTAAGAATTTTTATCTTTCGGATCAAAAACCCTATCAGTGGCAGAGTTTCAGCATGTTTTGAGCTAACCAGCAGCATACCCAGAAGTATCAAGGCAATGTAGATGACGAAATGACTGCTGAATTTTTCGCCGTCAACAATCCCCCACATCAAAGCTATCACCGGCATCAGGTAGGTGATAGATGAGGCAAAAAGAGCCGTAGTTGCCTTGAGCAGCTTGTTGTACAGCATTAGTGCTAGGGCCGTGCCGCCAATGGATAAAATGGCCAGATACATCAACCCTTTCAACGCATGAGGATCTGTGGACAACTGTGAAACAAAATCTGTAGCCATTAATAGATATGTTGCTATCGGTGGGCCCAGAAACAGGAACGCCACCGATACAATGGCTACGGGGTCAATATGATGGAGTCTGACTTTTATCAGGTTGGTATTGGTGGCGTAAAGCAGGGTGGCCAGCACAATCAACCCGCCATATCCGAGCTGAAACGTAAGGTTGCCGTCACTGGTGGCCACAAGCAGACCAACCGCACCAGCCAATCCCATAAAAACGCCCATTACATTAAACCACCGCGGCCTTATCCCGAACAACATTAGGCCCATAATGATAGTGAAAAGAGGGGTAAGCGCATTGAGGATTCCTGCCATATAACTGCTGATCACGGTTTGGGCAGTGGCAAACAAAAAAGCTGGTATACCGTTGCCGATCAAACCCGACAAGGCCACCAGGGCGGTATCTCTGGAACTCATCTTGCTTGCCCGGTTTAGGGCAAAGGGCAAAAGAAACACAAAACTTATGACTATCCTGAGGGCGCCCACTTCATCGCTCGAATACACCTGCAGGGCCTTTTTCATTAAAATAAACGAACTACCCCACGTCAAAGCCAGCACACTGACAATAACCCAGGACACGGATCCGGAGTCTGGCTTTTTTGAAATATTCATTTATATTCGTTGAGCGTGCAAAGGTACAATTACACCCTGAATCGGGATCGCTTAGCAGATGCAGGTCCCGAATTTTTCGTTATCCGATCCCTGAATTTCTCAAATTGCTACCTTAGTGCTATTAATCGTGTGCATATATGAAAGTTTATCCGGTATATGCCGGCGGCCGATTTATCGAAACCGGGCAAACACTGGTTGTTCGAAATCCATACAATGGTGAGCCTCTGGCTAGCGTTTCCCTTGCAAGTGAAAAAGAACTCAACCTGGCCATTACAGAAGCACAGGCCGTGCAGGAGCCAATGAAGCAACTGCCAGCCTATCAGCGCTACAATATTCTGATGGAGATCTGTAACGGAGTGCTGAACGACAAAACCCGCCTGGCTGAAGTTCTTGCAAGTGAAGCTGCAAAACCGATCAGGCTTGCTATGTCCGAGATTGATCGGGCCGCCGAAACTTTCAGGGTGGCTGCCGAAGAAAGCAAGAGGTTGCCCAAGGAATATCTCAGCCTCGACTGGACTCTCGCCGGGCAGGGAAAGGAAGGATGGGTCAAATATTTCCCCCTTGGAATTGTGGCCGGAATATCACCGTTCAATTTTCCGATGAATCTGGCTGTCCACAAAATTGCCCCGGCTATTGCTGCGGGTTGCCCGATTATTCTGAAACCCTCGTCGTCAACCCCTTTATCTACATTAGAGCTGGCGGGGATCGTTCATAACACCACACTGCCTCACGGAGCCCTTTCTGTTTTACCTATGGACAGGGTTACAGGCAATCTGCTGGTGACCGATCCGCGTTTCAAGCTCCTCACCTTTACTGGATCGCCCGAGGTGGGCTGGAAGATGAAACAGGAGGCCGGTAAAAAGAAAGTGGTTCTTGAACTTGGAGGTAACGCCGGGGTCATCGTTTCTGAAAGCGCAAACCTACCTCTTGCTATTGATCGATGTGTAATGGGAGGCTTTTCCTATAGTGGACAGATTTGCATTCATGCCCAGCGTATCTTCGTTCATGAAGCCGTTTTCGAAAACTTTGCCCAAAGATTTATCGAAAGAGTCTCCGCACTCAGGCAAGGGCATCCGCTGGATCCGGAAGCAGATTTAAGTTCGATGATCGATGAAGAAAGTGCCTTTAGAGTAGAAACCTGGGTTAATGAAGCAGTGGATCATGGGGCAAAAGTCTTGACCGGCGGAAGACGAATTGGCAATTTTTACGAACCTACTGTGCTTACCAATACCGTGTCGTCAATGAAAGTATGTGCTCTGGAAATTTTCGGGCCTGTTGTTACCCTTGAACCGTTCAGTGATTTCTCAAAAGCTGTATATGAAGTTAACAACAGTAGGTTCGGCCTGCAGGCCGGGGTGTTTTCTGACAGGCTTTCGGAAATGAACTATGCCTTTGAATACCTTGACGTTGGGGGAGTAATTATCAACGACGTGCCAACTTTCAGGGTTGATCACATGCCCTATGGCGGAGTTAAGGACAGCGGATCAGGGCGTGAAGGAGTACGTTATGCCATTGCAGGCATGATGGAACCAAGGTTGCTTGTAAGGAATATAAGGTAGTGGGCTATCTGCGCTGATACATATCGAAACATTTTAATATTTCAACACAGAGATCGTATTGGTTGGATTCAAGTATGGTCTGATCAGAAAAGCGGCAATAGTTCATAAAGGCTCTTACGGAATCGGGGTCATTTAATCCTGTGAGGCTGATTACTAACTGGGGGCTATATTTTTGCTGCACCATCTGTCGTGTCACCTCATTGGCTAGCTCCGATTCAAGCTTGCGCCTCGAGCGGGCTTCCTTGCTGAACTGGTCATAAATTGCCTGAATTGGCCCTTTGATCACAATACCCGCTCCGCCTTCAGGGCCCGAGTATACCATGGTGTTGATGTGAGGCAGTTTAAGATCAACTGCCACTGATCTCTCGGGAAGTTTTAACCGCACAAAATCGTGCCGGAACTCTTCCCGGGTTTTGGGAAGATAACGTACAACAAATTCCTTCAGTTCAAAAATTTTTGGAAGAAGAACGATTTCTTCGGGCATCATAGAGGGCGATGGAGTGAGGCGTGCAGGCATAATTCGCACAAGGTGGCTCACGTGTGTGATCAAAAGACTGTCGCCGTGGGAAGCGGGGATCACAAAACGGCCGCTTTGATCCGCAACCACACCGAAACTTTTGTTGAGATTAATGATATGTGCGTAAGAGATCGGGTGATTATACAGATCGATTACCCGGCCTTCCATGTGGCCGGGAAGGTCTGACTGAGCAAGAGTTTTTAAGGCCCATACCAGTAGAAATGTAAGTAAGAAAGATAAACGTGGGTTCATGCTTTGGATTGCGAAAATACAAAGGAGCCTCTAATTGAACCGAATCAGGTCGTTAAATAGTGTTAAACCGCCCGCTGCCGTCATAAAAACCTGACACACAAACCTGCCGAGTTCTTCATGCAACTGATACAAATACCATACCTTTGTAATCGATTTCAAGATTCGCATTGTGTTGATTAAAAGGCGTATTGTTATTGCCACCCTGATGCAAGGCCTGTTCATGTCAATTTACGGCCAGGCCGGGTTTCGTATCACTAGTCCCGTTCAGGGGAATACCAGCATCGCAGGCGTTCCCGTCAAGATTGAAACCAATTTTGATTCGATCTTGTCATCTCAAACTATAGTCACAGGAATTGCTCACGATAAACTGCATCCTGCCATTTTTGATATTTTCAACGATAAATCGCCCTTTGTTTTTTATGGAAAGCCTTACACGCAATTCCGTATCGGGGGAAATGGTTTTATTACCTTCGATTTGAATGCAGCCAGCGAACAAAGGAATTTTCAACCGGCATGGCAATTGCCTTCCGATAACATGATAAGACCTGCCATCTTTGGTCCTTTGAAGGATTGGGACTATTCGGACAAAACTGGAGCAGTGAAAATTCATTACAGTGCATTGACAGGTCAAAGGAAACTGGTAGTCTCATGGTGCGGCATCACTCCAAAATGGATTGACAAACCTCAAAACAGTGCAACCGGAACTTTCCAGATTGTTTTAAAAGAGAATGGAACAATTGAAAATCATCTGATAAATATTCCGGCTTCAAACTACAACGGAGGCAGGGCTACACAAGGAATAATCGGGGACGGATTAGTGCCGCCTGGCATGGTTGTTACAGGACGAAACAACAACCCTTGGGCACCCGTAAATAAGGAGAGCTTTCGCTACACCCCATCGGGTGTGGCTTACACCATCGCACCGATAGCGTATACCCCCGAACCGGTGCCCGAATACATCCGGTGGTACCAAGCCGGCAACCCCAATCCGATAGGTGACGCTTCCACGCTGGTGGTTTGGCCTAAAAAGACCACTACCTATCGTGCGGAGATATATTCCTGCTGGGACGAACTGATCGAAAGCAGGCAAATCACCATAATTGTGCAGGAGATAACGGTTGACGCATTCAACCCGTTGAGGGGAGGGGAGTTTGGAATTATTATGCCTTCGGGTATCAATGTGGGGCCCTTAACTCTGCAGATATTTAACCGTTGGGGTCAACGGGTGTTTTCAACAAACGACCTGCAGCAAAAATGGAACGGAAAATACGACAATGATGGCCGCGTATGCCCCGATGGTGTCTATCCATGGGTGCTTTTGGTTGATATTGACAATAAACAGGTTGGTTTGCGTGGCGTTGTCACGCTCATACGTTATCCTGAAATAGTGCCACAATAAGAGTCTTCATCTGACGCTAAGGGCTTAACATTAATTAAGACCCGGTAAGTACAATTTTAATTAAATTTGCGCCGGTTCTTAGGTCAGGCAGCAATGTGGTGTTGTATCTAAAATATTAGCGTTATGTCGTTCGATTCTGAAAAATTTGCCGGCGAAGGCCTTACGTTTGACGATGTACTGCTTTTGCCCGCCTTTAGCGAAGTTCACCCCCGAAAGGTGGATATCACAACTCACTTCACCAGGTGCATCCAGTTGAATATTCCCATTGTTTCGGCTGCCATGGATACGGTTACCGAATCAGGGATGGCCATTGCCATGGCCCAGGAGGGCGGAATAGGCGTACTGCACAAAAACATGACCATCACCGACCAGTCAAATGAAGTACGAAAAGTTAAGAGGGCCGAAAACGGCATGATTCTCGATCCTATAACGCTTCAGCAGGAGGCCAGGGTAGAAGACGCATTGAAAATCATGAGGGAGTATAAGATAGGGGGCATTCCGGTTGTAAACAAGAAACATCAGCTTGTCGGTATACTTACCAGTCGTGATTTGCGATTTGAACGCGACAATAGAAGACCTGTCACCGATATCATGACCAGGGAAAATCTTATTACCACTTCCGAGTTCATAGATTTTGAAAGCGCCGAGGAAATTCTGCAACGCCACCGGATCGAGAAACTACCGGTGGTTGATAAGGATAACAGACTCATCGGGTTAATCACCTATAAGGACATCATAAAAATTAAAGCCCGGCCAAATGCCTGCAAAGACGAACGTGGCCGACTCAGAGTGGCAGCTGCCGTCGGGATCACCCCGGACATTCTCGAACGAGTGCAGGAACTGACCAAAAATGATGTGGATGCCATTGTGATTGATACTGCACACGGGCACAGCCGCGGAGTGTTTGATGCGGTTACTCTTTTGCGTCGCAGTTTTCCTGATTTGCAGCTCGTGGTCGGGAACATTGCCACGGCCGAAGCAGCCAAACAACTGGCAGGGCTAGGAGTGGATGCCGTAAAAGTGGGAATCGGCCCGGGATCGATATGCACTACCAGGGTTATCGCAGGCATCGGCGTTCCCCAGCTTACAGCTATTTACGAAGTTGCCAAAGCCTTGCGGGGGTCAGGAATACCTGTAATTGCAGACGGTGGCATACGATATACCGGTGACATTGTAAAAGCACTGGCAGCAGGAGCACACACAATCATGGCGGGCAGCTTGTTTGCCGGAGTAGAAGAATCGCCCGGCGAAACCTTCATCTACGAAGGCCGTAAGTACAAAAAGTACCGAGGTATGGGATCCATCGAGGCCATGCAAAAAGGATCGAAAGACCGTTACCAGCAAAGCGACGAGGAAGATGCGAGCAAACTGGTTCCTGAAGGAATCGTTGGTCGGGTTCCATACAAAGGATTGTTGTCTGAAGTGATTCATCAGATGGTGGGCGGTTTGCGTGCAGGCATGGGATACACAGGTTCGGCAACCATTGCTGAACTCCAGAACGCACGATTCATAAAAATAACCTCAGCTGGGGTAATCGAAGGCCATCCGCACGATATCACCATCACAAGCGAAGCTCCCAATTACAGCAAGCAAATATGAAGAACATGCACCCAAAATTTTTCTGCATACGAATTGCCAGGCATAAACGTTAAATGGAATAAGATCAGTTCCAGTGACTCAATGAAAGTTAATTATAGAATCAACCATGGCTTTGCATAAAAAATTTTTTATTGTTCCTGTTGTCGTTGGATTGCTGGGGATTTTTCCAGCCACGATCGTGGTTGCCCAAAAAAATTATTCTAAAGTTATTGCTGAAGTTGCCGGCGAAAAAATCACCGCCGGCGAATTCATGCGGGTGTTTCGTAAAAACAACCCCGACACGGTCTTTTCTCAAGAATCGCTTCGCGAATACCTCGACCTGTATGTGAATTACCGCCTAAAAGTTAAGGAAGCCATAATCAAAGGGCTTGATACGACTCGCTCATTCAGGGAGGAACTGGCGGGCTATCGCGATCAGCTTGCCCGACCTTACATGATAGACGAATCGGCTACTGAACAACTCGTCAAAGAAGCGTTTGACCGGTCGCGAAAAGACCTTAGGGCTAGTCATATTATGATAAGGCTGGATAAAAATGCCCCGGCAGCCGACACTCTGCTAGCATGGGAAAAAATCACTAACGTTAGAAATCAGCTATTGCAAGGTGAGTCGTTTGCCGAGGTGGCTGAAGATATTTCCGAGGATCAATCTGCACGTGATCGTGACATCGGCGGCAGAATTATACCCGGAAACAAAGGCGACCTGGGATATTTTGGGGTGTTTGACATGGTTTATTCGTTCGAAACAGCAGCTTTCTCTCTGAAAAAGGGAGAAATCTCAAACCCGGTCCGGACCGATTACGGGTACCATCTGATAAAACTCACCGATGAACGTCCCGCCCTAGGTCAGGTGCTCGTGTCGCATATTCTGCTGCTGAACCCGCAATCAGCCGCCGACACTGCCTCCTTGAGGGCTAGAGCAATGATGATTTACCGTAAGCTGATTGAAGGTGCCGATTTTGCAGAGTTAGCACAGACGTACAGCGACGACAGGGCTACTGCCGACAACGGTGGCCAGTTGCAATGGTTTGGCGTAAATCGCATGATCCCTGACTTTATCGAACAAATCTACAAACTTGAAAAACCAGGGGATTTTACGCTTCCTTTCAAAACAAGCTTTGGATGGCACATCGTCAGATTGATTGACCGTAAAAGACCTGCTTCCTTTGGCGAGATGCACACCGAACTTAAAGATCGTGTCAATAACGATGAGCGTGCATCGCTTGTTGAAGGGATGATTGTACAAAATATAAAAAAGGAATATGGTTTTCGCGAAAACCGGAATATGCTTGTTCCCTTCTACCAAATGTTGACAAGTGCAGTTTTTGATGGCAGCTGGCAGATTCCGGCAGGAGCAAAACTTGATGGTGAAATGTTCAGAATCGGAAACAGACGGGTTTTTCAAAAGGAGTTTGCCCAATACCTGACTACTAACCAGAAACCTGAAATGGCCATCGACATCCAGATATATGTTGGAGGCAGGTATAAGAAATTTGTTGACGAAACCCTGCTCAAATACAAAGATCAGCAGCTCGAAAACAAATTTCCGGAATTCAGGGCCTTGATGAACGAATACCATGACGGCATCCTGCTTTTCGACCTTACCGATCGTGAGGTGTGGTCAAAAGCCATTGCTGATTCCACTGGTCTTGAAAGATATTTTACTGAAAATCAATACCAATATATATGGCCCACACGAATTCAAGCCTCCGTGCTGTCGGTACCCGGTGATGATACAAAAGCCATTGGCAAAGTTAAAGAGCTTTTAGCGGGGGAGGTTTCTGTGAGTGATATTCCGGCTATGATGGGTCAGGAAGAAATAACACTGTTGGCTGATCATAAACTGTATTCCAAAGGAGATAATTCCCTGGTGGATCAGGCTGAGTGGAAGCCCGGGGTTTATATTATACCCGGAAAACCTGACGCCACTCATATCGTAATTATGCATAAGGTAATCGGTGAGCAGCCAAAACAATTGGCTGAAGTGCGGGGCATTGTTACCGCCGACTATCAAAACTATCTGGAAAAGAAATGGATAGCGGAGCTGCGCTCCAAATATCCTATTAAAGTAAAATATGGATTACTCTCAGCACTAAAGTAAGATATGCCTCTCATCCGGATAGTACTGGTAATAATTACAGGCACCTCTCTGATTACGGGATGCGGGTGGTGGAGCGCTAATCAGGAAAATGACAGAGCTCTGGCAAAGGTGCATGACAAGTATCTCTATGAAAGAGATATTCTGCCGTTCATTCAATCTGGCCTCTCTTCTGAAGATAGCCTGAAAACAGCCACAACTTACATCAACAGCTGGATCAGGCAACAACTGTTGCTGCATGAGGCCGAATCGGCCCTGCCTGCAAATCAGAAGGATTTCTCCAAACAACTTGAGAATTACCGCAACAGTCTGGTAATCTACGAATATGAATCACGGTTACTAAGCGAAAAGCTGGATACTCAGGTAACAAGGCAGGAAATAGAAACGTATTACCAGGCCAACAGTTCCGATTTCGAACTCCGTGAAAACATCCTTAAGGCTGACTACATGCAGGTGGAGTATGACTCGCCCGAATTACGCAAACTCCGCTCCCAGTGGCGGTCCGGCGATCCGACTTCCCGGGCTGCGTTAAGGCAATATTGCATTCGAAACGGCCTAAACTATTCCTTCGGCAAGGATGAATGGAGGTATTTTAATGATTTTATCAACGAGGTACCCGTCCGCACCTACAACCAGGAGGAATTTCTTAAATATAACCGAAACTTCGAGATACGCGATTCCCTCTATGTCTATTTCGTTGAGATCAAAGATTTCCGGATACGGGAGAGTTCCTCACCCATGAGTATGCAGGAAAACAATATCCGTAACATAATTCTAAACAGACGCAAACTAGAGTTACTGCAAAAAGTGCAGGAAGATATATATGAAACAGCCATCAAAAACAATAGCTTTGAGATATACCAGGAAAATTAATACCATAAATCATGGTCGTAGGGTGCGACTGTTACTTGTCGTGATTGCTCTTGTAGGCTTTGCCCCTTTCAACTATACCCATGCACAGGGTATGCTGATTGATGAGGTTGTTGCAGTAGTAGGCAATAAAATTATTCTCGAATCTGATTTGGAAGCACAGGCTATTCAGGCAAAAGCCCAGGGTTCGACGCTGTCACACCAGACACTTAAATGTCTGGCACTTGAAGACATGCTGATACAGAAACTGTTGATTGCCCAGGCCGAAGTAGATAGCGTAAAGATCACCGACTCTCAGGTCGAAGGCAGCCTTGATCAACGGATGCGATATTATATTTCGCAGTTTGGCTCGCAGGAAAAGCTCGAATCTTTTTATGGAAAATCGGTGCTTGAAATCAAGAATGAGTTTCGTGATGTGATCCGCGACCAGTTGATGGCAGACGAAGTGAAAGAGGGAATTATCGGCAAAGTTAAGGTCACCCCAAGTGAAGTGCGAAGTTTTTATAATAAAATACCCATCGACAGTATACCTCTGATTCCGATGGAGTATGAGGTAAGGCAAATTATTAAGAAGCCTGTCGTAAAGCCTGAAGAACTTGAGTTGCTGCGCAACCGGCTTAAAGGCTATCGCGACCGGATCGTCGCAGGTGAGCGATTTACGACTTTTGCCGCGCTCTATTCCGAGGATCCCGGCTCTGCCTCGCGCGGAGGTGAACTGGGCTTCTACCGAAGGGGAGAGCTTTATCCCGAATTCGAAGCTGTGGCATTCTCGCTCGAGAAGGGTCAGGTGTCCGACATTGTCAAAACCAAAGCAGGCTATCATGTCATCCAGATGATCGAACGAAGAGGGGAATCCGTCAACGTAAGGCATATCCTGCTGAAACCAAAACCATCGCCTGTTGAACTTGAACAGGCCAAGAACACGCTTGACAGCCTGGCAACATTGATTAAGCAAGGTGAGATCACCTTTGAGGAAGCATTACAGCTAAGCGACGATCCCGGAAAGACCCATGGCGGTGCACTGATAAATTCCTACACAGGCAATACGCGTTTTGGTGCCGACCAGCTCGATCCGTCTGTGTTTTTTGTGGTTGATAAACTCAAGCAGGGAGAAGTGTCAAACGCCGTACCTTTCACCGATGAGGAGGGAAACAGTGCCTATCGCCTTCTGTTTCTTAAAGAACGAACCACCCCCCATAAGGCTAATTTGCGCGAAGACTATAACCAGATTCAAACCTGGGCACTTGAGGACAAACAAACACGTATGGTATCGCTCTGGATTCGGGAAAAGAGCAAGAAAACTTTCATCCGTTTTAGCGATCGCTATCGTTACTGCCAGTTTGAACACTCCTGGCAGAAATAGCCTGCTTCAAGATTTTGTCAAAACAGTAGAAACCATTTCAGTATGCAATATAAAAGTGATGTTGAAGCACTTGATGCTTTCGTTGAAAAATATGCAATCGTCAAAAACGAGATTGCCAAAGTAATTGTTGGTCAGGACGATGTTGTAAAACGGGTCTTGGTAGCCATTTTCAGCAAAGGCCACGGGTTGCTTGTAGGAGTGCCCGGCCTGGCAAAGACCCTGATGGTGAATACCGTGTCAAAAGTGCTGGGTATTTCATACTCGCGAATACAGTTTACTCCCGACCTGATGCCCAGCGATATAACCGGGACAGAAATTTTGGACGAAAACCGCCATTTCAAGTTTGTCAAAGGCCCCGTGTTCGCCAACATCATCCTTGCCGATGAGATAAATCGTACACCACCCAAAACCCAGTCGGCACTACTTGAAGCCATGCAGGAAAAGTCGGTTACCGTTTCAGGGGTAAGCTATAAGCTCAGTGAGCCTTTCTTTGTGTTGGCCACCCAAAACCCCATCGAGCAAGAAGGTACATATCCGCTGCCCGAAGCCCAGCTCGACAGGTTTATGTTTAACATATGGCTTTCGTATCCTTCCCTGTCCGAAGAAGTTGATGTGGTGAAAAGAACCACCACCGGACATGATGCCAAACCTTCGAAGGTGATGACCTCCGAAGAAATCCTTTATTTTCAGAATCTTATCAGACGTATTCCTGTTACTGACAATGTATACAAGTATGCAGTAAATCTTGCATCCAGCACAAGGCCAAATACGACCCAGGCCACCAAACAGGTGAATAATTATCTGACATGGGGTGCGGGGCCGCGTGCCAGCCAGTATCTGATCCTTGGAGCCAAGTGTCATGGTGCAGTTTCGGGAAAGTATTCGCCTGATATTGAAGATGTTCAGGCGGTAGCACACGACATCCTGCGTCACCGGATAGTGCGCAACTACAAGGCCGAAGCTGATGGAGTTGGCGTTGACCAGATCATCAGGGACCTGATCAGATAATACCGAAAACTGAGTTAGGGCTAGGTGCTGCCATTTTACTGGGCAGGTAGTTTTTTCCGGCGGTAAAATCCTAGGGTATAGACCCGGAAGATGACAAATGCGATGGCCACAATGGTTCCGCAGAGCATGTACAAAAACTGCAGCCCGGTATATTTCGCAATGATACCAAGCAGAAGTGAGCCTGCGCCTATGCCAAGATCGAATGAAGTGATAAAGGTGGCATTGGCGGCACCACGCTGGTGAGACTCAACCACGTTATTTGCCATTGCCTGAAGGGTGGGCATGGTAACTCCCATGCATATGCCTACCAGAACGGCTGATGCTAAAATGCCCGAAGGTGTGGCAACCATTCCAAGCAGAAAAAAACCTGCAGTTCCTGATAAAAGACCCGCTGAAACCGGCAGGGCAGGTCCTTTCAGATCGAATACCTTTCCTGAAACGATACGGGAAACAGCTATTCCGGCAGCGAAAACAGCAAAGAATGAACCTGGTTTCTCCATGCCGGCCTGACGGGCATAGAGTGTTATGAACGAGAGCAACCCCCCGTATGTAATTCCGAACAGAAGTTGCACCGTTGCCATCGGAAGTGTTTTCGGAGCAATGATATTCCGAAATGTGAATTGCCGGTTAATGGCTGGTTTTTTATATTCCGGGAACCTAACAAAACCTGTTAGCATAAGCCCGGCCACAGCACAGCCCATAGCCGTTAAAAACATGAGTGTATAGCGGTTGTTTCCCAGTACAATTAATGCCAGCAGCGGCCCGAACGCCATGGCTAGGGTAAATGATAATCCATATACACCGATGGCTTCACCGCGACGGTGTGCGGGCACAATGTCAACGATCACGGTGGATGCTGCGGTTGTTGACGCACCCCATACCAAGCCATGAACAAAACGCACAACAAGTAAGAGTATTAGTGTGTGCGCCACTGCATACACGCCAAGCAGCATGGCAAATAAAGTAAACGCGAGCAGATAGATCAGTTTACGGCCATGTGAATCTACGGCAAAACCGGTGACAAGTCGTGCACCCAACGCTGAAAGTGTGTAGATCGACAAAATATATCCCACCTCACTAGTAGTTCCCTTCAGCACATCAACAACGTAAATGGGCAGAGTAGGCATTAGAAAATAAAACCCTGTCGCCATAAGCAAATTTGACAGGCTGAGCAACACGAAATTGCGGGAGTATAGCGTTTGGGGCTGACTAGTCAAGGATAAACAAGTTGATTTATCAAACTTACATAAAAAGTTGGCATAGCTCCATATACCGGAATTAACTTCATCATTTATCATTCACCGGTTCGCCGGTTGGGTTTTTTCGATTAGGTTTGTAGCACGATACCGGTCGCATTAAAATATGAAACTTTGGATGTATAGATTTCCTGTAAGAAAATGCCTGCGGGCGATTGCCGGCCTGATGATTCTGGTGGGATCCTGTGCGAATCCCGTGGCACCTACGGGTGGCCCAAAGGACGAGAACCCACCCGAGGTGATTGGGATAACCCCCCCCGACAAGTCGGTGAATTTTAGAGCAGCGGAAATTGTGGTGCGATTTGATGAATTCATACGGCTAAAAGACCTTCAGCAACAGTTCCTGAGTTCGCCCCCATTCCGATCCACGCCGGAAATCAAAACAAGGGGTAAGTCTCTGATAATTAAACTTCAGGAAGAATTAAGAGAGAACACAACCTATACCCTGTATTTTGGTAACTCTATAGTCGACCTGAATGAAAATAATCCGTTTTCAGGTTTTAAATACGTGTTTTCGACCGGTGCCGTGCTCGACTCACTGTCAATAAGAGGAAGGGTGGTGAATGCACAAAATCGGCTTGCCGAAAAAGACGTGAGTGTAATGCTTTACGATACCTACGGGGATTCCATCCCCATCGTGTCAGGTCCTTATTATTTGTCTAGAACCGACAAAGATGGTTTTTTCTCTTTCTCAAATCTGAGAGATATCCCTTACAAAATCTTTGCCCTGAAAGATTTAAACAACAACCTGTTGTTCGATCTGCCCAATGAGCAAATCGCCTTTGCCGATATGCTCATTCATCCTATCTTCATTCCAGGGTCGGGCAGTGCAACATCCGTAGCGGGTGATTCGGTTGGATCCAAGCCTAATAGGCGCCACAAATTACCTGTGACACCTGCCGCCGAACTACCAGAAGATACTCTATCGATAGCCCCCGAATTTGTACCAATCACCTTGCGTTTATTCGCACAGGCCGACACCCTTCAGCGCATCGAGAAAAGTACCGCTCAACCTCCACACCGGATAGATTTTGTTTTCCGGTATCCCGTCAGTGATCTCCGCATTGAAATGGTTGATCAGCCATCCGGAACCGTATTGCTGCAGGAATGGAACGACGGACTCGACTCCCTTGTGTGCTGGCTTCAACACCTAAAGAGCGACTCGTTGAAACTCATCCTGAGTGAGCATAAACCACAACCTGACACTTTTGAATTTTCGCTGATCAGGAAGCCAGCACCACGAAGCCCAAGGTTGCCGGAAACGCCCGCACGGTTGAGTGTGGCAACTAATATTCCTCGCGGCCAACCGATCGGATTGAATATTCCAATTCAGTTAACCTTCAGCGAACCTCTGGCAGATTTCAAAGAAGAAAAGATAACTCTTCTCGAGGATTCAATAAGGGTGAAGCCTTCGTTCAGATTCGTTTCCGGAATTCAAAGAAAACTGACTATGACCTATCCGTGGAAAGAGGCAAAAACATACCAGATTCTGATTCCTGACTCCTCCTTTGTGGGCATTTATGGGTTGGCAAATGACACCCTGGTGGGGAAGTTTAACACACGAAAAGCGCAGGATTATGGTTTACTAAAACTGCAGATAGAGAACAAAATTCATCCCATTCCGCTGGTTATTTTATTGCTCGATGAACAGGAAAATATCTTAAGCCAGCATTTTGTAGCCGAAGCCGAAAGGAAGCTGGTATTTCCATACATGCTGCCTGGCAAATACCTGCTCAAGGCCATTGCTGACCGGAATAATAACGGCAGGTGGGATGCAGGAAATTACTTGAGAAAGGTTCAACCGGAGGATGTCTTTTATTATCCTGAAAAGATCAGCGTCAGGGCAAACTGGGAACTAGAGGAGACCTTCAGACCCTTTTCTGATTAGAATGAGATAGGAAAATAATGATCACCAAAATACTGATGATGATATGCATAAATCTTCAGGATAACCTACTCGGCGTGGCATCGGTTGATGCAGTGGACAATATCCATCAGGGCTTTACCGCGCAATGAATAGAGAATCTTTTTCCCTTCCCGTTTTGAAGCCAGCACACCCTTGCTCTTCAATATGTTCAGGTGGTGAGATGCAGCAGCCTGCTCAATATTCAAACGCTCATAAATTTGAGTTACACTGAGTTTCTTTTCTTCTTGTAGCAATTCAAGGATGGCAATTCGCATGGGGTGAGCCATTGCGCGGAGTTTGCTGGCGGCTGCTTCAAGTTTTACGATGTCTAGTTCCACGGGGTGAATGATTAAAAGGTTTATGTAGGCAAAAATAAAAAAAATATAAATCTAAAGTATATATATCAATTTATTTCAACTATCAGACAAACAGCCGGATAAACTCAAATCTAGAGCTGTCAAAAATACCTTTGTCGCTAAGTTTTAGCTCAGGAATTACTAACAATGCCATAAATGACAAGGTCATGAATGGGGCTGATAAGGTGCTTCCATGCTGCTTTACCAGTTTGTCGAGCTGGGCATATTTTTCAGATACCGTAAATCCGTCACTCACTGCCATAAGGCCGGCCACAGGTAAAGGCAAAACCTTTTCTAACACGCCGTCGTAGAAGGCGATGCCCCCCTTCTGGGCAATCACAAGGTTGATGGCATTGGCAATGGCATGATCATCCACCCCAACTGCAATGATGTTATGGCTGTCGTGGGCAACTGTGCTGGCTATAGCTCCTTTCTTCAATCCAAAACCGGTGATAAACCCGACAGACGGGGGGGAGGGGTGGTACCGGTTCATGACAACAATCTTTAGCAGATCGTTGTCCGGATCGCAAACTACCGCGCCTTTCTCAATTCTGGCCCCGACTATTTTTTTTCGTGTGATGATCTGCCCGTCTAGGGCTTCAATTATATGCAACCGGGTGCTTTCAGCCGCTATGCTCAATACTTCGGGGGAGATCGGTGTTGCTTCAAACCGGTTGATGGGGTTGATGGGCGTCGATTGAATGAGGGTGACCCCATTTTCGGCCACTTTAATGCCGTTTACATAAGTGCACCGAATGGTCATTTTTTCAAGGGAGTCAACCACGATAAGGTCAGCCGGATCGCCCGGCTGTAAAAGCCCGATGTTAAGCCGGTAATGATTCGCCGGGTTAAGGGTACATGCTCTGAGCACATCTATGATATCATAGCCCATATCAACCGCCCGGATAATAAGTGAGTTGATGTGTCCTATGATCAGGTCATCCGGGTGTTTATCGTCTGAGCAGAACATGATCATTTCGGGCGATTCCGCCAGAAGAGGAATTAATTCATCAAAATTTCGGGCAGCACTTCCTTCTCTTATCAGGATTTTCATTCCGAGGCTGATTTTCTCACGAGCTTCAGTGATGTCATAACACTCATGGTCGGTGGATATCCCGGCGCCCGCATATGTCGCTGCTTCTGCGCCCCTCAACCCTGGAGCATGCCCGTCAATAACCTTTTTGTGATTCCGGGCCGCCCTCAGTTTGGCTTTCACCTCAGGATCGTTAAATAATACTCCCGGAAAATTCATCATCTCTGACAAATAATGTATTTCTTCCCATTCGAGCATTTCAGCGACCTCACTGGCCCCAATCACATTGCCTGAAGTTTCGAACGATGTAGCTGGCACACAGGAGGGGGCACCAAAAAAGAATTTGAAGGGCACCGTTTTCCCGTTCTCAATCATGAACCTTACACCCCCCAACCCACACACATTTGCGATCTCGTGCGGATCACTTACAACGGCAGTGGTACCATGAACCACGGCCATGCGCGCAAATTCAGACGGCACCAGCATACTGCTTTCGATATGCACATGCGAATCGACTAGGCCTGGAAGAATAAAATTTGTAAAAGTCTCATTGCTGGCGCTGATCCGGGATATTTTGCCGTTTTCAACGGTAATCTGGCCGGAAAAGATACGCTGGTTGACAACATCAACTATGTTGCCTGATACGTGAAAGCGGGGCGATCTCATATGTGTTTGATCAGAAGATTTATATACCTGTAGCGAACGTATAAAGGTAGACTTTTTCCTCTTCCTTCATTAAATACCGTTCCTGCTCCTTGCCTTCCGGAATATAAATATTCGATGCTGAAAGGAAAAAAAAAGCCGTCGCAGAAAAGTACGACGGCTTAGGAGTAATAAGCTATCTGTTAATACATGCCGCCCATTCCGGGATTTGGCATGGCAGGAGTTTCTTTTTCTTCTTTTATGTCGGCAAGCACACACTCAGTCGTGAGCAGCATGCCGGCAATAGATGAAGCATTCTCTAGAGCAATACGGGTTACCTTGGTGGGGTCAATCACACCAGCATCATACAGGTTTTCGTAAACTTCAGTGCGGGCATTGAAACCGAAATCACCCTTTCCCTCTTTCACTTTTTGCACCACTACCGAACCTTCCAGGCCGGCATTAGCAACAATCTGACGAAGGGGTTCTTCGAGAGCACGCTTAACAATGGCTACACCGGTTTTTTCATCCTCATTGTCGCACTGCACTCCGGACAGGTAGTCGATAGTCCTGATATAGGCGATGCCACCGCCTGGAACGATTCCTTCTTCAATAGCAGCGCGTGTTGCATGCAGTGCATCGTCGAAGCGGTCTTTCTTTTCCTTCATTTCAACCTCGCTGGCGGCACCAACATAAATGACAGCCACTCCACCAGCTAACTTGGCCAGGCGTTCCTGCAGTTTTTCACGGTCATAATCTGAAGTGGTGGTTTCCATCTGGGCTTTAATCTGCTTGATCCGGGAGTCAATATCCGATTTCTGGCCACGACCGCTGACAATCGTAGTGTTATCCTTGTCGATAGTGACTTTTTCAGCCTGACCAAGATACGAGAGGTTGGCATCCTCCAGCTTATAGCCCTTTTCTTCCGATATTACGGTACCGCCGGTCAGGATAGCTATATCTTCGAGCATTTCCTTGCGACGATCACCAAATCCGGGCGCTTTAACTGCTGCAATTTTCAGCGAGCCCCTGATCTTATTAACTACAAGCGTAGCGAGTGCTTCGCCTTCGACATCTTCCGATATGATAATCAGTGGACGGCCAGTCTGTACTACTTTTTCAAGAATAGGGAGCAGGTCTTTCATCACACTGATCTTCTTATCGTGGATCAGGATGAAGGGATTCTCATATACTGCTTCCATTTTTTCTGCATCGGTAATAAAGTAGGGCGAGATGTAGCCACGATCAAACTGCATACCTTCCACCACCTTCACGGTTGTTTCAATACCTTTCGCTTCTTCGATGGTGATTACACCTTCTTTTTTCACCTTGCCCATAGCTTCTGCGATCAGTTTACCAATGTTGATATCGTTGTTGGCAGAAACAGATGCTACCTGTTCGATTTTTTCAAAACTATCACCAATCTCTTTCGACTGTTTTTTAAGATTTTCGATGACAACCTGAACGGCTTTGTCAATGCCGCGTTTCAGATCCATCGGATTTGCACCGGCTGTTACGTTTTTCAATCCGGTTGTGACGATGGCTTGTGCCAGTACCGTAGCGGTGGTGGTACCGTCACCGGCGGCGTCAGAGGTTTTTGAAGCTACCTCCTTAAGCATCTGAGCACCCATGTTTTCAATGGGGTCTTTGAGTTCAATTTCTTTTGCCACCGTAACACCATCCTTAGTGATAACAGGTGATCCATAGGTTTTATCGATGATAACATTACGTCCCTTGGGTCCAAGAGTTACCTTTACTGCATCCGAAAGGGCATCAACACCGGCCTTTAAGGCATTACGAGCTTCAATATCGAAAACAATTTTTTTTGCCATTTTTTTCATATTTTTAATAGTTATTGAACTTTGATTAAATAACAGCCAGGATATCCGACTCGCGCATGATGAGATAATCGCGGCCTTCGAAAGCGATTTCTGTGCCGGCGTACTTGCCATAGAGCACTTTATCGCCTTCCTTAACAGTCATAGGCTCATCTTTCTTTCCGGCACCGACAGCTACCACAGTTCCTTTTTGTGGCTTTTCTTTGGCTGTGTCTGGAATGATGATGCCGGCTGCTGTTTTTTCTTCGGCTGCAGCAGGTTCAACTATAACTCTGTCGGCCAAAGGCTTAATGTTAAATTTTGTCATGGTTTCTGGTGTTTATGTTAGACAATAATATATTGAAGATTATTTCTTCCTGCCAGCTCATTGTCACATTTTGTGCCAAATCCTATAAAAACGCAGGTTTCATTTTGGAAAATGCGAAACAGAAAAAACTAAAATGCTGAAATGCAGGCGTGTGCGATGTTTGATGAATAATTTTAGAAAAACGCGTAGCCTTGGGGTGTAATAAAAAATGTCAGAATGAGTGACATTCTGACATTTTTCAGAAAAGGTATATTATATGGGTGTCTTAATCCTCAACCGGCGGTGCCTGATATCCTTCGACAGGTTTTACCGCACCCGATTCAATCTGTTGCCTAAGTTCGGTATCGGCCTGCTTTGCAACTTGCGAACGTGGAATTACAAAAATGCTGAATAGGCTGAGCACTAATAAAATGATAGCGAGTGTCCAGGTTGATTTTTCTAAAAAATCGGCAGTTTTGCGAACTCCCATAAATTGGTTCGATGATGCAAAATTCGATGCAAGACCGCCACCCTTGGAGTTCTGAACCAACACGATGAGGCCAAGCAGAACACAGGTGATGAGGATAAGCACAGAAACTAAAATATATGCGCCCATAAATAACTCTGATTAAAGTGGTTAATTGATATCTTGTTTATTCCTGAGTTTTTCGATTCGGGCTGCAAAGTAACGGCTTTTTTCAGGAATTAACAAACTTAGCTGTTCATAAATATTTATAGCCTTCTCTCTGTGTCCCTGACGTGCATAAAGCACAGCCAAAGTTTCGCTGACGATGCTCTGGTTGTCCGCATTGCTTTGCCTGGCGTAATCTTCGGGATGATAAAAACCCTTGCGCGCCTGGGGTATGGAGGGTTGCCCTGTGATAAACTTATTAATTAACGCCTGTTGGTTTGCTGCAGCCTCCGAAGCTTTGGGTTCAATAACCGGAAATGTAATATTGTCATCAACCTCAGGCTTGAATTTTCGTATTGCTTCAGCCCCGGATGTTTTTTTGTAGGGCTGGTCAACTAGCATTCGGAGCAATCGCCGGCTACCGGCATAGGCTGCAGTAATTTTTAGTTGCGAATGAAAGGATATGCTCCCGAGGTTCCGTAGGTTTCGGAGGTAAAGCATATGGGCAGAATGACAGTAAGGATACTCACTAATGATCGCTTTGAGTGTTTGAAGTGAACGATCGTCCAGTGAATAAGGATTTCCAATAAACGTAACAAATTGTTCCGCATCCATGGCTTACCAGTTTACAACAGCCCTGTTAAAAATTTCATCGATTAGCGCTTTTGTGATTTCGCTAACCAGGCCTTCCTCTACAGCGGAAAGGCTGAGATTACTCGCATAATCTTCAAACCGGCTGAATGTCGATTCAAAATTCTGTTTTTCGTCAAACTTGTTTACAAATTTGACTCTAACTGTGATTGTCAGCCGGTTAAGTGCGGCAGTCTGTTCGCCGGTAATCGCTACAGGTTGTGTGCGGTATTCGGTTATGGCGCCTTCGAAGTGGAGATCGCCGCTCCGGGGTATCAGTGTTAGGCTGGTCTGAGCAACAAACCGATCGCGAAGGGCGTCAGTAAACACCTGGCTAAGGGATGGCTGGACCAGTTGTGCGTTGTTTGGGAAATTTGCAATACTGACGGTTTTAGCTTCTGGCGGAATAGATGCCCCTGTAAAGGAATAGATGCCACAACCCTGTATGACAGCCAGCAGCAGCACTCCTGCAAGTAGGATGATCCCTCGTTTATTGCTCAATGCCATATTCCTTAATTTTCCGATAAAGTGTCCGCTCTGAAATTCCGAGCTCAGCGGCAGCATTCTTGCGCCTGCCGCTATATTTTTCAAGCGCTTTCAGAATAAGTTCAAGTTCGCGCTTCTCAAGTGAAAGCGATTCTTCAATGATTTCCGACTCCTGCACTGGTTCGTCGTGGGAGTGAAATACCGGATGTATGGCCACCTTGCCTGGCATCGGAACGTCTGTTATCTGATTATTGTAGATTGGGCTGGCCGCGTTCTCCTTAAGCCAGGCTTCTCCAGCTTCCGGGTCTTTTATTACGGTATAAACGAGCTTTTTCAGGTCGTTTATATCCTTTCGCATGTCAAACAACACTTTATACAAAAGCTCTCGCTCCGAAAACTCGTTTTGGGCCGAAGTGCGGGGAAGCAACGCGGGGAGATCGCGGTGTTGGCTCTCGGGCATATATTTAAGTAGCGTAGCTGCATTGATCTGCTTTTTCTCTTCGATGATTGAGATCTGTTCGGCGACATTTTTAACCTGTCTCACATTGCCATACCATCGGTAGTTGACAATAATGCGTTGTGCCTCTTCATCGAGCTCAAGAGGAGGCATACGGTATTTTTCGGCAAAATCACTAGCAAATTTCCTGAACAGCAGGAGGATATCTTCTTTCCGATCGCGCAGAGGAGGTATGAAGATAGGAACCGTGTTGAGCCTGTAGAACAGATCCTGGCGGAACTTTCCTTTCTGAATGAAGTCGTTCAGGTCGACGTTTGTGGCAGCTACAATACGCACATCGCTTTTCTGCACCTTTGACGATCCCACCTTAATAAATTCTCCCGATTCAAGAATACGCAGGAGTCTTACCTGAGTAGCCAGTGGCAGTTCAGCCACCTCATCCAGGAAAATGCTACCACCGCTAGCTACTTCAAAGTATCCTTTGCGTGCTTCATGGGCACCGGTGAATGAGCCTTTTTCATGACCAAAAAGTTCGGAGTCGATGGTGCCTTCGGGTATGGCACCACAGTTCACAGCAATGTAAGGTCCGTGTTTACGTGCACTCAGTGAATGAATGATTTTAGGGAATGCTTCCTTTCCCACCCCGCTTTCGCCGGTGATCAATACCGAAAGATCGGTAGGAGCCACCTGACGGGCTATATCGATAGCCCTGTCAAGCAGAGGTGAGTTACCAATGATGCCAAACCTTAGTTTTATTGATTGAATATCCATGAATGAAGGGCTAATCTATTTCTGTTGTTTCAGCTTGCAAAATTAACCTAAAAGCACCATCACTTCAAATGGATACTGGTAATGATGTCAGGTTCAAGCGAATTTTTCGATCAATTCGGCCAGACGCGCGGCATAACCCATTTCATTATCATACCAGGCAACGACTTTTACCAGCCTGTTTTTGTCTCCTAGTACCGAGGTAAGCCCGGCATCAAAGATTGCGCTGTGCGTGTTGCCGATGATGTCACAGGATACGATAGGGTCCTCGGTATATTGAAGGATACCGCGGAGGCTTGTTTCGGAAGCAACTTTAAATGCTGTGTTAATCGCCTCTACGCTTGTAGGGTTCCTTACTGTGCAGGTGAGATCGGTGAGCGAACCGTTCTGAACAGGAACCCTAATTCCTGCCCCTCCTAGCCTGTGTTCGAGGTGGGAAAATATTTTTGTCGCCGCCTTGGCTGCACCTGTGGTGGTGGGGATGATGCTGTTAGCCGCTGCCCTTCCGCGCCTCCAGTCTTTATGCGGCCCGTCAATTAGGTTCTGGTCGCGGGTGTAACTATGCACTGTGGTTATGAATCCTTCTTCGACATGCCAGAGGTCGTCAAGTACTTTTATCAATGGTGCCACACAGTTTGTGGTGCATGAGGAGTTGGAAATTATCACTTCATTGCGGTTGATTGTATGATCATTGATACCCATGACCACATAATGTACCTCTTCCGCTTCGTTTTTGGCGGGTGCCGAAATAATGACTTTACGCGCTCCTGCTTCAACATGCTTCAGGGCATTCTTTTTATCGGTAAACTGCCCTGTGGATTCAATCACAACATCAATCCCCATCCGCCCCCAATCGAGGCTTCCCGGAACAGGGTTGTTGAATACCCTTATTACATTTCCATCCACGACAAGATTGCCGTTTTCAACCCGTATATCTCCAGGATAGGGTCCGTGCACCGAGTCATACTTTAATAAATGTGCAAGGTTGGCTGTGTCGGCAAGGTCGTTGACGGCAATTACTTCCAGATTGTTGTGCCTGCTTATGGCCCGGTAGACCACGCGACCGATTCTGCCAAACCCATTTATAGCTATCCGAATCTTATGCATGACCAGAATGTATATTGATTGATTGAATATGAAACAGTGAGATGTTTAGGCAAAAGTAACAAAATGAACTTGGTGGCCGCTTTGGAAAATTGCCTATTTTTGGAAACTCGCCATGAAGCAAACCAATTAATCATAAATAAAACAATAACCTATGGAGCAGATCAAGAGTTATATTGAATCAAACAAAGAACGCTTTTTGGAAGAGTTATTCGAGCTCATCCGCATTCCATCCATCAGTTCAATGACTGAGCACAAACCTGAAATGATGCGAGCAGCCGAATACTGGCGCGATTCCATCCTCAAAGCAGGTGCTGATAAGGCAGTGGTTATGCCCACGGCAGGCAACCCGGTGGTTTATGGCGAAAAAATCATAGATCCATCCTTGCCCACCGTGCTTGTGTACGCACATTACGATGTGATGCCAGTCGACCCGCTCGATCTGTGGACAACCCCGCCATTTGAACCTCAGGTCAGGGATGGCCGAATATATGCCCGGGGCGCTGACGATGATAAAGGCCAGGGTTTTATGCACGCCAAGGCATTTGAAACCATGGTGAAAACCGGAACCCTGCCATGCAACGTGAAGTTCATGATTGAGGGGGAAGAAGAGGTGGGTTCGCCAAATCTGGGTAAGTTTTGCGAAGAAAATAAGGAACTGTTGAGATCTGACATCATCCTAGTTTCTGACACCAGCATGATAGCTCAGGACATTCCATCCATTACTACCGGGCTGCGTGGGTTGACCTATGTACAGGTTGAAGTTACCGGTCCCAACCGCGATCTGCATTCTGGCTTGTTCGGAGGAGCCGTGGCCAATCCAGCCAATGTGCTGGCCAGGATGATTGCATCGTTGCACGACGAGAACAACCGCATAAATATTCCCGGATTTTATGATGACGTGCTGGTGTTGAGTGACGAAGAAAGAAAAGAAATGGCCAAGGCTCCGTTCAATCTGGAAAATTACAGGAAGGCTCTGGAAATTGAAGAAGTTTGGGGGGAGGAAGGTTACTCCACGATTGAACGTACGGGTATCCGTCCCACCCTCGATGTGAATGGAATCTGGAGTGGTTATACCGGCGAAGGAGCGAAAACCGTGCTTCCCTCCAAGGCGTATGCCAAAATAAGTATGCGCCTTGTGCCTAACCAGAATCATGTAAAAATCGGACATCTTTTTGCCAGGCATTTCGAGGCCATTGCCCCGCCTTATGTTAAGGTAAAGGTGGCTGTCCTGCATGGCGGGCAAGGGTATGTTTCGCCCACTGATAACCCTGCCTACCTGGCTGCAAGCAAGGCCTATGAAACCACCTTCGGCAAAAAACCCATTCCTGTGCGCAGTGGCGGTAGCATCCCCATCATCAGCACCTTTGAGCAGATATTGCAGGTGAAATCGATTCTAATGGGTTTCGGCCTTGAGTCAGACGCTATCCACTCACCGAACGAAAACTATTACCTGTTCAATTTTTACAAAGGTATCGAAACCATTCCCTGGTTTTATAAATACTATGTTGATCAGATTAAGAAACAGGCATAAGTAACTGAATCAATAATACAAGGCTGTCTCAAAAGGACAGCCTTTCCTTTTGGAAATTCATCCCTGGAATCTTGATCATTAAAACTGAAGAGGCCGTCTCTTGTTTGAGACGGCCTCTTTCTGACTATGTCCGAATCGTTCGGGAAGGATTATTTTATCAGAGCCTGGAAGGCGGGAAGTTCGGCAAGTTTAACAAATTCGCGGTCATTTGCAGCAGCGGCTTTCAGCTTGGAATCGGCCGAAATCGCCTTGGTCAGGTTGGTGATAACGCCCTGGCTATCGTTCAGGCGGGCAGCAATAATTGCAGCCAGATAAGATGTCCTGGCACTTTCGGGTGCGCATTTCACATTTTGGCTGGCGCCCTGGAGGTTGCCACTCAGCATTTGGTTCAATGCCACATTGTGGTTGCAGGTCTCGCTTCCGAACGAAGTGGCAGCTCCGCTGTAGTTGCACTGTGCCAGCTGGGTGATACCCATATTGTGATCAACATTTGCACCGGCTCTTTTTGCCTCTGCGTATAGTGTGGCAGCTTTGACATAATTGCCGTTTTTCGATTCGATCACACCGAGGTTATTCAGCACCTCCGGTTTAGCTCCCAGATCCTGAGCTTTCTTCAGATAGTCGGCGGCCTTAGTGAGATTGCCATTCTGAATTTCGAGTGCGGCAGCATTGTTAAAACCAACATAATTGGAGGGGAAAAGCCTCATCGCAGATTCGTAAATTTTCAGTTTGGTGGCATTGTCATTAGTCAAAGTGGCAGCATACAGGAGTTCCTGTACGGTGAGTTTGCCGGGATCGCTGGTAGCCAGCGACAGTATCTGATCGTCGGTCTTTTTCGGTTCAAAAGCGTTCACTTTCATCACCACTCTGCGCAACGGAGGCAGTATAGATTCTTCTATTTCCTTGTAAACCACAGTCATTTTGCGGATTTCAAGTTCGCGGCGTTTGGGATCTGTCTGTGAGTTGACCACATTGGCGATCATGTTCTTGTCGCGGATACTGGAGGCCTGAACAGCTTTCATGAAACCATCCCAGTCTTCGCCATTGGCTTTAACGTTGAACTGAACATCTTTATCAGGATTAAACCCTTTAAGCACGCTGTTTTTTTCCTTGGCAATTTTCTTAAACAGGTCCTTGGTGTATTTGAGTCCGGTCTGTGCACGGCGTTCTGACAAGCCCTGGTTGCGGCTTTCTTCCCCTTCGGGCGAAGCCCATGCATTGATATCAATGTCGCGCAGTTTGTAGTTATTTCTTAAGAATAGTTCAAATTCTTTGAGGGCATCCTTAGCTTCTTTTCTTTTATTAAGAGGCAGGTTCCAGTTTAGCTCGTGCCTGTCGACTACAAACCAAATGGTGGCTTCCTTGCTTATGATGGTTACCTTTTCATAGCCATGAGGAGCAACCAGGGTGATCTCATCGTTAGCAATTTTCCAAGAAGTGTTCATCACACCGGGAACGAAGTATACCTGGGGTACTTCGAGGAATTTTTCTGTAGCTTTAACTGTAGCGGCGTTCACATCGCCATCCACAGGTTTCTTGGGAGCATAAATCAGAGGATCGGCTACAAGGTTTGAGAAGGCCATCTCGGGTTTGTAGGGGAATGAGTAGGTGTAGTTAAAGGTACCGCCTTCCTTGTAATTGATCTTGATACCATCGCCAACCACAGATTCGCCCTGTAGGGTGAATGGCTTGAGTCTGGTTTCTCCACCGGCATATTTTAGCACCGGTTCATAGGTGATGGCTGCTTTTTTCTGGAAATACATGGGTGGAACTTTGCCGGTGATGTTTACCTGGACATTGCCGCAGTCGTCTTTCAGCACTTCGGGCGTGACGGTATAGGTGATCTTGCCAAAATCGCGAACCATTTTATTGAGATCGGTGCCATCGCCAAAATAATAAATAATACCCAGTGTGGTGGGCAGATATTTGTCTTTGGAAGAATTGGCAACTATTTTGGAATCAAGCAAATCGGTGTTTGCGAAACGCAATGCGCTTTCGAGGTTGATATCCAGTTTTTCAGCCAGTTTGTATTTTGCACCGAGACCAACGGGTATTACCAAATCGGTCGCACGATTGTCTATCCCGTTGCCATCGTAGCCATACCTGTCGACCAGAGCCCCGTCGGGTGCGGGTGCTACCCTGAGGCGGGTACGGGTGTGTGACTGGCCAATACCGGCAATCGCATACAAGTCAAACTTTCGGTCGGTATCGCGCTTGATGAGGTTAAGAAGGCTTAATGTGCCGTTAAGGTTGAAATCGAAAAGCTCACCCCTGGTGTATTGTCTCACTTCAGTGTTTTCGCTAAAAACACCTCCGTAATTGAACTGACCTCTCAAGCCAAAAAGTGGACTGAATTGACGGCCAAACATCAGGTTGCCTGCTTCGCGCCATTGACCAGGGTCCTGTAAAAACTTGCTCGTGTTCAGGTCTCCAAAGTATTGGTTGAACCCCACACCTGCACCAATATACCAGCGAGGTGTATAATCGCTTGGAGCCGTTTGAGCACTTAGCGAAAAAGATGAAAGAATCAGAAATCCAATCATGAAAAAGGCCATCTGCCTCAACACGCGGTAAGTGATTTTCATAGTCTTGTTTTTTATGGTTAGTAATGATTATAATCCACGAAACTGCAAATATAATTACAAAATTTAACAATGCAACAACAATCCGCTGTTAATAGATGTTTCGCCGAAAATTATTTATCAAATACAGGTTGTTGACAAACATGGTCTCCAGTTAGGGTATGTCATTGAAAGAAAGATAATTCGATAGCAATTAACATTATTCCCGTTTACCCAGGAGGTTTTTTGCTACAAATTTGTTCATTGAGTCAATTTGAATCTTTTAAGTGCATTACATAGTCAGTCCCATGTGATCCAATAATTTTGTAAAAACGTCCCAAATTACGATCCCCGCCGAAACGCTGACATTTAGAGAATGCTTTGTGCCATATTGAGGGATTTCGATACAGGTTTCCACCATATCTAATACTTCCTGTTCGATGCCCGACACTTCGTTTCCGAAAATCAAAGCAATCCCTTCGGTGGCAGGCAGTTTGAACGAACCCAGCGGAATACTTAGGGTGGTTTGTTCAACCCCGATCAAGGTATACTTCCTTTCTTTAAGCGTGCTGACAGCCTCCACTGTGGTTGAAAAATACTTCCAATCTACCGATTCCGTTGCTCCAAGGGCTGTTTTATTCATTTCGCGATTAGGTGGAGTGGCTGTGATGCCGCACAGATAGACAGCCTCCAGCCTGAAAGCGTCGGCAGTACGAAAAACGGAACCTATATTGTGCTGGCTGCGAAGATTATCGAGTACAACCACAATGGGAAGTTTTTTGGCCTGCTGATGTTGCTCAAGGCTCATTCGGCCAAGTTCTGTGAGAGTGAGTTTTCTCATAAGAAAGTCGGGATTCTATTTGATCCCTAAAACCCTGTAGTATTTTTGGCGCAATGCCATCAGCTCCTCTGTGGTGATATGTTCGCGATAGATCCTGATCATGTCAATTACATGCTCATTTTCGTATATATGGCACGTGGCTCCATCAAAATGGAAGTATTTGGGGTCAAATTTAACTTCGCGGGTGATATCCTTAAACCTCCCCCAATCGATTTGACTGGGAATGACAAAATATCCATGATGTGGCTCAGCCCGATCCATATAAAGTCCTTCGGCCACCACTTCAAGGAAGAAGAATTTTTTAAGCCGGATTATGGCCATGGCGCTTTTGATCTGACGGGTTTTCTTATTAAGAGAAATGCCTTCGTCCTGATAATACTGCTGCAATAGACTAATATCGCTGAAGTTTTGAAGGTTTCTTATTCTTATGGACTGGCAAGTACTCCCGTACACAGAAATAGTTGCCAGCGCGGCGTCGAAGTGTTTTTTGTACTTTGCCCTCACACTCTGATTGGCGCGCATCACAGACTCAAAAGAGTGATGAGCGCCCAGCATGCAATACAGGTAATGTGGCTTGCTTGCATGAGGCATTTCGCTGTAGTATCCCGCGAACGGAGCATCTGCCTCAATCACGCAAGTATTGGGTAAAATCAGGTCGGAGTCAAGACAGGTAAGGAGCTCCTCTTTAGTTAGGGCGCCAAAACGCTCAATGATTTTCTGTATGCTCATAAATTTGAGTTATTAGAGTATGGCTGATTAAAAAAGTATCCGTATTCAAATATACAACTTTCCGATATGAAATACTATTTTTCGAATGATTTCTGAATACCTTACCTATAGCCCCAGCTTGCCTGGTTTATTTCTTCACAGTAAAGGCAGCAATACTGCATGTTTGCACATATTGGTTTAAGTTGATTTGGCTAAATTTTAATATTTACAGCATTTTCCTTAAAACAGTCTAAACAACCCATAAACCTGAACCGATGCCAGGGTCTTGATCAGCCACGTCGTTTATGATAGTTATTGTTTAAGATAGTTTACCGGAATATGCAAACCAACTTAGGTAGTCTGTCTGTAGCTACTTACACCACTGATGAATTTCGGGAATCATCATTTCGTTTGAAATCACTACCTCTCTTTCTGGGTTTTCGCTCCAGGCTTTTTGACACTTTTTTGCATATCCGACATCGTACATCCAACATTATTACCTGCCAGTAACCCGATGAGTCTGTTTCTCATAATTTACTCCCTGAAAAATCCTTTGCAAAAAAATTCACGGCCTGTGAAGAAAATTAGGATCAAGAGTACCTGCGGTAATTGGCTTCTCCACTTCTGCCATTGTTATTTTTCCGGCTATTGACATGGACTGGTTGAATTTGTGCGCTGTTTGTTTAAATGTCAGGTTTCCCATCGTATCTCCTTTCTACGCTTTAACCAATTCAAGATCAGACTTCAGGACTGTTTCGGGCAAATTTGGTTTGCCATCTAATATTCGAATTTCTTTTCAATCAGCCACATCGGCTTCAGCTCCTGCCGTGACAAAAAATGCCGGAATGCCAGCACCCACCACACGGCAGCGTTCGACTAGCGTTCCCTGTAAAATCAGTTCAACTTCGGGCTTGCCCGAAAACAACTACCATACAAATTCGGGATTTTAGCCAACCTAGGACAAAATCATTTTATGCTCTTCCAGTTTAGCAATGAAATTTCATGTCCGAAATTGTCAACACCGATATTATTCGAAATATATGTCAATACTTTTACACCACTTCCGGCTAAACCGGAGTAGTATTCTTGGGTATCTCGCAGAGTCCGAAACCTCCAACCATCAAGGTCATCTCATCTTTTACACCCTAAATTGCCTCGGCGGCGTGGTTTGCCACCCTATTCAAATCGCTGTTAATGCATATGTGAGGATAATATTTTTCATTTCGTGGTCACTACCTCTTAAAAATTTCTTTCATGCGTAAGGTGATTTGCGCCAAAAACTTGATATTATCGTAATTTTATTTTTTTTAAAAGAAAAACTTCTTCCTACATTCAGGCTTCAACAGTAATTGTTTATCGATTCTCTCCTTTTCTGATCTGTAATACAAACGTTCAATTTCGATAGAAATCGTGATCCATTCAGGAAAAATCAGTTTCATTCATTGGATTGGCCGGATTATGTCATTCCCGGGTATTGATGAAAATACGCTGGTTCTGAAAATAAATGTATGGTTGGGCAACCTCGGCGCTTCAATTGCTATAATAGGCATGACAATTTTGGGCTGGGTGCTTGATCTGCATTCAATTGTTGCCTACGGAATAATCCTGTTAGCAATTACTTTACCTACACTTGTTGCAATTCCAATTATGCGGAAACATATTGATAGGCTGCATTTTATATTGCAATTTTCAGTACTATGGATTACATTTTATTTTATGTTAAAGCTTGGCGGATTGCTCCACTCAGGTGGGCTTATGTTTACAGGTATTTCCATCATGTTCTTGTCCCTCAGTTTTCAAAATACCAGGCTAACCATCTGGTTATTTATTACATATCTGCTTTCTCTTGTAGCTACTGTCCTTCTTCAGCCTTTGTTAATTCCGGCACCTGAAATGACACCCGGAAAAAATCTATTGCTTTTTGCCGTGAATAGCTCATGGCAAGCCGGGTACGCGTTAATGCTTATCCTTAACAATATCAATCAGAAGAAAGAAATTGCTGAAGCCAAACAGGCAGAAGCTGTGCGCCTAAAAGAACTGGACGAAGCCAAAACCAGACTTTTTACCAATATTACCCATGAATTTCGCACACCTTTAACTATAATAATGGGAATGGCGCGGCTTATAAAGGAAAAACCGGGCGAATGGCTTGAAGCTGGAACCGAGAAAATAAGGAATAACGGACAGAATCTGCTGCATTTGGTCAACCAGATGCTTGAACTTTCTAAACTTGAGTCGGGATCCATGCCGCTGCATATTTATCAGCAGGATATCATTTTACAACTCAGGTATCTTATCGAATCGGTCAGTTCAATGTCTCTCAGCAGAAATATTGAGTTGAAATTCCAACCGGAGTCAGATCATCTCTTCATGGATTACGATGCGGATAAGATGATGCACATTGTTATCAACCTTTTATCGAATGCGCTAAAATACACACAGGCTGGAGGTTCGGTATGGGTAACAACCGGGTTGTCGTCAAATAACAGAAGCCAGGTATTGCTTATTAAAATCAGGGATAATGGCCCAGGTATCCCGCCACAAAATCTGCCTTTAATTTTCGACCGGTTTTATCGTATTGAAGAAGACTCCGCTCAATTCGAAAACGGATCGGGCTTGGGCCTGGCTTTGACCAAGGAACTTGTAAAACTCATGGATGGCATGATTGGCGTGGAAAGCGTGCCCGGAGAAGGAACAACTTTTTCCATACAGTTTCCTGTGTCAAATAATGCCCCGCTTAAGGAAATGGCATGCTTTTCGGAGGTAAATGGAAAAATTGCCGTACTGGTCCCGTCAATTGAAAAACCCCGCGAAAAACAGTTTGATAAAGATCCGGATGAGAGTGAAAAGCCGATTTTACTGGTGGTTGAGGATAGCCCTGACCTGGTGGAATATTTAAGAGCTATCCTTGAAAATGAGTATCACCTCGAAATTGCCGCAACCGGACGCGAAGGAATGCAAAAAGCCATCGAATATATCCCTGATATTATCCTCAGCGATGTGATGATGCCCGAGATGGATGGGATTGCGATGCTCGAAAAACTGAAAACCGATCAGCGTACCAGCCATATCCCCGTAGTTATGCTTACTGCAAAGGCTGATATTACCTCAAAACTTGCGGGCCTGGAAAGAGGTGCCGATGATTACCTGGCCAAACCCTTTAACGAAGAAGAACTTCATGTACGGCTCAAAAAACTGATTGAATTGCGCAAACTTCTCCGCGAACGGTACACATCAATGGAGTCGTTGCCGAAAACCAAAGACAAAGCCCTCATGATCGAAGATGCCTTCATGTTAAAAATTCGCAGCATTATGGAAGCCCATCTCGATAACGATCGATTCGGTATCCACGAATTATGCATAGAAATCGGTATGAGCCGTGCCCAGTTGTATCGTAAATTTAAATCGCTGACCGACAAAACAGTAAATGAATACCTGTTGAAATTCCGCCTTTTTAAAGCTAAAGAAATGCTTATAAATTCCGATCTCAGCGTTTCGGAAGTGGCTTATGAGGTGGGGTTTAAAAACCTGTCGCATTTTAGCCGGGCTTTCACTGAAACTTTCGGATTAAATCCCAGCAGTGTAAGGAAATAACTTTCTTACTCCGAATCCTGAGACATACAGCAAACAACCTGAGATGCATGGCAAAAGGCACCAGGATAATTGTGTGTAAAATTGTATCACGAAACCAGTAAATCAAGAAGCTATGAAAAAACAGTTACTTATTTCAGTTTTTGGAATAATAACGACTACAGGTCTTTTTGCTCAGACCGGGACACTTATACCTGGTAGCATCATGCATGATGTTACCAGAACTTATCAAGTTTATATCCCAAGTTCATACAATCCCAGCATTAAGGTTCCATTGCTTATTAATCTGCATGCAACCGGAATGCAGGCTGCAGATATGCTTTCTCTCGCTGATTTCAGGCCCATAGCGGATACTGCAAATTTTATCATTGTGCTGCCTGATGGAAAGCCTGTACCTCAAATGGGAGGCTGGTGGGGGTGGGATATTTTCCCCACAACTTCTGGTTTTGATGACCTGGGATTTTTATCCCGCCTGATCGATACTCTGAGTGCGCGATACAATATCGATGCCGGAAGAATATACAGTACCGGGCACAGCGCCGGTGCAATAATGAGTTATAAGTTAGCCTGCATGCTGAGTTCGAAAATCTGTGCCATTGCTCCGGTAAGCGGTTTTATATTTCCATATCTGATCAATGATTGCAAGCCCATGCACCCTACTCCGGTTATGGAAATACATGGTACTGCCGATCCTGTAAGGACATGGGAGGGTGTTGGCCCTGTTACACCTGCCGTTCACGTAGATACGATGATTAATTATTGGGTGAAATTCAATGCCTGCTCTCCTGTGCCGGTTTATGATTCGGTTCCAGATATTAATAAGTCGGATAATTGCTGGGCAAAACGTTACAGATACACTAACGGAACCTCAGGAAGCACTGTTGTTTTTTATAAGATTATGAACGGAGGCCATTCCTGGCCTGGCAGTGCGGTTTATCAATCTTATGGTAATACAAACATGGATATTAATGCATGCGCAGAGATATGGAGGTTCTTATCGGCCCAAAGGCAGTCTCTGTCGACCGGAAACCTTTATTTAGCAAGGGAAAAGCCTGAGATGAATATTTATCCAAATCCGGTTCGAGACGTTTTGAATATTAATACCTATGAATCGCTTAAGCTGATTACAGCTTATGATATGACAGGCAAAGAAATTCCTTTGCAGAGGATGTCAGTTTCGAACAACAATGTACTTATAAATACTTCAACTTGGAGTCCGGGGGTTTACCTGATAAATGCCATCATTGGAAATAAATTCTACTACAGCAAGATTGTGAAGTAGTGTGAGGAAAGCATACAGGATGGTTTGAATTAAAAACCGTGAAGATTTTTTATTTTGAGACATCAGACAAATAATGTGAGACACACAGCAAAGCGTATTCTTTCAGTTAGTTGTAAAATTGTACTGCCTGAATTTAGTTGTAATTTCAAAAAACAACAGCCATGAAAAAGATTGCAATTGTCCTTGGAGTAATGTTCTTCGGTATGTGGAGTTGCTCAAAAGATCTGTTGACTGATCCTTCCATTTCCGGCAACGGTAATGCTGACCTGAAAAAAAGTGAAGTAAAAACATTTGTTCTCAGAGCCATTAAATTGCAGAATCATCCTACTGCAACTCCCGGGGTTTATAGTATATCCGGGAATATGTCGCATCTGGGTTTAATTGATCCTCAAAGCACTTTAACTATGTGGCCGATAGGACCTGATCCGGATAATCCCGGAACTGTTTTTCAGTCGGCAGTAATCAATATGATTGGAGCCGATGGTTCAAGTCTTCATTTCATATCCATAAAAGCTAAATTTAGTTTCGCGACTGGATATGGCGAACAAGAATGGACTATAGATTCGGGAACAGGCCGATTCGAAGGAGCAACAGGGTGGTACAAAAGTACTTCCCAGTTCGATTTTACAACGATGACAAATTATGTGACAGGCGAAGGAGCATTTTACATTACAAAAAAGAGCTAAGTTCTAACTAATATTTACAGCATTTTCTTTAAACAGCCGGAACAACTCAAACCCCTGGGATGATGCCGGTATGTTTATAAGCCACATCTTGATGGTTGTTTTAGTTTCTGATAGTTTTCCAACATAAGCAAACCAATTGAGATAATTTTGCAGGCACTTTAAACCTACGCCATTAAATGGTGACAAGAATATTCTAAGTTGAGAATGGGTATTGTTTACATCCTGCAGGTGGATATTTTTGTCATTTTTATTCACATGTTCTTTGCCCAATACTGCTCTGTGTTTTAATGCAGGGTTTTCTCTTGCAAATAATCTGCAGGATGGGTGTTTATCGGTAATCAAAGTAGTCTGGTCTGTTATTTTCCCATCAAGGGCTTTGGTTATTTCATCAGCACTCAACCGCTTTGACTCTACCGCTTTCAAGTATAATTCCCCATTTCTATGAACAGCCGTTACTACTTGCACTACTGTTGGGTTTTCAGAATCATCATTTCGTTTGAAATCACTACCTCTCTTTCTGGGTTTTCGCTCCAGGCTTCTGGAACCTTTAGTGCTCAGTGCTAATTCTTTTGCAATTTTTTGATCGACATACCTTTCTCCAAGCTGCGGGTAGCTCTGCCACTTATGCTTAAGGTTTATGTCCCACCGTGCTGTGCCTTAAGTTTCGATGAACCATTTGGTACAACTTCGACAAGTATACCTCTGAACTCCATGTTGCTTCCCTCTTTTGTAAGCGGTGGTACTGAAACAATATGGACAACCTTATCTATTGTTTGTCTTCGCGAGTTCCTGGCACACATTTCCCAATACCTGCCCCTGAGTTTCAAGATCTTGTAATAACTTGTCGAGAATTGTTTCTGACCTTTTTTGGTAATTCAAGGAATTGCTGATTAATTTCGGCTTTTGTTTTTATAAGGCAAACAGTACATTTTGCTGAATAATTTGAACTTAGCCGTTGATTTTAACTAATAATCACTAAGATTAGTATCAACGGCAGTGTTCTGCCTGCTGAAGCAAATCAGTATGATAGGATAAAGTCGAGCAGAAGTGGGAGGTCGGCAGGGGTGGCACCATTTTGTTCAAGCCAGGGCCAATCCTCCGAAAACCCCCTGATAAACTGATCGGAAGTGTAGCCTTGGCTTTTCAGGCATTCTTTATAACTCGACAAGGCTTCGCTTCTATTACCCAAACACCAGAGCACATGCCCCATGTTCATCAAATCATTGGGGGTGGGGTTCAATTGTGCGATTTTTGTGTAATAAGTGAGGGCATTCTCAAGCTTGCCCGTTACAAAATAACACCATGCAATAGGCCGGTAAAGCTTCACATTTTCCTGCTCCTGTAATTCAACCTTGAGATAGGCCGCAAGTGCTTCCTTATATTTTTTCATGCCAAGCAGGCAGTTTCCGATGGCTATCCGAGCCTGGAGGGCTTTAGGATCAAGTAATTCTATCTCCTGGTAACAGGTTAGAGCCTTCTCAAGTTCGCCCGATTTAATATAACAGGCCGCCATCCGGTTAAGGTTCCAGACCTTATTCGGTTCAAACAGTTCTGCCAACCGGTAGTTGGCCAAGGCTGAAGTGAAATTTCCTTGCCGCTCAAAGGCATAACCTGTTTTTTCATACAGTTCCTGTTCGGTAGAACCTGATTGGAGAAGTTTCGAGTAAACCTGGATGGCTGAATCGAAATGATCGCGATCAAAGAAAAAATCACCCGCGGCACGCAGACCTACAGCAGATGAAAGCAGGTAATCAAAAATGCGATAATTGTGAAAGTCGAGTTTTTCGGTAAAAATATCCTGAAAATCTTCCCTGCCGGGATAGAGTTTCATGAACCGGTATAAGTCCTGGATGTACTGAGTGTAAATGCTTCGCAATTGGTCCTGGTTGTTGAGAATGTTTTCCTCCTGCGCCATCTCGTTCATTCCCTCCAGCTCGGCTGAAAAAATCTGGAAAAGGGTTTCCCGCTGTTTGGTGGGAAGCTGCTGCACACTAAAACAAAATGAATATTTATCGCTGTTGCAAATAAAGTTCGACTTTTCGATTCCTTCAATAAAAGCTTCTTTTGGCACGTTGCCCTCTCCGGTCATGAAGGCGCTAACCTCAGGATGTTCCTTGAAAAAGGGCAGGAACCAATGATGTATTTGCCTGAAAAAAGGAAAATGTTTCAGATGAGCAAAAGTGTTAATAAAAACGTCCATTCCCTCTACCTGCATACGGGTGATTTCTTCCATCCGGCTGATCAGGTTTGGCGAATCCTCGAAAAGAGACTGCCATTTGGGGTTTTTCTCTCCTTCCGGATCGTCGGACGGAGTTTGGAACAGCCCCAGCCTGTCTTCAATTTTTGGTGCCTCTTTCATGATATCCGGCATAATTTCTTCTCGAAATTTACGGCTGAGTTTGTCAGTGGCTTTCGCTTTTGTAATTTGCATTAAAACCATCAGCGCATCTCGCTCAATGCTTTCATCGCCCTGCAACGACCTGAGCCTGTTAATTATCTGGGGATATTGCTCCAGCCTGTCATTGTAGAAATACAATCCCAGCATTAACCCGCTAAATGCCCGCTGCGAAACCTGCCACTCGCCTGTCATATAGCAGTCAAAAAGGATCTCAAGGCGATTTTCATCGAACCCTTTAATAACTCCCAGTGTAAGGGCGCTTATCAGGACACTTTTCTCATACCAGTAAACATTTTCGGATTGCAGCAGCCTCTTTATATGCTTTGTTTCTTCACCGGTATATTTGCAGGTGACAAAAAGAATGGAAAAAAGCCTGGCCAAAATGTTGCTTCTGTCTGAATAATTCGGGGAGCTCACTCCGCTTTTGGGTGCTGTGATCTCATCAAGCTTAGACTGGAGAAGCAGGGAGTCAGCCAGAGTCTGGAGCATTTCTGACGAGGAGGTTCCATCAAGGTCATGTTCGGTGATCCCCTTGATACTCAAGTGATAAGCGCCTTGAATGAAGGACTTGTGCCTGATCTGGTCGGCGAGTTCATACAGATCTCGAATCAATGAGGAGTAGATGGCCTCACGGCGGGGATCATCCACACCCATTTGAATGGAGTATTTCAGAATGTTCCGGTAGGTGTCGTGCAAATTTTCGAGTTTAACCATAAATTCTTTCATACCCAGGTTTTGCAACGTGCTACCCAGTGAAGAAATGGCCTTTGTCACGTGGCGGTTACTCAATAACTGTAAAATTTTTTGATACTGCCCCTCTATTTCGCTATTTTGCATCAGCAACAATTTTTATAATGAAGATAAACAACTTAGTCCCGGTGGGGTTATATTTTTGTCGTTATAACCACCTCAAAAATCATGCATTATGAGACTGGGATGGTTTGTGACTGCCAAAATGACTGCGAGATTAGAAAGAAACTTTAAACCTGCAATATTCTATGGAAAAGCCAGCTAGCAATATTTATCCAATTCATGACCTTATAAGGCAACGCTGGAGCCCGAGAGCATTTTCGTCTAAACCTGTTGAGCCTGGAAAGCTGCAGAATATGTTTGAAGCTGCAAGATGGGCAGCTTCCGGGTTTAATGACCAACCATGGAGATTTGTCGTAGGATTAAATTATGATGAATCCTGGTCCCGGATCTTCGAAACCCTGGTGCCGTTCAACCAACTTTGGGCAAGGCAGGCTCCTGTACTTGTAATGATATGTGCAGACACCATCTCACGCAAGAATGGCCTGCCCGGAACCAGCTTTGAGTACGATGCAGGGCAGGCAGCCGCAACCCTTTGCCTGCAGGCTGTGGCTGAGGGGTTGATTACCCATCAGATGGGTGGTTTTGAAAAAGAAAAAGCCCGGAGGTCCTTTTCAATTCCCGTCACCATCCGACCCCTGGTGGTAATGGCCATCGGCTATCATGGTGAAGAGGAAAAACTACCAGAGAATCTTTTATCGCTCGAGCGGGCTGCACGTGTTCGCAGCGATTTTAATACCTTTGTGTTTTCAGGCCAATTTGGCCAGTCCAGTAATCTTTTTTGAAATCCCATTTTCTGATGCCCATCCGGTTTCTTTTCCTTACAGCAACCCTCCTTGCAGCAAGCTGTGGTCAGCAGCCATCAAAACCGCTCCCTGGTCCCTCTCTGAGCGAGAAAATTTTAGCTGCAGGCATACCCGATTTCAATAGCGATTCAGCATATCATTTTGTGGCCATCCAGGTTGCTTTCGGCCCACGTGTTCCGAACACGGAGTCGCATGCACGGTGTGCCAGATACCTTGAAAGTACTCTTGCCCGGTTTGCCGAAAAGGTGCAGGTTCAGGAGGCAAGGATAAGGGCATATAATGGCCAGGTGCTGAATATTAAGAATATCATAGGATCGTTTGCGCCCGCAAAGCCGAATCGTATTTTGTTGTGCGCACATTGGGATTCGCGACCCTATGCGGACCATGACCCTAATCCGGCCAATCATTACAAACCTATACCGGGTGCCAACGACGGAGCCAGCGGTGTAGGGGTGTTGTTAGAGATTGCGAGACAACTTTCCATGAAGCAGCATGAATTCGGGATTGATATCGTATTTTTTGATGCAGAAGATTATGGAGAGCATCAGAGCCTTCAGGGCAACCGGGAAGATACCTGGGCTCTTGGATCACAGTACTGGGCTCGCAATCCGCATATTGCCGGTTACCGGGCCAGGTTTGGCATACTGCTCGACATGGTTGGCACCGCTGATGCTGTGTTTACCATGGAAGGCACTTCAATGCAATACGCACCGGATGTTATGAGGAAGGTATGGAATACGGCCCATGCAATCGGGTATTCAGCATATTTTTCGATGCAGCAAACCAGCCCGCTCATCGACGATCATTTATTCATAAACCGCATCGCCCGAATACCTACTATTGATATTATCCATTTTACGCAGGAAACCCCGACGGGTTTTTTTGCCGATTGGCACACTATGCGCGATGATATGCGAAACATTGACCGCAACACAATGAAAGCGGTCGGTCAAACCGTGCTGACGGTCATAGGTCTCGAGAAATAGGCACTAGAGCATATCATTGGCCAGATTGGCCAATTCGCTGCGCTCGCCTTTTTCGAGCCTTATATGCGCGTAGATGTCATGGTGCTTCACCTTGTCAATCAGCACCGAAAGTCCGTTGCTTTGGGAGTCAAGATACGGGGTATCAATCTGGTAGATATCGCCGGTGAAAATGATCTTTGTGTTTTCTCCCGCACGTGTGATGATGGTTTTGATTTCATGCGGCGTGAGATTTTGCGCTTCATCGACGATAAAAAACACATTGCTTATACTGCGACCGCGAATATAGGCCAGCGGTTGAACCAACAACTTTTCGTTTGTGAGCGATTCGGAAATTACTTTGTACTCCTTGTCTTTTTCGCTGTATTGGTTCTGAATGAATTTCAGATTGTCGTACAAAGGCTCCATGTACGGGTTGACTTTCGATTTTATGTCGCCCGGTAAAAACCCAATGTCTTTGTTGCTCAGAGGCACGATTGGACGCGAAAGGTAAATCTGCTTGAAATTTCGCCGCTGTTCAAGAGCAGCTGCCAGGGTAAGCAGAGTTTTGCCTGTTCCGGCCACTCCCTGCAGGGTGACCAGACGCACATTGGGATTTATGAGAGCATGTATGGCGAACACCTGCTCGGCGTTGCGCGGTGTAATGCGATAAGCCGATCGTTTCTCAACCCTTTCAATTTTTTTACTCACCGGGTTATAGAAGGCAAGTGCTGAGTTTTTTGTGTTCTTAAGGATGAAATAGTTGTTTGGATTTGGATTGGAAATACCAATCTGGTGAGGTTCACAAAACCCGTCCTGGTATAGCAGATCGATAACCTCTCTGTCGAGCCCTTCAATCACAGTTTTCCCCGAGTAAAGCCCTTCGACATCTTTGATCTTGCCCGTAAGGAAATCTTCGGCCGGTATGTTAAGCGATTTGGCCTTGAGCCGTAGGTTGATATCCTTCGAAACCAACACCACCTTGCGGTCAGGGTATTTGTGTTGCATCAGCAGGGCTGCATTCAATATTCGGTGATCGGGCTTATTCTCATCAAACACCTTTCGTGCATCCATGGGGAGGTCTTCGGCCCCTTCGTTCATCACTACCTTAAATGAGCCCCCTTTAGGATTTCGAAGCTTTATCCAATCCTGCAGAGTGTGATTGACAGAAAGCTTATCAATGATTCGTATAAACTCCCTGGCTTCGAAATTAATGATTTCATTACCTTTCTTAAAGTTGTCAAGTTCTTCGAGCACCGTGATGGGTATGGCAATGTCGTTATCCTCAAAGCTATGAATGCTGTTGTGGTTATAGAGAATCACCGAAGTGTCAAGAACAAAAACCTTTGCGGCCTTGTCGCCATCGGTTTTTGGGTTGCGTTTAACCGAGGGTTTTCTGATAATTGGGGGCATTATATAAGATGGTTCGTACTCTATTCGCCGGTCATGCACATTTGATGAATAGTAAAAAGGCAATCGAAAAACTTTTAACTTCAGGTTTTTGATTTAAGTGATCAGTATGCCTAGGTGCATGGCTGAACAGTTTTTTTCAACCTGCCCATCTCATATCCGTCCACAGAAAGCTCTGCAACTATTCTATCATAAAGAGCGGAGTCCATTTGTGGGTTACGACACAATATCCATAAATATTTATTACCCGAAGCAACCACTGCCCACTGATAATCCTGATCGAGCCTGATGATGTGGTAATCACCCCTGAAGGGCCAGAAAAATTGTACTTGCAGCTTGGTATTGCCCGAGGCCGGAACTATAAAAGCCTTGCCATGAATTTCCGACTGCTTTGCTCCGGCATCTCCGCGCCGGCATCGGTTAATCACACGAATGAAGCCTTTGTCGGTCGTTTTGTATTCTGCCGTCGTGCATTGGCAATCTTTCTGAAAAGAAGCCGGGAAAGACGCAATCTCGTACCAAAGACCTGCATATCGGTTCAGATCAACCTGCATGACCAGCGTGGGGTCGTCAGGCGAGGGCTTGCATTGGTTAAAGAGGAAAAAAGCCATAACGCAAAGAATAATCTTCTGATTCATATCCGTCGATTTCAGGTAAAAGTAATACAAAAAAACCGGAATGTGAAAATTCATTCCGGTTTTCTAGCCTAACTCAGTTCAGCCTATCAGGCGTTGGGCTTTCTGTCAAGCATAAGAAGCTCACTCAGATGGATTTCGGTGCTGTAGTGTTTTACTCCGGCTTTGTCTTCCCATGTGCGATAGATGAGCTTGCCTTCTGCGGCTATTTCATTTCCTTTCTGAAGGTACTTTTCGCATACGGAGGCCAGCTTACCCCAGGCAACCAGATTATGCCATGTGGTTTGTTTTACCTTTTCTCCGGTGATGTTAACGTATTCTTCGTTGGTGGCGACGCTGAAACGCACCATTTTCCCTCCGTTTTCGAATTCTTTTGCTTCAGGATTCTGTCCCAGCCGTCCGATCAGTTGCACTCGGTTTTTCATAGTGTTCATAGTGTTTGTGGTTTTGTGCCCAATTGGGCGGTTAATGATTAATTGTTTGTGTCAGTTTTTTGTTTGAATGACGAGGCAAAAGTATATTGGCCAGATAACCTGACTCGTATAAAAAATAGTTACATCCGGATACAGTTGTTTGTAACCGTTTGTAATCGGATAAATTTTTTCATATCTTTGTTGAACAGAGCCTCTTATTCTGATTATTCATTAATTAAATTCCGGAAATGAACGAAGCATCTCGTACCTGCCTTGATTGCGGCGAGTCAATTGTAGGAAGATCAGACAAAAAATTCTGCAACGACATTTGCCGCAATAATTACAATAACAGATTGAATAGTGAAACCACAAACTATGTGAGAAGGGTGAATGCCATATTACGGAAAAACCGGCGGATACTGGCCGCACTCAATCCTGGCGAAAAAGCAACTGTGCATAAAGATAAGCTCTCCGAAAAGGGATTTAGTTTCAGCTATTTCACAAATACCTATACCACTCAGAAAGGGGCGGTTTATTATTTCTGCTACGAATATGGTTACCTGCCCCTCGATAATGATTTTTATATGCTGGTTTTGCGAAATCAGCGCCGGGAAAACTGACAATCATTGCCGGATTTTGTAAAAGATCACATATTCGAGCATTTAATCCCAATCGTTACATGGTTCGTGCTCAACGATAAGGTTTCATACACCCTTCAATGTTCATATAAGTTCTACCTTTATCGGAGAAAAAATCTCCGAAATGGCAAAGAAGTTATTCCTCCTCGATGCGATGGCCCTCATCTACCGCGCGTACTACGCTTTGAACAGAAACCCGCGCATCAACAGTAAGGGGTTGAATACAAGCGCGATACTTGGATTTGCGAACACTCTTTACGATGTTTTGAAAAACGAGCAACCTACCCATATAGGTGTAGCTTTTGATACTATGGCTCCGACAGTGAGACATGAGGAATTTGATCAATACAAGGCCAATCGCGAAAGTATGCCTGAAGACCTGGCTGCAAGTTTGCCCTACATCGTGAGGCTTATTGAGGCCTTTAACATTCCCATACTCCTGAAAGACGGTTACGAAGCAGATGATGTCATTGGCACATTAGCAAAGGAGGCCGAGAATCAGGGCTTCACGGTGTATATGATGACACCTGATAAAGACTTCGGACAACTTGTTTCAAACAAGGTATACATCTTCAAGCCTGGAAAATTTGGCGAACCGCCCACCATCATGGGTGTCAGGGAAGTTTGTGAAAAATTTGGTGTGGATACCCCGCGGCAGGTGATCGATATACTTGGGTTAGCCGGAGATGCCAGTGACAATATCCCAGGAATTCCGGGTGTAGGAGAAGTTACCGCCCGAAAACTTATCGGTGAGTTTGGATCTATCGAAAATGTAATTCAAAACTCCGATAAGATCGCAAACGATAAACTCAGGGAAAAAGTAAATAATAATGTTAATCAGGCGCTTATCTCAAAACAGCTGGCAACCATCATATTGGATGTTCCCATCAGGTTCGACCCCGAATCGCTCAAAACCGAACCTCCTGACAGGGAAAGCCTGACTCAACTACTTGAAGAGCTTGAGTTTACTGCCTTCGCCCGAAGGGTGTTTGCCGATCTGGCACAGATAAAAATTCAGCAGCCCGTGCCATCAATCCCTGGCATCCAGGGTAACCTTTTTGAAACGACTGGCGAAAGCAATATGCCAGAGAGCAGTTTTTTAACCCTGCAATCCGTCAAGCCTACCTATCATAAAGTCGAAACTCTCGTGCAACGACGGCATTTGATAGAGCACCTCAGAAAAAAAAGGGCTTTTTGTTTTGATACAGAAACCACAGGCCTCGACACCTACGAAGCGGAGCTGGTATCCTTGACGTTTGCAACAGATCCTCATGAAGCCTATTGTGTAATATTACCGCATAGTTTTGCCGAGGCATCCAGCGTGTTGAAAGAGTTTATGTCGCTTTTTCAGGACCCCTCTATTGAAAAGACAGGCCAAAACCTGAAGTTTGACATTTCGATGCTTCAGAAATATGGCATCGAAGTGGAAGGAACACTCTTCGATACCATGCTGGCTCATTACCTGCTTCAACCCGAGATGCGCCACAGCCTCGATTTTATGGCTAAAGCTTATCTCAATTACCAAAAAGTGCCCATAGAAGCCCTCATAGGGAGGAGAGGTAAAAGACAGGGCAATATGAGAGATCTGGATACAAACCTGCTGGTTGATTATGCCTGCGAAGACGCCGACATCACCCTTCAGCTCAGAAAAGTACTGGAACCCGGCCTGAAAGAAAACGAATGCCTGGATCTTTTCAGGCACATTGAGATACCCCTGATCAAAGTGCTTGCCTCAATGGAACAGGAGGGTGTTAAAATCGATATCCCTGCCCTGAAAGAATACTCAGCACAGCTGCAACTCGAGATACTGGAAACCGAAAGGCACATATTTGAACAGGCAGGAATGATGTTTAACATTGCATCTCCAAAACAGCTGGGTGAGGTGCTTTTTGATCGTATGAGGATTGCCCCGAAGCCCCGCCAGACTAAGTCGCAACAGCACTCCACCGCCGAAGATGTGCTTAGCAGAATGGTGTCGGCACACCCTATCGTACAACAGATTCTTGACTACCGTTCACTGACTAAACTCAAATCCACCTATGTCGATGTGCTGCCAGCCATGGTGAGTACTCGCACAGGCAGGTTGCATACCAGCTTCAACCAGGCAGTGACCAGTACCGGGAGACTGAGTTCAAACAGACCGAACCTGCAAAACATTCCGGTAAGAACGGATAAAGGGCGCGAAATACGCAAAGCATTTATTCCGCGCAATGATGATTATGTGATGCTTTCGGCCGATTATTCACAAATCGAATTACGAATCATTGCCTCGCTGAGCGGCGATACCAATATGATTGATGATTTCATTCAGCTGCATGATATTCACTCGGCAACGGCATCGCGCATATACAACATTCCGCTTGCCGATGTTACCCGCGATATGAGGCGCAATGCCAAAACTGTAAACTTTGGTATAATTTATGGCATATCAGCCTTTGGGCTGAGCGAAAGACTTTCTATCAGCCGAAAAGAAGCCGCGGACATCATTGGCCAATACTTCACAAAGTACCCGGGCATTCGCAAATATATGGAGCAGCAGATTGATTTTGCCCGTAGACACAACTATGTCGAAACCATAATGAAACGCCGGCGCTACCTGCGCGATATTCATTCAAACAACAGTAATTTGCGTGGTTTTGCAGAGCGAAATGCCATAAACGCCCCGATCCAGGGATCGGCCGCCGATATGATAAAAATGGCCATGATCGCAATTTATCAGGAGCTGAAACGGCTGAACCTGCGTTCACGGATGACCCTCCAGGTACACGATGAACTGGTATTCGACGTTCATCGTGACGAAATGGAAGAAGTAAAACGTATCGTCAGCGAAAAAATGAGAGGAGCGCTTACGTTGAATGTGCCGGTCGAGGTAGAGATGAGTGCCGGAAAAAACTGGCTTGAAGCACATTAGCCGTCGAGCCAAGATACTTTTCAGCCAAAGGCCAAAACTTTTTTGCAAGCTGTCAGACTCCAGCCACCGTTTCAAAGAAAGCTCCCTGATCAAAGTACTTGTTGGCCAGTTCCTGCAGCCGTCCTGAGGTTATGTCTTGAATTGTCCGGGCATACTGATCGTAGTAGCTCATGGTTTGTCCGTACTCGATGGCTGAACGCAATCTTTCGGCCTGCATAAAAGGGCCCTCCATTCCACGCAGCAATGCTCCGGTTAGATAGTTTTTTACCAATGAGAGTTCTTCTTCGGATATGGGTTCATCACGAAGCATTTTGACTTCTTTGTAAATTTCCCTGACAGCTTTCCGGCGTACATTTCCTCCGACTTCGCTTGAAATTACGAATACCCCGCTCTTTTTGAGCGAAGCTAGCACCGATCCGATACCATAGGTATATCCTTTCTTTTCGCGAATATTTGACATCAGCCGAGAACCAAAATATCCGCCAAGAACTGTATGCAGGATGAAAAGCTCAGGATATTCGGCGTGCTCCCGGTTTATAGTTCTGAATCCGATACGCAGTGCTGACTGGGAGGCGTCGGGTTTCGAAATAAATAATTTCCTGTTTTGTCCGGGTTCAATTTCGAAAGTTGGTTCCTGCAGCGGTTTGTGAAAACTGCCCGCCGAGTTTGTTCCAAAGTTACGCGCAAGGATTTCTTCCAGTTTGTGAGGTATCGATCCGCTGACAAAGATCATGCACCGGCCCTGCTGGTAGTACCTTCTGTGAAAAGCTTTAAGCTGCCCGGATTCGAGCTGGTCAATGTTTTCATTCCTTAAACGCATGCCGTAGGGATGCCTGGATCCGAACAATTGCTCATTGAAATGAACCCTCGCCAGGTATTTAACTTTTTGCAGGTTCACGCTTAGAGTGTGGCTTTTTGTTTTGCGGTAAATCTCCAGCTCATCCTGAGGAAAGTCGGCCTCATGGATCACCTCGGCCAGAAGGGGCAGGGTTTCATGTAGGTGTGTATTTAATGTGTAGAGACTTACATAGGCATTATCTTTCTCGGTGTTGGTTTCGACATGTGCACCGAAATATTCAAACCGCTCGGCGATAGCTCTGGCAGTCAATGAAGGTGTCCCGTTAGGTAATAATGCATTGGTGGCTGTTGCCACCGATTTGGCGCCCTGATAGAAGCTGCCTGCCTTATATACAAGTTCAATCCTGACCAATTCCTGCGAACCGCCGTGAACAAGGTACACAGTGATTCCGTTTGGCAGTTCAAGTAAACGATGGGTGTCCTTCATCAGGAAATCCACCTTTTGTGTAAGAGGGGCTATACTCCGGTCGGGCATCATTTCAGTATTGGGTGCGATAGTAAAGTGTTGATACATTTTCAGGTGTGAATATCTTCTGTGCCGCTTCGCGAAGATCTGTTGAACTGAGACAGCGATACTTATCTATCTCGGTGTTGGTCAAACCCGCATCACCCAATAATTCAAAATAGCTCAGGTTTAGTGCGCGTTCCAACGGCTTGACCTCCGAAAGCACTGCCATCGATTCCACAGTGTTTTTGGCTTTTTCAAGCTCATAGTCAGAAATCAGTTCCTGTGTCAATCTGTCAATTTCCAAAACAATTGCCTTATCGGCCTCATCCGGTGTAACCCCCTGCATCAGTTTTCCGGTTATGATGAGAAGGCCGGGGTCGAGACTGCCGGTGATAAATGCATTAATGGCGCTGAATTTTCGCTGATTTTTAACAAGTTCCAGAAATAGCCGTGACGACTCCCCGGCCGAAAGAATATCAGTGAGAATATCTGCTGCATGATAACTGTCATCCAGCCTGCCTCCCATGTGCCAGGCTTTATAGATCGCATTCTGAGGCACTGGTCTAAAAATTTCCTGGAATCTTGCAGCTTCCTGTCTTGGCTCTGCCGGAAGCTTCCGTTCGAAAGATTTGCCGGCTGGTATAGGTTCAAACCATTTCTGGCAAAGCGCAACAATTTCTGCCGTACTCACCGGGCCAGCCAATGTTAAAATGGCATTGGCAGGATGGTAAAATTTTTTGTAAAAGGACCTTACATCTGACATCTTCGCATTGGCTATATGGTCAATATGCGCTCCGATGGTTTCCCAGCGATAAGGATGTGTGGTATAGGCCTGCGAACGGAGCAACTGCCACACATCGCCATAAGGTTGGTTAAGATGCGTCTGATGGAACTCCTCAATCACCACGTTACGCTGTACGTTCAGGCTTTTGCGTGAAAAATCCAGGTCAAGCATACGATCCGATTCGAGCCAGAAAGCGATCTCAAGGTTTGATTTTGGGATGGACAGGTAATAACTTGTAATGTCGTTGGAGGTGAATGCGTTATTTTCTCCTCCGGCCTTTTCCAGTGGTTCATCATATCTTGGTATGTTTACCGATCCTCCAAACATGAGGTGCTCAAACAGATGGGCAAAGCCGGTTTTATCCGGTTGTTCGTCTCGTGAGCCTACATCGTACAGTACGTTCATCGTCACGATGGGTGTCGAATAATCGGAGTGAACGATGACCCTGAGTCCGTTGCCGAGTGTAAATTTTTCGAAATTGACCATGGCAGATGTTGTAGTTCCTGCTTCATTGAGGGGGGGCAAAGGTAATGATTAGGCAGTAATATCTGAGGTAATCCGTAAGGCGATCGAATGCCGCCCTACATTAGGCTCAGAGCAAACCAACCTTGGATATTGGATTTCTTTGATTACTTTTGCGACACGATTAATGACCGATACTTTCAGCATATCAATGCATTAAACAATTCAAATATGAAAAAAGACAGACAAGTTTTTGACTTGATTGAACAGGAACGAGATAGGCAGGCTCATGGCATCGAGTTGATTGCATCCGAAAATTTTGTGAGCGAACCTGTGCTTAAGGCTATGGGTTCAGTTTTGACAAATAAATATGCCGAAGGTTATCCGGGGCGCCGCTATTATGGTGGTTGCCAAATAGTTGATCAGACAGAGCAGTTATCTATCGACCGGGCAAAAGCGCTTTTTGGGGCAGAATGGGCGAATGTGCAGCCCCACTCCGGGGCGCAGGCCAATATGGCTGTGCTGATGACGGTTCTGAAGCCGGGGGATACATTTTTGGGGCTGGAGCTTTCACACGGTGGTCATCTTTCTCACGGATCTCCCGTCAATTCATCGGGTATCCTATATCGGCCTATTCCTTATGAAGTGGGTCGTGACACAGGTACTGTTGACTACAACAAGATGGAAATGCTGGCGCATGAGCATAGGCCAAAACTCATCATTGCTGGCGCTTCAGCCTACTCGCGCGATTGGAATTACAAACGAATGCGCGACATTGCTGATAGCATTGGGGCTATCTTGCTTGCCGACATCGCCCATCCTGCCGGACTGATAGCCAAAGGATTACTGAATGACCCCCTGCCATGGTGTCATGTGGTTACCACCACCACACATAAAACGCTGCGGGGCCCGAGAGGTGGCATGATACTGATGGGTAAGGATTTTGAAAATCCCTGGGGACTTAAAACACCCAAAGGTGAGATCAAGATGATGTCAGCGCTGCTCGATTCGGCTGTGTTTCCAGGTGTGCAGGGAGGTCCGCTTGAACATGTCATCGCGGCCAAGGCAGTGGCTTTCGGCGAATCACTTAGCGATGAGTTTCTGGAATATACTCTACAGGTTAAGAAAAATGCCATCGTCATGGCCAAAGCTTTTACTGATAAAGGATATCATGTTATCAGTGGTGGAACTGACAACCACCTATTGTTGATTGATCTGCGTCCCAAATTTCCTGAGATCACTGGTAAAACGGCAGAAAACACCCTGGTGAAAGCCGATATTACCCTGAATAAGAACATGGTGCCTTTCGACAGCCGTTCGCCATTTACCACCAGTGGTATCAGAGTAGGCACTCCAGCAGTTACCACGCGTGGACTGAAAGAGGATCACATGCCCGTCATTGTGGACCTGGTTGACGAAGTACTCTCGAACATTGACAACGAAGCGGTGATTGAGTCGGTACGCAAACAAGTTAACGCCATGATGCAAGAGTTTCCATTGTTTGCCTATTAGTTTCGGACCTGAATCACGAATTTTCGGGGGCGGGTGTGCAGATGTTTACACCCGCCCCCGAAGTTTACCGTATAACCAAATCCTCACCTACAATATTTGTTAGTTGAAGGGTTTGTACATTTGTATTCACACGCGTTGGCATAATGATATACTTATGAAAACACTGTTACTGCTCCGTCATGCAAAGGCTTCACGTGATGATTTTATCCAAAGGGATGTCGATAGGCCATTGACCCCAAAAGGTATTACCCGGTCTTCAATCGTAACTGATCACCTGAAGAAGCACCATGCTCAGGTAGATTGTATCGTGTCGAGCCATGCAGTGAGGGCTCTTCAGACAGCACAAATAATCGCCCATGCTTTAGATTATCCGGCCGAAGGAATTATTATTGAACCGGTCATCTACCACGGAAATGCAAATCAGATTGAAGCATTTATTTTTGGAATGCCAGACGAGATCCAAAATCTGATGATTGTGGGCCACAACCCATCCGTCACTCATTTAGCTAATTTTTTCCTTTCTGCTCCAATAGACTGGTTGCCCACCTCTGGCCTGATTTCCCTCACATTTATAACCGAACAGTGGAACCAGCTATCCGGCTCAAAATCCCGGACAAACTTTGTGATCTATCCTGCCATGGAGTTGAAATGACTAAATTTGTTAGCGATAAAACCTGCTATAAGATTCATCTTTTATTAAACATATGACAGCATGAGCCCGTGGATTTGCCGATCTGATGCTCTAAAATAATCTTCTCTGTACAATGGCTCGTGTCGAATTACTGAATCGCGAACTAAGCTGGCTGGAATTTAACCTTCGTGTGTTACAGGAGGCTTCTGATACATCTGTACCCCTTATTGAGCGGCTGAGGTTTTTGGGTATCTACTCCAACAATCTTGACGAGTTTTACCGGGTGAGGGTGGCAACTCTTAAGCGCATGGTCCGAATCAGAAACAAGGAAATCAAGCAGCTCCAGTTCAATCCAGCACAGGTTCTCAAACAGGTATTAGAAACAGAGAAGCAGAATCAAAATAAATTCACATATGTCTTTGAACACCTGATTGAGTTATTGGCCAGGGAACAAATTTACCTTGTGAATGAGCAGCAGTTAACTGACAGGCAACTTCAGTATGTTGAATCTTATTTCAGGGAGCATGTGCGGTCGCACCTGTTTCCAATGATGCTTGCCAACCTCAAAGATCAGGCTATCCTGAAGGACAAGTCAATCTACCTCGCAATAGATCTGAAAATCAATTCAGACCCCGGCCACAACGACTATGCTTTGATAAGAGTGCCCACTCCTCCGCTTTCTCGTTTTATTGTGTTGCCTTCCGAAAACGGCACGGACTCCATCATACTGCTCGACGATGTAATAAGGGTTGGGTTGAAAGATATTTTTTCAGCTTTCGGATACGATCACTTTGATGCATATACCATCAAGCTTACACGCGATTCCGAACTTGACCTAGAGGGAGACCTCAGCAGAAGTTTTATTGAAATTTTGACCGAGAGCCTGAAGCAACGTAAGGCGGGAACCCCGGTCCGGTTCATTTACGATAGAAAAATGCCGTTGGCACTGGTTTATATGCTGCTCAAAAAACTCAATCTTTCCAAACACGACAGCATCAGTGAAGGCGGCCGCTATCACAACTTTAAAGACTTTATGCGTTTCCCTGACCTGGGAAGAAACGAGCTGTGCTACCCCCCATGCCCTCCGCTGGCACATCCTGTTTTGGAAGCCGGACAAAATATCTTCGACTTACTGCGGCAGCGCGACATTATGCTACATTACCCTTATCAGTCATTCAGGCATATCATCGATTTGCTCCGGCAGGCCTCGATCGATCCCAATGTGCGCGCTATCAAAATGACCCTTTACCGGGTGGCTCAGTTTTCGAATGTCATCAATGCGCTGATCAACGCTGTGCGCAACGGAAAAGAAGTGACAGTATTTCTTGAGGTGCAGGCGCGCTTTGATGAAGAGGCTAATCTCTACTGGTCGGAAAAACTGCTTGAAGAAGGAGTGAAGGTCATAAAAGCCATCCCGGGCATCAAGGTTCATTGCAAGCTCCTGCTGATCCGAAGAAAAGAAAATAACCAGAATATATACTATGCCAATATTACTACGGGCAATTTTAATGAACAAACAGCCAGAGTGTATGCCGATGATTCGCTTCTGACTGCTGATCAGAAAATTGCAGGCGAGGTTAACCGTGTTTTTTATCTGATAGAATCAAAAACACAGACTCCTGAATTCAAAGATCTGATTGTAGCACCGTTCGGTATGCGTGAACGTTTCATCAGGATGCTTAATCGCGAAATCAGGAAAGCCCGGCAGGGAAAGGAGGCCTGGGCTATCATAAAGCTCAACAGCCTTGCAGATCAGAAAATCATCTCCCACCTGTATAGGGCAAGCCAGGCGGGTGTAAAGCTGCGCCTGATTGTTCGTGGCATATGCATGCTGGTTCCGGGTATCGGCGGTTTGAGCGATAATATTGAGGTCATCAGCATAGTTGATAAATATCTTGAGCATTCTCGTGTGATGGTCTTCTGCAATGCAGGAAAGAATAAATATTACATCTCGTCAGCTGATTGGATGGTGCGAAATTTTGACAACCGCATCGAAGTGGCATGCCCTATTAAGGCACCAGTACTACAAAAACAAATTCGCCAAATGCTGGAAATACAATGGCGGGATAATGTCAAGGCGCGTATAGTAAATTCTGGCGACCAAAACGTATACCGTCCAAAGAGACATCCTGTTATCAGAGCGCAGGAGGAAATTTATTATTACATCAGACAGCAATCCAGCTAGATAAGCACCGGCAGACTCCTGCAAGAAAAAAGGCATGCCCCGTGTGTGACATGCCTTAAGACCTTTTGTTGAAAACAGGTCTAATTCAGACCGCGTTTTTCGAGCAGATATTTTATGGAAGGTTCCTTGCCTCTGAATTTCATATATTGCGCTATGCCTTCTCCCATCGAGTTTTCGGCAAGAATATGTTTTCTAAAAGCAGCAGCCAGCTCGGGATTGAACAAATCGCCCGATTCTTTGAAAGCAGCGAAGGCATCGGTATCGAGCACAGCAGCCCACAGGTACACATAATATCCTGCAGCATAGCCACCACCAAAAATATGGCTGAAATAGGTAGTGCGATAACGGGGCAGAATTTCGGGGATTAGCCCGATGCCGGCCATCGAGGCTTTTTCGAAAGCATTCACGTCAATCTGTTCGGGCAGATCTTTTGTATGCCAATCCATGTCGAGGATGGACGCAGCAATATATTCAGCTGTTTGGAATCCCTGATTGAACTTTGAGCTGTTTTCGAGTTTCTGTATAAGGGCGTCGGGCATAGGTTCGCCGGTTTGATAATGCTTGGCATACATCTTAATAACCGAAGGTTCGGCTGCCCAGTTTTCGAGGACCTGCGAAGGCAGCTCAACGAAATCGCGGGGAACACTGCGGCTGGTGCGACGGTATTTGCCATTGGCAAAGAAATTGTGAAGCGCGTGACCAAACTCATGGAAGTAGGTTTCGGTTTCGTCCCAGCTCAGCATCGCAGGCTTGTCGCCGGTGGGACGGCTAAAATTCATCACAATCGTAACTATAGGGGCGATTTTCTTTCCGTTTTCCCAGGCGCCGCTGCGATAGGTGCCGCACCATGCGCCCACGCGTTTGCCCTGGCGCGGGTGCGGGTCAATCATAAGGATGCCCAGATGGGTGCCGTCTGCCTCTTTAAGTTCGTAGGTCTCCACTTCTTCATGATATTTGGGAACGTCATTGACCGGTAAAAACTGTATGCCATACAATTTGCTGGCGACCATAAATATTCCGTCGCGTACGTTTCCGATAGAAAGATAAGGCTTCAGTTCTTCTTCATCCAGATCATATTTGGCTTTGCGCACCTTCTCGGCGTAATACCACCAGTCATGGGCAGCCAGCTTAAACTTTCCGCCTTCCTTGTTAATGATTTTCTGCATATCAGCTCGTTCGGTTTTAGCCACAGCCAGTGCGGGTTTCCAGAGCTTATTCAGAAAATCATACACGTTAGCCGGGTTTTCGGCCATGTTAATCGCTGTCGAGAATTCTCCAAAGTTCTTGTATCCGAGCAGCTGTGAATATTTAGCCCTCAGCTGCATGAGTTCAGCAAACAGTGCTTTGTTGTCCTTGTCATTATCATTGTCGCAACGCATCCAGTAGCCTTGGTAGAGCTTTTCGCGCAGGTCGCGGCGGGTCGAAGATTGCAGAAAGGGAATCCAGCTTGGTTTATCGAGTGTGAACACCCACTTGCCTTCATCTCCTCTTTTCTTAGCTTCGGCAGCAGCGGCATTGATTACATCGGGCGGTAGGCCGGCCAGATCAGCCGAGTCTTCCAGAACCATCTTAAACCCGTTTGATTCGGCCAGTAGGTTGTCATTCAACTGCAGCGACACCATAGCCATACGCTCATTTATTTTTCTCAGTTCTTCGCGACTTTCGTCGGGCAAGGCAGCTCCATTACGCCCGAAATCCTGGTAGATTTTTTCAACTAATCGCAACTGTTCGACATCCAGCCCCAAATTCATGCGGTTGTTGTACACCTCTTTGATGCGGGCAAACAGTGCCTGGTTGAGCATAATGTCGTTACTGTGTGCACTGAGCATCGGCGTGATTTCGCGGGCAATCTCCTGGAGTCGCTGATTCGAGTTGGCGCCGCGCAACCCCCCGTAAACAGGGTTTATCTTGCGCATCAAAACACCCGAATTATCGAAAGCCACGATGGTGTTTTCAAAGTCCGGGGCAGCAGTGTTGTTCACGATCACATCAATCTCAGCTTTTTGCTGGGTTATTGCTTCCTGAAAAGCCGGAATGAAGTGCTCAGCCTTAATTTTATCAAAAGGTGGAATACCAAAAGGAGTGTCATAGTCCGTAAAAAACGGATTCACCTCAACCTTTGGTTTTTGTGTGCAGGCGTTTAACATAACGCCAGCTGAAATCAAAGCCATAAGCAATTTTTTCATGATTGAATCTTTAAGTTTTATTTAAGTTGGCGAAGCCTGACGGTGGCTAATCATGGTCAGGCATACATAGTTACACCGGCAAAGGTAACAAGTGTAATTGAACCGGCAAAACATCAGGAGCTAAACCTTTGATTCCTAAATTCACTTTCTTTCAGTTTGACCCATCCGGCAATCTCCTTCATTTGTGCTAAGTTATTTACCTTTGGCCTCCCGTTGCAATTGTGAAGTATATAGTCATGATATCCTTTGAAAAAGCACATGAAATAGTACTCAGTGTGGTACCTGAAGTGGAGAGCGAAAAGATTGGATTGCTTCAATCTTTGGGTAGGGTTTTGGCCCAGGATGTCACAGCCGACATGGATTTGCCCCCCTTTGACAAATCAGCTGTGGATGGTTTTGCCTGCCGATTCACAGATATTGACAAAGAGTTGAGTGTAAAAGACATGATTGCAGCAGGTGAATATCCCTCAATTCATGTTGGCGAGGGGTGCTGCATCAGGATCATGACCGGGGCTCCTGTTCCGCACGGGGCTGACTGTGTGGTGATGATCGAAGACGTGGAAGAAACTGCAACCGCAACCATCCGGGTCAAAAATCGAAGTACTGCACGGAATATCTGCTACAAAGCGGAAGACGTTGTAAAAGGGAGTGTCGTGCTTATCAAAAGCCAACTTATTCAGCCTCAGCATATTGCTGTGATGGCCTCATTCGGGCATTCTGAGGTTTTTGTTGCAAGAAAAATTAGAGTTTACATTCTCTCTACGGGCAACGAATTGGTTGATGTGGATAAAAACCCGCAGCCGGGACAGATACGTAACTCCAACAGTTCCCAGCTTATAGCCCAGGCACTCAACCTACCGGTAGTAATAGCAAACTGTGGAACCGTTGCAGACGATGCCGGGTTAACTTATCAGGAAATAGTTACGGCGGCTGAGGAGAGCGATGTGCTGATCATCTCGGGGGGCGTATCTATGGGCGATTTTGACCTGGTGCCAGATGCATTGCATAAGGCGGGCTTTAAGTTTTTATTCAGGAGCATCGCGATACAGCCGGGCAAACCTACCATCTTTGCCACTCGCCCCGACGGAAAAATTTGTTTTGCCCTACCGGGCAATCCGGTTTCGGTTTTTAACCAGTTTGAGCTCCTGGTCAAACCGGCCATTTACAAAATGATGGGTCACAATTATCAGGCCACCGAAGTGTTCATTCCAGTTGCCCGAACATACAGTCGCAGGAGAGTCGACCGACTAGCATTGGTTCCTATCAGCATTAATGAGCAAAGCGAGGCACAGGTCATAGAGTATCATGGGTCAGCACATATCAGTGCAATAACCCAGGCCAAGGGATGGATGTACGTACCGGTGGGTATCCGGCAAATCGAAAAAGGAGAAAGGGTTCGTGTTAGATTGCTATAACCGAAATATCAACTACCTGCGCATTTCGGTCACCGACCGGTGCAACCTTCATTGCCACTATTGCATGCCCGATGCGCATATCCACTGGCTCAGGCAGTCGCAGCTGCTTAGTTTCGAGCAAATTGTGGCATTTGCAAGAGTTGCTGCCGAGTTAGGCATTACCAAGGTTCGGCTTACCGGAGGCGAACCTCTGGTCAGGCGGGGGATTACAGACCTTGTGCGACAACTTGCCGGCATTCACGGACTTACCGACCTGACCATGACCACCAATGGGTTATTGCTCGAAGAATTTGCCACCAAACTCGCAGAGGCGGGTTTGCAACGGGTAAACGTGAGCCTTGACACCGTTGATCCTGACAAATACAGGCTGCTGACAGGGTCAGGTGATCTGATGAGTGTGCTTAGGGGTATCGAAGCCGCCCGTAAGGCGGGTTTGAATCCTGTCAAAATAAATTGCGTGATTAGCGAAACCGTTAACGAGCCCGACGCCGCGCAAGTTGCTGAGTTCTGTAAAGACCAGCAGCTCGAGGTGAGGTTCATCCGAAGGATGGACCTTAAAAACGGATATTTTTACGGTGTAAACGGAGGCACGGGTGGCCGATGCAATATTTGCAACCGCATTCGGCTCACGGCCAACGGAAAGGTAAAGCCCTGCCTGTTTAGCGAAAATGAATATGACTTAAGACAGCTAGGGGCCAAAGAGGCAATACTTGCTGCCATCGAAAACAAACCTATGCATGGCGATCGTAATCAGAACGGATATTTCTACAATATAGGAGGATAATCCTTACAAATTTTTCACTATGGATGAGCTAACACATATAGACGAGCATGGACGTATCAATATGGTTGATATAAGCCGGAAACCAATGCAGAACCGAACCGCAACTGCCGGGGGGTTTATTCGGATGGCTCCTGAAACAGTCCTACTAATTAATAAAAACCTGGTTAAAAAAGGCGATGTGTTAACGGTTGCCGAGTTGGCCGGCATTCAGGCATGCAAACGTACCAGTGAACTGATACCTTTGTGCCATCCAATACTAATCAGTCAGGTGACCGTGCAGGCCACTGCGGAGCGTGAAGGAGTAAGGGTAATGGCAACAGTAACGTGTGCCGGACAAACCGGCGTGGAGATGGAAGCCCTCACAGCAGTATCAGTGGCTTTGCTTACCGTATATGATATGTGTAAAGCTGTGGACAAGAATATGCAGATTGAACACTTACATCTCATCGATAAGGTCAAAACAAATCTTGATCATTCACAGATCACAGGTTACAACGAATAACCACATTGTTTTCAATGATAACACGCGTAATATCTGTCAATATATCCGAAAAAAAGGGAACCGTCAAACGCCCGGCCGACAGGGCGGTGGTTACTCCTGATGGAATAGCCGGCGACGCTCATGCAGGCCCATGGATTCGCCAGGTCAGCCTGTTGAGTGCCGAAAGCATCGAATCATTTGGGGCGACAACCGGAAGAAGTTTTTTCTATGGCGAGTTCGCTGAAAACATTACAACGCATGGTATTGATCTAAATAACGTCAGGCTGCTTGACCGGTTCCAGATTGAAAGTGTTTTGCTGGAGATCACGCAAATTGGCAAAGCGTGTCATGGCGACGGATGTGCTATTTATAGCCAGATTGGCAGTTGTATTATGCCCAGGCAAGGCGTCTTTTGTCGTATTGTTGAGGGGGGAGTGATTGAGGCCGGCATGAAAATTCAGCACATACCCAAACAAATGCGCGCATTGGTGATAACCATAAGTGACAGGGCCTACGCTGGCATCTACCAGGATAAAAGCGGACCATTGGCTATTGAAAAGATCAGGGACTTCGTCGGCAACCTGGGATATCCATCACAGGTGGATTATTTTCTTATTCCTGATGAAGCTGAAATGATTCGCGAGAAGATGCTGGCCGCCTGCACAGCAGGCTATGATGTGGTCTTCACTACCGGAGGAACGGGTATCG
>JBBIKG010000004.1:0-139037 GCA_037445555.1 Lentimicrobiaceae bacterium
ATAACCTTTTGTGAGTGGTGTCTGCCTCTGTTGGTTAGCAAAACGAAATATAAGCCCGATGGAAACCTGTGGAGGTTGATTGTGATGAATTGTTCAAAATCAGCCTGGTACAGCGTTTTCCCCTGTATATCACAAAGCATGAGATGAGTACGACCTTGCCAGTCAGTTCCGACAGAAACATGTTCATTGGCGGGATTGGGGTAAATTGATATTTTGAAGGGTGTTTCTGCGTTCGAAGAAGTGATCGATGCCGGAAGCCTGATTTCATAAAGATTCCCAGGTATATTAAGGCCTCCTTCCTCGGTCATGTATAATAGGCTATATGTTACAAATGCGAGTCCTTCATTTTGACCGGGCCGTGAGGGAAAAACATATTCAGTCATGATTCCACGAAGAAACTGCGAGCCCTGATAGTTTTTAAACGACAGGAGCCGGGTAGCAGTAAGCAGCATCAATTCACCGGTTATAGGATGCAAATCTGCTGCCGTAACTCTTGCCAGGTCGTTGGTATTACCCAGATAGATGGAATCGGCCAGCTTGGCAACATATTGGCCGGGGTTGGCAGGAATTTTATACATCTTGCAATACCCGTTCTGGGGTATGCTCCGGTTTTTTGAAAACAGAAACAATGAGTCATTATGCCATATCAACGCTTCTATATCAAAGTTGCGGTTTGATTGCGGAGGAGGAAAGAGCTTCTGGTCAGGAAAACTGAAGGTGATCACCTCAGCTCTGACGGTTGTTCCTGTCACAGTTTCGGGATTTGGGATACGGTAAATTGCCAGATTTTTGCGATCATTGTCATTGTTCCCGGCGTCGTTGATATAGAAACGCCCCTGATTATCGCGCGTAAGATCTTCCCAGTCAACATTTGTCGCGTTTTCGACGGTAAGTGTTCGCAGCAAAGCGCCTGTTGTGTCAAAACAGAAAATCTGGTTTTCGTTGTTTGAGTCTTCGTGCGACCAGATCCTGTCAGGGGCTGTTATCACTATCCCGCTGCTCTCATATATTTCCATTGGCAGGCGCGCCATCGGCCTTAGTGTAACCGGCATGGAATAGTGGTTTATGCTCTTAAGCAATACAGGATTTATCGCGGGCAGTTGCTGGCACCGGCTTTCTATCCCAATCCCTGTAACAAGCAGCAGACTACAAAAGCACCATCGCCAAAGCCTTTTAATCAAATGTTTCAACACCTCTGATTCCTTTCCTGTTGATAGCAATCCGAAAACGTTTGTAGCTAAGCTGGTCTTCGCTCTTCAGTTGAATGATAAGGTTGATGTAATAAATCTTTTCTCCTTTCACCACCTCATATTGCTGATAGGATAACGGGGCATACAACGGAACCACGGGGTCGTCCATTTTATTTATAAAAGCGGAGAAATTGATCCGAATGATTTCGTTGACCCCGTTGTGGCTATACTGACTGCTTTTATCGAGCTCTTTCCGGTTAAGTCTAACCAGCTTGCGGTATAGAATGATTTTCTCCGAATTGCTCCGGTTGTTAGCCTCAAGTATAGCCGAACGGTCACGAATTTTGATGACTTCGGGAGGTAATTTATCGTCCGAGATGAAATCCATGGCTTCCTTGCTCCAGCCTATTTCATTTTCGTTAAGCGAAATACGGGTTTTGTGATCGAAGTGGCGCCGTCCCAATTTATGTGCGAAATAATATCTCGACAGATCCTTGATCCGATCTTTGAGCATATAGCTGATCACCAGGGCAACAAACAGCGGCATAGTGAAGTTGCCGTATCGCTGCTGCACAGAAAACGCTATTGCCGTGGCAAAAATCATCGAAAACCCAGCAGCGAGGCTGTAATAGACCTGCTCGGCAATGGCGCCGTCTTTCTTTGTATTGGCAGTCAGGAAAAGTTCATTTTCGGCATATTTTTTAAGCAACCCCAGCCTGAATACCAGTTCACGGTTTCGATCGGGACTGTTTTTTTCAACGGTAAGAAGCTTTTTTTCTTTTTTGTATGTTATTTCACGGTGAATGACCTCAAACAGCCTGTCTGTGGATTGCTGCTTAACATCATTCCGGTCTTTGATCTGATCGAGTAGCTTGAAAGTGTGCTGCTCTATGAGGTTGCTCATAAACTCATCACCAAAAAGATAATAGTTTAATTGCTGTTTCGATACGGTAGAGGCATTGATTATCCTTCGCAGCTCTCTGTATATTTCCGTAACCCTGGTCAGGCTGTCAGCATAACTTTCAATCAGAAAGTGCGTATCGTCCTGGAGCGTGTTTGTGACGATATGTTTAATTTCTTCGCGCAAGGCACTTTTCAGGATGGAAAGAAACATCCGGATCTGATATTCAAAATTTGAGCCTTTTGTGCGAGTTGGTGATGATGCTAGTTGTGCAAACGCCTCTGATAAATTTGTAAACGGGGGTTTGGTTGCGTCGGCCAGATTCCGCAGAAGAAATTTAGGAGTGATTAGCCGGATATTCGTTTTGATATCGCGATAAAAATCGTTTTTGGAAAACGTGCTTGCATTGACATCGAGGCTGCCCGGTAAGAAAATCCAGGTGTTGCAGGCAAAATCGCTGATTTCTTTTTTCTTGCGTGCCGCAAATCCCAGTTTAAGCTCTACCGAAAAGCGGTCGTGAACGCTGAAATTCAGATCAATCATTTGGTTGTATTTATCTGCGATGCCAAGTGCCCGGAACGTTAGAAAATGCCAAAAACACCATTGGGAGTTATATCCAGGTACCGAAACCAGGTTTCGCCTGCAACGATATTCAGAATCCATGCGATTGTCATCATCGTTATTCCATATCGGAAGGTGTCGCCCAGACTATACTGGTCGGTTTCATACAGCAATGCAGCCGGCTTGCTGTTGAATGGCAGAACGTACACATGTTCGATCATGAAAGCTACCGGAAGAGCAAGGCTTAGTACACTGAATCCGAACCGGCCCGCGACACCAATGGCGATGGGAATAAAGATCATGGCCCGCATGGTTTTTGACTGAAACAACAGCGCGCTGAAGACCATCAGACCTGTAAGAAGCAGGTAAACCATCCAGAAGTGAGTCTGATTGCCAATGCCTAGGTGATCAAAAAAAGCATTCACGGCCAGCGAAGGGAAATCGGTGGCGTCTAACCCGGCCCCGAGTGTGTAAGCTCCGGCTGAAAATAACATCAGATGCCAGGGAATGTCCACTTCGTTCCACTTTACAATACCTATACGTGGCAATAAGGCAAGGATAGCCCCTACAAAAGCCACAGCCGTTGCACTTATTCCATGCACTCTGTCTGTTGCCCAAAACCCAAGAATCAGGACAAAGATGATGATGGACTTGATCTCATTGACGGACAGTCTTCCAAGTTTATGGTACTCTGCCTGCAGACGTTCCATCCCACCGGTAATTTGCGGAATTCTTTCATCAGGTCTTAGCGGAAAAAAGACTTTCAAAGCCAGAAGGTACCCGATAAACATCAACCCCACTATTACCGGAAACATGGCGATCATCCAGTCGCCGAAAAACACCTTTCCTCCTATGGCGCCTCCGATCAGGGCAGCCGCCAGCAGGTTGGCTCCCGAACCTGTCACAAAAGCTCCGGCGCCAAGGTTTATGTTTAGCAGGTTTTGTAGAACTATGCTTCGACCAAAATTATGGTGTCCCTGGCCTGGGCGCGATCCATAAATGGCAGCAATTACCATAAAAATGGGAAGTAAAATGGCTGCCTTGGCCGTGGTTGCCGAAATGAATGCCGACAGGACCAGATTGATAAAAATAAAACTAAGGAAAATGGAAGAGGCGTTTTTCCCAAACTTCAGAATAAAAAGAAGAGCAAATCGTTTTGCAACACCTGTAGCCACCAGCATGCTTGCAAGCACAAACGACATGATGTTAAGCCACATCACCGGATGGCCCAGTTGGGCATAAGCATCCTTCTCAGGCAGAACTCCCGACAACACCAGAGTAACGATCAGGATAAGCGATGTAAGATAGTTTGGTATGGCCTCGGTCATCCAAAGAATGATGCTGGCCATAAATATTGCAAACATCAGCTCATTGTTGCGGGTGAATAACTCCGGCCCTATTTTTTCAAAGACTTTTTTAGCAGTTTCCGAAACTAGTGACGAAGCTTCGATATTTTGCAGAAAAGGCACTTTAACCCAAAATGCCAACACCAGAAAAGCAATAACTGAGAGGGGTGCTCCCAAGAGGGCCACCCATTTTTCAATTTTTCCTTTTTCGCGCTTTGGAAGTTTCTCGACCCTGTAGTTATGCATATCCAGCGGATCGAATTCGCCGGATTCGTTTGGCAGCTGATGGCTCATACCAAGTAGATTATTAGTTCAAATGTATTGATTCTGAAAAACAAATAATAATCCTGGCGTCAATGCCTGATCCTGACGCCAGGATTCTTCATCCGGAAAGGTCACCAGGTGGTGTAGGGCTTTTTCATCAGCATGGAATTGAAGTAGCGCGTATCTCCTGTCACCTCCTGTCCCAGCCACAATGGCTTTTCTATTTGTTCATCTTCAGAGGCTAGCTCAAGTTCAGCTACAACCAGCCCCTGGTTTTCGCCGTAAAATTCATCCACCTCAAAGGTGTGATGGCCAACATTTACCAGGTAGCGGGTCTTATCAATCACGCCGGGCTCACATATGGCAAGCAACTCCTCGGCCTCGGGGATTGTGATTTCTTTTTCCCATTCGTATCGGCTGGCTCCCGATTGGTTACCTATGCCCTTAATTGTGATAAATCCCTTGTCGCCCTTAATACGAACCCTCACTGTACGCTCGGGCACCGAAGAAAGATAGCCTTGTGTGATGCGGGTAGCTTTCGATACGAAAGGCTTGAAATCACCGATCACTAAAAATTTTCGCTCTATTTCCTGTGGCATTTTTTAAAGTTTATAAGTTAGTTAAGGCTAAAAGGTTTATGGGGCTAAGTCACCCGATTGATGGGGTAGCTTTGGTTGCGCGATGGGGGTCGTTCATCGTAAGGAGGCGGCATTAAGCTCATTTCGATGTGCAATGAGCGCAGGTCAATCATACTCCAGAAATATAAATCCCGCAAATCAAGCTCATAAATCCCATAAACCTTATTGGTCAAATTAATTAGCAAGTGGCTTATCAATCATTCCAATGACGCGTTTGATTGCTTGAAGGTAATTAATATTCTCAACCCCCTCGAGTCCGCATTCCCGGATGGTTTTCAGAATATCATCCACTTCTGTGGATTCGGAATTGATGGTACTTACAAGAGCGCCATTGATCAACACCTCGCCGTACTCGCAAATGGCATCGTTCACCATATAGCCGAGTCGTTTTTTGTGCACTCTAACCGCTTGAAGGTCGGGGTGATTTTTCACCATTTGCATAAATTCTTCAAACGTATATTCGGCCTTTTCAAACACAGGAACGGAAACCTGAAAAGCCGGAAAAACCTCATTGCCCAGAATCGCTGACTTAATCGGAAACTCACCTTTCATCAGCGGATTCCATTGCTCAAGCCCCTGCACTGACTGAACATAGGTTTTTATGTCAATTTTCCCATCACGTATTTTTGTGTTGTTGATATCGTTGGTTCGCGACATTATGTAAATCTCATCGGAATGTCTTTCCCAAACTTTCTCAGGAACCGGGACAGAAAATCTGGCCATTCGAAAATGTGCCCTGTCGAAGTTCATTCCGAACGATCTGAATTCATATCGGGGCTTTGATGCCTGTCCTATTTCAATCTTTTGTTTCTCCATCGTAAATTGAATATTTTGGTTGGTCAATGTTTTAGTTGTTGGAAGTGCCTTTGGTTATCGTATTCAGCACCTGCCATGTGCCTCCGTTTGGTTTGCGCCCGAAAGTTTGTGTAACATCCAAAGCAGGGAAGGCCACGTTGTCGATCAGGTTGCCTTTTTTATTTTCAAGCCACACTTCTTCACCAGTACTCGACAAGCCGAAACCTGCCGGGTTTGTTGCAACAGGTATGTCTGTTACAATAACATAAAACCCTCTGGCGGGTATGACGGCCCCTGCCGGAAATTCCATTTTAGGTTTTGTGCCCCCCTGTCCCCCGTTGTCATAAATCTTATACCCCGCTAGGTCAACGGCAACATCGGAGTCGTTGTAGATTTCAATCCAGTCGGGTTCAGCGGTGGTGCCACGCGAGTAGATTTCGTTCATTACGATGCGGGCGGCTCCCACTGTGTAGGCAGCAGTAGAGGTAGGTGCATTGGCCGGATGATTTGTCTTCATATCAAAAATGTTGCTGGCCGTCAGATAATAATTAATGGTCGATCCGCCGTCCTGTCCGGGAATTTGCGCCGTAAAAATGCCGCTGGTACCGGTCATGGTTATTTGCTGATAGGCGGTTTGAGCATCCGTTTTATAATTTAGCACAACAGATTTCAGTCCGTTAAGGTCAGTCACTTTTGCCGAAACAGTGACCGCCTGCATGGTAAGTGGCGAAACTGGGGTCATCGTAACATTGCTGATAGTGGGTGGGCCTTTGAATATTTCATCTTTCACGCAGCCGCCCAGCAGCCCGACTAGTGCAATCGCCCAAAGAATATTTATTTTTTTCATGGCAAATTATTTTTTGAGTTTATTAAAAATCTACTTCAAACCGGATACCAATTATGCTGTAATCTTCGCCTGACTTACCTTTACCATCGGCCACCAGCTTAGGATTCTTTGTGAGTTTTCCTTCGGCATCATATCCCACAAACAGTTTATTCTTGCCGCTGGCATAGCGGTCGTGGTTGAGGATAGAGTAATTAAGCATGATCTTTACGTTGTTGTTGGCATAAAAATTCAGCCCCATCGTTATGCCCTCTGCTGAGCCTCCCATAAGGGTTTGCATGTCGCTGTTGAGACTGAGGTAGTCATAGCGCAAAGCCAGCTCAACGTCGCCCCATGATTTTCCGCGCGACACCTGGGTGAATTCGCCCTCGGTAGTATTATAGTTGTATTTTCCCCCAAACATTATCCAGCTTGCCAGTGCATAATATCCATTGTAATTGAGAGTGGCCAGGTTTTCGAGCCTATGGACCGAGCTCATCAGGTATTCGCCCTGCACCCGGAGTCCTTTATAATAGCCTGCCAACTCCAGGCCTCCGAGGGTATAATAATCAACCTTGGCAATCAGGTCGGTATCGAGATACTTTTTCCGATTGATCGATGAAAGCGATCGTGTGCTGTAGCGCACTGTTCCCGGAGCTTCGGCATCCGTTTTGGGTGTTCGGTATGAGCCGGCTATACCCAGATGAAGGCCTTTGTTAAGGTCGTTGTAGAAAGGCATAAGCACAAGTTTGCCTGTGAGCGAGTATCCTTCGTCGGTACCGAAATTCTTGTTGTTATCGAGCGAGAATGTCCGTTCTTCAATGTCATCGACCTTCTGAAAATACAATCCGCCATGAGCCATGAGCCATTTGTAATGATAAAGCCCTGCCAGCCCCACGTGGCGTGACGGAGCAAAGGTATTGACCGCCATAGGCCTTTCCATAAAGGTAAGGTAACGAGAGGTGGTGGTGGATTCCATGGAGTAGGCTTCCTTGAAGTTCCCAACTTTAATTTCAAGGTTCTTTCCGAAAGTCCGTTGTAGATATGCATCTTTCAATTCGAGTTGTGAATTGGCCACATCGATGTCAAACTCAGCGTACCATTTCCTTGCAAATTCGGTCTTAATAGCAAATCGGGCACGCCGGATGGCCACTCCGTCGCCGATTTCGTTGTAGGTGGTTCCAAGAAATTTCGCACCGTCGGCTTGTACGCGTACGTCAAACCATACGCGGTGGCTCTGGTCCTTGCTTTCGAACACTAAAATACCGTTTCTTTCTTCCACAATCAGGGGTTTGCGATTCACCCTGACCCCGTATTGGTTGTAGCGTACGGTGTCATTTTCCTGTGTCCATGCCATCAGGCTCGTCAGAAGCAACCCTGCCAGCAAGCCGTAAGCAATGAGTGTTGTTTTTTTCATTGGTTGTTGTTTTTGGTTAATAACTAAATACTATTTATAAAATGGTTAAGGTTCGTACCCTGGTCAAGCCCAAGTTTTTTCCTGAGCCGGTACCTGGCTATCTCTACACTTTTAGGGGCAATATTCATTAAGGTTGCCATTTCTTTCGAACTCAAATCAAGCCTGATCAACGTCGCCAGTCTTTTTTCCTGATCTGTCAGGTTAGGGAAACGCAGATTAAGCTTAGTCCTGAAATCTTTATGAATTTGCTCGAGCTGCCCATAGAATGCTGGCATCTCCGCAGCAAATGACATCTTCTGCTTCAATAACATCAGCAGTTTATTCATTCTTTGATGGCTAACGGCCGGATCTGGTTCCTTGAGGGCCTGGCTAATTTCATTGGCTATTTTTTCAAGGAACTCATTTTGTTCGGTCATATTCAATGCAATGTTCGTAAACTCGCGACGCTTGCCTTCGAGTTTCAGGTTTAGCATCTCATTTTCCCGATGTATCGCCATCACCTCAAGATCCGTCACTTTCTTTTGAGTCTGATACACCTGGTTTTGTTGAACCAGCAATTCGTTTTCGGCCTTGAGCCTATACTTTTGTTGTCTGAAAAATAAAATCACCAGAGCTACGATGCTAAATGCAGCCACGATAAAAATGGCTGGGAGGGCTAGGTTGACTTTGTTCATTGAGTCCGTATCTCCCGCGATAACATTACCCGTCAGCACCTCTGGAATGCCCGCAGAAACAGATTGCCCGAACACATTTTTCACAAAGAAAAGAGCAACATAGGTAAATGCGCCGGATACCAGGGGAGTGAGTAGCCACCCGAGGGCAATACCTCCAAGTGCATTTAATCTGATTTCTCGCACCCCTTTAACCAACCCAATTCCAAGAACTGCGCCAACTACTACCTGAGTGCTTGAAACTGGTACCATGGGTAATGCCGGAAGGCCTACCGACTTCAACGTATTGGCGATGGCAGAGGATGAGAACAAGAACAACACCAATGAGTGAGCGAGAACCACCACGATAGCCGCTTCAGGAGTGAGTGATAATATGCCGTTCCCTACTTTGTTCATGACCTTTTCGCTGTATGTGAAAATTCCTGCGGCGATGGCCAGACCCCCAAAGAAAAATAACACTTGAACACCATCCATTGTGAACAAACCAAAATGAAGCTCAATGACCGGGGCCGATTTTACAAAAACGCCTATCACATTGGCGATGTTATTGGCCCCAAGGCTATATGCTCCGAACGCGCCAACCACGACCAGTGAAATCCGGATGATTGCATCCAGCTTAATGGCGTGAATCATAGCTTTGCGCAGAAACCACCGCAGCAGGTAGTAAAGCAGTGCAGCAAACAAACCTCCAAAAATTGGGCCGGTTACCCAGGATCCGATAATTTTTGAAAGCACCGTTAAATCGGTTCTATTTCCGGTGAACAGGCTCCAGCCGATGATCGCGCCAACCACCGCCTGGCTGGTTGATACAGGGAGGCTGCGTTGGGTCATCAGTAATACGGTAATTCCGGCACATAAGGAAACTGTAAATGCTCCGGCCAAGGCATCAACCGATCCAAGCGAATTCAGGGTTTCGGCGGCTCCTCTCCCCTGGAAAACCGACCCGATTACCACAAAAACACTGGCAATTAGTGCCGCTCGCCTGAAACTGACCATCTTTGAACCTACAGCAGATCCAAAAATATTGGCTGCATCGTTGGCCCCTAATGACCACCCCAGAAATAGCCCGCTCGTTAAGAAAAACAGGAATAACATCCGTTCAGCTTTACATGGTACGCTTAATGGCCATGATGGTCAGCATATCGGCGGCTTGCTCGGCTGCATCCGAAATCGTTTCGATATGCAGGGTAAAATACCTTAGATGAAACTTTTCACTAAGTTTCAGGTTGGGCATGTCCTGAAAAACCCTGCGCTTGATGGCGTCAGCAAGCTTATCGGCTTCTTTTTCAAAAAGATATACCCTGTGCAGTTTCTCCTTGACTGATTCAGGATCCCTGAAATAGGCACGTGTAGCCGGCAAAATTGAATCAACTGCCGCACCCGACATCTCGGTAAGCTTAATCAGGTCCTGGTGGATCTCGCCCGGGATAAAAGGGACCTCAACGTCAAATTGAAACAAATTCGTTTTAGCCAGGTCGATAATGTTATCAAGTATTTCGAGCAGGCGCATTATATCTCCCCTAAGCTGTGGCATCAGCGATTGTGTGTACAAAATGTTCTCGAGTTTTCGCTTTATTATGTCAGCTTCGGTTTCCAGGTTTGAGAGGGTGCGTAAATTATCGTTGAAACTTTCGCGGTTTCCGGCCAGATAATTCTTTACGCCCTCCTTGAAAATCAATACTCCCTGATCGATTGTATTCAGGAAATTATCAATCAATTCGATGGACTGATTGGCATGTTTTATTGAGAACATGATTCTGTTTGGATATTTATTTCAAAGGTAATCATTGTAAGGGGGTTTGTAAAGGTGTCGGAAACACAGCACTGAAACACAATATTTGACCTGCGGTGAATCTTATTTTTACATATTGCTGTATATATGTACTTTACACATTCTATGTAGAGGTATGCTGATATCACCTTTAGATAGAAAGGATATAAGGCAGTATAATTGTAGAGGTAATCTCGCCGGAAAAGACGGTAAAAATAGCGCCGGACGAAAAAAGTTACTTAGCTGCGATAAGGGCAGGGGTTTGAAATCGGCATAACTTGAATATCTTTACAATTCTGTATTGTGTATATTTCTGATATGCCAGCACCAAAGCTATCCGTATTAGTGCCAGCTTACAATGAAGAAGCAACCATCCTTCAGCTTATAGGGAAGGTGATTGCCACTGAGCTGGTAGGCAATCACGACAAAGAGATAATCATTGTCGATGACTGCTCCACAGATCGCACAGGCGAAATTGTGGCAGAGTATATCGAAAACCATCCCGGCGCTGCTATTTTCTATTTCCGCCAGCCTAAGAACATGGGTAAGGGGGCGGCCATTCACAAAGCCATAGAGCTTGCCAGAGGTGAGTACATTGTGATTCAGGATGCCGATCTGGAATACGATCCTGCCGATTACAACCGCCTGCTTCATCCACTTATATCCGGGGCGGCTGACGTGGTTTATGGCTCCCGGTTCGTAGGTGCTAACCCCCACCGTGCGCTTTTCTTCTGGCATATGATGGGAAACCGGTTCCTGACATTCTTGTCAAATCTTTTCACCAATCTCAACCTTACTGACATGGAAACGTGTTACAAAGTGTTCAGGGCTGATGTGATAAAGCCGATCCGTCTACAGGAGAAGCGTTTCGGATTTGAGCCAGAGGTGACGGCAAAAATTTCGCGCATCCCGGGTGTCCGTATCTACGAGGTGGGCATCTCATATTACGGGCGCACCTACGGTGAAGGGAAAAAGATCGGTATTAGCGATGGCTTCAGGGCTATCTACTGCATACTCAAATACAACCTTTTTGGAGGCAAGGCTTTTAAGTAAATTTGCCTTATGGATGCGGGTACAGCCAATTACCGAAGGAAGATTGCTCTCTGGTTGCTACCGATTGCATTTGTGCTGTCAGGTCTTTCATTCAATCGGGCAAAATATTCAAACGATCCTGAATACATCTACCTGGTCAATGCCCTAAACATTTCTAAAGGCAAAGCCGTAGGACATTTTGATAATCCCGGCACAACGGTTATGCAACTCGGATTTGTAGTGGTATATCTCACTCATCTGTTCGATTCAACATCTACCGAAAGCCTCGTCAACGAAGTACTTAAAGACCCTGACAAATATATCGAAGCCTTTAGTACAATCCTGATTCTGATGTGCGGATTAATGTTGCTTCTGGCAGGATATTTCACTTTTCGCCGCACCGGATGGCTTTGGGCGGCACTGCTGATACAAACTGCACCATTTTTCTCTACCAATATTCTCGAACACGCCTGGACCAAAACCTCCCCTGAGCCAATGCTGCTCATGGTAAGCCTGGTGTTTTCAATGGCATTGATTTGGTATGCCCATTCGGAAAAAAAAGGCACCAGCCCATGGCCATGGGTTTTTGGTCTTATAGCGGGATTCGGATTTGCTACCAAAGTTACTTTTCTTCCTTTATTTCTGGTGCCATTCCTGATTTGGCCTGACCTGAGATTCTGGCTCAGGTATCTGATAATGACACTCGCGGCATTTCTTCTTTTTACTATCCCCGCCTGGCCCGTGTTACCCAATATGCTGGGATGGTTGTACAAGCTAATGATCCATACCGGCACTTATGGTCAGGGAGCATACGGATTTATTGACTCATCAGCATACCTGGCATCGCTAATTGCAATCGTAGGGAACAACACTTTTTACATTTTTATCGTTTGTGGCGGGATGGCCGCATTGGTGTTTAGCCTGTTACGTAATGGCCGGAGTGCCTGCTTCAGCAATAATACGTTTAGGTTATTATTAGCCCTGATAGTTGCGCATTTGTTCGGTATTGCAATGGTGGCCAAGCACTACCAGCACAACCATTACCTGATCCCTGTAATGGCATTGATAGGAATTACCGTGTATCTCATCATAAGGCTCCTGGCAAATCTGATCTCAGCAGCGTGGTTTAAGCGCGCTCTTGTTGCATCATTTGCTGCATTTTTCATTATTTATTTCGTTTTTTCTTCCATTCCGTACCTTCGCCAGGCTAACAACGGATACAAGATTACTAATTTAGAATTCAATACAACCTTTTCGACCCTGAGCAGGGAATATCCTGACTATACTCTGGTGTATTACTATCCGGTATCTATCAACAAATTTTCAGCCCTAAAATTTGGCAATGTCTATGGGCATTCTGTGATGCTATCCGAAATAAAGGCTATGTATCCTGACGTTCTTTTCTGCGATGTGCAGCACAATAGAATCGAATCGTGGGAGGAGTGTTACACGGCGGCGGAACTGAAGGTTAAGTTTAAGCAGAAACTGTTGCTGGCCGGTGGTCCGCTCAACGCGAGTGATGAACTTAAGCTGAAAGTGCCAGGGCTGACGTTTGAACCTGTTTACCAGGGAAGGGCGCAAGCGGTATATAAAATCGGCTTTGCTGACGAATCAAATGCTTCTGACATAGAAGCACCAGCCGACTCTGTACTGGCTGATATGGAAAGTCTATCGTTCGATAAACACTTTGTATTATCAGGTAATTTGAAATTCAAGCTCGGAAATACCCTCTCCAATGAGAAGAGCCGTTCGGGCCAGGCGGCCGTTCGGCTCGACAGCCAGGATGTATTTTCCCTCGAACATATTATTGGCCGGGTAACCCCCGGCGATAAGTATCGGTTAACTATATGGCGGTTTGCGGATAACAATGATGGGCATCTTGTAGCTGCCTCGACACCTGGGAAGGATTTTTATTTACAAATCGCACAACCTGTTGAAACCGACCAGACGGGATGGAAAAAGTTGAGTCTTGAATTTGAAATCCCTCCAGATTTCGGCCCAAACCAACTCAAAATTTATGTCTGGAATACAGGATCTTCGGTGGTGTTTTTCGATGATCTATTGATCGAGCAGTTATAACCAATTATTATCAACAACATGATACTTGATAAAAAAATCATCGTAGTACTACCCGCCTACAATGCCTCTCAAACCCTGGAAGCCACGTATAATGAAATTCCGTTCGATATTGTTGACGAAGTAGTGCTTGTGGATGACAAGAGTCGCGATGAAACAGTTGAAGTGGCAGCCAGCCTGGGCATTCAACATATTATCGTGCATGAAAAAAACAAAGGATACGGCGGCAATCAGAAAACCTGCTATGATAAAGCTCTGGAACTCGGTGCCGACATCGTTATTATGCTACACCCCGATTATCAGTACACCCCGAAACTCATCCATAGCATGGCCTACTTAATTGCAAACAATGTGTATCCGGTAGTTTTGGGCTCTCGCATTTTAGGTAACGGCGCCAGCAAAGGAGGAATGCCTTTGATCAAATACATAGCCAACCGTTTTCTGACATTGATGCAAAACATCCTGGTTGGGCAGAAGCTATCAGAATATCACACAGGCTACAGGGCGTTTTCACGCCAGGTGCTGGAGTCGATAAATTATCGAGTTAATTCAAATAATTTTGTTTTTGACAACCAAATGCTTTCACAGATCATTTTTGCCGGATTCGAAATTGCTGAGATTACCTGCCCTACGCGATACTTTGAGGAAGCATCATCCATCAGTCTTCGCAACAGTACTATTTATGCATTTGGTGTAATCCGAACTTCCTTTTTACATCTATTCAACCGGCTTGGCCTTATGAAATCCGCCATGTATGTTCTTAAAAAGTGACCTGCGCTCTACCATATCAGGTTAACACCACTCCACCGGTTCTCAGCCTGGCGCAGATTTCCTGCCCAACGTTCTCCAGTATCTGTTTTGCTTGGGCAATCACGCATAGTTATAGACATAATAATATATATTCGTCCGGGCGGGAAAAATAGCTGTACGTTGCTGATTATTTGCTTACATTTGTTTTCTTAAAACAAGTATAAACAAATGGAAAAAAGATGGGTAGCGCGACCTCCCGGAAACCCCCGGGTGGTGGCTACGCTTATGGATCGGCTGAAAATCAGCGAGGTACTCGCAAATCTCCTGGCTCAGCGCGAGATCACAAGCTACGATGAAGCAAGAGCCTTTTTCAGACCGCATTATGACAATCTGCATGATCCGTTGTTAATGAAAGATATGCACAAGGCTGTAAAACGCATTGTGCAGGCTATCGAAAACCATGAAAAAATCATGGTCTATGGCGACTATGACGTCGATGGAACCACAGCTGTTGCACTGATCTACACTTTTCTGAAAACACGTTACGAGGATGTTGATTACTACATCCCCGATCGTTACGATGAAGGATATGGTATTTCATTCAAAGGGATTGATTACGCCCATGCCAACGGTTTCAAGCTCATTATCGCTCTCGACTGCGGTATTAAGGCCGTCGAAAAAATCAATTATTCCTCAAACCTGGGCATCGATTTCATCATCTGCGATCATCACCGCCCGGGAGATTCCCTGCCCGCTGCTGTGGCAGTGCTCGATCCAAAACGCTCCGACTGTGAATATCCTTACAAAGAGCTTTCAGGATGTGGCATAGGGTTTAAGCTGGTGCAGGCGCTAGCGCGCAGGTGGAATATCGATGAACCTGACGAACTTCTAAGTTATCTCGACCTGGTAGTGGTTAGTATTGCCGCTGATATCGTACCCATTACCGGCGAAAATAGGATACTTGCATACTACGGACTTAGGCTTCTTAACGAAAATCCGCGCCCTGGCATCCATGCCATTCTTGCCGTAAGCGGCCTTTTACGTAACACGGATTCTGATCCCGGCAACGGTCTCTTTTTTGTTCGCGAACTGACTATCAGCGACCTGGTGTTCCTGGTTGGTCCTCGGATCAATGCTGCAGGCCGAATGGAAAACGGACGCGAATCTGTTTCGCTGCTGGTGAGTAAAAATTTTGACGACGCCACCCGCATGGCCGAGCAAATAAATCAATATAACACTTCGCGACGCAATCTGGATATGCTCACTACCCAGGAAGCTATAGATAGCATCGAAAATAACCCGGAGTTGAAGTCGCGAAAAGCCACTATAGTTTTTCAGCCCGAATGGCACAAGGGTGTTATTGGGATTGTGGCTTCGCGCCTCACAGAGCTATACTATAAGCCAACCATTGTTTTCACCCGGGCCAATGACCTTATTACCGGCTCAGCGCGATCTGTCAAGGACTTCGATGTATATGACGCCATCGACAAATGCAACCACCTGCTTGCACATTTCGGAGGCCATAAGTATGCCGCAGGGCTATCGCTGAAACCCGAAAACTTCGATGAATTCTGCCGCAGTTTCGAAGAGGCTGTAACCAACAACATCACCGACCATATGACTGTGCCCGAAGTCGAAATCGATCTTCCGCTCGAGCTTCACCAGGTCAGCTCCAGGTTTTTCAGTATACTCAAACAGTTTGCACCGTTTGGACCCGGCAATATGTCGCCTGTGTTTCTGACCACCGGGTTGGTGGATACCGGCCGTGCACGCATCGTGGGCAAAAATCACCTGAAGCTTGAGGTGGTTCATCCCGACACCAGAGGCTTCCCCTTTCCCGCCATTGCTTTTCAGCAGGGCGAAAAACTAGATCTGGTTCGCTCAGGTAAGCCCTTCGATGTCTGTTATCACATTGAGGAAAACCATTGGAATGGCAACATCAGCTTGCAGCTCCATGTGAAAGACATTAAGCCTACCGCGAGATAGCAGGTGTTTTTGTCTTACAGCCAAATCAACAACAATTTTTGTCCCAAAGCTAAAGGGTTACTGTGTCTTTTACCTTAAACCCTTTGGCGCCACGCTCAATGGTGCAGGCCAACGTGTAATGGTCATGTTCGAAAAACAATATGTATTGCCTTTCGGCGGCTTCGTTTAGCAGGGCTTCTTTTTCGTCGAGAGACACCAAAGGCAAAATATCATAGCTCATAATATAGGGAAGAGGAAGATGGGCTGTGGTAGGTAGGAGATCAGACGTATAAACCAGGGTTGTTGTATTGTATCGGATAAAAGGGATGGCCTGACCCTGGGTATGTCCATGGCAGAGGCGCACATCAAATCCAGGAAAAAGCTCGCCATCGCAGTTGAATAGCCTAAGTACACCATGTTCAGCCAAAGGAAGAAGGTTTTCGGGCAGATAGGATGGCTTTTCGCGCTTGTTGGGATGTATAGCCCACTCCCATTGCTGACGACTTACGTGGTAGGTGGCATTTTTGAAAGCAGGCACGAGACCTTGAGCACTGTCAATCATGACACCGCCTCCGCAGTGGTCAAAATGAAGGTGTGATAGAAAAACATCCGTGATGTCGTCCTTGTGGTAGCCCAGCCGGTGTAGAGACTTTTGCAAGTTATTCTCCTGGTCATCCAGCCTGAAAAGGGTCTGGTGCCTTTCCCTGTTTTTCTCACCCATTCCATTGTTGACCAGAATGCGCCTGTTCCCGTCAACAATCAGCAGGCTTCGCATGCTAAGCGTTATCAAGTTATCTTCATCAGACGGGTACACCTTACTCCAGAGAATTTTTGGCACTACTCCGAACATGGCACCGCCATCCAGTTTAAAGGAGCCTGTCTCTACAGGAAATATTTTCATTCAACATGTTTATCAATAAACATATACCTGGTCTGCGAGGTTCATTCTGCAACACGGCTTGCCCCGGCAACCTGTTTTTCAAGCAACAGGTCGCTGTATGATTTGGATACAAAATCGTCCGGTGTCAGTTCAAAAAACCGGACATAATGCAGGCACTGGGCTTGGAGTTCGTCGGTACATAGCTGATTCAATTCATCAATAACTTCCACTTCAATAAACTGCCCAAGACTATTTACCTCATCGAAATGGAATTTAACATTCCCCAAGAAGTAAATTCGCCGACGTTTCTCAACTACAACCAACACTCCTAATGAACGTGTGAGTATCGCCCTCAGGGTGTCATCAGCCGGGGCTTTATAAAGAAGCACATTGGAGAGTTTTGCCCCGTTGATATCGGGGCGCAGATAGTGGATCAAGGCTTGTTCAATACTTCCTTCACGCAGCTTTAGCCTGCCCTGAGCCACTTTAAAATAGGTGTCGGTCTGAAAATCTTCCCCTATGAACTGCGCACTCAGAGTCTGTAGCTTTTCCTCGTAGGCCGAAGCATCTGCTACCCTGGCCTTAAACTCAAAATTGCGGACAATCATACCCTTTAAATTAATAGAGCCGGCCTCCTGGTGGAACTTGCCGATCTGGTGCCAAAAGCACACAATGCCCGTTTACATCCGGAACTCCCAGAGTTAGAACTTCAGAAATTGCTTTTCCGATTTGTCGTGGAGGAAAGTTTACGACGCAAATAACCTGTTTACCAATAAGTTGTGATGGTTGATAGTGTGTGGTGAGCTGTGCGATTGATTTTTTTATCCCGATAGCCTCTCCCAGGTTAATCTGCAGTTTGTAGGAAGGATTTTTTGCTTCAGGATACTCCTGAACATCTGATATGGTGCCCACTCGAATGTCGAGTCTATCGAGATCAGCAAACGAAGCTAATTCTAGGCTTATCATTTGTATTCCTTCACTTCCACTTCACCTTTTAGCACCATTAAGCCATTCATAGCCAGTGCACGCATTTCGTCCTCGCCAGGGTACACGTACACAGGTGCAATGCGATGTACGCGCTCCATGATGCGGTTCACAAACCAGGTGCTGCGGGCAATGCCGCCGGTGATCAGTATGGCGTCTATTTGTCCGAACAGCACAGTGGACATGGCCCCAACATATTTTGCCACCTGGTAGGCCATTGCTTCAAAAATCAGTGTGGCTTTTGGGTCGCCGGCTTCTACGCGCATCTCTACATCGTAGGCACTGTTGGTGCCGAGATGAGCTACCAGGCCCCCTTCGCCTACTATCATCTTCAGGAGTTGTTTTTCGGAATATTTTCCACTAAAGCAGGCTCTTATTAGATCAGCAGTAGGGAGAGTCCCGCTTCGTTCGGGCGAAAATGGGCCTTCGCCATCCAACCCCTGATTTACATCTATGACCTTGCCTTTATTGTGTGCACCGATTGTGATTCCTCCTCCGAGATGTACGACAATCAGGTTGAGGTCTTCGTAGGCGCGCATGATGGATTTTGCGTGATTGCGCGCCACTGCTTTCTGGTTGAGTGCATGGAAGATAGAAACACGCCTGAAGGCAGGGTGGCCTGAAATCCGGGCAATATCCTGAAGTTCATCCACCACGACTGGGTCGGCTATATAAGCCTTGGCGTCGGGAAGTGAGCGGGCTATGTCGTCGGCAATGAGGCCTCCAAGATTACTAGCATGTTCACCCATCGGGCTGTTTCGCAGGTCAGTTTTCATTGGCTCATTTACCGCATACACACCTGAAGTTATTGGCTTTAACAGGCCTCCGCGCCCAACTACCGCTCTAATCAGTTCCAGGTGTATTTTCGCCGCTTCGAGCTCGTTGTATATAATATCTTTCCGATATTGATACTGGTCGGTAATTTTCTCGAATGCGGCCAGATCCTCAGCTGAGTGGCTGATGTTTTTGACCAGTAACGGTGCGGTTCCGGCAAATACGGCAATTTTGGTCGATGTCGATCCGGGATTGATAGTTAATATATGATAATCTTCCATGGGCACAACCGGTGAAAATAAATTAACTTATGGCAGCAGCCAGGGCAATCGACATGAGCTTGCTCTTTTCGCTGTCTGCGCGTGAGGTAAGCACAACAGGCACGGCTGCGCCCATAATGACAGCCGCCGTAGTGGCGCCGCCCAGGAAATTAAGTGCCTTATACAAAACGTTGCCACTGTTGATGTCGGGTGTCACAATCAGGTCAACATCACCGGCCACTTCGCTAACAATGCCTTTATGATGCGCCGATTCTGCCGACACTGCATTATCAAGCGCAAGGGGGCCATCAATGAGGCATCCTTTAATCTGCTTGCGTTTGTTCATCTGGGTGAGCATGGCGGCATGTACCGTAGCTTCCATTTTTGAATTTACCGTTTCAACAGCCCCTATGATAGCTACTTTGGGTTCTTTTACGCCCAGTCTGTGAAACACTTCGATGGCATTTTGAATGATGCTTATCTTTTCATCAAACTCCGGGGCAACATTCATTGCTGCATCAGTTACCCCAAGCAACTTATGATAGAACGGACTCTCAAATAAAGCTACATGGCTGAGCGTGGCACCTTTTCTCAGGCCGTTTTCTTTATCGAGCACAGCCTTCATCAATGGCCCGGTGCCCACCAGACCTTTCATAAGAATGTTTGCTCGCCCCTGGCGAATCAGCGATACAGCCTCCACAGACGCCCTGTAAGGGTCAGCAATATCGATGATTTCGACCTGGCTTATGTCAAATCCTATCTTTTGGCAAACCTGCTCAATGGCTTTGCGCTCGCCTATCAAAATGGGTTCGGCAATGTTTTCCTGCTTTGCCATCATGATGGCATCAAGCACATGCAGGTCAGCGGCGGCGGCAACTACAATTCGTTTGACCCCTTTTTCTCTAGCCAGCTCAAGCAGAGTATCGAGTGTTTTTAACATTACAGTATTGGTTTATAATGGGTTATTAAAATGATTATTATCACGCAAGTTAGAGAAAAAAGCGAAACAACAGAATGTAATCCCAAAAAATCAACCCTGTTCTTTGCCATTACCTATTGGGTATAATACTCAAGCATCCGGGTAATGGATCTGCGGCAAACAGGGCAAAATGCATCAAAAATAATTGACTTCATTGTGCAATCCATAAACGGCCTGTACACTCCTTTGGCGGTGTAGCCTCCGCCTTCAAAGACTCCAACGGTATTATAATGGTAGGTTGTGTCGGCAGGGGTTGGAATAGGTGTATCGGGCCTCAAAATATCTTTCCACTTACTGCTGAATCCGACCAGTGTAGTCAGGTTGGGTTCCCAGGGTTCAACAGTTAAGTCGTAATAATCCACATAGGCTACTTCGCTGTTGTAGTATTCATCACCCAAGGCGGCAAAAGAATGTCCAAACTCATGAATGAAGACATAGTCTGATTTTGAATGATCGCTCGTAGTTACAGCATAATAATTGTAAATGCCCCCGCCTCCGTACTTCGAGGTGTTTACAAGGATAACTATCTGGTCGCAAGGAGCATTGGCCGCCAAATTGCGCACCCGCTTCACATCCATGGTCATCAGATAACGTTCTGATCCAAAGGTGTAAAAATTGGAATTCAAACTCGTGTTTTTCCATAAATTTTGTCCGGGGATATCCGTTCCCGAATCTATGCTTGGGGCCATGACAGCGCGAATATTGATCTTGCCGTCAAACCCTGAAAAAGCCACGCTGTTTTTGATATATCCGGCAAATCGTTCACAGTCATTCTTAAATTTCTGCATTTCGGCTGCCGTATATCCTTCTGGAAGAAAAACAATGTCAAGGCCTTTGTCCACCGGAGCGGGGGTGTTGACATCAATCACAGGGAATATAGCTTTTTTTTCACGCGAAATGAAAATGCTCGCCGGATCAACGACGTACTCAAAGAGTTTATTCCAGCGGTTTTGCCTGTCGCGACTGTAAAATACAACACTTGCCGGTTTGCGCGGATACGGAAAGAGGATCGTTTCGCCAAACGATCGCCATGTAAGTTTGGCCTCGTCGGTGGTCTGCCATTCGTTGAATAGCGAACAATGATGATAGGAGTAGATAACTTTTCCGGAGGCTGCATCGCAAACCTCGAATTTATGCTTTCCGTAATCAAAGGGGTCGGTAAGGTTAATTCTTGACCCTGCCCAGGGGCCTTCTTCTATAAGTTCATCCACAGATATGATCTCAGTCTGATAGTTGCCGGTTCGAAAATAATCGAACCGTAAAGTAGCACCGGTAAACGATTCGTCGAAACCAGCCTGGGCGCTTATGACAAAAAAGCTGGCAAGAATAAAAAGAATTTTCCTCATGGCGATGGTTGATTTACAGAGTGGTGAAATTACCAAAAATGAACCAAACGGCGAGCACAACTTGGGATTAATCCATGCATAATCCGATATTGACGCACAATCACTAAAGGTTAATGATGTGCGATTGGTTGAGAAATGCTAATTTCGTATAGTCATACGCATTTAAATTCACCTGATATGCAGTTTACACTTACCCGCGATTACCTTGATGCCGTAGCCAATGCGGTGGAGAAGCAGGATCAGCAGTTCTTGAGGCAATTGCTGGATGACCTTTATCCTGCGGATATTGCCGAAATCCTTGAAGAGCTTGATTTTGAGGAGGCGAGGTTTTTGCTGTCGCTGCTTGGCGAGGAGGAAGCGGCAGAGGTGCTGATGGAGCTGGAAGAGGATATACGTGAAGAGCTGCTTGCAAACATATCATCCGAAGAAATTGCCCGGCGCTATGTGGATAATCTCGACTCGGACGATGCGGCTGACCTTATCTCTGAACTACCCCAAACTATGCGATCCGAAGTGCTTTCGCATGTTGAGGATGCCGAACAGGCGGCAAATATTGCCGACCTGCTTGCCTATCCTGAAGATTCAGCAGGTGGCCTGATGGCCAAAGAACTTATAAAGGCGAATATTTTGTGGTCAGTCAATACCTGCCTGCGCGAAGTTCGAAAGCAGGCCGAAGATATCGATCAGTTCTTCTATGTGTATGTGGTCAATGACCGCGATATCCTGCAAGGCACACTCTCACTGAAGCGCCTGATGCTTGCCCCCTCAAAAGCCCGTGTTGCTGACATCTATGATCCCGACATCCACTCCGTAAATGCTGCTGTTCCCGCCGATGAGGTGGCCGTGATCATGAAAAAATACGACCTGGTAGTACTTCCGGTGGTGGACGATTTGGGCCGGTTGCTTGGGCGCATCACTATCGACGATGTGGTGGATGTGATAAAAGACGAAGCCGACAAGGACTATCAGCTCATGTCGGGTATCTCGCAAAACGTAGAAACAACCGATACGGTATGGCTGCTATCGCGGGCACGCTTACCCTGGCTGGTGATTGCACTGTTTGGTGGAGTAATCGGCTCGCGGGTAATCAGCAACTACGAGCCACAAATAAAAATTTATCCCGAGATGGCGTTTTTCATGCCACTCATTGCCGCCATGGGAGGCAATGTGGGAGTTCAGAGTTCGGCACTCGTGGTGCAGGGGCTTGCCAACGACAGCCTAAGCCGTGACGGGATACTCCCTAAGCTGTTTAAGGAATTTTCCGTTGGTTTGCTCAATGCCTTTGTGTGTGCATCGCTACTGCTTGCCTACAACGTGATATTTGATCATCCCATGGCCCTCAGCCTGACCGTAAGCATCGCACTGACGGCTGTGATAATTTTCGCAGCCATTTTTGGCACTTTTGTGCCTCTGATGCTCAACAAGCTTAACGTTGACCCTGCACTTGCTACCGGCCCTTTTATCACCACCTCTAACGATATAATTGGCCTGTTTCTATACTTCCTGATCGGGAGGATGATGTTCGGGTTATTTTAGCGCCCGACGGATAATGTTTAGAAGTGGATTACGTAATAGTGCCTGTTTGTATAACCATTTGCCAATCGCCTTTTACTGGTAATGACTTCGACTACTTTGAGAAAGTCTGATGTGAATTCAGCCAGCCGGATAGCTCTTCAATTGCAGAAAAAAGTTTCCAAGAAAAGTTGCTTATCGCTTCAAAATTTTTTGAACCCGGGTGCCCGTCTGGGTATTTATCCTGAGAATATAAAATCCCGGGAGAAGCGCTTCCGTATTCAACTGAAGAGTCTGACATCTTATCGGCTGATTTTGAGAATACACCATACTACCGTTGGAATTGAAAATTTCCACGGTTTTCACATCAGCGGGTTCAGCCAGGGTGATATTCAGTTCCCCGTCGAAAGGATTCGGAAACACATCCAGTTCAGTGCGGTCAGGCGTGCGGGTTGCTGTCAGCATGGATTTTTGAACAACCACTGTATCGCTCTTCGTATAGAAACCATTGCTGAGCTGGAGGACAAATTTAACTGCTGTTCCGACAGGCGTGCCAGGCGTAAGTGTGAAGGCAATCGAATCGCGGACACTTTGTAAAAGCCTGAGATTGCTGTAGTTACGCGGTACGCCTGTTGAGCCTGCTGACATTCCGAGGGCTTGCAGCGACACTGTAAAATTACCACCTTCCTGAAAGCCAAGTCTTTGAAGGTCATAAGCCACATAGCCCTGGTTACCGGTGAGGTTGGGGTTGGCGGCAGGAGTAAGTCTGGAATGCCTGAGGCTAAAGAAGCCGGCCATGAGGCTTTGAAGCATATTTTCCTGGCACAGGGGAATGATGCGGCTTTGCAAAGGCCAAAAGCCGTCGTTGTTGGTGCCTATCTCGGGGGTATAGGCATACATTTTTTGTTTTGAGGTTTGTTCGCCATACATCCAGTCGTCGCTGCTGCCATTGGTTTGGTAAATGGTAGTGCTCGAGGGACCGAATCTGTAATAATTTTCGGTGGTCATCAGGCTGGCGTGCGTGCTGAAGATGAGATCGTCGGGGGTGCCGGCAAACTGGTAGCCCCAGGGGTAAAGTAAAAGGTTAGAATAGCTGTGGTAATTCAGCACGATGGTGAAAGGGATGGATTCGCACAGCTGTTTTATCATCTGGGTTTCGGGTTCAGAAAATGGGCCCGGACCGCGATAGCTTTCGGAAGTGGCTTGAGCAGAGGAGCCTATATTGTTGTAGCCCCACTGGAAACCAAAATTGCGATTGAGATCGACTCCGAATACAGTTTCGCTGATGGCACGGCGGTTTTTGCGCCACATGCCCCCGCCCTTGGGGCTTATCTGTTGGTTGTAGATATATCCGTCGGGGTTGACAACCGGAACAAAATATAATTCGGCGTTGTCGATCAAATACTTTATTTCAGGCTTCTTCGGATAATTTTCGAGTAGAAAATACATGAAATACAGCAAGTGCTGCATAGTGATGGGTTCGCGGGCATGCGTGAGGCCAGTGTACAGCACTTTGGGCTTTTGCTCCTGATATTTTGACGGGTCGCTTGAGATACGCACCATATACACAGGGCGGCCTTCATGGGTTACAATGGTGCTGCTCACCGGATAGCGTGCCGTAATCAAGGAAGGGTATTTGGCGCGAAGCCTGTCAAGATGTTCCAAAAATTCGTCGTACGTGCAGAAGCCGCCCATCGACCCGAAATCGAATCCTGCCGGTATGGGATAGGCGGTATTGAGTTTTATACTGGTTTTCAGATCAAGCCGTGTGGCTTCCTGTCTTGCACGTGTAACGTAATACTCCGTCATGTCTTTAACCACGATGCGGTAGGTATAGCCAAGCATATCCAGAATTTGCAGGTCAGACTGAGGCAAGATGACTGAGATGCTATCTGATTGAAAATCTGCTCCTTCGAGGTCAATATCTGCCAGAGCAAGGGAAACAATATCTGTGAAGCCCGCTGCAATTTTTACACGCGAGTAGATTGGCTGAGCCACTGCCGAACTTATAGCCCAGCCAAACACAATAAACACGACCAGTGTTATTCTGAGTCTGGCAGACACGTTTGTTAAATAAAAAGGATTCCCCTAAAGATCTTCTAACCTGTGGCAAATGTAGGTAATTATTTAAGATAAAGACAAAAAGGGGGAATTTTTTATTTCCACTGCAGGGTTGATGCAAGGTGACGGATGTCGCCCTTGATGAATTGAATGACCGGGGCTAGTGAATCGTTGTTTGGAATGACGTTAAAATACAATGCGCCTCGCAGAAAATGCCTGACACTGTCGGTCAGGTAGAACTGGCAGGGCGAAGCCACCCCGCTGCCCTCCACATTGTAAATCGTTCCATACACCCTGTTAATATCGTCAATGACTTCGTCTTCCTTTATACCTGTCGACTTGGGAATAAGCTTGCTCATCATCAAATGGTTGTCATTCAGGTATTCGGCCAAATTGCCCCTGACAGGTTTATAACTGAGGTATATGCGGGCGCTGAATCGGGGCATAACGATATCGGCCCAGTAAGGTTCCGCGAAAGCTCCGGTTCGCGGGGCGATACTGGCATAGCTGGGATAATCAAAAGAATACGGGAAGCCAACGTCAAATCGCTGATAGGTTCTATCTGGCAAGGCTATTCTGAAGTATGTTCTTGGCCTCGGCAACGGGGCATCGCCGCAGGCACTGAGCATCAGCCATGTCACTATCAACAAAAAAGATAATTTGGAACGCATAGTCAGATTGTGCATGGCAGCATAACGTTATTCGTTGCTGTCAGATTGTGTAGGAAGGGTGACTTTTATACGCTTGATTCTCCGCTTATCGACGGCTTCAACCTTGAAAACAAAACCGCCAAACCTGACTATTTCATCTTTATCCGGTATCTTTTTTGTTAGCTCAAGCAGCAATCCGGCTAGTGTATCAGATTCTCCCTTCACGTTTTCAAATAATTTGTCATCGATACCAATGATTTTGCAAAAATCATTGAGTAATGTTTTGCCTTCAAAAATATAATTATTTTCATCAAGTTTTGAATACATGATGGCCTCGGATTCCACGTCAAACTCATCATTTATTTCGCCCACTATTTCTTCGATAACATCCTCAAGTGTAACCACCCCCGAGGTTCCGCCATATTCATCTACTACGATGGCAATATGTATTTTTTTCTCTCTAAATTCCTGAAGCAAATCATTGATTCTTTTGTTTTCAGGCACAAAAAACGCGGGGCGAACCAGTTGTTTCCATTCAAAATCATCGTCCTGGCCAAGGTGACTTAGCACATCCTTTATATATAAAACACCTCTCACGTGGTCGAATGAATCTTCATACACCGGTATGCGCGAATAGCCTGAATCGACGATAAACCGGACCAGCTCAGCAAACGAGCTGTTGATGTCGATGGCCGACACATCGATGCGTGGCTTCATGATCTCCTTCACATCAATATTACCAAACTTAATGATGCCTTTCAGGAGTTTTTTCTCCTCTTCGGGTGTAGTTTCGGGGGTTGTTATCTCTATTGCCCTGCTCAGTTCACTCAGGCTAACATCATAGCCTTTACGGGCAATACGTTTGTCAATGAAGGCAGTTGACCGGACAAGAAGCAGGGACAAAGGGGTGAAAACAACGGATAAAATTTTAACAAAAGGAGCCAGTGCCAGTGAAAACCTGAGGGGTGCACTGGTGGCCAGCACCTTTGGGGTTATCTCGCCAAAAAGCAATATCAGAAAAGTGATGAATACCACCTGGATAATAAAAGCCAGAAGCGGCGATGCCGACAGATCGAGCCAGTTTATTGTAAGCAGGGTACTGAGAATGATAATGGAAACATTGACAAAGTTATTGGCAATCAAGAGAGTTGCTAGTAATTTTTTAGGATTCTCGATCAGTCCAGCAAGTTGCCTCTGATTTGAACGACTGCCGTCGCGTAGCGAGCGTAACTCGTTGGTTTTAAGCGAAAACATGGCTACTTCGGCACCTGAAATGAGAGCCGAAATGAATAACAGGAAAACGATCAGTAGGATGAAGAGAAGGAACTGAAAGTTGACTGGCTGTAACAGCATGCCTGCCAGTAGGTAGACAAGTGTATCTGGAAAACCTAACGCAATAATCTGCAATTTGATAAATATTGATTAGACAATAATATATCCGGCTGCAAAGGTAAATATTTACAGCTGGCTGTCAAAGGCCATAAACCGCTAGACGAGTGTAGCGATACCTGAGGGTTGAGGCTTAAAACGGCAGGTCATCATCAATTGGCACGGCGCCCGGTTCTACCGGGGGCATATCCTCAATGCCGGGAGCCACATATGCGTCTTCCTTGCGCTGGCCACCCAGCATGGTCATGTTTGAACCAACAATTTCTGTTGTATACCTCTTCTGCCCGTCCTTATCTGTCCATGAGCGGTTAGTTATGCGCCCTTCGATATACACTGGCATTCCTTTTTTAAGAAATTTCTCTGCTATCTCGGCCAATCCGCGCCACAGCACTATATTATGCCATTCAGTTTGATCGACACGGTTGCCATCACGGCCTTTGTAGGATTCGGTGGTTGCCAGAGTAAAGGTGGCTACTTTGGCTCCGCCTTCGAGGACGCGCACTTCGGGGTCGCGTCCTAGGTTTCCGATTAAGATTGCTTTATTTATTCCTGCCATCGATATGGGTTTTAGGGGTTCATATGTATGTTAAATAACCGTGGGCAAAGATAACAGGGCGCATGGCAATTTTGCAACATTATTACCTCTGACTCTATAAATATATTCTTTGATTTTTTGTTGTTAATATATTCGACTATGTTTGTATCCCTTATAGAGGAAGTCATCCCGGCCTCCGGTTGACACTTAACTGATCGAACCATAGCCACAATGCGGATTCAGGCAGCCATATCACATTACTCGCCATTACGTAAAATCTTCTTCTATGGTTTTTTGTCTCTAATGGTATTTTTTGTTTTCGGGGCTCTGGCATCGCTGACAGGCATGTGGATTTTCGATAAGGATTTTATGACCTTAACTTTGTCGGCCTCTGATTTTGACAATCAAGAAACCCTTGCCATTGCAAAATATCTTCAGATTATCAGCCAGGTTGGATTGTTTATTATCCCGCCCTTGTTATTTGCGCGATTGGCGGGAGGAAGGATTACAAGTTACCTCAGGCTCAATAAGCAGGTCGGGTTGCTTACCGCTGTTCTGTGCCTTCTGGTGCTGTTGTCCTCGCTCCCTATGGTGCAGTGGCTGATAGAAATAAACCAATCGGTGAAATTTCCCTCCTGGTTATCCTCGGCCGAAACATGGATGAAGCAAGCGGAAGCCAATGCAGAGCGGCTTACAGAGGCATTTCTGGCGACCAACACCCTTACCGGGTTTGGGGTTAATTTACTGATGATTGCCGTGTTACCAGCTATCGGCGAGGAGCTTGTATTCAGGGGAGTGTTGCAACGGCTTTTTACTGAGTGGTTTCGTAACCACCATGCAGGCATATTTGCAAGTGCAGTATTATTCAGCGCCTTACACTTCCAATTTTATGGGTTTTTACCACGCACAGCACTCGGGCTGATTTTTGGTTACCTATTTGCGGTAACAGGGTCTTTATGGATGCCCATAGTGGTACATTTTATTAATAATGCGTTGGCGGTGGTGGTTGCATTTCTGTTTCGCAGGGAGATCATTCATCACGATTATTCGGAACTGGGGAAGGTGGCCAATTTCTGGTGGATGCTGGCCAGTGTGGTTCTGTTGATGCTCCTTTTTTTCAGCATTAATCAACATCTCAAGCTGCGCATCCCACCCCATTCCGAAAGCAAGTGAATTATCACCGAAGCATTTTTCATCCGGCTATCCAACGAAAATAATAAAGGCGACCCGGGAGGAATCGCCTTTGCATATGCAACAGTCGGTTGACTGCTTATCTATCGATCCGCTTACGGGTGCTGTAATTGATTCGGAATGCACCAATCTGGCGCAGCTCCTGCTTAACATCAGTAACAACTCCCATTTTGGTTTCCTGGTCCACTTTGAGCGATGTGGTAAGCAACCCGCGATCGGCTTCGTCGCGCGCTTCGCGCTCAGCCACAATAAAATTCTGGATGTCTTTCACACTTGCAAAGCGGTCGTTCAGCTGAATACGTGACTCAGTACCGTATAGCTGGCTCTTCACCGGCTGTCCGATATAGACATAGCTCACCAGCGATTTGCGCTCCAGTTTTTGCACCTCAGTGGCATCGGGAACTTTTATCTTAACCATTAAAGTGGTTTCGCGCATCACCGTGGTAACCATGAAGAAGAACAGGAGCATGAAGATAATGTCGGGCAGCGAAGCAGTGGAGATGGCTGCCATCTTAGTTTTTCCTTTTTTTCTGAAACGTGCCATATTACTTTTTCCCTCCTACATCTTCTGGTTCAGCTTCTGAAATAGCTACAGGTACAGCCTTGTTCACCGCATCCTTCCATTCGGGAGGCAACTGATCATACTTGAGGCCAAACTTACTTTGCGCAAGTTCATTACGCAAATCGTTGAAGGCTGAAGTAAGTTCGTTCTGCACCTGGATATACATATTATATGAGGTACCCCTGTCGTTTTTCAAGGATACAACCCCTTTCGAAACCCACACATCGCCAAGATGCTCTATGGTTTCCATACGCTTCTCCGGCCAATCTTCGCGGTTGCCTGTGTTGGCAATGATCTCCCTAACCTGCCTGCGCAGTGTTTTGATGTCGCCGGGTTGCCTGTTAATGAGTAAGGCATCGCGGCTGTTAACCAACACATTTAGTACATTTCTTTGTTTGATATCGGGGGGTTTAACTGTGGGATCGGGAGGCGGCGGAAGCCTGCGGATGAGCCCTGAGTCAACGTCCATCGTAGTGGTAACAAGGAAAAATATTAGCAACAGGAAGGCGATATCAGCCATTGAACCTGCATTGATCTCATTTACTGGTCTCGCCATTATTCGTTTGTTTTATTTCTTGAAAAAAGATGATAGTTCGGCATATAAGATTGCTAATACCGACAGGGCTCCGATGAGGTAGGTTCCATACAGGGCGGCTCCCACCTGGCGCGATGTAGTTTCGGTAATCTTATAATCCATGAGTTGCAGCTTGGTAAGCTCGTTGGATGACATCGAATAGATCAGGAATCCCACTGCCACGATAACCGCCAGTCCGATCAAAGATTTCACCAGCACCTTCGGGTTACTGATAATATTGAAAATCGGAAATAAAAGCGCCATCAGGATACATAGCGCAAGTGCGATGTAAGCCACCAGGAAAAAGGGATTCAGGACCGAATTCTGTAACCCCAGGTTCTCGGTCATTGCAGAGTCGCCTTTTATCCAGATCAGGGCGACAAAAATAACAGCTGCAACGATGATGAGAATTGAGATTATCTTGAATAGCCTGACAAATATGTTTTTTTCCATTTGTAAACGTGTTTAAGGTCTTATTTCTTCAGGTCGTTTTTCACAAGAATTTCGATGAAGCTGATGGTGCTGTCTTCCATGTCGTTCACAAGGCTATCGATCTTGGCAAGGATGTAGTTGTAGAATAACTGCAGAATGATAGCCACAATAAGACCAAATACTGTGGTCAATAGAGCCACCTTGATACCTGAAGCCACAATGGTGGGCGAAATGTCGCCGGCGGCTGCGATAGCGTCAAAAGCAGCAACCATCCCGATTACTGTACCAAGGAACCCGAGCATGGGAGCCAGGGCGATAAACAACGAAATCCATGACAGGCCTTTTTCGAGGCGGCCGGTGAGCACACTGCCGTAGGAAACAATTGACTTTTCAACAATGTCGAGACCTTCGTTGTAGCGATCCAGCCCCTGATAAAAAATGCTGGCAACCGGACCGCGGGTGTTTTTGCAGATGTCCTTTGCAGCATTAATCCCTCCGGTAGCCAGCGCCGACTCAACCTGGTTGAGGAGCTTCCGGGTATTGGTAGTGGACAGGTTGAGGTAAATAATACGCTCGATAGCTAGTGCCAATCCAAAAATCAGGGTGAGCAGAACGATGGCCATGAAAGCAGGGCTACCCTCGATGAACTTTTCTTTAAGAACCTGGTGAAAAGTTTTAGATTCTTCCACGGGCGGAGTAAGAGTTTGAGCAGGTGCAGCGGCATCCTGGGCAGTGGTTACCTCAGTTTGCGGTGCTTGCTGGGCTTCTTGAGCACGAACCAGGTTACTGATTCCAAACGAAAGAATGAATGCTACGGATAGCAAAGCGATAACTTTTTTCATAGTTGATTACAATTGGTTAAAATACTTTTTTCGGTTTTGGTTAATTATCAGTTCAGCGGAGAGAGAGGGATTCGAACCCTCGATACCCTTTTGAAGTATACACACTTTCCAGGCGTGCGCCTTAGACCACTCGGCCACCTCTCCGAAAAAGTGGTTGAGGAAATCTATCCCGCCCCCCTTTTATTTTAAGGCTGCTAAATTATGAAATAATATTACATTTTGATTTATATTTTTCATTAAAATCATTTTTCCAGCCATTTAGGAGGTTTCAGAGGCTCATTTCTCCCCTTAACGGGGTTTGCAGGAGGTGCTCCGTTTCCGTTTTTGAGAGGTTAAGCCCCAGCAAAAACATCAGTTTGGTAATCGCCGCCTCCGTAGTGATATCATAGCCTCCAACAACCCCGATCTTCCCAAGATTCAAGCTGGTTTCGTACTTCCCAATCTCAACCGATCCTCCTTTGCACTGGGTAACATTGTAAATGATTATCCCTTGCCGGATAGCTTCTTCAAGCACTCCGATAAACCAGTCGTCCGTAGGGGCATTACCCGAGCCATAGGTTTCAAGTATGAGCGCCTTCAGGCCGTTTATCCCTAGCACCGATTTAACGGAGGCCTCGTTGATGCCTGGGAAAAGTTTCAGAATTGCAACATTAGGATCGAGGGTCGTATACACCTTCAGCTTCTTGAAGTTGGGCTTCAGAATGTAATTTTTGTGATATCTGATATGAACTCCCACTTCGGCCAACGCAGGATAGTTACCGCTGACAAATGCATTGAAATTTTCGGCGTTAAACTTATTTGTGCGGTTTCCCCTGAAAAGCCTGTTTTCAAAATAAATCGTCACTTCCGGCACCATCGGCGTGTTGTCTTCGCGGGCGGAGGCAATCTCTATGGCGTTTATGAAATTTTCTCGTCCATCTGTGCGAGTAACTCCCATCGGAAGCTGCGACCCGGTGAATACAACCGGTTTGTTCAGGTGTTCTAACATGAAACTCAGCATTGAGGCCGAATATGCCATAGTGTCGGTTCCGTGCAATACTACAAATCCATCGTACGATTCATAGTTTTGCTGGACGACCTTTGCCAGTTTCACCCAAAATGCAGGGTTTACGTTCGATGAGTCAATCAGGGGATCGAAACTGTGAACATCGATGCAACAGTTGAGGTTCTCTAGAGCAGGGATGTGCTGATAAAGCTGCTCGAAATTGAACGGTTTAAGCGTGCCGGAGTTTTTATCAAACTTCATCCCGATAGTGCCACCTGTATAAATAACAAGAATGTTAGCATTATTTTCCATAGTCTGGCCTGTTAAGGGTTGTTTTCAGGCAATCCGAAAAGGGTGAGGGCTGTCCGGGTGGTTATGTTGGCTACTGTTTCCAGGTCGACACCCAGGTGGTCTGCAACGCTTTGAGCGATAATGGGGATGTAGGCACTTTCATTGCGTTTTCCGCGATATGGAACCGGTGCAATGTAGGGTGTATCGGTTTCAAGAATCAGGTGTTCAACCCCAACATGGCTGATGATATGGCCAAGATTAGAATTTTTGAAGGTGACCACGCCGCCTATGCCCAGCTTAAATCCCAGTTTCACCGCCTTCATGGCCTGCTCAAGTGATCCGGGAAAACAGTGAAACACCCCTGTCAACCCTTCCTCAGACATGTCATTGAGTATTATCAGTATGTCATCAAGCGACTTTCGCGAGTGTATGACAAGGGGCAGGCTATACTGCACCGCCAGTTCTACCTGGCGCCTAAAGGCCTTCTGTTGCTCATTTTTGCAGGTAATATCCCAGTAATAATCAAGGCCCACCTCACCGATGGCGTAATAGGTTCTCTGGCGAAGATTTTCTTCAATTACCGCAAGCTCGTCCCGCCAGCCGGCCCCGACCGATGTGGGATGCAGCCCCATCATGGGAAAGCAGTTACCAGGATATGCGTCACACAAACGATGCATCGGCTCGATGGACGTTCGGTCGATGTTCGGAAGAAGCATATACATGACCCCTGCCCTGACGGCCCGGCAAATCGCATCGTCGCGGTCTTGATCAAACTCGTCCAGATACAGGTGAGTATGTGTGTCAACGAAAAACATTGCGCAAAAGTAGCACAAAAGTCAAAATCGTTTTGCCTGTACTAGGCTGTCGAGGCAAATGATCAATTTTAATTAGGTTTGTACAAAATTCAACCGGTGAAAAAAATTCTCATCATACGGTTCAGTTCAATCGGCGACATTGTGCTCACCTCCCCTGTGATACGTTGCCTTCGCAAACGCCTGCCCGATGCTGAGTTGCATTTTTGCACCAAGCCCATATACAAAGAACTCATCAAATCAAATCCGTACATCGATAAGATTCATGTTCTTGGCGGAAGCGTGACAAAGCTGGCCAAAGATCTGCGAACCGAGCAATATGATTTCATTGTTGATCTGCACGGCAGTCTTCGTTCGCGATTGCTCAGGCTGCTTCTGTTAAGACCTTCGGCCACTTTCAACAAACTTAACATACGGAAATGGCTGTTGGTGAATCTTAAAATCAATCTTTTGCCACAAGCACATATTGTGTTTCGTTACCTCCGCACCGTTTATAAGCTCGGAGTGACCAACGACGGCGAAGGCCTGGATTTTTTTGTGCCGGGTTCCGCAAGTTACGACCCCACCTGGCTACCTGCAACGCATCGGGGGGGGTATATTGCATTTGTGATCGGAGGAAAACATGGCACCAAGCAATTTCCGGCAGAAAAAGTCATCGAGGTGTGCCGGTATCTTGCCTATCCGGTCGTGCTTCTAGGCGATCGGAATGACCGCATGCGGGGTCAACAGGTATGCGACGCCCTGGGGAAAAATGTATTCAATGCCTGCGGTCTGATGGATCTTATACAATCAGCAATGCTGGTGCGCGAAGCTGTCCTTGTAATAACCAATGATACCGGATTAATGCATATCGCAGCAGCTTTCCACAAAAAAATTATCTCGCTCTGGGGGAATACCGTTCCGGAATTTGGGATGTACCCTTATCTTCCTGAGTCTCTGTGCGGTCAATCGGTTCTGTTTGAGGAAAAAGGTTTGGGCTGCCGCCCATGCAGCAAAATTGGATTTGAACACTGCCCAAAAAAGCACTTTAATTGTATGCACAGGCTGAGCAGCGCTCAGATCGCTTCGGCCGCAAAAAAGCTTTTTGCCGAAGCCCCGACGTTCAGGCACGAATAAAAGGGTTATTGCTTTTTTCGTGTCCGATGGTTGTGCTTGCCCCATGTCCGGGATATACAACATAATCGTCAGGGAGAGTATAAAGTTTTGAAGAAATGCTTTGCCTGAGAATTTCAAAATTTCCAGTCTGAAGGTCTGTACGGCCTACGCTGCCGTTGAAAAGCACATCGCCTGTGAGGACAAACCTGGCCGCATGATTCACCAGGCATATCGAACCGTCCACATGTCCGGGGGTATAGAGCACATCAAGAATGGAATCACCAAATGCAACCTGTTCGCCAATATTTGACCTTGGGACTATTTGGCCAGACAGCTTAAGTCCGAACATATCTGCGTAAACAGGTGCCTGCTCCAGAAACGGAAGTCCGGCTTGATGTATGAGCAGCTCAATGTTATACATTTTACAAACAAATGCATCGCCAAGCACGTGATCAATATGGGTGTGGGTGTTGATGCATGCAAACGGGGTTAGGTGGTTTTTTCCAATAAAATCATCCAGCAGTTGTTGCTCTGATTGCTGTGAGCACCCCGGGTCAACAATCACGCATTGACCTGTTGAGTCATACAGTACATAAGTGTTCACCTGGAACGCGTTAAACACAAAAACCTTAATGAGTGTCATTTGTTAGTCTTTTAGATTGAGCCCTGGCAGACAAAGATACAGGTTTTGATCAAGGCAGGCGCGGTAAAAGGGTTTGTGAAGGATTTTATAGGGCGTTGCAAAAGGTAAGACCTTCGTTAAAAAACAGTAATTTAGCTATCGGAACGAGACCAATTTCATGAAGCGACGTAACTCTCCCGGCCATTACATTCACCTGGTTATGGCTATCTTCCTGATGCCGCCCCTAATGGCATGGGGTCAGTTCTACTATGGACTTCAGCAAAGTTTTGACCGGGGACGAACCACCTTTACGGATTTTTTCTGGACCTACTACCAGTATGATGACTTTAACACATATTTCTATCTCAATGGCCAGGAGCTTGCCGGATTTGTGTCGCAGGCTGCACTGAAGATAATTCCTGAAATGTCGCGCAGGCTTGACGCACCACAGCAGCACAAAATGCATTTTTTTGTCTTCAACAGGCTGTCTGACCTTCGCCAGAGCAATATCGGACTGGCAAGCGAAACCGCCGCATCCGTCAATACTGGGGGTGTTACTGACATGGCAAGCAACAAAGTATTCCTATATTTTGAAGGAGATTACAGTCACTTCGAAATGCAACTGCGAAGCGGTATCGCACGCGTGCTTCTGAATCAATCCATCTACGGTGGCAGCCTCGCTTATCAGGTAACCTCATCCGCAACGGTACAGCTGCCTGAATGGTTTACGGAGGGTGTAGTAGCTTACCTGGCCGAGCCCTGGAGTACCGAAAAAGATGACCGCCTCAGGGAGGCTTTTCTGACCGGGCGCTTTCGCAACTTCAGCCGACTTACCGGTAGTGAAGCAATTCTTGCAGGTCAGTCATTATGGAAGCTGATTGCAGAAAAATATGGGGTATCCATCCTTCCAAACATCATTTATCTCACCCGCCTGGGTCGAAGCATCGATCAGGGGCTGACATACACCATCGGCATTTCATTAAAAAGATTGCTTAATGAATGGGAGGGGTACTATCTGGCACTTTACGAAGCAGAGCGTTTCGATCAGCTCCGGGCAAATGGTACACTAAAGGTAAGCCAGCGAAAAGAGCAGGTTTACTATCAACTCAAAGTCAGTCACGATGGGGCGAAAGCTGCCTATGTACAAAACTTCATGGGAAGGTACCTGGTGATTATCCACGATGTGGCTACCGATCAGAAAAATACGGTGTTCAGGGGGGGACATAGGTTTAATGAAGAAATAGACCAGAGCTACCCTGTGTTGGCCTGGCATCCAGGCAGCAAAATCCTTGTGTTCATCACCGAAGAAAAAGGACTGCTAAAGCTTTTTCTGTACAATACTGCCGACAAAACACGCATATCTCAATACCTCTACGGTTTTGAGAAAATTTTGGATATTGATTATGCACCTGATGGTTTTCGTTTCGTCATGTCAGCCCAGCAGCAGGGTCAGACAAATATTTATGTCTATCACATTCCCTCCGGCTCGTATGAGCAAATCACCTCAGGGCCTTATGATGACATCCATCCACGCTTTACGGATAACGGAAAAAGAATAGTTTTTTCTTCCAACCGTCCACCGGGCGCCCTGGAGGCTAATACCCCAAAAATCACAGGACTGCCCCAGCATTCTGCCTTCAACATCTTTCAGGTTTCCTATCCGGCTAAAAGCCAGAGCCTGCAGCGCATTACAAACAACCGGTTATCTGACCAAATCATGCCGGTTGGCATCGGAAACGGATTCATCACATACCTGAGCGACATGAATGGTATTCAGAACCGTTACATAGCAAGGCTTGACAGCACTATTGCCTATGTTGATACCATCACGCATTACCGATATTTTTCCACCACCCGACAGATTACAAATTATCCCCGTCCGGTAGTTGGCCATGACGTATCGGTTGGCGGAGGACTGGAAGCTGAAATTGCTCGGCAGGGAAAAAATTTTCTGATCTGTGTAAATCCACTGGTTGAGCCTGATAAAAAAGCCGAAGCGCCCTTGGAATATACCAGCTATATGATCAATAAAAGCGAACAGGCTGGCCTTGTATTACAAGGTGGTGTGAACGAATTGCCCAAAGCCGCGCGAAGCGAAAAAAAGTTCAGATCAGTGAGGCAAAATGAAAATGCGGTCGCCGCAAGTTTATACCCAACCGAAATACCCGAAAATGACACAGGTGTTATCCAGGCCGATCTGAGGCGAATGGCTCAGGTTGACCTGACCAAATTGCGGAGCGAGCCAACGCAAGTAACTTTCGCTCAGCCAAAGCGCAGAAATTACAACGTCGAGTACAGTATAAATCAGTTTAAGAGTCAGCTTGACTTCAGTTTTATCAGCGCCACATATCAGCCGTTTACAGGTGGTGATTCGCCGTTGTATCTTAATCCGGGCCTGAACGCATTTGTTGGCGTCACACTGACCGACCTGCTTGATGATTATGAAATTTCCGGGGGCGTAAGAATTAATACCAACCTCACAAATAATGAGTATGTATTCAGCTTTGCCAATAACAAAAAAAGGCTCGACAAGCAACTGGCATTTCACCGGCAGCTAATAATGAATACTACTGATAATATTTACGTTAAATACCGCCTGCACGAGCTGTATGGTGTTCTCACCTGGCCTTTTTCCAGAGCGCTTAGTATCAAGAACAGCATTATCTACAAACAGACAAATGAAATTCCATTATCGGTTGACCAGTTCAGCTTGCAGACAAATGAGATATTCAGGCTGTGGGCCGGGCTGAAAGCCGAATTGATTTTCAACAATTCCCGGGAAGTCGGAACCAATTTGCCTGTGGGTACCCGATGGAAACTCTTTGCCGAATACTATCAATCCATCAACGAAAAAGAAAGCGGGAAGCTTACCCTTGGCCTGAACCTTCGCGATAATATGGTTGTGCTGGGGGCTGATATCAGGCATTATATACCAGTGTACCGTAATATCATATGGGCCAGCCGAGCCGCAGTCAGCACATCGGTTGGAAATAACCTGCTTGTGTACTACATGGGGGGGGTTGACAGCTGGATTACGCCAACATTTAACCGCGATATTGCCGTTGATCCTTCGAAGAATTATGTGTACCAGACTCTGGCTACCAACCTTCGTGGCTTTTCGCAAAATATCAGGAATGGGAACAGTTTTGTTGTATTCAACAGCGAGCTGCGGATCCCCGTGTTCAGTTTACTACTCAACCGGCCCATCAAGTCGCAGATGATAAGAGATTTTCAGCTAGTTGGTTTTGCCGATGCCGGCACAGCATGGACGGGGTTGCACCCGTTTTCGGAAGAAAACCATTTGTTCAGGAAATATTTTAGCCAGGGGCCGATAAGCGGTTGGGTTGAGCTGCAGAAAGAACCTTTCGTAGCCGGATTCGGAGGTGGGTTGCGCACTTCAATCATGGGGTATTTTATCCGGGGGGATTATGCATGGGGATTTGACGATAAAAAGATACAAAAGCCTATATTTTATTTGTCGTTTGGGCTTGATTTTTAGTTAATTCCTGCGAGTTGTTAACATGTTAATCGGATTATTCACTTTTAAATTTTTACTATGTCTTTATCAACATTGCTTTTGTTAATAATCATCGGATTGGCTGCCGGAATAATAGGCGGTCTTGTAGGGGTGGGAGGGGCGGTTATTATTATTCCAGCCCTGGTTTTTATTTTGGGCATGAATCAATACCAGGCCCAGGGTACCAGCCTAGCCGTGTTATTGCCCCCCATTGGGCTTTTTGCCGTAATCAATTACTACAAGGCGGGGCAGGTAAATCTGAAATATGCCATCATAATAGGATTGGCTTTTATCATCGGAGCCTACCTCGGGTCGTCAGTGGCGTTGAATCTTCCTGTTAATATCTTGAAGCGTATTTTTGGTGGAGTGCTTGCCCTTGTAGCAACATACATGATTCTAGGGAAATAGGCCACTGTTAATAAATCGCATAACGCTGATTGTCAAGCACTATCGCTCTGCCCTGGCAAGTATTTTACAATGATCGGCCGGGGATTTTCAGGCAAAAAAAAAATTATTCAATAGCCTATCTTGTTAAAATCAGTGTTTTACAACGCTAAGTTAAGTCATTGTTAATAAACTTATTTGACCTCAGTTTAACGAACATAGTATCTTGGTACCCCTAAAGAATTTTTCGAACTGGTTGTTTAAGTATTTGAATCTTCAGCAGATACATGAAATTTGCATCAAAGGCTATGAAGAAACAAAAAGTCATCACTCTGGAAAACAGCTTGTTTGATTGTATTGAAGATGTTCTGGATAACAATAATTCAACGAAAAGTTATAAGGATTTGGCAGCTCAACGACACAGACCCGATATATTCAGCACCCTTGAAGACACTCCCGTTAACATTCTGGTACCTGCACCCAAAATTCAGTCAGAAATGACTCAAAAAGAGATTTCCACATATTCGTTTGAGGAGGCACTGAAGGAGTCAACCGCCTATTTCGGCGGAGATTCGCTGGCTGCAAATGTATGGATTAGTAAATATGCGCTCAAAGACAGCGACGGGAAACTCTATGAGCTGACCCCCGATGATATGCACCGTCGCCTGGCCCGCGAAATAGCAAGAATCGACAAAAAATACCCAAATCCTATTAGCGAAGAAGAAATATTCGAAACGCTCAGGGATTTTCGTTATGTCATTCCGCAAGGCAGCCCCATGGCGGGCATCGGCAATGATTTTCAGGTTTCTTCTCTGTCAAACTGTTTTGTGATTGGCAGCGATGTCAGTGGAGACTCGTATGGCGGGATTATGAAGACGGACCAGGAGCAGGTGCAGCTGATGAAGCGACGTGGCGGTGTTGGCCACGACCTGTCGCACATACGTCCGGCCGGAAGCCCCGTGAAAAACAGTGCACTTACCAGCACCGGCATTGTACCGTTCATGGAAAGGTATTCCAACTCAACCCGTGAAGTGGCCCAGGACGGAAGACGTGGCGCCCTGATGTTGTCCATTTCGGTCAAGCATCCCGATTCGGCAAGCTTTATTGACGCCAAAATGGAACAGGGCAAGGTAACCGGGGCAAATGTATCGGTAAAAATTGACGATGAATTTATGCGGGCCGTCATTGAAGGGGGTGCCTATGAACAAAAGTTTCCCATTCATTCAGACACTCCACTGGTAAAAAAAACAATCAATGCAGCCGATTTGTGGGAAAAGATAATTCATAATGCCTGGCGTTCGGCCGAGCCTGGGGTGCTATTCTGGGACACGATCCTGCGCGAATCGGTTCCTGACTGTTATGCCGACCTTGGATTCAAGACACTATCGACCAATCCGTGCGGAGAAATCCCACTCTGCCCCTATGACAGCTGCCGTCTGATTGCCATCAACCTCTTCGGGTATGTTGAAAACCCGTTCACTGACCAGGCAAGCTTTAATTTCGCTCTGTTCGAAAGGCATGCGCGGATAGCGCTCCGTATGATGGACAATATCATTGACCTGGAGACCGAAAAAATTGACGGCATACTTTCCAAAATCAACGCCGATCCCGAAGACTACGAAACCAAGTTTGTGGAGCGGAAGCTTTGGGAAAAAATCAGGGAAAAGACCCTGCAGGGCAGGCGCACAGGCATTGGCATTACTGCTGAGGGAGATATGTTGGCCGCCATTGGCCTGCGTTACGGATCGCCCGAAGCCATAGATTTTTCAGTTAAGGTTCATAAAACACTTGCAGTAGAGGCTTATCGTTCTTCGGTTTCGCTTGCCCGCGAAAGAGGGCCTTTTCCGGTGTTTGATCTTTCGCGCGAGATGGCCAATCCATTCATCAATCGCATACGTGAAGCCGCACCCGATGTATACGACAATATGGCCAAATATGGTCGGCGCAATATCGCTATGCTGACCATAGCTCCCACAGGCAGTGTAAGCATATGTACTCAAACCACTTCCGGGATTGAACCCGTATTCCTTGTTTCATACAAGCGCAGGCGCAAAGTAAACCCCAACGATAAAAACGTGACTATTTCGTTTGTGGATGAAGTCGGCGACTCATGGGAAGAGTACAACGTCTTTCATCCGAAATTTATTAATTGGATGAGAGTTAAAGGGCTTGATGTTGATGTAGTTAAAAGTTATGACGACGAACAACTGCAGGAAATCATCGCTCAATCGCCTTATTACAAGGCAACCTCCAACGATATCGACTGGGTTAGTAAGGTTAAAATGCAGGGCGCCATTCAAAAATGGGTTGACCACTCAATCAGTGTGACAGTTAACCTGCCCAGGGAGGTAAGTGTGGACCTTGTGAAGGAGGTCTATCGCACCGCCTGGGAGGTCGGATGTAAGGGAATGACTATTTACAGGGAAGGTTCGCGTTCGGGAGTGCTCATCAGTAATGACAAAAACAAGGAGGACATCAGTGGGTTTCAGGAAACAAAGGCTCCGCCAAGGCCAAGAATACTTGAAGCTGATGTGGTGAGGTTCCAGAACGATCATGAAAAATGGATGGCCGTGGTAGGTATATTAAACGGCCGTCCGTATGAGATATTCACCGGAAAAGCTGAAGGCTTCTTTCTGCCGCCGTGGGTATCCAAAGGCTGGGTAATCAAGGCAAAACTTGAAAACAAGCAAACACGTTACGATTTTTGCTTTGAAGATAAAGAAGGATACCGGGTGACAGTGGAAGGCCTCTCGAGATCATTTGAACCCGTTTACTGGAACTATGCCAAGCTGATCAGCGGTATCCTGCGTCATGGAATGCCCATACAATATGTGGTGCACCTGATCGAAAAACTCACACTCGAAGAAGACAATATCAACACCTGGAAGAACGGTGTTGTAAGAGCCCTCAAAAAATTCATCCCTGACGGAACGATTGCCGGAAGGCGGCAATGCCCCGAATGCGGTGAGTCGGGGGGGCTTGTTTATAAGGAAGGCTGCATTTCCTGCACAAAGTGCGGATATTCGAAATGCGGATAGTTTTGCACAATTGAGATAACTACGAGAAAACCACCTTTATGAATATTAAAGGTGGTTTTTGATTTCAGGAGGCACCATCTCTACCAAGTATGCTAGAAATGCAGCTTGTGATAGTCAAATGTCTGGTTATCGCGAAACGCATTGATTTTGGCTGCCAGTACCAGAAATATTTTCAGATCGTTGTCTGCAAACCACTGTTCAGCTTTGGGGTTCTTATTGCAAACGTCGGCAAACAATGCTAAAAAATTGAATTTGTTTTTCGTCAGCCATTCCTTTGCCTGCTCGTTCCGATCGATGGCATAATCGAGAGCGGCAAGTTCAGGGTGGCCATTTTTCATCAGCCACTGAACCGCCTCTTCGCTCCCGCGGATGGCGCTCGAGAGGGCGGCGAGTTCAGGGTATCCGTTATGCAACAACCAATCAAAGAATGCCTTGTTTCCTGAAAAGGTTTCGCCAAAGGCGACCAGTATTTTGGCGGGATAGTTGTGCATGAATTTGAAACTAAAATATTTCAGCCTTCAGACCCAGGGATTTAATTCTTTCCGAAATTTCCCTGAGTTCAGCATGGGATAACCGCTCGAGCCCGTCCACGGGTGTGGCTCTGTCAATAGAATAGACCATCACCAAAGCCGGGTGTATGTCTTCAAGATGTTTCAGCCATTGCTCAAACTGCTCGCCTTTGGAATTGTTTACCTGCCTGCCGTTAATCACGCCTTTCAGAAACAGGCTTTGAACTGAAAGTTTTCCGTCAAAATTTTTTAGATTTCCGACCAGTTGCGGCAACGATATCTTGACCAACGGTCTGTTGATGGAGGCAAGCAGCTCGGGGGTGCCCACATCCAGTTTCAGAACATTGTTATCTGCTTTTAGCAGGGCATTCAGAATAGCTGGATCCCCAGCCCGGGTAGCATTCGACAAGACGGTGATTTTTGTACCCGGAAAAAATGTGTTGCGGAGGCGGATGGTTGCCTCCATGATTGCTGGAAATTCCGGATGCATGGTTGGTTCGCCGTTGCCGGCGAAGGTGAGGTTGTCGGGCATCGGACCGGTGGCCAGTATTTCGGCGAACCGGCTATGCATTATTTCGGCAATGGATTTTGCCGGAATAAAATCAAGCGGGTCTTGTGGTTGGGCACATTGGGTAATTCCGCACTCGCAATAAATACAGTTATAGGAGCAAAGCTTGTACCCGATCGGAAGCAGATTTATACCGAGCGAGACGCCGAAGCGTCTGCTGCGGACTGGGCCAAAAACAACCTGGCGAAACAGGAATCCGGACATGTAAAAGTTTTTACAAAAGTACGATTAGTCTTTTTACTACTTTTGGCCCTGATGAAATACCTTACCACTCTCGACGAAATTAAGCAGCCGGTTGCAGGTCATCTTGCCGGTTTTGAGGAACTATTCAGCAATTCGCTCAAGAGCCCGATACCCCTTCTCAACCTTGTACTCAGGTACCTTTACAGGCAAAAAGGAAAGCAGGTAAGGCCGTTATTCGTATATCTTTCGGCCGGTATGTGCGGGGAAATTGGCGATCGCCCCAAAAGAGCTGCCACACTCATTGAGTTGCTTCATACAGCCACTCTGGTTCACGACGATGTGGTTGATGACTCATACAGGCGGCGTGGCGCTTTCTCTATCAATGCGCTATGGAAAAACAAGGTTGCCGTGCTTCTGGGCGACTACCTACTGGCAAAAGGGTTGTTGCTTTCTCTTGATCATGACGATTTTGACCTGCTTAAGATCGTATCGCAGGCAACACGCGAAATGAGCGAGGGCGAACTAATGCAGATGGAAAAAGCCCGCAAACTCGACATTAGCGAAGAGGTATATTTCGAGATTATCAGAAAGAAAACAGCTTCGCTTATTGCTTCATGCTGTATGGCGGGAGCTGCTTCGGCGGGAGCCCCCGCAGATACACAAGAAAAAATGCGCCTCTTTGGGGAGTACGTCGGCATTGCCTTTCAGATAAAAGATGATTTGTTCGATTTTGACAAAAGCAATCTGAGCGGCAAGCCATCGGGTATTGATTTGAAAGAGCAAAAAATGACTCTGCCGATTATTTATCTGCTCAAAAACTCAACCTATGTCGAGAAGCGGAGCATCATTCACACCATCAAACGCCACCATTCCGACCCGGTCAGCGTAAAAAAAATCATTGAACAGGTAATCGCCAGCGGAGGAATTGACTATGCCCGAAAATGCATGATCAGTTACCGGCAAAAGGCGATTAGTCTTCTTTCGGGGTTTCCGGAATCTGAATATCGCACCAGCCTTGAAAGCCTGGTAATGTTTGCCACTGAACGCAGCAAGTAGCCTGATCGCCCTTTAGCCTGCTTTTTCTAAAGTAAATCCAAACGTGGTACCCACTCCGAGTGTGCTTCTGACGTTTATGGTTTGGCGATGAGCCTCTATGATATGTTTGACTATAGCCAGCCCAAGCCCTGTACCACCCTGCTCGCGGCTACGGGCCTTATCTGTTCGATAAAAACGCTCAAAAACCCTTGGAATATCCGTTTTGCTTATGCCAATTCCGTTATCAGTGACCTCCACCAGGAGGTTTTCGTCCATGTCAAAAAAGCTAATCGTCGTCCTGCTATTGGGCTTTGAACCATATTTTACCGAATTGTCGATCAGGTTTATCAGCACTTCGCGTATCCTCTCTTTGTCAGCAAACACATAGGTTGGTTTGCCGGACAAGCCTTCAAGCACGATGTCGGTATCTTTCCGGCGTACTTTAATTTCAAGAAAATCAATAACCTCACTGGTCAGGGCTACTATATCAAATTTCGACCAGTTTAGTTTTAATTCACCTGACTCAAGCTGGGCAATCGATTCGAGGTCGCGTACAATGGTTATCAATCGATTGATGCTTTTATCAGTTCTCATCAGGTACTCGCGGTTGATGGCCGGGTCATCAAGGCCTCCGTCTAGTAAGGTAAGCACATACCCCTGTATGTTGAATATAGGAGTTTTAAGTTCGTGCGTAACATTGCCAATAAACTCACGCCTGTAAGCCGCCAGTCGTTTTAGCTCCTCAATTTCCTTTGACTGATCCTGACCCCATTCGATCACCTCCTGATACACATTCTCTAGCGCATTGCCCCCGAGATTCATTTTTTTATGTCTTTCATCTTTAGGTCGTTTGAGCTGATGAATGGTTTTATAGACTAATCGTATTTTCTCATACAAAAATTTCTCAATGCTATATCTCGTGATGGTAGCAGTCACAATGAAAAGCACTACCAGGGTTAAAGCAAATGCGATCCAAAATCCGATACCAAAGGCCAAATTAATTACGGTAAAAAGCAGGGCAGCCATTGCCGTGATTACTGCGGCAATGAAAAGCGAAAGACGCTTGGGGTCAGAAAATTTCATGCTGTTAATGTTAAGTTGCATTACGATTACTCCTCAAATTTATAGCCCACTCCCTTTATGGTCCTGATACTTGTCAATCCGGTTTTTTCGCGAATCTTCCGGATATGAACATCAATGGTGCGTTCGCCCACCACTACATCGTTTCCCCAAACGAGGTCAAAAATCTCTTCGCGCGTAAAGACCTTATTGGGTTTCTGCGCAAGCAACAGCAAAAGTTCGAATTCCTTTTTGGGCAGGGGAATTTCCCTGCCTTGAATGCTAACGAAATACTTTTCTTTGTCAATTACAAGATTACCCCTTACCAGAACCCGATGCGGGGGTTCGGGTGCAGAGTAGCGTCTCAGCAGAGCCTTGATACGGCTTATCAGTATGCGTGGTTGAATAGGCTTTGAAATATAATCGTCGGCACCTGCTTCGAACCCAGCAATTTGTGAGTAGTCTTCGGAACGTGCTGTCAGAAAGATAACCAACGTGTGAGCCAGCTCGGGCTGCTGCCTTATTTCCTTACATGCTTCAACACCATCCATTACAGGCATCATAACATCAAGGATAATTAGATGGGGCTTCAATTCCCTGGCCAGGTCTACGGCCTCTCTTCCGTTTCGGCATGAAAAAACCTCGTAATTCTCCTTTTTCAGATTGTAGCCAAGAAATTCCAACACATCAGGTTCATCATCGGCCAGAAGGATGCGAAAACGATTAGAGGCCATAGGCTACTATTAATTGGCATCCGCAAAATTATCATAAATGCTTCAGTTCAATATTAATTTATTATTAAGCGGACTGGTATAATTAAATGATCAATCGGTCGTTCTGAAATTATTCAATTCAGCAGAGGTGAGCGGCATGGTCAAAACTTTTCATTGTATTGCTCTGACATTGTTTTTTCTCCATGGGATCTGCGCACAAGGCAAGCCCCATACAAGTGCCACGACTAATCCATGCTTGACCGATTTGCAGTGGGAATTATACCGCCAATTTATTATTTACCGCGCCGCTCACGGTCTTGATTCAGTTCCTTTGTCGGCCTCTCTGAGCAACGTGGCTCAGACTCACTGCATCGATCTGGCAACCAACCAGCCCCATACTTCGAAAAACTGCAACCTGCATAGCTGGTCGGGGAAGGGCGGCTGGAGGGCCTGTTGCTATACTCCTGACCACCGGCAAGCGGCTTGCATGTGGGACAAGCCCCGGGAAATGACAAAATATCAAGGAGATGGGTATGAAATTGCCTTCTATTCGAATTACCCATTTGAAAACGCCTGGCAGTTTGCTGCTGAAGCCATAAGGAGCTGGGGCAGAAGTGCTGGCCATAACTCCCTCATGCTGAATAAAAACAAATGGAAATCCCTTACTTGGAGATCGGTGGGTGTGGGAGTTTTTCGGGGGTATGCCTCTATTTGGTTTGGAACAGAAATCGATCCTGATAATACCTTGTTGCAGCCATGCAATAGCAACCAGTAAGCTCCGGAATAATACATCCCGCATAATTAGAAAATGCCATTCAAAGTTTTAGTACCTTTATGGCATGACGACCCGATACCGCATTGACTTAAAACTTATACTCAGCATTTTTCTTCTGCTAAGCACGTTTTTGTTTTCCAGGATCTGGGCACAACAGTTTGGAGGTGGGCTGAAAGCCGGCATACTCGGAACCCAGGTGGATGGTGACGGCTTCAGCGGCTTTAATAAGCCTGGTATTTATGCCGGCGGCTTCGTGAATTTGCGTGTGCCTTTCCAGAAAGATATCGGTCTTGAGCCTGTTTCAAACCTGTCTGGTGCCGTAAGTCCAAGATCACGAGCATATAGCAGGTTGCAAATGGAGCTGGCTTATGCACAAAAAGGGTCGCGTAAGAATCCGAATTACGAAAAGGAAGACTTCGAAGAATACCTTCTTCGCACCGACTATGCCGAGCTTGCTATTCTTTACAAGCTCATTTACAGCGAAGTACTAGCTTTTGAAGGAGGTATGAGCCTTGGGTATCTTTTAAGCACATTCGAGAAGCACAACGGCTCAACAGATCTGGCGCCGGTGCCCTTCAGGCAAATTGTTCCAGGGTATAATGCAGGAGTTCATTACTTTCTAAACCCGAAAACCTCGGTAAATCTGAGACTGAGTAACGCCATTCTCAGCCTCAGGCGCGACAGCGGACAGTTTGATGGGAAATACAGGTATCGGTTCTGGCATTATGGACAGTTTCATGTCGCTCTGGGGCTAATCCTGCAATATTCCTTCTGACGTTTTGCACTGCGCAGCAATTCATTCTCTTAAACAATTATACATTTTGTCTGTTTTCAATACAAGTTCATTAAAAACATCATTCCATGGCGAACATCACTCTTAAGGGTAATCCTATCCACACCTCCGGTTTCCTGCCGCAAACAGGAACAAAAGCTGTAAACTTCAGTCTGACAAAGTCTGATCTCAGCGAGGCCAGCCTATCCGATTTTACAGGAAAGAAAGTACTGCTTAATATTTTCCCAAGTCTCGACACAGGGGTTTGTGCCACATCGGTACGCAAGTTCAACGAAAAAGCATCCACTCTGCACAACACGGTAGTTCTGGCTATCTCAAAAGATCTTCCGTTTGCTATGGGTCGTTTCTGCAGCATCGAAGGTATCCAGAATCTTACCACTCTATCGGCTTTTCGCAGTGCGGATTTCGGCAAAGAATATGGAATTGATATTATCGATGGCCCACTGAAAGGATTATTATCACGGTGCGTTATTGTAATCGACGAATCAGGTGTGGTGGCATACACCGAACAGGTGCCTGAAATTACCCGGGAACCCGACTATGACAAGGCGATCAACGCTCTGATGGCATTGTAACAATTTTTGTGCAGGAATCTCCTGCTTTCCCATTTATCCTTTTGTTCCGAAATCGAGATTCTGGAGAACGTGTAAAGGGTGCTGGCGGCCTCAATGAACACATAAATATCGCGTTGGGACTAATACGCGTTATGAGGAAAAACAAGTAGTTAACTGCATACATCCGTTGACCTTCAGTGCCGAGAATTTACCGCGCAGCTGATTGTGGAGGGGGGTTGATCAGGAATTCGGTTAATGCTGGCCAACATCCGTTTTGCCAGCTACCGTAATTCGCTGACTCAATTTTTGAGAAAAATAGGGTGTGATTACTGAGGCTATCGCGCAAAGCCCTGATTAGTATGGCCGAATGATAATACCTGCCGAAAGGTAGTTCATATCGGGGCCCATGCTTTTATCAAACAGAGGTGTGAGGTAGTATGTGGCTCGGAGGTTGATCCACCGGAATCCGACATTAGCGACTGCGGCAAACCGATATGCCATGACATTGGGGTTATTTGCAAATTTTACCTTGATGTCACGACTTTTGTTTGTCAAGTAGTCGTTGCCGGCATACTTTGTATGATCGTTCACCAGAACTCCGGCTTTCAATCCTAATCCCACACTGATGTGTTTGTCGTTTTTGTAGTTAAACTCCAGGGGAATATCGACATAGGTAAAACTGAACTTATTCTTTGTGTAGGAATATTTTGAATCGAGGGCCTGAAAGTAACTCTTGCCGGCGTCGGTCAGCTTCAGGATAGCGTCAGAATAAAAGTTGTGCGAAGATACGGTCAGCCCGCCGATCAGGCAGTATTTTGATTCTCCCAGATTGTACTGGTACAACACATGAGACGCCCAACCTCTCTGAAACCAACTGGTTTTTACTCCCGAAGGGGTTTTCAGCCATACATCAACGAGGGGCTCAACACCGAAGCGGATGTTTTTCAGGGAATAAGGGCTGGGAGTCTGAGCTGAAATTGAGAGGCCAAAAAATAATAATCCAAGGGAGGCAAATACTTTTTTCATGACAGAGAATTTGTTGGGCCAAAGGTACTAAGAATTTCTTAACGACTATGATCACTGCAGAATCATTCTATGTTGCAGACGGTTGTTGTGTGGCGGCAGGAACTAAGAAGAACCTTCTTGGCATTCAGCCGCCAGAAGGATTGGGGGATAACAAAAAGCCCCCTGACGGGGGTGGTTGGTGCGCCCACCTGGACTTGAACCAGGGACCTACTGATTATGAGTCAGTTGCTCTAACCGACTGAGCTATAGGCGCAATATGTCAACGTTAGTTTGGAAGACAAGGGCGCAAAGTTACAAAAATCGCTGACAAAAAACGCACCTCGTAAAAAATCTACTGCACGCTGTACCACCCACATTACAGGTAATCAGCTGTGATACCCCTTGTAATTGACATCAGTAGTTGATCGACCGCAGCAAGCGTACTACAGGTCAGCAATTTTATGCGGGTTTTTTTAAACTCAGGAACACCCTTGAAATATCCGCTGTAATGCTTACGCATTTCAACAACAGCCCTCCGCTCACCCTTGTCGATGGCTGACTCTTTCAGATGGCGCCGGCAGGTTTCAACACGTTCATGAATGCTGATCTCCGATGGCATTGTTCCGCAGGACAGGTATTCCTTAATTTGTCGGAAGATGAAAGGATTGCCAATAGCGGCGCGTCCAACCATAATACCGTCAACACTATACCGGTCAAACATTTCTTTGGCTTTGAATACAGAATCCACATCTCCATTTCCAATGATGGGTATTTGCATACGGGAGTTATTTTTTACCTCACCAATCAGAGTCCAGTCGGCTTGTCCGGAGTACATCTGTACGCGTGTGCGGCCGTGAATCGTCAACGCTTTTATCCCACAATCCTGCAGTTGTTCAGCTAAATCGACAATTATTTTGCTGTTTTCGTTCCATCCAAGCCGGGTTTTTGCCGTCACAGGCAGGTGTGTTGCGCTGACCACAGCTTTGGTTATTGCCAGCATTCTCGGTATATCGCGAAGCAGGCTGGCGCCTCCGCCTTTTTCAACCACCTTACGGACAGGGCATCCGAAATTCAGGTCTATGCTATCGGGGCCGGCTGCCTGAGCAAGCCCGGCTGCCTGCCGCATCGCTTCAGGATCGTGGCCAAAAATCTGGATTGACAAAGGGCGCTCTTCGGGTTTAAAGACAAGCTTTTTAAGGCTTTTGGAGGCATCACGGATCAGGCCTTCGCTTGAAATAAACTCAGTAACCACCATATCTGCCCCCTGCTCTCGGCAAATACGCCTGAATACCCCGTCAGTAATCTCCTCCATCGGAGCTAGTAACACAGGCATTTCGCCCAAATCAATGCTGCCAATCTTCATGCCTCTCTATTTTTGTTCAATATTCGATAGCCTCAAAAAACCTGGTGATTATCCGAGGAAAAGCAACCCTTGAAAGTTGGGCAATTTTCACTTTTTCGAAATATTTTTCCGTCTCAGGTGAGCTATCGGGGTGCAAACTTATCATAAAAAATTGCGCGTGAATAATTTGATGGCTAAGCACCTGCCTGTCGGGTTGTGCGACTTTCAGGGTTCCCGGGCTTTGCCTGCCAAACCATTTCAAAAATGATTCATGCTCCGTTACTCGCACAGTATCAAGCAAAGCATCATGCTCGATAAGTGGCAATTCATACAGCCCTTTCCAGATATCGTCGGTGTCGCGTTTTCGGATATATGTAAACCGCACCGTTCCACACGATTGCAGCACAAACAGGTAGTTGAAAAATCGGTGCACGGAAGGTTTTCTCAAACTCCTCGAAGGAATTTCGGTGACGACTCCTCTTTGATAAGCTTCGCAAGCGTCAGAAAAACAACAATTTGTACATTTCGGACTGGATTTTAAGCATTGCAGGGCTCCAAACTCCATCATGGCCTGGTTATATGTCCCCGGGTCGTTCTCATCCAGAAACGAGGTGGCGATATTGTTTACTCTTTTAATGGTCGTGACTGTGTCGATTGAGTCGCGGATGCCGGCATACCTGGTGATAAAACGTAGCACGTTTCCATCAACCGCAGCTTGAGGCATGTTGTAAGCGATGGAGGCAATCGCTGCAGCGGTATATGGTCCGACTCCCGGCAATTTTCTTAGGTCAGGGAAAACGGAGGGGACTTTACCTTCATGCCGGTCGATAATGACTTGCGCTGCACGGTGCAGATTACGAGCCCTGCTGTAATACCCCAGCCCTTCCCAGACTTTCAAAACACTGTCGGGGCTCGCCGAGGCCAAGCTTTGAACATCCGGAAATGTGCTGACAAACCGCTCATAATAGGCGGTTCCCTGGCTTATACGAGTTTGCTGAAGGATGATCTCTGAAATCCATAGGCGATACGCATCACGTGTTTGCCTCCACGGAAGCGGTCGCTGATGGCCTGAATACCACCGGTAGAGCCGGGTAAGAAAAGCCTCCTTATCAATCATAGCCGGTAAAGGTAGCATAACTTGCTATGAATAAATTTCTTAAAAATTTTTTCGCGCTTATCAAAAGTTCTTATCTTTGCAGCCCTCTAAAACAAGAAATTAACAAATCATTAAAAATCAAACCACTATGACAAAGGCAGAAATTGTAGCAGATATTGCTAATAAGACTGGAATTGAAAAAGTTGCTGTACAGGCAACTGTTGAAGCTTTCATGGATGCAGTAAAGAAATCGCTTGCTGGAGGTGACAATGTATACCTCAGGGGCTTCGGAAGCTTTATCGTAAAGAAAAGAGCAGAAAAAACCGGCAGAAATATTTCAAAAAATACTACGATCATCATACCTGCACACAATATCCCTGCTTTCAAACCAGCTAAAACTTTTGTCAACGAGGTAAAGAAAAGCTAACTGTACATACTTGATATAACAACTAACATTTTTGATCATGCCAAGCGGAAAGAAAAGAAAAAGACACAAGATGGCGACGCACAAGCGCAAAAAACGCTTGAGAAAGAACAGGCACAAGAAGAAATAATATTATTTCACGCATGAGTTACAATACAATCACATGGTTGACTATTGTGACTCATGCGTGTTTTTATTCACCTCCGCCGTTTTGTGCACTATTTAGTTGATTGTATCTGCTGTGTCGGCCCATGAGCCTGATCACCATACAATGAATAAAGACCTTTTCATAGATGTTTCCCCATCCGAAGTCAGCATAGCTTTGCTTGAGGATAAAGCCCTTGTTGAACTCAATAAGGAAAGAAGCAACAATAATTATGCTGTAGGCGATGTGTATCTAGGCCGGGTTAAAAAGCTCATGCCCGGGCTCAATGCGGCCTTTATCGATGTAGGCTACGAAAAGGACGCATTCCTTCATTATCTTGATTTGGGCCCGCAAATCACTTCTCTTAATAAATTTCTGAAGCCTGCGCTTGCCGGGAAGCCGGCCCCTTCAAACCTAAAGGATTTTCACCTTGAACCGGAAATCGAGAAATCAGGAAAAATTTCCTCTGTGCTGAGCCTCAATCAGCAGATCTTGGTGCAAATAGCAAAGGAACCGATCTCCACAAAAGGCCCCCGCGTAACATCAGAGCTGGCTTTTGCCGGACGATATATCGTAATGGTACCCTTTTCCAACCGCATTTCGGTTTCGCAAAAGATTAAAAGCCCCGAAGAACGTAACCGGCTTAAACGGCTGATTCAAAGTATTAAACCGGTTAATTTCGGCATCATTATTCGCACAGTTGCCGAAAACAAGAAAGTTGCTGATCTGGATAGCGACCTCAATAACCTGATGCAAAAGTGGGAAAGCATGGTAGCTAAACTACCGCATACCAAACCGCCCCTGCGTATTGTGAGCGAAATGGGCCGGGCGTCAGCCATCTTGCGCGATATGCTCAACGAATCATTCAGTAATGTGCATGTCAACGACGCCACAGTGTTCGACGAAGTGCGAAATTATATCAAGAAAATATCACCCGAAAAAGTTGATATCGTCAAGCTCTACAAAGGCAAAATTCCTATTTTCGAAGCCTTTGGCATCGAAAAACAGATTAAGAATTCGTTTGGCAAAATCGTTACGATAAAAAGCGGCATCTATCTCATCATTGAGCACACTGAGGCATTGCACGTTATCGACATTAATAGTGGGCATCGTTTAAATTCAGATAGCTCACAGGCTGAAAACGCCCTTTCGGTCAATCTCGAGGCTGCCTCCGAAGTGGCAAGGCAGCTGCGACTGCGCGATATGGGCGGGATCATTGTAGTCGATTTTATCGACATGCATCAGCCTTCGTATCGTCGGCAGCTATTTCAGAAACTTAAGGAAGAAATGGGCAAGGACCATGCCAAGCATAGCATCCTTCCACCCAGCAAGTTTGGATTGGTTCAGATCACGCGCCAGCGGGTGAGGCCCGAAATGACCGTAAAAGTGCTTGAGAAATGTCCCTCGTGCGATGGCTCAGGCCAGGTAAAGTCGACCATTATGCTAATCGACGACATTGAAAATAACATGAAGTATTTATTGCATGACCAGGGAGAACGAAACCTAACCCTGGCTTTGCACCCCTACGTCCACGCATTTCTTACCACGGGTTTCCCCTCTATCAGGTTAAAATGGTATTTCAAATACAAAACCTGGCTCAAGCTGAAACCGGTAACAAACTATCAATTTCTCGAATTCCGTTTTTTCAACAAACTGGACGACGAGATTATCCTCTAGCGTAATAGGGGCTTTTTCGTATTTTTGCATCACTTTCAGTTCAGTTATCTTAAATTAGTATGGATATTGTTGTAAGTGGTATCAGGCCCACCGGGCATCTGCATCTGGGCAATTATTTCGGTGCAGTACGAAATTTTATTCGTATGCAGCAGGAGCATACCTGCTATTTTTTTATTGCCGATTATCATTCTCTTACAACACACCCGACTCCGTCTGATCTGTATGGCAACGTCAGGCGGGTGCTGATCAGTTTTCTTGCTGCCGGCATCGATCCCGAAAAAGCCACCCTATACATCCAGAGTGATTTGCCCGAGGTGGCAGAGCTATATTTGCTACTCAATATGAATGCCTACCTTGGTGAGCTTGAGCGTGTTGCATCGTTTAAGGAAAAAGTTCGCTCACAACCCGACAATGTCAATGCCGGCCTGCTGACGTATCCTACCCTCATGGCTGCTGATGTGCTAATACACAAAGCGGCAAAGGTGCCGGTGGGCAAAGACCAGGAGCAGCACCTCGAAATGATGCGAACATTCGCCAACCGATTTAATCGCATGTACCATGTTGACTACTTCCCGCCACCTGTGGCTTTTAATTTTGGTGATGCCCTTATTAAAATACCCGGACTGGACGGCAGCACCAAAATGAGTAAATCGGAGGGCGATGCCAATGCCATTTATCTTTCAGACCCGCCTGAGAGCATTCGAAAGAAAATTATGCGTGCCGTTACCGATACCGGTCCTACCCGGCCCAATCAACCAATGGCCCAAGCAGTGGCCAACCTTTTTGAACTCATGAAGGTTCTTTCCCCGCCTGATACGCTTGATCACTTCAGGCAATTGTACGACAACTGTCAGATACGGTACGGCGACATGAAAAAACAGCTTGCCGAAGATACCATCTCATTCACTCGCCCATTCAGGGAAAGAATAACGGAACTTGAAGCTGATGATACCTACCTGCACAAAATTGCCAGTTTGGGTGCGGAAAAAGCACGCGCTAGTGCTTCGAAAACCATAAATGAGATAAGAGAGATTATCGGTTTCAAGCATTTGTAAGCCAACAGCTTCAATATTGTTATCCTATCATGTCGGCCGAAATATCTACTCCGAGTCGATAATATTGACACCCAAGAGCGGAGCATACGTGGGAAATTTATATATTGCAGCCCCAAACGGACCTATCTCTCCATACATAGGTTTTTATACCAGCCGTACTCGAAATTCTTTAAATACACTATGATAAAAAAAGTTTTAGTAGCCAATCGCGGAGAGATTGCCGTGCGCGTGATGCGGTCGCTGCGCGAAATGAATATCCGCTCTGTCGCAATTTTTTCTGATGCTGACCGCACTTCATTCCACGTACGATACGCTGATGAAGCCTACCATATTGGCCCGTCACCTTCGGCAAGTAGCTACCTGAATATCGATAAGATTATTGAGGTGGCCAAAGCCTGCCAAGCAGAAGCTATCCATCCGGGATATGGATTCCTGTCAGAGAATGCCCGATTCTCCGAGCGTTGCCAGCGCGAAGGAATCATTTTTATCGGACCATCTCCCTTCTCCATTGCCACCATGGGAGATAAGATTACTGCACGCAAAACTATGATTGCCGCCAATGTGCCAGTGGTGCCGGGCTCTCAGGAAAAGATTACCGACGACAATCATGCACTGGAGATTATCAGGCAAATAGGGTTGCCCGTAATGATTAAAGCATCGGCAGGAGGAGGGGGCAAGGGAATGCGACTGGTGCGCAAAGAAAGTGATATCCTCTCATCCATCCGGGGGGCGGTGGTCGGTCAGTCGATGGCCTTTGGGGATGACGCTGTCTATATCGAAAAATACATTGATTCGCCACACCACATCGAATACCAGATCCTGGCCGATACACACGGCAATGCCGTACATCTTTTCGAGCGTGAGTGTTCAGTGCAACGCCGCCATCAGAAAGTGATTGAAGAAACCCCTAGCCCGCTGCTTACCACCGCCATCCGCGAGGAAATGGGAAAATACGCAGTTGCGGCTGCAAAAGCCGTTGGCTATTATGGAGCTGGCACCATCGAATTTATCGTTGACGATAATCTTAACTACTACTTTCTTGAGATGAATACCCGCCTGCAGGTTGAGCACCCGGTAACGGAAATGGTGGTGGGGGTTGACCTGGTGAAAGAGCAGGTGCGGATAGCTGCCGGCGAGGTACTGCACCTTAAGCAGGAAGAGCTTACCCAGAACGGGCATGCCATTGAATGCCGAATTTATGCTGAAGATACAGACAACAACTTCATGCCAAACCCGGGCGTGGTAAAGCACATCACCCAGCCCTCAGGCAATGGCGTCAGAGTGGACGGATACGTGTATGAGGGCTTTGAGATACCTCTTTATTATGACCCAATGATTTCGAAACTCATTGTGTGGGCTCACAACCGCGAAGATGCTATAGAGCGTATGCGACGAGCACTACATGAATACAAAATCACAGGCGTCAAAACCTCGATAAAATTTCTTGACCGCATCATGCAGGCACCTGATTTCCGTTGCGGAAAATACAATACGCATTTTATTGAAAACAATTTTAAGTTTTTAATGCAGGACAATTCAGGCGATGAGGTTATGGAGGACCTGGCAATGATCATTGCCTATATTGATCACAAGGCTGTGGCTAATGGTTCCGCTTTGATGCACTCAAATAATAACCAATGCAACCTTTGGAAAAATCATGGAAGACGAAAAGCGTTCACTGAATATTAGACACTTATAACGAGTATGGGCATGGAAGTTAAAACTAAAAATAAAACAGCCAGCATCGAAGTCATTGAACAATCGGGCAATGACCTGAAGGTGAAGGTTGGCGACAAGATTTATTCACTTAACCTTATCAAGGTTGAATCGGGAGTTTATTCAGTATTGCATAAAGGCAAGTCATACAGCTTTGAACTCTCAGCCGGGGGCAACCACAAAAATTTTGTTGTGAATACATCTTTTAATAGCTATCCGGTTGAAATCATTGATGCAAGCGCCCGCTATCAGTTAAAGCGGCAGGGCGGCAGCAAACTGGTGGGCGATAACACCATTGTGAGCACCATGCCGGGCAAGGTTGTGAAGGTGCTAGTAGATGTTGGCGATAAGGTGGTTGCCGGTCAAACTGTTCTGATCATATCAGCAATGAAAATGGAAAGTGAGTTTAAAGCAGCGATTGACGGTACGATAAAGAAAATAAATGTGAATGACGGAGATACGGTTGACGCCAATAAGATATTGATAGTTATTGAATAACAAGAAAAAAGCTATGATACAGACACTAGAAGAGATCTATAAGAACTTTGAGGAAAAAGAAAAACAAACATTGCAGGGAGGGGGCGTTGAACGAATTGCCAAACTGCATAAGTCGGGCAGGCTGACTGCCCGTGAGCGTATCAATATTCTGCTCGATGCGGGGAGTTTCAACGAACTGGACAAACACGTACTGCATCGTGCCAAAGATTTCGATATCGACAAACAAAAATATGATGGCGATGGAGTAGTTAGCGGCTATGGAAAAATTGATGGCCGCCTGGTATATGTTTTTGCCCAGGATTTTACGGTGTTCGGGGGCACCCTGAGCCGTGCCAATGCCGACAAGATCGTAAAAGTAATGGACCTTGCTGTAAAGATGGGAGCTCCGGTCATAGGGCTAAACGACTCAGGCGGGGCACGTATACAGGAAGGTGTGCAAAGCCTTGCCGGTTATGCCGATATATTTTACCGCAATGTCAGGTGTTCAGGGGTCATTCCGCAGATATCAGCCATCATGGGACCCTGCGCCGGTGGTGCGGTTTATTCGCCAGCTATCACCGATTTTATCCTTATGGTTAAGGATACCAGTTATATGTTTGTCACCGGTCCGGATGTAATCAAAACAGTTACCCATGAAGAAGTGACCAAGGAGGAACTGGGAGGTGCTATGACACACAATGCCAAAAGCGGGGTGGCACATTTCATGGCCGACAACGATGAACAGGCACTGATGATGCTCCGTGAACTGTTGAGCTTTATCCCGTCAAACAACATGGAAGATCCGCCTGTCAAGCCTTGTACCGATGACCCGACCCGAGAGGATGAAAGTCTGCAGACCCTTGTACCGGCAGACCCCAACAAGCCCTATGACATTAAGGAATTGATCATGACCGTGGTTGACGACAATAATTTTCTGGAGGTGATGCCCTTTTATGCACAAAACATAATTGTCGGGTTTGCCAGGCTTAACGGGCAACCGGTTGGCATTGTAGCCAATCAACCTTCGATTCTTGCCGGAGTTCTCGATATCAATTCATCCATCAAGGGTGCGCGTTTTGTGAGATTTTGCGACTGTTTCAATATCCCGCTTATAACGTTCGTGGATGTTCCGGGATTTTTACCCGGTACAATGCAGGAATTTGGAGGCATTATTAAACACGGAGCCAAACTGCTGTTTGCCTTTTCAGAAGCAACAGTGCCCAAAATCACAGTCATCACCCGCAAAGCTTACGGAGGCGCTTATGATGTGATGTCGAGCAAGCACATTGGTGCTGATGTGAACTATGCATTCCCAACTGCTGAAATTGCGGTGATGGGCCCTGACGGTGCAGTAAACATTCTTTATAAAGAAAAACTTACCGATGAGCAACGAAAAGAAGCCGTTGACTATTATCGCCGAACCTTTGCTAATCCGTTCAAAGCCGCTGAATTAGGATACATCGACGAGATTATCTATCCGAAGCAAACACGCCGCAAGCTCATCGAAGCCCTCGATATGACTCGCAACAAGAGCTACGCCAACCCTCCAAAAAAACACGGAAACATCCCGCTTTAAGCCAAACGAGGCTGATGTTAACCTTGATTGTGCAAAAGTCTATCGATCACTAAAGGGTAGTAGCTATACTCCAGCTCATGCACCCGACGGGCAAGTTCGTCTGGCGTGTCAGTCGGAAAAACAGGACAGCGCTTTTGAAAAATGATGTCACCACGATCATAGACAAGATCCACATAATGGATAGTTATTCCTGATTCCGTGTCTCCAGAAGCAAGCACTGCCTCATGCACATGATGTCCGAACATCCCTTTACCGCCATACTTGGGTAGCAAGGCAGGATGAATATTTATGATGCGTCGCGGAAAGCGGGCAATGATTTTTTCAGGAATAAGCCATAAAAACCCTGCCAGTACTATAAGCGAAGGATTATGGTCGATTAAAATATTCAGTACCTCGTCCGTGTTGTAAAGCGCGTTTCTCGAAAACACCGCCGAGGGTATTCCCAGCTTTATTGCACGTTCATGCACATAGGCCTTGGCATTATTGCTCAAAATTAAAGGTATGCGGACTCCGTCGGTCGCCGAAAAGTACTCAGCAATGCGTTGAGCGTTGCTCCCGTTGCCCGAAGCCAACATCACGATGTTTTTTATTTGCATACTTAATACCTACACCTTACTCCATCGGCTTTCCGTCGTCGGCTCCTGCCACCACAATCACAAATTCGCCCCGTGCATCCTTTTTTTCAAACAGCAGGCATAACTCCTGCAAGCTCCCCCTGACCGTTTCTTCAAACACCTTGCTGATCTCCCTTGATATGCTTGCTCGGCGTTCGGGGCCAAATATGTCGCGCAGATCGGCGAGGGTTCTGCGCACCCGGTATGGCGACTCATACAAAACTACGGTGGATCTAATCTGAGCCAGAAAATTAAGCCGTGTGCTTCTGCCCTTCTTGGCAGGCAAAAACCCTTCAAAATAGAACCTGTCGCATGGCAGGCCTGATACGACCAGAGCAGGAACAAAGGCTGTCGGTCCCGGAAGACATTCAACGCAGATATCAGCTTCAACGCATGCTCTTACCAGTAAAAACCCCGCATCGCTGATGCCCGGCGTGCCCGCGTCACTAACCAGGGCAATGGTTTCACCCTCCGTGAGCCGTTTTACGACACCAATGGTATTCCGGTGCTCATTGTGCTGGTGGTAGGCTATAATGGGTTTGTCCACTCCAAGGTGCTTCAGTAGGTTGCCGGAGGTACGTGTGTCTTCGGCTAATATCAGATCCACTTCCGATAATATCTTTTTGGCTCGAAGTGTAATGTCCTCAAGGTTTCCGATAGGTGTGGGAACTAGGATTAACTTCCCTGCCATGATTAGAAACTTTTTAGAAAATTTTCAATCAGCCTGAAAACCTCATTGTATTTGCTTAGCGTGAGGCCTTCAGGCCTGTCAAAAACATTGTGATAATGCCTGAAATCGCTGGCATAGGTGAGCAGGAAAAAAGAGGGAACTCCTTTCTGGTGAAAGTGATAATGGTCACTACTTCGTGATTCCCCCCTTCTGCGTATTTCGTTTACGTATTGGTGCTGTGCGTTAATACCTTCGATGGTGGAGGCACGCACCGAATCGGCAGTGGAGTTGAAAATGATCAATCCGTCCTGACCGGTGCCCACCATGTCGAGGTTGACAAGGAATTTAATCTGCGAAAGTGGAAAGAGGGGGTTTTCGGTATAGATCTTAGACCCCAGCAGCCCTGTTTCTTCGCCGCCGAAAGCCATGAAAGCCATACTGTAATTGGGGGCATTTTCAGGAAGACTAAAATGCCTTGCCAGGTCAAGGAGCATAGCAACGCCGCTTGCATTGTCGTGGGCGCCCGGATAATAGGTCTTACTGCCCATCATGCCTAGGTGGTCGTAATGTGCAGTGACCACCAGGAAGGTGTCCGGTGCGGCAGTACCTTTGATAAAGCCTATGACATTTTGCGTCTGGTAATTATTCAGGTACCTGGTTTCGAGGTCAACACGGATAAACCTTGGATCAGGGGGCAGGGCCTGCCGGGCTACTTCAAGCCGGGTGACAGGCTTTACAGGCATGGGGCGCGCCCACACATGGCCGGACACGGCCGGCCTTACAACAACGATGCCCCTGGCGCCAAATATATTATTATTGATTATCGAGTCAACCCAACGAATGGTGTCGCGCGACTTTATTTTCATTTGATCTATATCAAAAAGCAGATAGTGCTTCGAATGGTTTTTTCGACTCATCGAACTGAATAATGCCGGGTTATCAAACACCTGGCGGGTAACATGAATCACCTTGTAGCGACCATTGTCTGCATGCGACCCGGCGTGAAAGGTGTACTCATTGCCCGGATTTAACGCCTTTTTGTTAATCGAAAAATCGGCCTTCCCCGGAAAAGAGTTGACACTCAGATCAAACTTCTGATAGTAATCGTTGCCGAATGTTTTCAGTCCAATGCGGGTAAACTGCTCACCAATAAACGCTGCAGCCAAACTGTCGCCTTTATTGACATATCCCCGCCCAAACATACCGGGTGCTGCCATCGAGTCGATAAGCATACGTGCATAGCGAACATCTTGGGCATAGGAGCTACACTGTAGGGTAATTAGAGTTCCCGCAAAAAGTAATTTTTGTAAAGATATCATTATCAGATAATTTATTGAGTTTATTCAGCAAACCGACGCAGCACCAGTTCCTTGAGCCGCACAACAGAGGCCGATTGGAGGATCCAACGATATTGTTGCAACATTTGATCAATGAGATACAGCGCCTCATTTTTTGACCGGCTGGAATTCAGGTTGGTTATTGCCCTATTGTAGGCCGCCAAGTCTCCTTTAAATAATTCGTTGATGAATAAAAACTTGTCATTGATGCCAATGGCAGTTTTCAGATCGCTAATCTGGCTATGCTGCATCCTGCTTCCAAGACTGTTTTGTTCGCTGCCCTGGTTGAAAATGTCGATCAGCGATTTTCGGTCATCACGATATTTCTCGGCTAACGTTGCCGGTGATGGCAAGGGTTCTGCATCGGCAGTTTCTTTCGAAATGGCTGCTGTCGTAACCGGATCCGGCTTTATTGCCGGTACGGGGTTGATCTCGGGCTCAACGGTAGGTTCCGCCTGTGGAGTATGGGGAGGTTGAGGCGAAATAATTTCTTCAGGTTGTGTTACGGGGGGCGCCACATCTGGCAATACAGCAGACAGGTCAGACTCGGCTGCAATAGTCAAATCGCTTTTGGATGGGCTTTCGACAACTTCAGCCTGAGTGGCAGCAAGGGTCTGATCCTGGAAAGGCCGGCGCGCTTTCACTTCAAACCGAATGATTTGGTCGCTGACCGGTTGAGGTCTTACCTGGCCAATGTCAATGCCGGGTGTTTTATTCAGCTTGTCAATCAGGCGAACATCCTCGTAAAGCTTTCGGATATTCTCCCGCAGAATATCGAGTTCTATATAAGGGATTTTATCCTCATACCTTTTGATTATCTCCCACTGTTCGCGCATGGCCTCAAACAAACTATCGATTTCGGCTTTAATGATATCCTTACTCATAATAACGTTTTTACATTAAATCATGAACGGTTTCTGTGGGGTAAAATTATGAATAATCCTGCTGGCTCTTTTCAAATATGTTTACTTGTGGATTCATTTTCATATTTTTGAAGCCCTGAAAGGCTTTATTTTCCACAACTATGTTTCTTGAACCCCCGTATAGCAGACAAAACCGAAGAGGTTGGATCGAAGTGATTGTTGGATCAATGTTTTCGGGAAAAACCGAGGAGCTTATCCGAAGACTCAAACGAGCCCGGATTGCCAGGCAAAAGGTTGAAATTTTCAAACCTAGCGTCGATACCCGCTATGACAATGTGAATGTAGTGTCGCACGACGAAAATTCCATTCCGTCCACTCCGGTTCAAACCGCCAACCAGATACTGCTTTATGCCAACGATGTGGATGTGGTTGGGATTGACGAAGCCCAGTTTTTTGATAATGATTTGGCTATGGTGTGCAATCAACTGGCCAACAGAGGAATCCGTGTTATAGTGGCAGGCCTTGATATGGATTACCTGGGCAATCCGTTTGGGCCAATACCCCACTTGATGGCCATAGCAGAGTATGTCACCAAAGTTCATGCGGTATGCATTGAATGCGGCAATCTGGCACAGCACAGCCACCGAACCATAAAAAGCGATAACCTGGTACTGCTTGGAGAGAAAGATAACTACGAACCCTTGTGCCGGGACTGCTTCAATAAAAAACTGGCCTCCGGAATTGCGTTGTAACTTTTGGCTTTTCAGGACCATAGCAACCTGTTGTGGTTGGGACGCTGGCATTGCTCTAAAATTTGTATTTTTGCCCGACCTATTGTAAACTTCCCAAAACCTGAGAATCATGAAAAAAACCCTGTTTTTTATACTTGCTTTTTTCACTTTCAACTTATTTAGCATGGCACAACATACTCCAAAGGAAACTCGCGTTCTGATCAAAACCGATCTGGGCGATATTACTGTCAAACTCTATAATGAGACGCCCCTGCATCGCGACAATTTCATCAAACTTGTAAAGGAAGGGTATTACAACGGCTCAATTTTTCATCGTGTGATCAAGGAATTCATGATACAGGGTGGGGGCGGAAAAACCGGTAATGAAGACCCGGGCTATACGGTGAAGGCCGAATTTGTTTCAAAATATTATCATAAAAAGGGAGCCCTGGCTGCGGCGCGCATGCCAGACCAGGTTAATCCGAACAAAGATAGCTCGGGATCACAGTTTTACATCGTTCAGGGGCGCATATTCAATCATGAACAGCTTACCATGATGAGTCAGCGTTCGGGCATCGCCTACACACCTGAGCAAATAAAGATGTACTCTACTGTTGGGGGCACGCCACATCTTGACGGAGCTTACACTGTGTTTGGCGAAGTGGTTACCGGACTCGAGGTTGTGGATAAGATTGCTGCCGTGCAGACCGGTGCCGCCGACAGACCGGTGAAAGAAGTCAAGATGAGCATGCAACTGGTTAAATAACTGATGAAAGAAAAGATTCTTCAACTCATCGGGCAGATTGAAACCTTAAAGCCCGCAACGGCTGAGGCCACCGAAGAATTCCGGATAAAATACCTCAGCCGCAAAGGATTACTCAATTCATTTTTCGAAGAATTCAAACAGATAGAGCCTGTCCGGCGCAAGGAAGTTGGCAGATTGCTTAATGACCTCAAGAACCTGCTTCAGGAGGTATATGAAACCGCCAGGTACAATACAGAACAGCAGGGAAAAAGTACCAGCGTTGTTCCTGATCTTACCTTACCTGCCGACTTCAACCAGCTTGGTTCTCGTCATCCTGTATCTATTGTGATGAATCGTGTGACAGAGGTCTTTGGCCGCATGGGCTTCCCTGTAGCCGACGGGCCTGAGATTGAAGATGACTGGCACAATTTCAGCGCATTGAATTTTCCTCCTGAGCATCCGGCACGAGATATGCAGGACACTTTCTTTCTTGGCAAAAATCCTGACATAGCCCTGCGTACCCATACCTCATCGGTGCAAATCAGGTATATGGAAGCGCACAAGCCTCCGATTCGTGCCATTTTCCCCGGAAGGGTATACAGGAATGAAGCCATCTCGGCACGGGCTCATTGCCTGTTTCACCAGGTCGAAGGACTATATATCGACAAAGATGTATCCTTTGCCGACCTGAAACAGGCATTGCTCCATTTTGCCCGCGAAATGTTCGACAGCAAAACCCACATCAGGCTCAGGCCTTCCTTCTTTCCCTTCACCGAACCGTCGGCCGAGATGGACATTTCATGCAATATATGCGGGGGCTCGGGATGCAACATCTGTAAGTATTCCGGTTGGGTGGAAATACTGGGTTGCGGCATGGTTGATCCTAACGTATTAAAAAATTGCGGTATCAACAGCAAGGAATACTCGGGCTATGCTTTTGGCATTGGTATGGAACGAATGGCTTTGCTGCTCTACCAGATCAATGACCTGCGTCTCTTCTTCGAAAACGACCTGCGTTTTTTACGCCAGTTTACCTCAGCTACCTGACTTGATGGGCTGGCCCAACATCAGACGTAATGTCCCCTGGCGATTGTGTCTGTCGAAGAATTAACACTCCAAATTCTATCCACCTCCTATGAATCAAAACCAAATTCATCGCACAGAGCTCTCGGCCATTGGCGAATTTGGCCTGATTGATCACCTGACGCATGATATTACCCTAATCCAGCCGTCGACCGTAAAAGGCATTGGAGATGATGCCGCGGTAATTGATATCGGCGATGAATACATTTTGGTTACCACCGACCTGTTGATCGAAGGTGTTCATTTTGACACGACCTACACCCCGCTGAAACATCTTGGGTATAAATCTATCGCTGTGAATCTGAGTGATATCTGTGCCATGAATGGGACACCCACACAGGTACTTGTTTCCATTTCCGTTTCGAACAGGTATTCGGTTGAGGCCCTCAGCGAACTTTATGAAGGTATTAAACTGGCCTGCAACCGCTATAAAGTTGACCTGATAGGCGGCGATACGACATCAAGTGTATCGGGTATGTTTATATCAGTAACCGCCTTGGGTAAAGTAGCCAAAACGGAGGTCTGTTACCGCAGCACAGCAAAGCCCAATCACCTGATATGTGTCACGGGTGATCTTGGCGCTGCCTACCTGGGGTTACTCCTGCTTGAAAGAGAGAAATCTGTTTTTCTTAACAATCCGGGTATGCAGCCTGATTTGGGGGGCAATGATTATATTCTTCAGCGGCAACTTAAACCCGAGCCTCGTTTTGACATGCTGGCATCCTTAAAAAAAAATGAGGTTGTGCCCACCTCCATGATAGATATTAGTGACGGCCTGGCCTCCGAAATGCTGCACATATGCAAAGAATCGAAGGTCGGCTGCCGCATCTACGAAGACAAAATACCCATTGATGGCACTACCGTAAATACGGCCGAGGAATTTGGCATATCGCCCGTTACTGCAGCAATGAACGGAGGCGAAGATTATGAACTGCTTTTTACTGTGAACACGGATGATTTTCAAAAAATTAAAGACCTCTCCGATATTCATGTGATTGGGCATATAACCGAAGATCCATCAGATATTCACCTGGTCACATCGGGAGGCGGCCTTGTGGCACTGAGGGCACAGGGGTGGAACCACATGAAGTGAATCTAAATGACCTAAATCATGAAGGCCGACAGCACCTCGCCTGACCGGTTGCGAACCCTCCTGCAATCCCTGCCTGAGAGTCCGGGCATTTATCAATACCTCGACAATGACGGGGTAATCATATATATCGGGAAGGCCAAGAACCTCAAGAAAAGGGTTATGGCGTACTTTACCGGTGATCAGAACCATACCGGTAAAGTGAAGGTAATGGTGAGGCGGATAGCTGATATAAGGCATGTGGTGGTGGATACCGAGCTGGAAGCTCTGTTGCTCGAGAACAATCTTATCAAGTCCTATCAGCCCCGTTACAATATTATGCTGAAGGATGATAAATCATTCCCCTGGATCTGCATTAAAAATGAGCCCTTCCCGAGAGTCTACCCCACGCGGCATCCAGCAGGCGGCAAATCGGAGTATTTCGGGCCATACGCATCGGTGAAGATGATGAATACTCTGCTTGATTTAATTAGGCAGCTCTTTCCGCTTAGGACATGCTCCTTGCAATTGACCCCTGAGAATATCAACAGCAGGAAATTCAGGGTGTGTCTGCAGTATCATATTGGAAACTGTAAAGGCCCTTGCGAAGGGTTGCAAGCCGAACACGATTACCAGGCCGCCGTTTCGGCGGTTCGTAACATCATAAAAGGCAATCTGCAACAGGTGAAAAACCAGTTGTCGGTTATGATGCGGCAGTTTGCCGATGCCCTTGAGTTCGAGAGTGCCCAGCTCGTGAAAGAAAAAATTGATCTGCTCGACAGCTACCGGAGCAAGTCCACGGTCGTGAATCCAGCCATTTCGGATGTGGATGTGTTCTCGTTGGCCACCGTCGACAATGCCTGCTGTGTAAACTATTTAAAAATCATAGATGGGGCTATTATTCAGTCGCACACTTTGGAAGCAATGCGAAAGCTGGATGAAACTGAACAGGAAATTCTCGCCCTTGCCATCACCGAATTCAGGCAGCGATACGGTGGGGGGGCAAAGGAATTGATTGTTCCTTTTATGCCCGAAATGTTAATCCCGGGGGTTAAGTTTGTAGTACCGAGGCGTGGCGACAAGTTGCAACTCCTTGAGCTTTCGCAAAAAAACGCCAAGTATTTCCTGCTTGAAAAACAAAAACGGGCTGATTTGGTAGATCCCGACTGTCACAGTCGCCGCATTTTGTCTACTATGCAAAAGGATCTGGGCCTGAAGTCTCTTCCTCAGCGTATCGAGTGTTTTGACAACTCAAACTTGCAAGGCGATTTTGCAGTAGCCAGTGTGGCGGTTTTCACGAAAGCGAAACCCGACAAAAAGGAGTACCGGCATTTTAACATACGCACGGTCAGTGGGCCCGACGACTTTGCATCAATGCAGGAAATTGTTTTAAGACGGTACAAACGTCTGATTGAAGAGCAAAATTCACTTCCGCAACTCATAATAATCGATGGCGGAAAGGGACAGCTTTATGCTGCGCTTGCAAGCCTGTCGGAACTTGGTATCGAAAAAGACGTTGACGTAATTGGGATCGCAAAAAGACTCGAAGAAATCTTTAAACCCGGCGATCCCATGCCTCTGTATATCGACAAAAAGTCGGAAACCCTTCGACTGATTCAACACCTGCGAGACGAGGCACATCGCTTTGCCATAACGCACCACCGCAAGAAACGTCAGAAAAGCACCATTAAAACCGAGCTTACCGGTATTGAAAATATTGGGCCACACTATTCCGAAAAACTTCTGGTTCGTTTTGGTTCGGTAAAAAAGATTCGCGAAGCCACACTGGATGAATTAATGGAAGCGATCGGCAAAAGCAAGGGCAGGCTGGTGTACGATTATTTCCATAAACCAAAACATTAGTCAGGGAACTCTTGTTATCTTATTATCTTTGCTGAAGCAGAATTTCCCATTCCTATGAAGCGTTCGCGGCTCATACATCTTTTGGCAATCCTCCTTTCCCTATCTGTTTTGCCCAGCGCCCGGCCAACCACTGCCGAAGGTCAAAAGTTGCTGAATCTTTTTAACCGCATGTATCCGGGAGCCAGCCAAGTGGAATGGTCGACCAGCAATAACGAAATCATGGTTTCCTTTCTCAGGAATCAGATATATTATGATGCGTTCTACTCGACCGATGGAAGGTGGATTCGCACAGAACACATCATCCATTTTGACGTGCTTCCGACAGCGGTAAAAAACACCTTTGCAAAAAGCCCTTACAGGGAGATGGAGCGCGGCTTTTCTTATTTGGTTGAGCTCCCCCGAAAACGGACGCTGTATAAATTGTATGTCTACGACGAAATGTGGCGCGAAATAGAGTTGATATACAATTCGCGGGGAATTGCCATTGCTGAATATTAGTTCGTCCTGCAATTTATTCGCTTTCTTGCCTTTGCACATCGCCCTCCCGGGAAATCCGAGTTCTTTTTCTTTATTTTTCCCCGCGCCTGATAATGAGAAAGGGGGAATTTAGACGCTATTTATCAATCGGGTTGTTGAGTACGAAAAATTTGTAACTTTGCACCCTCATTTTTCTGAAGTCGTTCATTAGTATCAACCATTTGTTTAAATTATGAAAATTAAACGAATACTGATTTCCCAACCCAAACCCGAGAACGATAAATCGCCATACTTTGATCTTGCCCGAAAATACAATGTGCAGTTCGATTTCAATCCATTTATTCGGGTTGAGCAATTAACCGCCTCCGAATTCAGAAAACAGAAAGTTTACGTTCAGGATTATTCGGCTATTATTTTCACCAGCAAGGTTTCTGTTGATCATTTCTTCAGAATGTGCGAAGAACTTCGGTATGCAGTACCCGAAACGCTCAAGTATTTCTGTATTTCCGAAGCTATCGCCCTATACACCCAAAAGTATATAGTGTATCGCAAGCGTAAGATTTTTTTCGGAAACCATGACTTCGGTGACCTGATTGAAATTATGAAAAAGCATTCCGGCGATCGTTTTCTGTTACCTACAGCCGATGTTTGCAAAGAGGACTTTCCAAGGATGATTGAAGAAAACAAGTTCAATTTTACACAGGCTGTTTTTTACAGAACTGTAGCCAACAATATGAGCTGCGTGAAGCTGGAAGACTATGAGATGGTGGTATTTTTCAGCCCTGAAGGGATTAAGTCACTGTTTAAAAATTTCCCTGGATTTGTTCAGGACAATCTTTATATCGGCGGTTTCGGGCACACTACCACGCAGGCTATCGTGGATGCCGGTCTGCGGCTTGATTTGTATGCTCCCACAGCTGAATTCCCTTCCATGCCAAAAGCCATCGAATCTTTTCTGCAGAAACACAACAACGGCAAATAAACCTGGGATAATCCAACGGCATCATGTGCCTATTTTGGAATAATTATTGGTGGCTGCCTAACAAGGGCAGCCTTTGTTTTAGATCAGATCCTACCGAACTGCTTTTAAAAACAAGTGAGGCCGCTTCCAGTGGTGCGGCCTCGCTTTTGTCTTTTGATCAGGTTATTGTAATGTGAATCTGATGGGCATGGTAAACTGAACACGCACAGGGCGTCCTCTCTGCTTCCCGGGATTCCATTTTGGCATAAGTTTCAACACCCTGATGGCTTCCTCGTCGCAGCCGCCACCAATGCCGCGAAGCACTTTGATGTCGGTAACACTACCGTCGCGCTCAACCACAAACTGCAGAAACACTGTGCCCTGGATACCGCTTTCGCGAGCCATCTGTGGATAACGAATATTTTCCTGCAGAAATTTTATACGGGCGACTTCACCACCCGGATAGTTGGGGGCGTCTTCGACCACTATAAAAATTTCATGCTCTTCAACCTGTTCCTCCTGCGAGACAGGCGGAACATATGTTTCGATCTGAGTTTTCAGGTCAACATCAACGTCTACCTTGAAATCATCCTTGATTTCCACATTGTCCTCAACAATATTGATAAGGGTGGTTTGCGGAGGAGGTGCCGGCGGAGGAGGTGGCTGATCCTGACGTGTGATTTCAACCATTTCCTCAGGAATATCAACCACAGCGCGATCGCCCAGGTCGGAGACTATCCTGTCATAGGTTTTCCACTCGAAGGCCGCCAAAGTAATAGCCAAGGTGATGATTAGTCCGATCTGGATGAAAAACATTCGTTTGTTTTCAAGGTCGGCTTTAGCTGTTTTTTTTGTTTCCATATGCGAACAGGGTTACAAATCCGATGGCATGTATATCAATTTGCTAAATTACAGAGTTTTTTCGATTGCCGGTTAATTTGTTCCAACTTTTTTTGACCAGTCTCAGAACTTCATCGCTCCCCGGCACTCCTGACACTATCACTCATCGCCCAAGTAAGTGCCGATGCACCGGACATTTTGATTGACCAATAAATCTGCCTGTGATGATCAGGCTTTACCCATATAGAAATATAACGTTAAAACAACCCGGACTATTGCTGCAAATACTGACACGGTTTCTCGTTTCGGTATTGAATGCGGCAAAATGTTTACACCCTGCCAGAAAGCATAAAAAACTTATGCCTGACAATGATGCATCAATGAGCTTCGGCAACGCTTGAGTATTCCGAAGCAGACAGCAGACCGTCCATTTCAGCCAGGTTTGCCGGAGCCACTTTTGCAATCCAGCCTTCGCCATAAGGGTCTTTATTGACCAGATCGGGCTGATCAGCAAGAGCTTCGTTAAACTCAAGCACCTCGCCGCTTATTGGCATAAACAAATCCGATACGGTTTTAACCGCTTCAATCGTACCGAAGGCATCCCCTTTGTCCAACGATTCGCCCACAGTTTCAACTTCCACAAAAACGATGTCGCCGAGTTCGTGTTGAGCAAAATCCGTAATTCCGACAATGGCCAAATCGCCTTCGAGCTTTACCCATTCATGGTTCTTGGTATACTTGAGGTTTTCCAGTATCTTCATAGCATTGTATTTAAATTGCTTTTCAGAAATCAAAAGTATAATTTTCTGACGAATAACAAGCTCCAGACCTGTTTTTTGAAAAACATCTTTTTTTAAGCAGGGCCAATTAGGTTTCTCCGGCCAGGTTATTGAGCCAGTGTGAACCGCAGGCTGATGCCTCCAAAGGTGCTTGAATTGCGAAATTGGTTGGATATAAACGGGTTGGTCGAGGTGCGCTCAAAAAACACCCTGGTCGTCAGGTTCTGATTCATCATGTACTCGGCAGATGCAAGAATAGAGATAATGCTTTGTCCGGCCGACACGTTGTCGAGATCTTCATCAATCCTTCGCAGTACTGTTTTATTCTCGCGCATCGAGAAATCCAATTTCAGGTTCAGGTCACTCCGCACTTGCTGGCGCCTTCCGCTTCCGCCCCCACCCAGCGACCGAATCATGAACTTAAGATCCTGAATACGATAACCGGCGCCAAATACAAGTTCATTGCTGACAACCTCCGTCAACTGGTTGTTGACGAAACTCAGTGATAGGTTTCTCGTACGCCTCACTTCAAATTTGGTCAACAGGCTGTTGTGCCAGGTCATATCAAAATTGATGAGCGGATTGAATTGCTCCGAAATAGTCACGACATCCATTCGTTTTTGTGCAATGAAGTTACCTGAGGCATCGCGAACGCCCTGGCCTTCCTTAAACTCCACATTGGTAATAAAGGAGCCGATGTTATAACTCGACCGATAGGAATGTGAGATGGTGAAATTGCGAAGGTATTTTTGTACAAAACTCATATTGGTAAAACCATTGTATATCAACCTCCAGCTTGGCAGTGGAATTTTAGGGAAAGGACTCAGGTTGATTTTGGCAGCATCCTGACCCGCGTATGCCGCAAGAAATGAATGCAGCAACACATCTTGCGACGATCCGCTGTATCCACTCGGAAAACCTGTTGGATCGACTCCCTGAGAAAGCGGGTTGGTTTGTGCAAGCCTTCGGGCAATGGTAAGGCGGTTGGCTTTCAACTGATCAAATACCGGCGAGGTGTGATCAGCGCGGTCTCTGGCGAACGCTGTTTTCCAGGTGATATATGACAGACTGAAGGTTCCGCCCTCCTGGGGAGAAAAGGACCTGAACTGGCCATCGCTGGCCATTTTGAAATACTCCTGATAGTTGAGTGCTTCAGTGCGGTCGGCATTCAGTTCAATACGCAGATCGGGCAGGGGCTCAAGGTTTGCCCTTACTATAAGGTTTTTTGATGCCCTACGCAGATACGCCGTATTGAGCATCGAATCGACCGACAGCCAGTTGCTGCTCATGGCTTTGGGCCGGATGTCGCGCTGGTCGCCGAGCACAAAGCCCCAGCCCGGAGCATTGTCGCTTAACCGGTTGCCCATAAAGCTTGGCTCGGGCATAAATCCGGGCAGCAGGGCACCGTTGTTTTCGGTGTAGTTAACGGAAACTTCCTTTAGAGCAATCAAAAACCTAAGTGTAGTGTTTCCAACTCCTTTGAGCACCCTGGCCATACTGAATGGTGTTTTTACGGTATCCGGGGGAGGTCTTTCGGGTTGCGGGTTCTGCCTTGAGCCTGAACGGGTGTAGGGCATCATATAAGGGTTGTATCGAGCCGACACCTGGTTGAGTTTTCGCAATCCCGGCACCTTATCATACAGGCCGCTAAAACGCAGGTTGGAGCTGAGCTGTATAGAGTTATTATTTTCAATGGTATTACCAAGTGCTGCTTGCACACTTCGCGGCGATGCCTGCCAGCGGAAGGTGCCTCCATAGCGGGCGTTGATATATATCCAGTCGAGCAGCTTAATCTTATTGATGGGCACCATATAGCTCAGCCCCACATTTTGTGTGTAGTTGCTGATGGTTCCGAACCTGTATATCTCGTCGAGTATCGAATCCCGAACCATCTGGTAATTGGGTTTTTCGCGGGCGATGGTGCCGGGAGGCTCGTTGATAAAAGCACCGGCATTGGCGTCGAACTCGAGTCTAAGACCCTGGGTCAGATCATATTTGATGTCATATAAGCGGGTCCAGTCCCAGCGCTTGATTACGGTAGTGTCTATCTTGATCAATGCAGCACTTTTGTTCCGGAGCAACCGCTCGTTGTATTCGCGAAACATATCGGTACGGAAAGACATCACCCTCGGCAGGTAATAAAAATTAAAATCCTGTATCAGCCTGATCTTTGAAATTTTTGCAAAAGGCCTGACATTAGGCGGGTTATAGGCGAAATTATATCCAACGCCCCCCCTGAAAATACGCTTGAGGTCGTACTCAATGTCGATATTGTGCCTGTTTACTTCAGAGTAGGCATACGATAGGTCGATGTTTTCAATATCCCACGGACGCACCTTGGCCACTTTGCCTGTACGCTCCTTGCGTACATTCATAAAATTTATGTTCTTGCGCTGGGTGACATCCTGGGTGCGCATCCTAAGCGAATCGCGTCCCTGCTTATCCAGGTCCTTGATTTCATCGCGATAAAGTATGTCAGGATCAAGCGGATTGTACTGCGGTATGCTGCGGGTCTCAGAATAGTCGTAGTGAAGGGGGATGCGCATTCCGAGGTTTTCGGGCAGCAACTTGCCCAGTTCGATGTTGGTGGCCACGTCGACCTGCGAAAAGGTTTCGACCGTGCGTTCCGATACCCGTTTTTCGACGCTGCCAAAGCCAGGGGTGTTGTAAAGGCCTGATACCAGAACATTTCCAAGATCGGCCAGGATCAGGCTCGCCCTTGCGGTGGCGGCCCATCCACTTCGGTTGTTAAAATCGGTAAGCCTGAGTTCATTGAACCAAACCTCGGCACATTTGGCCCGTCCATCGTCATCATCGGCAAGAGTCCGTTTCTTTGGATTCCTCACACCAACCATCAAAACTTTAACATCGCTCAGGCTGGGGTTGCCCACCACTGTAATTCGGTTTTTACCATCAAAATTATAGAAGGGGGAATTGGCGCTAAATCCCGAGCCAGGTGTAGTAAGCAGTTCGTTGCGTTTTTTCTTTGTTTCCACCAATTTGTCAAGCTCAATATCAAATCGGTTGCCCGCAGGCCAGATGGCTTCCGCATTTGCCGAAGATGTCTGCCATGGAGTAAACTCCAGCGGTATTTCGTACTCGTAATAGTTTTGAGTAAAATCACTGCCAATGCGAATAAATGCAGTAAGGTCACCGGGTTTGAGCTCTTCGCCGGCGATTGATTTTTCGGCATGCAAAAACATTTGCAGCCTTTTGAACTGGCGAAAATCAAAATCTGTTGATTTATAGGTGCCGCGGGCATCGCCGTCGGCAAGGTTGCAGACTTTAAGCGCCAGCGACTGTTCATTTTTCTGTTGCTGCTGAATGGTGCCTAGGTTTATTTCGCGCTCGATGCCCGGTGGTAAAACGTAGGGTATAGGCTGCCTGAATCCATTGGCTTCAATGTTCACGGTCGAGATTTCGAACTTGGCATCGTTCTGGTTGGCAACCCAGTCGCCCGGTTCAAGCAGGTCATTGGTATAGCGGCGCCAGTCGCTGCGGACCAGCTCAAACGTAGCCAGTCGCAGGATGACTTCTTTCTCCCACCCCTTAAAAAACATACGAATGAACCGGATTGACCGGAAATCCTGGATGTTGCCGACAATCTGGTCGGGGTTGCGCACCGGGATTTTGAACTGGTACCATTTCACTTCTCCGCGGGTTCCGTTTTCGAGCGGTATATTTCTGGCCTGTTGGATATCAGCAATGTAATTTTGACCAACGGTCATCTTGTCGGGCCGGAGTTCAATTCTGTACTGATAATATCTCTCCGATTCGCTCAGGGTGTTATCGCGGTTGATGTCTTCGACATTAGGCAGGCTGTTGAATAAAGTCGGATATCCCTCGGTATTTTGTTGGGAGGCGGGCGAATTGCCATCGGGCCCGTTAAAGTTCTTGTAGCGCCGGGCTATGCTGCGGTAGCGGTCATCGTTATCAAGGGCTGCTCCTCTGAAATACTGGAAATTATCCCCGCCCACGTCGGCAAAGGCGGTGCGGTAGGCTTCGCTTGAAGCTCCGTACTGCTGAGCTATTTGCAGGAGGTAGGAGCTGAAAAACGACCTTTCGTCTTCGTCAGACAGGCCGTCATACCCAACGTCCTGGAATTTACGAGCTTCCGGATCGTTATCAAAGGCATTCACTAAGGCCTGGACTTTAGGCACTCTTCCCCATATTGTGGTATCCACATTTCGCACAACTGTGCTGCCCGGAAGGCCATTTTCGAAACTCTTGCGACCATCGCGCAGAATATCTTCAGAAACATCGCCAAGGTTGAAATAAAGGTAGCCTCCCGGGTGCTGGGGATCTTCGGCAAATGGATCCATCATCCAGAATTCTATGTACTCAACATTGGTGGCTTCGAAATCGGTGTTGTCGATAGCGCGCATAATGCCGCCCCAGCGTGAGCGCGGATCGCGCAGCGATCCGCTTGCTGTGATACCTCGCGAAAATGGCCCCGGATTCACTTCAAGGTTGTATGGGCCTTTATCGAAGGGATAATAGGCCAGGTTCATTATGTCTATGATCATGGGCTGCCCGCTGGGCGGGTCAGCATTAGGGAACACTTCTGTTTCGCGCACAGCGCGCACCGAATGGCGCGAAAGCTCATCCTTGTCGATATTTGGCGGCCTCACATTGCTTGTTTTTTCATAGAACACCGATCGGTCGATATTATACCATGCCAGCTTTGCCCGGTTATATCCATAGGCCAGTCCGGTTCCCGGCGCTCCTTCAGGAAACATCCCAGCAGTGACCTGATATTGCGGAGTGCTGGCAAGATGCCAGTTACCGATATTACGCAAGTCGATGCTTGATTTGCTTCCTTCGAAGTCGTCGATGTAGGTGGTTCCTGTTTTTCCGACCGCCTTGGAATGGCCCGGAATAAAATGGGCAAATTCCCCATCCATCACTAGGCGTGACGGGGTTTTGGTGCTATAGAAGGGTAGCCTGTCGAGAAGACGGGTTAGAGCGGCTGATTCGGTCTGGTAGCCAAAGTCGAGACCCCAAAGAATGTTGCTTACCGGTTCGTTGCCAAAGCTTACCTTCTGCGTAAGCGGTCTTTCGTGAAGATTCATGAAGGTGCCTCCCACGAAGAACTTGTTGCTGAAACGATGCTCAACCCTTGTGCCAAACAGACGCTTGGTCTGTATGTTGAACATATTTGTGCTTTCAAGCGAAATATTGATGGGAGTACCCGAATTTAGTATTCCTTCGTCGATGATGCGTACCCGGCCCAAGGTATAATCTACCGTGTAATGAATGTTCTCAGTTAGGATATTACCGCCAGCTGTGACCTTTACCGACCCCTGTGGCACATTTATGGCATTGAGCGCTATCTCTGAACCGCTCGAGGATTTGTACGAACCCTGAAGAATAAATTTGTTTTTATCAGGATATTGCAATGCACCGGTTTTAGTAAGCCGATAAAGAGAGTCGAAGGCATACTTGTCGCCAAGTTCCTTATCAACCAACCTTTTGCGCAAATAGCTGCCAAAAGGTTCGACTACTGTGAAAAATATACGTCCCGTACTGGCCTGAATAGTCCCTCCCTGGGTGGCGGCACCGTCAATAAAATCAAAAAATCCATCGTGCGGAGGGTTGAGTTGAGGCGTAAGATTATCGAAGTTGAATACACGAATGAGCGGAACACCTTTAACATCCGCCGGACCTTCGAGCAGGTATCCTGTGGGCACGCTGTTGACGCTTCCCGAATAAAGAATATTCAGTATAAAATCCTCCCTATTTACCTGATAAGCATTCAGATTATAGATATTTTTCATCATCAGATCCCACAGCGGGATACGGGTATCAATGGCAGTACTCTTAAGCAGCTTAACCATAAGCGCTTTTGGGGTGCTGATACCCTGATCCGAAAACTCACCTACCTGGTACACCTGATCACTTTGACCGACGAGTGTGTATTGATAAGCTACTGCGAGCACCTCGTCAGGCTTAAGCTGAAAATTGAGTGATATGAAACCCAGCTTGCTGTTGTAGGTGAATTCGTTCGGCGAGAGCTTGCGCGCATTTTCAACCTTTTCAAAATCGCGCCCCGCAACCAGGCCCAGTGAGTGACCGGCGAGATATTCACTAACCTGGTTGATATCCCGCATTCGCATACTATCTAATTGAGCCAGGAGGTTATTTGTTTTGTTTTGGGGAACCCCGCTTGTTGACCCCAATGAAAGCTGTTTGTTGTAAGGCTTGTACTCGCCCAGGTCCATAAAGGCGACAATGTTGCGGTTTTCGGTCACAGCAGGTCCTTTGGTGGTCACCCACACCTCAATTTTTGTGATATTCACATTACTGCTTACGATAGGTAGCCGGGCCAGCGCCTCATCAAACCTGTCGCGGAAAAAATGCCCGATGAAAAAATGTCTGTTCTCATCATACTCCAGGGCTTTGATTTCAAACTGGGTAGTCTGGGCTCCGCCCTGTACCGTGATATTGCGCGTTTCGCTTTTCTGCTGCGAAAACACACTGGTGATGGTGGTTCGGCCAAACTGCAACTGGGTCTTGAGGCCAAACAGGCTTTGACTTCCTGTAATCAGTGTGCTGTTAAGGGGTAGTGTAACGTCGCCTGCTTCGATCAGTTTCAAAATCTCGTCTTCCTTGCCCTCATATTTGAGTTTGAGTTTGTTCTCAAAATCAAACATCGCCTCTGTATTGTAGTTGGTATTGAATTCTATTTTGTCGCCGATGCGGGCTACAACGCTCATCTGTATCTTTTGGTCAAAATCGAAGTTGGTGGTGCGGCGCCTCTTGACATCCAGTGCCGGGTCTTCGCGATAGTTTGACCGAACGCCGAAGGTAAGTTCTGCTGAACCTTGCGGCCGGATATCGATCACATTGCTGCCAAATATTTTCTCAAAAAGTTCACCCCCCACATTAATTTGCGGGATTAGCCCTCCTGCGCGCCGATCGGCCTGGCCGGGCACCGACTGGGTGCGCTGCCTCCAGTAATTCTCCAGCGAATTTTCAAGCGAATAATTTTGGTACTCCTCGAAGGTCAGGGTACGGGGCGTGTGAAAATTGAGTTGCCCAAGCTTTGAATAAATGGTATATTCTTTACGAACAGGGTCGTATACAATTTCTTCGGTAAGCTCTTTCGGATCTTTGAAGTCGATCCCTCTCTTACGCTTGGGGCTTGACAACAACACAGGGTTCTGCTGTTGAAGAGGGTAAGGTAGTTTACTTAAGGTATCATCAGCATGATTAGCGGAAAACCCACTTGCGGGCGTATCGAAAGGTGCAGTTTTGGCATCGGGAATGCCTGCCCAAACAAGCAATCCGACAAAAATAATGCAAACTAAACGAAGCAGGTATCTGATAGACTGATCCAAGGGTGTCAAGCTTATTAATACAATCCTCCGGGTTGTGGCCGCCTCTCCCAGCTTACCTGCACTGGTTAGAGCATTTTCAAGGCATTCTTGACCAGCACTTCAACACTCATGGCGTCACCCCCCGAAGCAATGATTTTCTGAAGGGCTTTTTCGGCAGCGCTTTTATTGAAACCAAGCATTACCAGTGCAGATAACGCTTCTTCTTTCTGTGTATTGTATGCTGCGCCTAAATTGTCAGTCGCTACGGCTATGAGGCCGACCTTATCCTTCAGGTCAACGATGATGCGTTGAGCAGTTTTTGCCCCTATGCCTTTGATGGATTGAAGCAGGGGCACATTGCCTCTTTGGATAGCTGTTTTGATGTCGGCCACTGACGATGATGACAAAATAAGCCTCGCGGTGTTGGCACCTATTCCACTTACTGTGATCAACTCACGGAAAAGTTCACGCTCGGCTTCGTCGATAAAACCGTAGAGAATATGGGCATCATCACGCACTAACAAGTGGGTGAGCAGCCTGCATTTTTGGGGAGGTTCTTCGTGCGGGTTGGGCAACCTGGAGTATGTATTCAATGAAATATTGAGGTGATACCCCACACCGTGGCAGTCAATCACCACATAAGCGGGACTCTTTTCTGTTAAATAACCTTCAACATAAGCGTACATAACCTTTAAAAAATCAGTTATCACATTGGCTGTATGCAATCTGCATGCCTGGCCGGCAAATGTACGATTTTACCGTAAATGAATATATCAGGTGCTGATTGCGAGTGGTCAGGTTTAATTCTTTAATTTCGTAAAAATTAATTTTCATCACCTCCATCAACCATAAACCTATGAAAACAGCATTGCAGAAGGACGCACTGGAATACCATGCCAGCGGGCGACCTGGAAAAATTGAAGTTATTCCTACCAAGCCCTATCAAACACAGCGCGATTTGTCGCTGGCATACACTCCGGGTGTGGCAACCCCCTGTCTCGAAATAAAAGAAAACAGAGATGACGTGTATAAGTATACAGCCAAAGGGAACCTTGTAGCTGTTATCTCGAACGGAACGGCAGTCCTTGGGCTGGGCGACATCGGAGCTATGGCCGGAAAACCTGTGATGGAAGGCAAGGGGCTCCTGTTCAAGGTGTTCGCAGACATCGATGTTTTTGATATCGAAGTAGATCAGAAAGACACCGAAAAACTTATTGAAACCATCGTCGCCATTGCACCCACTTTTGGCGGTATCAACCTTGAAGACATTAAAGCCCCCGAATGCTTTGAAATTGAAACAAGGGTGCAGGCGGCACTTGACATCCCGGTAATGCACGATGATCAGCACGGAACGGCAATGATCACCTCGGCAGGGTTGCTGAATGCGCTTCAACTACTTGGAAAAAAGATTGATGAAATAAAGATTGTGGTCAATGGCGCAGGAGCCTCCGCCATCTCATGCACCAAACTTTATGTGCTTATGGGAGTAAAGCCTGAAAATATTATCATGGTTGACAGCAAGGGAGTACTCCGGCACGACCGTACCGATCTTAACCCGGTTAAAAAACAATTTGCTACCACACGCGACCTTCACACGCTTGAAGAAGCAGTAAAAGGAGCGGATATGTTTCTTGGGCTTTCGGTGGCAGGCGCATTTAAAAAGGAGTGGCTTCTCACCATGGCCGATAATCCCATCGTATTTGCGCTGGCAAATCCGGTTCCGGAGATTCTTCCGGAAGAGGCATGGTCGGTGAGGCAAGATCTGATTATGGCTACGGGTCGTAGCGATTATCCCAACCAGATCAATAATGTGCTTGGGTTTCCGTTCATCTTTAGGGGTGCGCTGGACGTAAAAGCTACCAAAATCAACGACGAGATGAAACTGGCGGCAGCCTATGCCCTCGCCGAACTGGCCAAGCTGCCGGTGCCCGAAGAGGTAAATTTGGCTTACAAAACCACTAATCTCAAATTTGGCCGCGATTATATCATTCCAAAACCCATGGACCCGCGACTCATTGAGCATGTGGCAACTGCAGTGGCCAGAGCTGCAATGGACAGCGGGGTGGCACGGCAACCTATCACCCACTGGGAGGAATACAAAGATGAGCTCCGGAGAAGGATGGGGCTGGGCGATCCGCTTAAGCGCTTTCTGAGGGCAAAAGCCAGAATGGAACCGAAGCGTGTTGTATTCGCCGAAGCCGAAAACTATAAAATCCTCAAAGCCGCTGAAATTGTTAAGGGAGAAGGTATTGCTATTCCAATGCTGCTCGGCAATAAAAATATCATTCGTCAAATCATCGCCCAGTATGGGCTGGAGCTTGACAATGTAGAGATCATCGACCCTAAATCTCCGGAAGAAACCGAACGCGTCAAAGCATTTGCCGCACAGTACTTTGACAAGCGTAAGCGCCGTGGAGTGACACTTACCGCCGCCATTGACAACATGACGCACCGAAACTTTTTTGGTCCTATGCTTGTAGAAAACAACTATGCAGATGCAGTGATTTCAGGACTCACTAGAAGTTATCCCGACAGCATCAGGCCGGCGTTGCATATCATTGGCAAGAAAAAGGATGCCAAAGTCATCTCGGGGATGTACATCATCATTACCAAAAAAGGACCATTCTTTTTTGCCGACACCACCGTGAACATGAACCCCGACGAAGAAACCCTGACAGAAATCACGCTGCAGGCCGCCGAAAAAGTCAAACAGTTTAACATTACTCCGCGAATTGCGTTGTTGTCATACTCTAATTTCGGATCAGTTGAGGGTCGCATTCCCTTGCTGGTGCGAAATGTGGTGGCAAGATTGCACAAAGAACACCCCGATCTGATTGTGGATGGCGATATCCAGGCCAACTTTGCCCTGAACAACGAAATGCTGAAAGAAAACTTCCCATTCAGCAAACTGGTTGACGGACCCGCCAATACAATGATATTCCCCTACCTCACAGCGGGCAACGTGTCCTACAAGCTTATGCAGGAAATGGGTGGCTTTGAAGCCATCGGTCCAATTTTGATGGGATTGAATAAAAGCGTTCACATCCTTCAGCTTGGCAGTTCCGTTGCCGAAATCGTAAATATGGTAGCCATTGCCGTAATCGATGCCCAGTGTACCGACTCCCAATCATAGCAAAAATCCCAGGCTCCGAAAATAATATTAACTGACGGATATATTTTACTATGTATTTATATAGATATATTATTAATTTCGCTAATTGTAAGAAACAATAACTGCAACCACCAATTCGATTGTCATGAAAAAGATTACAGTAGTAGGCGCCGGAAATGTGGGCGCCACCTGCGCCAATGTGATTGCAAGCAAAGACTTGTGCCGCGAAGTTGTATTGCTTGACATAAAAGAAGGCATGGCTGAAGGCAAAGCCCTTGATATTTGGCAAACCTCTTCCATCAACCATTTTAATACCCGCGTCACAGGAGCGACCAACGATTATCTTAAGACCAAAGGATCAGGCATTGTTGTGATTACCTCGGGGCTACCCCGTAAGCCGGGCATGAGCCGTGACGACCTCATCAAAACCAATGCGACCATTGTTAAAGAAACGGTCGAACGGGTAATCCGCTATTCCCCCGAAGCCATCATCATTGTGGTGACTAACCCCCTTGATGTGATGACGTACGCAGCTTACAGGGCGGCACGAAAAGAGAGCCGCAAAGTGTTCGGCATGGCAGGTATTCTTGATACCGGCCGATACAAGGCTTTTATTGCCGATGCGCTGAATGTCTCCCCGAAGGATATTCACAGCATGTTGCTCGGCGGCCATGGCGACACCATGGTTCCCCTGCCCCGCTATACTAGTATCTCAGGTATTCCTGTGACTGAACTGCTGAACAAGGAAGAAATAGAAAAAATCGTTGACCGCACCCGTAAGGGCGGAGGCGAACTGGTTAACCTGATGGGAACTTCGGCCTGGTATGCGCCGGGAGCTGCGGCCGCACAGATGGTCGAAGCTATAGTAGATGATCAGCGACGGATTTTCCCTGTTTGCGCATACCTGAAAGGTGAGTATGGCCTGCATGATATTTATATGGGTGTGCCCGTAATTCTTGGAGCCGACGGCATTGAAGAAATCATTGAGTTGAAATTGAACAAGGAGGAGATGAAAATGCTCAACGAATCGGCTGATTCAGTGAAAGCAACGATGAAAGTGCTGGACGAAATGGATCTTTTTAGCGACTAATCGTAAAATCTGACAGTCTTCTGATCTACCCGGAGCGATCATACAACTGGTCGCTCCTTTCATTTCAATGCCATCGCTGGTACCATTCGAGCTATCTGTGTATTTTGTACCTTTGCAGTTCTCAGTACCAAAAAAGAATGAAAAAGGTTGTAGTGTTGACAGGCGCCGGAATAAGTGCCGAAAGCGGTATAAAAACCTTTCGCGACTCGGATGGTCTGTGGGAAAATCACAGGATTGAAGACGTAGCCACCTATGATGCATGGGTGCGCAACCCTCAGCTGGTGCTCGATTTCTATAATCAGCGCCGCAAACAACTTCGTGAGGCAGAGCCAAATGCAGCACATTGCGCCCTGGTGAGGCTGGAATCAAAATTCAAGGTTCGCATTATTACACAAAATGTTGACGATCTGCATGAACGTGCAGGATCCACCCATGTTCTTCATCTGCATGGCGAGCTTAAAAAAGTTCGCAGCACTGTCGACCCAAATCTGGTATATACGCTCGATGGCTGGGAGCTGAAATGGGGCGACACCTGCGAGAAAGGATCACAGCTTCGGCCTCATATTGTGTGGTTCGGCGAACCCGTGCCGGCAATAATGGATGCAGCCGCAATAACACAAGATGCTGACATTTTCATCGTAATCGGCACATCGCTGAATGTATATCCTGCGGCCGGACTGGTCGAGGTGGCGCCTCGCAAGGCATCCAAATATATTATCGACCCCAAAGCCGAGGCCAGACCTTATATTAATAATCTTACGGTGATCAGCCAAACGGCCGGCACAGGAGTGCCTGAGCTTGTAGCCACCCTTTTACGTGAAAACTAACCTAGTATACTAAAAATATGTACAAACGCTTACTATACTTGCTGCTTCCAGTATTGATGCTGGCCACAAGCTCCTGTCTCGACACTACTGATTTTGATGCAGAGGATGAGAAAAAGATTCTTGAGTACCTCAAGTCCAACAGCCTGGAAGCTCAGAAGAATGACTACGGCATTTACTATATTATTACCGTGCCGGGATCAGATCAGAAGCCCACGGCTCTCAGCACTATTAAAGTAAATTACCGTGGCAAGTTGCTGAACGGGAATGTTTTCGATTCGACCTTTGAATCAGGAAAACCCTATGAAATGAAACTGTCGGATGCCATACTTGGATGGCAGCTAACCATTCCTTATTATGGAAAGGGGGGTAAGGGAATGTTATTCATCCCTTCGCGTTATGGGTATGGCAACTTCGCCATTGGCAATATAATTCCCGCTCATTCAGTACTTATATTTGACATTGAACTCATCGATTTCCGCTAATGAGCACCGACATTCCCCTATCCAGTCAGCCGCAAAATCTGCAGGCTTATCTGAACCAGCTCATGCGCTTTTGCAGCGTCCAGGAGAGAAGTGAAAATGATGTAAGAAAGAAGCTGGCCCTGCAAAAATGTCCTGCTCAGTATGTAGAAGATATCATTACAAAGCTTAAATCTGAAAATTTTCTCGACGACTACAGGTATGCCCGGGCTTTTTGCCGAGGTAAGTTCAGAATAAACGAGTGGGGTCGGATTAAGATTACTGCAGCATTGGTCTACGAAGGCATTCCAATGGAAGCGATAACGGAGGCTATGAAGGAAATTGATGAAACAGAATATCGCGAAGCATTGCGTATGATCCTCGAAAAAAAGCACAGGATAACTCCGGGCCAGGGCTTTGTGCGCAAGAATAAAACAGCCCTTCATGCCATCAGCAAGGGTTATGAATCGTCGCTGGTATACGAAACATTAAATGAAATAATCAAGAAATAATGGCAACATCCGAATCGGTCAAAGATTTAAAGCCAAGGCTAGAAGCCTTGAGGAGGTTTCTTTGACATCGACAATAAACTTCAACAAATAAAGGGAGACGAAGATCTTACCCATCAGCCCGGATTTTGGGATGACCCCAGGAAAGCGGAATCATTTCTGAAACAGATCAGTGAGCGAAAGGAGTGGACAAACGCATTTGCCACTACTGAGTCGGCGGTTGATGATTTAATGGTGGTTACTGAGTTTTTTGAATCCGGCGAAGCTACCCAGCAAGACCTTGATCAAGCATATCAGGCGGCTCTCGCCCTTATTGAGAATCTTGAATTCAAAAATATGCTCAGCGGGCCCGAAGATAAGCTTGGGGTCATTGTCCAGATTACTCCCGGGGCTGGCGGCACCGAAAGTCAGGACTGGGCTGAGATTCTCATGCGCATGTATCTGCGCTGGGGTGAGCGAAACAGTTACAAAACGACCATCATCGATTATCAGGAGGGTGATGTAGCCGGGATAAAAACCGTATCGATCGAGTTTTCCGGCGAGTATGCCTTCGGATACCTGAAAGGAGAAAACGGAGTGCATCGCCTGGTGCGGCTTTCGCCATTCGATGCCAACCACAAAAGACACACCTCATTTGCAAGTGTCTATGCCTATCCCGAGGTGGATGATGATATCATTATCGAAATTAATCCTTCGGAAATTACCTGGGAAACTTACCGTTCAAGCGGTCCCGGCGGGCAAAATGTCAACAAGGTCGAAACCGCCGTAAGACTGCGACATGCCCCTACGGGTATCATCATCGAGTGCCAGGAAACCCGTTCCCAGCTTCAGAATAGAGAAAAGGCGCTGAGGCTGCTGAAATCACAGCTCTATGAAATTGAACTACGTAAGCAACGCGAGGCGCAGGAAAAGATTGAAAGCGGAAAGAAAAAAATTGAATGGGGCTCACAGATAAGAAGCTATGTCCTTCATCCCTATAAGATGGTTAAGGACCTTCGCACCGGATACGAGACTTCCAACGCTCAGGCGGTACTTGATGGCGAACTGGACGACTTCATCAAACGATACCTGATGGAGTTCGGTAATCAATAACTATAGACCAGGGTATATATTTTCCCACAGCTCTTTATTAACCACAGGGGTTATTAGTTTTTCCGCGGCGACCAGTTTTTACTATACTTAAGAGGGCGGGCGCCAATCGTATTGGCTGCCCGCCCTCTCCAAAAGTACCATGCTTGGGTAAAAATCTACTTCTTCTGTCTCGCTTCTTTGTCTGAAATGACCTCGGCAGTATATCCTATTTTCCGTATTCCTACAGATAATTTCTCAACATTTGTGCGTGAGCTTCTGTAGCCAATGGTCACTATTTTAGTAGGAACATCAGCAACCACTGAGGTAACGCCTTTCTCGAAAGCCATGAATTTTTCAATTTTTTGCTTGCATGCATGGCAATCAAGATTGGTCTGTATCTGGACTTCTCTCCTGTCGTTCGGAGTCTGAGCCGTGGCCACGCCGGTGGCAAACCAAAGAACGGCGGCAAATATCAGAGCTGTACGGTATAATTCTGTGTTTTTCATTGATTGTTTATTTTTATTACTCAATTGTATAGCGAATGCCTCCATAAATCTTTCTGCCAAGTATCGGGCCCCAGATCAGTGAACTGTCGAAATAATTGCCAAACGGATCGTTGGCAGCAATAATCGGGTTTTTCTGAAAATAATCCGTCAGGTTTTCGGCACCCAAATATATGTTCCATTTCCGGAAAAACTTAGTAACCTGGGCGTTCATTACCACGTAAGCAGGTGCAGTGTCTCCCAGCCGATACCGGGGGGGATTCATTGCAGTGGAAGGCAAGCGGGTGTCGCCATTAAACTGGCTGGTGAAATCAAACTGCCACTTGCGCAGGTTGGTGGCGTACGACAGGCTTACCAATCCTTTATATCTGTTTACCAATGGTTTACGCACTAATTCATCATTTTGTGTCACCTTGACATCACTTAACCGATAGGCCAACACTACGTCTAAGTTCTTGACTGGATCCCATGTAACTTCCACCTGGAAGCTATTGGCATACGCCTTCCCTTCCAGATTGTAAATATAAATGGCCGAGGCTGATTGATCCATGTCCACGATTACCTGGTCGGTGAAGCTAGTACGGTATGCTTCGGCATTTATTGTCAGGGTTGAACCACCCATATGAAAATTTCTGGTCAGGTTTACACCATAATTTAGGGCTCTTTCCATGGTTGGTTGGTCGAGGATTATTATGCGCCGCGAGGTTGCAAGCAACTGGTTATTTTCGGCGAGAATATGCGCCGACCGATGCCCCACACCTGCCGAAGCCCTGACAGTAGTGTTACTGTCAATAACATATCGCATATGCAGGCGGGGGGTTGCAAACCAGCCAAATTTATTGTGGTGATCCGCCCTGAGTCCTGCAATGACAACTAGCCTGTCGAAATTATTGTAGGTATATTCGAAAAAGGAGCCGGGAACAATCTCGCGAACAGCAAAGGCACTGTCTGCCAGTTTCTCGTCATAATCATCATACACTAGACTGACTCCGGTAGTAAACATATGCGCAGTGTTATTAATGTACGACTGCATTATAAGGTTGGAATAAAAGCTCTTCTGCATCCCTTCGTAATGTCTGTTGCCGTACAGAGCGTCACGTTTATGGATCAGGGCGTTGTTAATCCAACCCACACTGGTCGAAGCCCGTTGCTGTGAAATCCAGCCTGTTTTTGAGAATACTTCTGCGTGACGTGTCCGAATATCGATTATATAGGGATTTCCTGTATTTGTGGCATTTTCCGGAATGTCCAGCAATTGGCCGCCCTGACGGTTTTCCGATAGTACCCTGAAGCCCAGCTTTGCCTCCGAACTCTTGCCATTATAATTCCACCTGTTCATCAGATTGATCTGTTCAGTTAGCGGGTGGTCAAGGAAGGAATCGCCGTTATGATCCATCTTACGGTTTGTCTTACTGACATGTGCAAGCACCCCTGTGCTCCAGTGGTTGTTCACTTTAACTGCAGCGTTTGCGTTGGCTTCGACTTGGCCGGCATCGCTTAAAAAGACGTTCAAATGCAGTTTTTCGCTTTCGTCAGGTTTTTTATACTCCACATTGATCTGACCTGACATTGACTCAAACCCATAGGTGACCGAAGCGGCGCCCTTTGCCACCTGAATCGACTGCATCCATGGCCCCGGAACGTACATAAGTCCGTATGTGGATGAAAGTCCCCGCATGTTAGGGATGTTTTCAAACGTCATCTGGCTGTATTTTCCGGGAATGCCCAATAGTTGTATTTGTTTTGCCCCGGTGACGGCGTCGGCATAAGAAACGTCAACAGAAGCATTGGTTTCAAAACTTTCGGAAAGATTGCAGCAGGCAGCCTTCTGAAGTTCTCCCTGTGTAATGAACTGAGTAACTATCGGAGTAAGTGTGGAAGTAAATGCGCCCGATTGTCTGGCAACAATTTCAGTGCCCTGCAACTCGCGTGATGCTTCAAGCACAACTTCAAGTCGGCGCTGATGCGGTGAAATCGCCAGGGTGTCGGAACGATAGCCAATATAGCTAACAACCAATCGATTATATCCCTCAACACGATTTATTCCAAAATTTCCTTTTGCATCGGTAGCTACCCCGATGGTAGTGTTGGCCCAGTACACGTTTGCCCCCGGCAGGGGATGTTTGTGTCCGTCCTGATGTTTTTCATACACAACGCCTTTAATATCCTGCGCCATGACACCCTGCACAAAGCATGTAAAGGCGGTAAAAACCAGTAATTTCAGTATTTTATTCATTGTTATCCTGTGTTGCGTTTAATACAAATGAGACTATCCGGCCAAGATGGCCAACAGAATTCCGGGTACACTAAAGCACCGCTCAGCAAACAGGGATATCGAATTTAAACTGGTGAATGGAGGTAAGTAAGGTTCGCCCTCCTAGAGGCGGGGGTGAGTGATTAGAAGTGACAAGTATTTCAGACTTAACCTTAAGGATTTCGGCTTCATCATACATCGAGCATACCACTGCATGCACCGTGTAAGCAGGAACAACAGCTTGCGGCTGGGAAACCTGATAATCGTCAAGGATGGCGATTACCGTCCGCGAGGTCTGGCAACATCCGTTTGTGCCACAATGCTGCCCTGATTGGGTACTTGTTTCTGAAGTGCAACATGATGAGGCTTCTGCATCAGATGGGTGATCGCAGCAATGAGTTGCTTCATGGCTGCATGGTGGCTCAATGATGATAGACGCGGTGGTGTCGTTGGTGCAGTTGCAGTGATGCCTGAAAACCGAAATACCAACCGTCAGTGCAATCAGAAGCACTGTCAGAAAAAAAGTCAATATGGCTTTTGCCCTATGCATCAATCGGTTGGACAATCATTTAGAAACAGTACAAAATTACATATTTTTATCATTAAACAACTCAGACCTTGCTTTGTTTGCGTAGTCGTATTGGCAAAAGCGGTGACAAAGCCATGACTTTCATCTCCAATATGGAGTTTTAAGCTACCTTTGCGGCCAAATCTTTTGAAATGTATCTTACCGAAGTAATCGTTGTTGCTATCGGTCTTTCGATGGATACCTTTGCAGTGTCAATGGCTTCAGGCCTTTGCCGTAAATCGTTCGGCAGGGCGGTTGTGTTACGTGCCATATTTTCTCTGGCTGTTTTTCAGGCGGGTTTTGCAGCAATCGGTTGGCGCCTTGGGATTGGATTTCAGCACCTGATTGCCAACTTTGACCATTGGGTTGCCTTTGTTCTGCTCGCTGCTATCGGCGGCAAGATGATATGGGAGGCCCTACAGGGCAACAAAACGTCGCAAACGTTTGACATTACCAACTGGTATGTTTTGCTTGGAATTTCGGTAGCTACAAGCATCGACGCACTGATTGTCGGTATGGGGCTGGGCATGCTTGCTACGTCCATTCTTGAGTCGGCGCTGGTAATTGGAGTGGTAACTCTTTGCTTTGCTGCAGCGGGATTTATCATTGCCAGGCGTTTTGGCCTTCGCGCACTTGGGAAAAAAGCCGAAGTGCTCGGGGGGCTAGTACTTATAGCCATCGGTACTAAAATCCTTTTTGAACATTTACATTGATTCCTATGCTTACCATCCGTATAACAAAAGCCTTCAATTTCGAGATGGCGCACGCCCTGAAAGATCACAGCGGGCCTTGCCGCAATATACATGGGCATACCTACGAACTTTTCGTAACCATAATCGGAACACCATCCCAACGCGATGGTTACTCCTCCAACGGCATGCTTATTGACTTTAAAGAGCTGAAAAGTATTGTACAACATCATATTATTAGCCGTTATGATCATGCACTCGTGGTTAGCGAGCGTTCTCCACTGGCACATGATTCCCGGCTGGTACAGTCCAACCTGCAGGTAGTTCCTTTTGAGCCAACCAGTGAAAATCTAGTTGCTTCTTTTGCCGATACGCTAAAACAACATCTTCCGGCGCACGTGAAGCTTCACAGCCTCAGGCTTAGAGAAACCACAACCTCCTATGCCGAATGGTTTTCATCTGATAATGAATAACCTGCTCATTCATTATTAACTCTTTGTTGCAAATTGTCTCAAAATACCCCATACAACCCTGTCGGTCGATACTCCCTTGTCAGGCGCAAAGATGCCTATGCCAGAGTAAAAATTATTACTTTTGATATTTATATATGTTCGTAATTACTTTTTTAAATTTGACACATTTAGAAAATATGAAACAAAAACAGCCCCGATATAAAATTCTACAAAGGGGAACAAGTCCCCGTCGAGCTACATAAAGTCGTGGTCGTGCGAAAGCTTCATCTTAATCCCATTGAAGAGCGATTAGCTGCCATGAAAGCCGCCGGATACAACACCTTCGGGTTGAGCACCAACGATATTTTCTGGATATGCTTACCGATTCAGGCACTAATGCCATGAGCGACAACCCGGTGGCATCGATGCTCCAGGCCGACGATGCCTACGCAGGTTCTCAAAGCTTCTACCGTATGGAGCGGTCCTTGCAGGAAGTGTTCGGAAAAAAATACGTACTTCCGGCGCATCAGGGTCGTGCTGCCGAAAATATTATTTCGCAGGTTTTCATTAAGCCGGGAGATGTCATTCCGATGAATTATCGTTTCACAACCATCAAAGAGCATTTGATGCTCAACGGGGGTACGGTGCTCGAATCTACACTGACCAGGCACTGAAAATCAAAAGCCAGGAGCTGTTTAAGGGAAACATTAACATCGCTAAATTAAATGCGGTTTTTCATGAGTATGGTGCTGAAAGAGTGGCATTCGTCAGGATGGAGGCCTCCACAAACCTGATCGGTGGGCAGCTGTTTTCGATGCAGAACATCCGTGAAGTTCGTAAAATCTGTGACGCCTACGGCGTTATGATGTTTCTCGACACCAGTCTCATTGGCGAGAATGCATATATGATCAGACAGCGGGAGTCGGAGTTCAGGCAGGCGGCAATCAAAGACATACTCCTCGAAATGTGCAGTTATTTTGAGCTGATTTATTTTTCAAGCCGCTAGATCAGCTCAACCCGAGGCGGTGGGATACTGACAAACAGTTATGATCTTTTCCTTAAAATGCGCGATCTGCTTGTATTGTATGAAGGCTTCCTGACCTATGGTGGTATGTCAGTGCGGGAAATAGAAGCCATGACTGTCGGAATTCAGGAAACATGTGATGACACGGTCATCAGCCAATCGCCGTCCTTTATTGAGTATACCGTAAATGCACTAGATGCGGCAGGCATACCCTTCATCACCACGGCCGGCGCCCTGGCTGCAGCCTTGTTTATTGTGTAGGGCTGCCGCGGAATGGAACGCGGAACCATTTCAAGCATACGTGACGAGAGCGGAAACGACATAATTGCTGATATGGAGTTATTACGTTTGGCTTTTCTGCGTCGGGTCTTTACACTGTCTCAAACAAAATTTGTGATCGACAGACTTATTTGGCTGTTCGAAAACCGGCAACTCATTGGCGGCCTTGAGTGGGTGAAAGAGCCTCCGTTATTACGTTTCTTCATGGGTGGGCTAAGGCCCGCATCCAATTGGCTTCAAACGCTGGTTGAAAAGCTCAGGTCCGATTTCGGCAACTCGCTGTAAGCAAAGGCCTTCGTCAAAAAAGATTTTACGTATGTTGAGGCTGCCCTTTTAGGGCAGCCTTTTTAGTGTCATCCAAAGGGTTATTCGGCCTTGGGAGCTATTATTTTGGCGGTAAGGAACTCGGCATTCATGCGGGCGATGGTTGCCACCGAGATACCTTTGGGGCATTCAGCCTGGCAGGCATAGGTGTTGCTGCAGTTTCCAAATCCCAGCTTATCCATCTCGGCTACCATCTTTTGAACGCGTTCGGTGGCTTCAATCCTGCCCTGAGGCAGGATGGCAAGCTGGTATACCTTGGCCGAAACAAACAGCATGGCCGAGCTGTTTTTGCATGCGGCTACACAAGCTCCGCATCCTATACAGACAGCGGCATCAAAGGCTTTATCCGACAAGGTTTTGCAAATCGGGATAGTATTGGATTCAATAGCTGAACCGGTATCCACCGAAATGTAACCACCTGCAGCAATGATACGGTCAAATGCGTTCCGGTTAACGATGAGATCCTTAATTACCGGAAATGCTTTGGCCCGCCAGGGTTCGATTACAATGGTATCACCATCTTTGAAGGAGCGCATCCTCAGCTCGCAGGTAGTTGTCTTGCCTTCAGGACCGTGCGGGTGGCCATTGATATACAGGCCGCAGCTGCCGCAGATACCCTCTCTGCAGTCGTGATCAAAGGCAACCGGGTCTTTGCCTTCGGTTGCCAGATTTTTATTGAGGGCGTCCATCATTTCGAGAAATCCCATTTCGGGCAAAACGCTATCGAGCGTGTAGCTGCAGAACTTCCCTTTTGATTTTTCGTTTTTCTGCCTCCATATTTTGAGATTGATTTTCATCGCTGGTGTTGTTTTTCGTTGACAAAATTCTCGGAATTGATTAACTGTAGCTTCTTTCTTTAAGTTCGACAAACTCAAATTGGAGGTCTTCTTTGTAAAGCGCCGGTTCCTGGTCGTCGCCTTTATATTCCCACGCCGACACATAGCTGTATTTGGCATCGTTTCGTTTTGCTTCGCCGGTTTCCGTTTGGCTCTCTTCGCGGAAATGCGCACCACAGCTTTCGTTGCGGTCCAGGGCATCGATCATCATCAACCTGCCTACCTTAAAGAAGGCTACCATGCGAATGGCCTTTTCAAGTTCCTGGTTCAGTTCATCAGCTGTGTCAGCCACCAACAGATCGCTCCAGAATTCTTTTTCAAGGCCTCCCAGCATTTTCAAACCTTCTTTTAATCCTGCTTCATTGCGCACCATACCACAATGATCCCACATGATCTTACCCAGCCGCTTGTGAAATGTTCCAGGAGTTTGTCTTCCTTTGATGGAGAGCAGCTTATCTATTAACTCACTGACTTCCTTTTCGGCTTTTTCAAATTCAGGCAGGTCGGTTTTTATTCTGGGAACCTTGATCTGATCCGAGAGATAATCACTGACGGTGTATGGAATTACAAAATAGCCATCACCTGAGCATTGCATAAGTGAGGCTGCCCCAAGGCGATTGGCTCCGTGAACGCTGAAGTTTGCCTCGCCGGCTGCAAAAAGCCCGGGTATGGTAGTCATCAGGTTATAATCGACCCAAAGTCCGCCCATGGTGTAATGACCGGCGGGATATATGCGCATAGGCTCTTTGTAGGGATTAGTGCCTGCTATTTTTTCGTACATTTCAAACAGGTTGCCATATTTGTCCTCAATGGCTTTTTCGCCTTGCTTCTTAATGGCATCTCTGAAGTCAAGATAAACCGAAAGACCTGTTTCGCCCACGCCATAGCCGGCATCGCACCGTTCTTTGGCTGCGCGCGATGCCACATCGCGGGGCACCAGGTTGCCGAAAGCAGGATAGCGTCTTTCAAGATAGTAGTCACGTTCGTCGTCGGGTATATCGTTAGGATGACGCTTGTCACCTTTCTGTTTGGGTACCCACACCCTGCCATCGTTCCGGAGCGATTCGGACATAAGAGTCAGCTTGCTTTGAAAATCGTTAAGCATGGGTATGCTGGTAGGGTGAATCTGTATAAAACTCGGATTGGCAAACAGCGCACCGTTTTTGTATCCGATCCATGCTGCAGAAGCATTACTGTTTACGGCAAGTGTCGAAAGGTAGTAAACGGTTCCGTATCCTCCTGTGGCGAATACCACAGCATGGGCGCCATGACGTTCAAGTTGTCCGGTGATGAGGTTGCGGACAATGATGCCGCGCGCTCTGCCGTCCACAATGACCAGATCAAGCATCTCGCGCCTCGGGTACATGGTGACTGTTTTCGCGGCAATCTGCCTACTTAATGAGCTGTAGGCGCCCAATATGCATTGTTGTCCGGTTTGACCCTTGGCATAAAAGGTTCTCGAAACCTGTACTCCGCCAAACGAGCGGGTAGTGAGTGCTCCGCCGTAGTCGCGGGCAAACGGAACGCCAAGTGCAGTGAAATGGTCAATTACGTAATTACTCACTTCGGCAGCGCGATATACATCTGCCTCACGCGAACGATAGTCGCCACCTTTAATCATATCGTAAAACAACCGATATACGCTGTCGCCATCATTACGATAGTTTTTTGCAGCGTTGATCCCTCCCTGTGCGGCTACGCTATGCGCCCGACGGGGCGTATCCTGATAACAGAATACCTTCACATTATAGCCCATTTCGCCAAGTGCTGAAGCGGCTCCCGCGCCTGCCAGGCCAGTGCCGACAACAATAATGTCGAGTTTTTTCTTGTTGGCCGGATTAACCAGGCGAAGCGAGGCTTTATGTCTATCCCACTTTTGGGCTAACGGGCCTGCAGGCACTTTTGCATCAAGCTTTGTCATATCTGGATAAATTAGAAATTATACAAGACGATCTGATTGCCTTCCCTTACCTCAGAAAAAGGTAATATACCGGAATCCATGAAAATCCAAGGAATATTATAGCTGCATAGATGTTGCTGAATACTTTTACTGCCGGTGTGTACCTGTTGTGATTCAGGCCAAGGGTCTGGAACCCTGACTGAAGGGCATGTGACAAATGAAAAGCAAGAAAAACAAACGATACCAGGTAAAATAAAGAATAAAGGGGTGTGCTGAACAAAGTAACAACCCGGGGGTAGAAGTCATGCACATTAGTCATTTCAGCCGGAAGGTGCGCCAGGCCTATCTTAATGGCATAAAAATGCCATAGGTGAAATAACAAAAAGATGAAGGTAATCACTCCTGTATGGAACATGTACTTAGACATGAAATGGGTTGATGACTTTTGTGCCACCTTGTAGCCAACCGGCCGGGCCAACCAGTTTTGAATAGTGAGAAACACTCCGATCAGCATGTGGACAATGAAGGCGGAAAACAAAACAATTTCCATCACCTTGATAAGCGGGTTGGATGTAAGAAAGTGGACTGCGGCACGAAAAGCGTCTCCACCATCGGCCCTTGTCAAAAGAAGATTTATGCTCATGTGCATCGCCAGAAAAAGGAGCAGGAACAACCCCGCTAATGCTGTGATAACCTTTTTGCCAATGGAGGCGAGTTTAAATGTCAGCTTACTCATAATAGCAAATGATTTATGAATGACTCTGGTTAAAATGACATGTCCTGAAATTTTCTTTCTTTTGTGGGGCAGATGGCGAACAAATGTAATGACAAATATTTTTTTTTGACACCATACTGCTAATTTGAAGTTAATCTAAATAATAACGTGATGAGGTATCCCAGGATAGATTCTGTTTTTTTTACCGAAAATCGTTCGCAGCTGGTTGAAAGGCTTAAGCCCGACTCGGTTGCCGTGGTAAATTCAAACGATGCGATGCCGCGCAACGGCGACCAGAATTTCCCGTTCAGGCAAAATTCCGATCTTTTCTACCTGACAGGGCTTGACCAGGAACAATGTATGCTTGTACTTTGCCCTGGGCACCCTTTGCCGGCCATGCGTGAAATAATTTTTATTCCGAAGGTCAGTCGGGACCAGGTGATATGGTACGGCCGGAAATATACTCTCGAAGATGCCACAAAGATTTCAGGAGTTAAAACAGTAAAATACCTCGACGAGTTTGATGTTACTTTCAAAGACCTTATGTCAAGAAATGAACGTATTTACCTCAACCAAAACGACTACCCGAAATATGTTACCGAGGTTCCTTACCGCGATCTGAGGTTTGGTCAAAAAGTCAGGATTGATTTTCCGGCACATCAGACCGAACGGCTTTTTCCTATCATGACCGAGCTCAGGCTCATCAAAAAACCCGTGGAGATAGAGCTGATACGCAAAGCTTGCCATCTCACCAAACAGGCATTTATCCGAAGCCTGTCGTTCATCAGGCCAGGAGTGATGGAATACGAAATAGAGGCAGAACTCATTCATGAGTTTATCCGCGGGGGTGCAACGGGTCATTCCTATGCGCCCATTATCGCATCAGGCGCTGATGCCTGCATCCTTCACTACAACGTAAATAACAAGCATTGCAATGACGGCGATATGGTGCTGATGGATTTTGGCGCCGAATATGCCAATTACTCAGCCGATTGCAGCCGCACGGTTCCAGTTAGCGGGAAATACTCTGTTCGTCAGCTGCAGTGTTACGAAGCTGTGCTGAGGGTGCTCAAATCAGCAGTCAAAATGCTTGTGCCCGGGGTCACCCTTGATCAGGTGCAGGCTAAGGTGTGCTCGCTGATTGATCAGGAATGTATTGGGCTGGGACTTTATAGCGAAGAAGACAAGAAAAACTCCCCTGACCGTCCGCTTCACTTGGACTATTTCATGCACGGGGTATCGCATTTTCTTGGATTAGATGTGCACGACTCCGGCAATCGGCAGGTAGTGCTGAGGAAGGGCATGGTTGTGACCTGCGAACCTGCCATATATATTGAAAAGGAAGGGATTGGGATACGTCTGGAAAATGACATCCTGGTGGACGATGACCCTGTGGATCTTATGGCTGATATCCCGATAGAGCCCTACGAGATAGAACTGTTGATGAGTCGCCAGTAAAACTTGCTCCCCTGTGAAACCCCAAATAGGCAATGTAAAAATCCGGCTTTTGAAATTATGTACCAAATCATATAACACAAATGTTCCCAAAATCGATTTATGTAAAAAGGCGTCGCCGCCTCAGACGCAGTATGCGATCAGGCATACTTTTATTTTTAGGCAACCCGGAAGCATCGATGAATTATCCGGCAAACACCTACCACTACCGGCAGGATAGCAATTTTCTCTATTTCTTCGGTCACAGCATGGCCGGTCTGGCAGCCGTAATTGATATCGATAACAAAACGGAAATATTGTTTGGAAATGATGTTGACATTGACGACATCATCTGGATGGGCCCCCAGGAAAGTATTAAGTCAAAAGCCGAAAGAGTTGGTGTGGCCAGGTCCGAACCTTTCGATAGACTATCAGAAATAATATCGGATGCCATAAGAAAAGGTCGCCGGATTCATTTTACCCCGCCCTACCGCGCAAATAACAAGCTGCTGCTCGAGAAACTTCTTGGTATCCATCCCTCCTGCCTGAAAGATCACAGCTCTGTGGAGCTTATCAAGGCCATTGTTGCTTTGCGTTCGGTTAAGGATCGTTATGAAATTGCCGAGCTGGAAAAAGCAGCACTTACAGGATACGAAATGCACACTTCTGCCATGAAAATGGCAAAACCCGGAGTGAAAGAACAGCAAATTGCCGGCCACATCGAAGGGATTGCACTCAAACAGGGGAATGGAGTTTCGTTTCCTGTGATTCTTTCGGTGCGTGGAGAAACCCTGCACAACCATTGCCACAAAAACATCATGCTAAACGGCGATCTTCTGCTGGTGGACGCCGGAGCAGCAACCAATATGGATTATGCCTGCGACTATACACGAACGATTCCGGTAAATGGTAAGTTTACACCGAAGCAAAAAACCATTTACGAAATAGTACTTCGCGCCAATCAGCAAGCCATAGAGGCGATTAAGCCAGGGGTAAAATATCTTGACATTCATCTACTTGCCTGCCATGTGGTGGCTCAGGGACTCATAGAAGCCGGGCTTATGAAAGGCAATTCCGCCGAGGCGGTAAAAGCCGGTGCACATGCTTTGTTTTTTCCTCACGGACTGGGGCATATGATGGGGCTGGATGTACACGACATGGAAGACATTGGTCAGATTTATGTGGGGTATGACGACGAAGTCAGGCCAAGCACCCAGTTTGGCACGGCATACCTCCGGCTGGGTCGCCGGCTGCAGCCAGGTTTTGTGCTGACCGTGGAGCCCGGGATCTACTTCATACCTTCGCTTATCGACTTGTGGAAGGCAGAAAACAAACACGCCGAATTTATCAACTATGATTTGGTGGAAGAGTTTAAAAGCTTTGGAGGCATCCGCATCGAAGATGGCGTGCTCGTAACCACCGACGGTTGTCGCGTCCTCGGCAAGCCCGTGCCTAAGACAGTTGACGATATTGAGGCTATTATGGCCCAAAACCGGTAGGGAATCCGTATCGTCTGTATCATTGTTAAGTAAACGTAGAACATGGGTGAATTTATTCATTTCAATGGGCAGCCTTTGCACTATACCGATACAGGCAGTGGCCCGGCGGTTATTTTGCTGCATGGCTTTACTGAATCCCTTTTAATCTGGGATGATTACGCGCAGCTGCTTTCGAACAATTTTAGGGTCATCTGCATTGATATGCCTGGCCATGGCCGTAGTGCAAACCTGTCCGAAGTTCATTCGATGGATATGATGGCCGAGGCAGTGTATGCGGTTTTGTCAAAACTTGGTGTTCTGCAGTGTGTAATGCTCGGACACAGCATGGGCGGATATGTTGCACTGTCCTTTGCCCAAACATATTCCGAAATGCTTAAAGGCCTGGTGCTTTTTCATTCGCAGGCCGAAGCGGATGATGAAGTGGCCATTGCAAGCCGAAATCGTGCTGTTGCGCTGATAAAAGCTGACCGTATGGGTTTCCTGCGGCAATTTATAACTGAATTGTTTGCTCCTGACAACCGCCAGCGGCTAGGTGCGCAGATTGAAGTGCTAAAAAACCAGGCGGGAAGCCTTTCATCAAAAGGGTTAATTGCAGCTCTTGAAGGGATGAAGTCTCGTAAGTGTCACAAATCACTGCTTGGCACCTTCGATTTCCCTGTGCTTTTCATTGCAGGAAAAAAAGATAGCCGCATTCCGTTTGAGAAAGTGATGGAGCAGGCAGGATTGCCAAAACATTCGGAATTGCTTGCCCTGAATGATGTTGGCCACATGGGGTATCTCGAAGCTTCCGAAACTGTTTTGGAGGTAATCCGTGATTTCTGCAGGAGAGTTTTACTGTAGGTCATTGCCTTCATATAGCTGGTGCCGGGTAATGTATTCAAGCACGGCGGCGGGCAGCAGGTAGCGAACATCTTGCTTTCGGCTCAGGCTTTTACGGATAAATGATGAAGAAATCTCGATAACGGGCGCCTCCACCCAGGACAGGGGAAAATCCGAAACCATCGGTGCGCAGGAGGCGTGCAATCTTGGATATACCAGGAATTCAACAAGTTGTGTAATTTGTTCAACGTCTTTCCATTTATTCAGTTCGCAAACAATATCCGAGCCGATAATCATTGAAAAAAACCTGTCATGAGGCTGAGTAGTTAATACTCGCAATGTATCAATAGTGTATGAGGGTCTCGGCATGTTGAATTCCACGTCGCATACCTTAATGCGCTGATCACCTTCAATGGCAAGCTGCGTCATTTTCAGCCGATGTCGGGCGTCAATTAGCTGGTGTTGTTCTTTCAACGGATTTTGCGGTGTGACAACAAACCACACCTCCTGCAGGTGGGCCTCGTTGAGCATATGCCCGGCGATGATCAGATGCCCAAGGTGAGGCGGATTGAATGACCCAAACAGCAGTCCTGTCCTGATCTGTACCATTGCTTTCAGTTTCTTAATCAGGAGTTAATGAATTCGTCAACCTTCTGTTCAAGCTCTACCCGTGCAATGGTGATGTCATTGTTGACCACAATGACATCAAACTGTGAGGCGAATTTCATTTCCCATTCTGCCTTTTCGAGCCGTTTTTGTATGATAGTTTCTGAGTCGCTCTGGCGCTTGCGCAGACGATATTCCAGGACCTCGATGGATGGCGGCTGAACAAAAACAGCCAGGGCGGTGTCTCCGAAGAACTTTTTCAGGTTAAGCCCGCCAACCACATCCACATCAAATATTACATGATGGCCATTGCTCCAGATTCTTTCTATTTCGCTTTTCAGGGTTCCGTAAAACATCCCGGGATACACCTCTTCCCATTCGACAAATTCGTCATTACTGATTTTTGCCTGAAATTCATCGGCCGTAAGGAAATAGTAATCCACTCCATGTGTTTCATCGCATCTCGGTGTGCGACTGCATGCCGAGATGCTGAATTCCAGGTCGGCGCGGGCCGCCAGCAGGTATTTGACCATGGTGGTTTTTCCTGAGCCCGAAGGTGCCGAAACGATAATCATCTTGTTAGCCATGCAGTACTAAAGTTTGCGCTTGAGGAATCATAAAATATTGAGCAGCTGCTCCTTGATCTTTTCCAGTTCGTCTTTCATCGAAACCACAAGGTGTTGAATAGAGCTATGATTGGCCTTGGATCCGATGGTATTCATTTCTCGCCCGATTTCCTGTGCCACGAAGTTTAGTTTTCGCCCCTGCGACTCCGGCTCGTTCATTATTTCAAGAAAGTATTGGCAATGTTTCTTCAACCTCACCTTCTCTTCCGTGAAATCAATCCTTTCGAGGTAGTAAATCAGCTCCTGTTCGAACCGATTCCGGTCAACCTGTATGTTTTGATCCAACTGCTTCAATTCATTGCTCAGCCGCTCGCGTACCTGAATGATCCGCCCGGCCTCGAAAGGATGTATTTGCTCCAGAAGTTCCAAAATCAACTTTACTCTTTGCTCTATGTCACTGAACAATATTGCTCCTTCGTGTATTCTGAATTCATCTGCCTGTTGCAGGGCTTGCTGTATTGCCTGCATCAAATGCTGCTTTTCTTCGTCAGACACCTCATTGTCGGGCTTGCCCACCACATCAGGCAAACGAAGTATGGCCGCAAGCACGTCTCCGCTGACAGCCATTTCCGACTGGCTGGCAATGGTTGAAATTTCGTTCAGATAAAACCTTGCCAAGGGTCTGTTCAGTGTATATGAAGCGGTACCCGAATTGTCTTCGAGAGTTATATAGCAGTCAACTTTGCCGCGGCCAAAGGTGTTTCCGATCATTGAACGTAACTCGTTATCAAGCTCCCTGTAATCGGAAGGGAGCCGGAGGTTTATCTCCAGGGTCCGGCTGTTTAATGATCGGATTTCGACAACCAGAGATTTGTTGGCATATGCTACAGATTTTTTTCCGTAGCCAGTCATTGATTTCATCATAATCAGCACTCTTGTTCACAAAGATAGTCGATTAAATATGTCCTCGCCTGCGTCAGCTTTTGAATTTTTAACGGGGGATGGGTGGTATGCTGCCGGATTCATTATTCACGGAAACTGAAATGGAGAAAATAAAATTTTATTTCTCATTTGCTTATCATTTCCGGCATTGTATCAGGGATCAGTTGTTGGACTTTGCTCGCCCTCGATTCAGGACATTGCGTTGGGCGAAAACAACCAGATTCAAACAAAATCTTTCCTTCTGTCCCTGATTATACGAACATCCGTTGCAGAGAAACAATCAAAATATTCTATCTTTGACATACCGATGGTGTTCATTGAAATACAACTGTGAGCGCTCTTAAATTCTGAAATTGGACTATGCCGGAACCACATGGCCAAAATATGAAAAATCAGCTAGGGGAGTTGACTCCAAGTTTGGATCCAGCATTATACTTCCTATCCTGAACAGTTTGTTATAGTACGAAGGATCATCAAAAAAACCCAAACACCACCCTCTTATGATTCGCACACTTATAATTGATGACGAAATCAGGGCTCGCGAAGTGTTAATCAAGTTACTCAGCATGTATTGCCCGATGATTGAAGTAGTTGGGCAGGCTGAAGATGTCAAATCAGGCACGGAAGCAATTTTGAAACATCGACCGGATTTGGTATTGCTCGATATCAGGATGCCTGACGGTACTGGTTTCGAATTGCTAGGCCGGCTTCCCAAAATAAACTTCAGGGTAGTTTTTATCACCGCCTTTGAAGAATACGCGCTCAAAGCGTTTAAATACAATGCCATCGATTATCTGCTCAAGCCAATTGATCCCGAGGAACTTACGCGGGCAATGTCAAAAATCTACAATACCATTGAGCACGAAGACTACACACGGCGATTAAGGCAGATGATGGACTCGTTTGGGAATCCTGTCGATTCAAAAGCAGGGCGCAGGCTCATACTTAAAACTGCTGAAGGTATTCACCTTGTCGAAGCCAATGAGATCATAGCCATCGAAGCCGACCAGAATTACAGCCGGTTTTTTCTGACAGGTGGTCAAAAAATATTGGTTTCGAAAACCATCAAAGAGTTTGACCATCACTTGAAAGATATGAATTTTTTCAGAACCCATCACAGTTATCTGATCAATCCGCGCCACATTCGCCGGTACAATCGCGAAGACCTGATGCTGGTGATGAGCGACGGCTTGCAGATTCCTGTATCCTTCAGAAAGAAAGGCGAGGTGCTTCACTTGCTAGAATCACTATAACTCAAGACTGCAGATACGCGTCAAATTATTTTGCATCTTTACAGTAGGCTTGATTGAACGTAATGGATCCATTACAAGACATAGGGTATTGCCTGATCAGTGAGCCATCTTCCATCTTCGATGCGATGATTACGGACATCTTGGCTGCAAGGCACTACATCTATCTTGAAACCTACAAGTTTGGCAACGACGCTACAGGAAACCGCTTTCGTAATGCGCTCACCCAGAAAAGCCGTGAAGGGGTTAAGGTAAAGCTGCTGCTCGATTCATGGGGTGTGTCGCTGCCAATTTCATATTTTTCTGAAATGATACGTCATGGCGCAGAGGTCAGATATTTTCAGAAACTGGTGCTCACGTTCGATTTCTTCACAAAAAACCATCGCCGTAATCATCGCAAACTTTTAATCATTGACGACCGGATATGCTATATGGGGTCAGCTAATCTGACAGCGTATTCGGTAAACTGGCGGGAGCTTCAGATACGAATGACAGAAAGTACCCTGGTTCAATGTTTTAAAAAGATTTTCTACCAAAACTTCAACATCCATAAAACCTACATCTTCAATAAGTTTAATTACCGCAAAGCCATTCATTGCAACGGGTTCGAAATTATCCAGGATATGCCTTCGATTTACAGGCAGCGTATCAAAAAGAAATTTGAGCACCTGATCGCTCACGCTACAAAATCTATTTTCATAGAAACCCCTTATTTTCTTCCCGGGTTTAAACTGCGTAAGGCATTGATGGATGCAGCACAGCGTGGGGTCAACGTCTACATTCTCATGCCACAGCATTCGGATGTTAAAATTGTCGATCTTTTGCGTAACCGGTATCTTGGAATGTATTACCGAGCCGGGGTGAAGCTTCTAATGTACACCCCCAACAATCTTCATGCCAAGGATATGCTGATCGATGACCTGCTCTTTTGCATAACTACCGCCAATTTTGATTATCGCAGCTTCAGATACCAGCACGAACTTGCATTGCTTGGTCAGCAACCCGAAATCGTCAGCTTGCTCAGGAATCATTTAGAACAAACCCTAAGTCATTGCGTGCCGTTTGATTACGACTTTTGGAAAACCCGGCCGATTATCCAGAAGATTTTTGAGCGATTACTGGTGCCGTTTCGTCATTTATTCTGAGTGAGCGGGCACCTTTTTTCGATGAACCTGTTTATTATTGACCAGAAAAACCCCGAAAAAGATCAATGCAGCGGCCATCATTTTAACAAGGGTGAGGGGTTCGCCAAACCAGACCAGGCCTACTACTGCAGCAATAAACGGCTGCATGTAAATATAATAGCCCACCGAGCTGGCTTTCATATACTTAAGACCAAATATGGTGAGAAGGTATGCCAACATGGTAGTCACCAGCACTACATAAGCTAGCGATAGAAGAATGCCCGTATCCATCACTTCCTTCGAAAGGTTCATCATCGAAGGAAAAATGACCGGAAAGGCTCCGGCAAACCCAAACAAAAATACCCATTTCATAACAGTAAGCGGGTGGTAACGGATCATCATCGGTTTGATGAGAACCAGATAAATGGCATAGGAGGTGGTGTTGACCAGTATAAATACCTTGCCGAGTGTATTACTGCTTACGATGGCTCCCTTTTCGGCCAGCACCAGCATAATGGCCCCGGCAGATCCCAGAAGGATTCCCAAAATATTGACCCAGGAGGCCTTTTCACGGATCAGCCAGGCAGCAAAAATGAGGACAGCAATGGGGCTGGTTGCCTGCAGGATGGCTGAATCGACCGGACTGCACAGGTTCAGGCCTTCGAAGAAAAATACCTGGTTGATTGAAACGCCCAGCATACTTGCCAGAGCAATTTTTTTCAGGTGTTCCTGCTCAACCTTCTCGCGTACGGTAAGCCACGAGAGAAGCCAAAACAGCGCCGCCGACACAGACAATCTGAAAAATATTATCTGCTTTGGCAGCAGAGGATGTGGCATGAGCTCTTTGGCAATCCAAAAATTGGCACCAAACATCAGCCCGGCCAGTAGCAATGCAATGTGGGCTTTCCATGTATTCTTAGCCATTTTGCAAAATTGCACCAATTTTCTTGTAAAAATAAAAGCGGGGCGTGGCAGATCTGCCACGCCCCGCGCATAATCAAATATTTTATTTACGAAACCGAACTGCTGCGGCTGAGTTTTTGTTTTTCGTCAGCACATTTTGGGATAATCAAATGCAAAATACCATTGATATATCCTGCAGTGATTTTTTCTGCATCCACAGTTTTGAACAGCAAAAATGAGCGGCGGAAAGTACTACGCCCAAACTCCTGACGCAGATATACATGCCGCGCGGTGTCATTATCTTCCTCTTCATGCGAAATGGTCAGAATCTGATTATCAAGGCTTAGATCCTTCTTGTCGTAGCCCGGAATGACCAGCGAAAGGGAAAAGTTGTCGTCCGGCTCCCTGGTATTGGCAGCGGGAACACAGTCGAAGCCTATCTTGTCCATCACGTTTGCACGGCCCTAAAAAATGTTGTTGAAGATGTCGCTCTGGTAGGCAGGTGATTTCCAGCGAATGATTCTCAAAGGATGTTCCTCCAAAATTAATTATATATTTAGGTGTTTGAATTTGAATGAACGGTTTCCATAACCGTACCGTGTCAATATTTTCCTGAATATTAAACACTTAGATAACATCTTGTCGCAAGGTCTTTAAACCCCTCTGTTGTGTTGGCATCAAACAATCTGCATCGAAAGAGTGTTTATCTTTGCGCCCGGACTACGAATGCATAATCCAGCTGACATTCGCCCAATCACTTTGACTCATGCCTAAAAAAAACCGTGACCTTTTGCGTTTCTTTTCATTCAGGCGAATAGCCATACCGGTTTTTATCGGGCTTGTTGCAGCATCCTATCTCTTCATACGCGATTTTGACCGCGAGAGCTTCGCACAAATACGCTGGGCATCATCGGCGTGGCTCTGGTTAGGCGCGGCGCTAATCCTCATGGCTATTCGTACGCTGGCCTACATGTATCGCATACGACTGCTTACCGACCATGAACTCTCTTGGCGCAAGAGTTTTCAGGTGATAATGCTTTGGGAGTTCGCCTCATCAATCACTCCTTCGGTTGTGGGAGGTACTGCAGTAGCTCTTTTTATCGTCAGAAAGGAAGGAATCAGCATGGGGCGAACCACCTCGGTTGTGATGATTACGGCACTGCTGGACGAACTATTCTATATCATCATGGTTCCGGTGATAATCTTACTTGTAGGTACAGGAAACCTGTTTGTCGACACCAGCGACATGACATTGTTTGGAATGAAACTGGGAAGCCTGGGGCTATTTGTGATTGGATATGTATTTATCCTAGCACTCACAGCAGTTATTGTTTACGGTATTTTTATCAATCCACGGGGTTTAACACAATTGCTGATCAGGATATTCAGCCTGAAAATGCTCAGTAAATGGTTACCCAAAGCCAAACAGACCGGCAACGAGATCATTCTTACCTCGGCCGAGATGCGCGGGAAGTCTTTTATATTTTGGAGCAAGGCCTTTTTATCAACCTTTGTGTCGTGGACGGCACGCTTTTGGGTGGTTAATGCACTCATACTTGCCTTCATTCCTTTCACAGAGCATTTTCTGGTGTATGCCCGCCAGCTAATTATGTGGGTCATACTTTTAATAAGCCCAACACCCGGCAGCAGCGGAGTAGCCGAATTTTTCTTTCCGTTGTTTTTCAGCGATCTGATTGGAGCCAAATTAGGCACTCCGTTGGCTTTATTGTGGCGACTGGTTAGCTATTATCCCTTTATTTTTATCGGGCTGCTGGTTTTTCCCGTATGGATACGAAGGGTGTTTTTCGGTGGCCGCCGGTCAATTCGGTTTGCCAGCCGGTGATTACCCGCAGTGGAAATACTCTTCGACGAGTTTCAGGATCCTTTCATTATCTCCTTCAATTTCCTGCCGCAGATGCTGGTCGTTATAGCTTTTCAGCTTTGCAATAGTACCGTCGAGCAAATTTTCGGGGAATACTCCGTACTTGGTATAATGCTCTTTTTGGCTGGCGAGTTGCGCGGCTGAATCCCAGCATGAAAGTGGCAACTGTTTGAGTCTGGAAATTTTATCTCTGTGCTCCTTATGGAAAATGTTCACATCCACATACGTGTCAGAAGCGTACAGCAGAGCATCAGGCATTTCAAGCCCAAAGCGGGCAGCTGTAACCAGTCCTGCCAGGGTAAGATACACATCAGCCGAGCCGTCGGGGCAGCGGAACTCTACAGTTTGTACGTCCGAAAGGTCAATATCGTGTACCGGCTCCCCTGGGTTGGCATCAGAAATCATGTCGTGCCTACCTGTCCACCCGAGCGGCACCCTTACTAGTACCGAACGGTTACGATCGCCCCAACAGATATTGGTGGGAGCCTCCTGGTGTGGCACCAGCCTGAAGTAGGAAGTCGGATTGGTGTTGCCAAAAGCGGTTAACGAGGGGGCCAAATACAGATATCCTGCGATAGCTTTTCGCGCATGATCGCTCAATATTTTATTTTCGAGCATCATATTTCTGCCGTTACGTACCAGCTTGGTGTGGAAATGCAGTCCGCTTCCGGCTTTGCCGGTAGTAATTTTGGGGGCAAATGTGATGGTAACCCTGTGGCGGTGGGCAAGGCTTCGAAGTATCCATTTGGCGATCACCAGTTGGTCGGCGGCATCTTCTACATTGACAGGCTGAAATTCAATTTCGTTTTGTTCGTACTCCAGGTTGCCGATAACAAAATTCCCCACTTCCGAATGTCCATATTTGGTGGCGCCCCCGGTATTCGAGATAGCCTTCATGGCCTCGGTACGAAATTTCTCCCATTTGATAAAGGGTGTTGACTCATGGTAGCCTCGTTGGTCGGTGGCCTTGAACAGCTCTTCCACCGGGCTTATGACATAATACTCAAGCTCGCCCATGGCATGAAATTCGAAACCTGTTCGCTCCCTTAACACCCGGTGAGCTTTTCGCAGTACCTGTTCGGGAGCTCCGCTCATGGGATCGCCATCCTTTGTGTAATAGGAACATAGCAGCTCAAGCGTGGGAATTTCGTTGAAGGGGTTTACGAATGCCGTGCGGTAGCGAGGCACCACATATAAATCACTGGATCCGGCATCTAGGTGCCTGAACAGGCTCGATCCGTCAACCCGTTCGCCCTGCGAGAGAATTGTATCGAGGTGTTGACGATTATTGATAGAAAAATTCAACGTTTTCAGTCTCCCGTCAGCACCTACATACCGAAAATTAATCATCTGAATGTGCTGATTTTCAACAAACCTGACGAGATCGGTCTTAGTGAATTCATGACTGGGTTTATTCAGGAACTTAACAAGAGGATTGGGGTTGAGATGTAAAAAGTTATTCATGGTCATAGTAATAAAAAGGCTTTATTGATCGTGTCGTTAAAGCCTATGAATGCTGAAAACTGAAGGCAAATATAATATTTTGACCAAAACGATGTGTTAGCTCGCCCAAGTATGTTGACGTTTGCTACAAATTCGCTTTTGCGGCTACTTGCTTTGGCTGGCAGACAGGTAGGCTTCAATCAGTTTTTGTGCGGCCACATAGGGGCTAAACCTGTTGAGTTTGACACCCTCTTCAAGGAGCTGTATTTGTTCCATCACCCTGGGATCATGATAAAACTTGTCCAGTAACAATTCTTCCACCGAGTGCATCATGATGCGCTGATCCTGGTCGTGTCTCTTTTTGGCAAAGAAACCCTTATTCATTGCAAAATTCAAATAGTCGGTCATGATTTCCCAGGCCTCACCGATTCCATCCCCGGTGATGGCCGAGCAGGTCTCAACCCGGGGTTGCCATCCCGACTCAGTGGGGGGGAAATAATGCAGTGCATTGACCAGTTGCGCCTTGGCCAACTGAGCCCTTGGTATGTTGTCTCGTTCCGCTTTGTTGATTAATACCAGGTCGGCCATTTCCATAATACCCCGCTTGATACCCTGCAGTTCGTCGCCGGCTCCTGCCAGCATGAGAAGCAGAAATAGATCGGCCATATCGTATACCGCAGTTTCGGACTGGCCTACTCCCACGGTTTCGATAAAAATGATGTCGTATCCGGCAGCCTCGCACAGCACAATGGTTTCGCGGGTTTTGCGCGCCACGCCTCCCAGCGTTCCCGCTGAAGGCGATGGCCGGATAAATGCATTGGCATTGGCCGAAAGTTGTTCCATGCGTGTTTTATCGCCGAGGATGCTCCCTTTGCTTTTGCGGCTGCTTGGGTCGATGGCAAGCACCGCAAGCTTATGGCCTTTGCCAATAAGATGGGTACCTATGGCTTCGATAAACGTGCTTTTACCCACACCCGGCACACCGGTAATTCCAACCCGGAAACTTTTGCATCGATGAGGCAGGCATTTTTCGATAATCTGCTGGGCCAGCTGTTGATGCGCGGGCAGATTACTCTCGATGAGGGTGATGGCTTTGCCAAGTATTGTCCGGTTTCCTTCGAGTATGCCGGCCAGGAATTCATTTTCGCCGGGTATGGCTGGTTTTCGTCGCGCATGTTGCCGGATGGCGTCGGGATTGATGACCGACGGTTGCTCGACTCCGGGGTTTACCTTTAATGCCGATCGGGGGTTGGTATCTCTTTCAGACATAAATACGTACTTACCAGTAATTGCAAAGGTATGAATCATTTTCTCCGGGGCGAAAAGTTTGAGGAGGGCAAATGGGGTATGTATAAATCAAAGTTTTCGTACTTTTGCAGTCCGAAACACTAACTCTCTCCGTAGCTCAGTTGGTAGAGCAGATGACTCTTAATCATCGGGTCGAAGGTTCGAGTCCTTCCGGGGAGACAAGTTCGGAAAAGGTTGCGGGGTGTGGCGCAGTTGGCTAGCGCGCTACGTTCGGGACGTAGAGGTCGCGAGTTCGAGTCTCGCCACCCCGACTTCAACAAGCCACTTTAGCTCAGTTGGTAGAGCAGCGCATTCGTAATGCGCGGGTCGTGGGTTCGAGTCCCATGAGTGGCTCCGCCCGAATGGGGCGAGAAGCCTGTGCTGACATGCCGACCATCGTCAGCAAGTCCCATGAGTGGCTCCGCCCGAATGGGGCGAGAAGCCTGTGCTGACATGCCGGCCATCGTCAGCAAGTCCCATGAGTGGCTCACAGGATTATACAAGCAAAAAAGACAACCCAGAAAGTTGTCTTTTTTGCTTGTAGCCCCACCAGGAATCGAACCTGGATTTAAAGTTTAGGAAACTTCCGTTCTATCCGTTGAACTATAGGGCCGGGTTCGGGTACAAAAGTAATAAAATCCACCCAATTTACAATCATATCCATCACGGCGGCCTGGAAGCAGTTAAGTCAGATAGTCACCCCAACATGGCGGATTCCTGTCAGCAGGAGCTACATCACTTTATCTCGCTTCCGCTTTCAGGGCGATCCTCGGGGCTTATAAGAAACAACTTGCCCGAAGGATCTTCGGCAGTGAGTATCATGCCCTTTGATTCAATGCCTTTAATGGCCCGGGGATCCAGATTGAGCAACATGCACACCTGTTTTCCGACTAATTTTTCAGGTTCAAAATATTCGGCTATGCCCGAAACCACGGTCCGTATATCAAGCCCGGTGTCAATTTTCAGCTTCATCAGTTTCTGAGTCTTTGGCACCCTTTCGGCCTCGAGCACCGTAACAACACGCAAGTCCATCTGCGAAAAAAGGTCGTAGCTGATCCCGGCTTTTGCCGGCTTCAGTCTGATGGCAGGCCGGGCATTAGCCTCTCGCGTATCCTGAAGTTTTTTAATCTGTTTTTCTATTGCCTCGTCTTCGATGCGGACAAAGAGCAGTTCGGGCTGTGCAATGAGATGACCTGCGGAAACAAGTTCAGGGTTGCCGGCTTCATCCCAAAGCACTGGCGCAAGGTTTAGCATCCTGTAAATCTTTTGCGATGTGAACGGCAGAAACGGCTCACTAAGTACAGCCAGGCTGGCACAGATCTGCAGTGACAAATTCAGCACAGTGCCTGTTCGCACTTCATCGGTTTTGATGATTTTCCAGGGTTCATTGTCGGTGAGGTATTTATTGCCCAGCCGGGCCAGGTTCATAAGTTCGTTTAGCGCCTCTCTGAATCGGTAATTCTCAAGGCTCTGCTCAATGCGTGACGGGTATTCACGAATACCTCTGATTATTTCCTCATCGGCCGGGAGCAGTTGCCCACAACCGGGCACCTGGCCTCCGAAAAACTTATGAATGAGAACAAGTGTTCTGTTTACGAAGTTTCCGTATATAGCCAGCAGTTCACTATTGTTGCGGGTTTGAAAATCCTTCCAGGTAAAGTCATTGTCCTTGGTTTCAGGGGCGTTGGCCGTCAGCACATAACGTAGCACATCCTGCATCCCCTCGAATTCGTTCAGATATTCGTGCAGCCACACAGCCCAGTTGCGCGATGTGCTTATTTTATCGCCTTCGAGGTTAAGAAATTCATTGGCAGGCACATTTTCTGGCAGGATATATGAACCTTCGGCTTTGAGCATGCCCGGGAAAATAATACAGTGAAAAACAATGTTGTCTTTCCCGATGAAATGCACAAGCTTGGTCTGATTGTCTTTCCAGTAGGGGACCCAATCGATTATTGCTTCCGCCCCCTGCTGCTTCAGCAGTATATTTCGCTGTTCGGCCCATTCGCGTGTGGCTGAGATATAGCCAATTGGGGCATCGAACCACACATAGAGAACTTTTCCTTCGGCATCGGGTAAAGGAACTTTGACCCCCCAGTCGAGGTCGCGCGTTACGGCCCTGGGTTGAAGCCCATGGTCGAGCCACGACTTGCACTGGCCGTATACATTGGTTTTCCAGTCGTCTTTGTGATCCACCAAAATCCACCGGCTTAGCCATTCCGAATACTTATCGAGCGGCAGGTACCAGTGTTTGGTTTCTTTCAGCACCGGGGTGCTTCCGCTGAGCACAGAGCGCGGGTTGATCAGATCGGTGGGGCTGAGCGATGTGCCGCATTTTTCGCATTGATCGCCATAGGCTTTATCGTTGCTGCAATGCGGACAGGTACCGGTAACGTAGCGGTCGGCAAGAAAATGCTTTTGCTCCTCATCATACAGCTGGAGAGATTTTTTCACTTCGAACTCGCCTTTTTCAAAGAGTTTGCTGAAAAATCCGGAGGCCGTTTCGTGGTGTATCGGATTTGATGTGCGGCTATAGATATCAAACGATATCCCGAACTCATGAAAAGCATTTTTAATCATTTCGTGGTATTTATCTACCACCTGCTGCGGCGAAATGCCTTCCTGCCTGGCTTTGATAGTGATAGGCACACCATGTTCGTCGCTTCCGCAAATGAATACCACATCGCGTTTTTTAAGGCGCAGAAACCTTGTGTAAATGTCGGCAGGCACATAGACCCCTGCCAGGTGCCCTATGTGCACAGGTCCGTTGGCGTAGGGTAGAGCTGCCGTGACCGTATATCGCTTGATTTCATTCATACATAATACATTTTATCAGCCGGAGCAGAAATGGAAGGGCAAAGATACACGCTAATCATAAATATGACGGCAAGGTTGCCAAATGCGGTAATTAAAGATGCGTTTGATGGAGTATGTTTACTGAATGGTATTAACTTTGTTTGTCTCCGTCAGGCAAAACAACCCAGAATCCGCCACAATGATGGTCAGAACCAGGCTGCACATCAAAAACATGTCGTGTATCTGCTGTGTCAGGCTGGCCACCATGGCGCTGAACCATGCCGGTATCAACGTGGTGAATGCCCGTTTGGGAGAGATCGATGTGGAGTATGAAAAAAAGGCACACAGCCTTCGGTCGATCGTAGCACTGCTCGAGGCCGAGGGATTTGAGATGCTCTACAGTCGGGAAGAAAAAATTGTTGAACAGATTAAAAACGCGGTGATCGACCTTGTGCATCACAGCACCTATAATGCCATGGTGCGAAATTCCGATTATTTGGTTGAGCGGTTCAATCTTTCGTACCAGCGCATCTCCACCATCTTCTCGCAACATATGCATATCACCCTCGAAAAATATATCATTCAGCAGCGCATCGAAAAAGTGAAGGAGTTAATAAATGAAGGCGATCTCACCCTGAGCGAAATCGCCTTCATGATGGGATACAGCAGTGTGCAGTATCTTTCGACACAGTTTAAAAGCATCACCGGCATATCCGTATCTGACTTTAAGAAGAACTCCTCTATGGGGAGTGCGGTTGATGCTACGGCGGCAGAAGGAGATCAGGCACAAATCTGATTCAATGAAGCGCAAACCCTCAAGGTTTCATTCTTCAGAAACGTCATTCCTTCAACCCCCTCGGCTTTAAGCGTCTCCACAACACAACCAGAAAACTTACGCCGATCACAATCACAATAAACCACCCTATGAGGGCCAGGGCATTTTGGGTCTGGTAAATCGCCGTTCCTATATTGCCGATCAAAAGCCATTGAAACACGTAAAAGCTTGTGACATTTCTTCCAACCCACCGCAGGTAGCATACCACTTCAGTGTCGTGCCGGCCAGTTGTGGCAAGGTGAACGGCGATGGTCCAAAACATCATAAAAACCACAACCCACAGTACATACAGGATCGAATGGTGGTAGTATTCATTCAGCGTTACCGAAACGCGAAATCCCCAGCCAAACGAAACAGCGATGATGACCAGCAGGGCGGTTAAAATGTAAAGTAGGCCTTTGGACGTGAATTCGCCGAATGGGAATTTCTGGCTGATAAGGTATATCGCAACCCCGATAACAGCGTATGTGGCCCACGGAAAGAAAGGGAAATATGACCAGGGCTCATTTGTCCAAAAAAAGGCAAGCACATAACGTACCCATGGCTGATCGCCTGTATAGGCGGGTAAAAAACTGCCGGGCAGAGCCAGTAAAATAATAAGGATAAGCCATGGTGCAATCCTGTGGCCGAATACCTGCCTGAAAACTGCAATCAAAATAATGCTGAGTCCAGCCAGAAATAAAATATCCACACCGAAAACATAGGGCCAGGGGTTAAGCTGAATGCCTCCGCTGAAAATTTTCACCAGCAGGTGTGCATTCATCCCCAGATTTAACAAAAATCCCCATAACAGCAGCCTAAGTCCCCGGGCAAGGCCGCTTTGACATTCTTTGCCTGATCTCGCCATGAAGTAACCCATAACTGCCAGAAACACAGGTGCTGCGGGCGGCCCTCCCAAAAACAATGATATTCGCCCGGTTATGCCGTCGACAACCCCAGGCAAGGCAAATAATTCAACCAGGTGAACCTGGATCATCAGAATCACAGCCAGTCCTTTTAAAATATCAGGGAGCAACAAACGCTCGTATTTATATGCGTTCAATTATATATATTTTTGGTTTTGAGCGGCTTATTAAATCGGATCATGTATTGAACAGGCGGTGAACGTTTAACCGTCTTTAGATTTTATGAAGTTTTTCAAGAATAACATAACACGCGCCCCATTCATGCATTGTGGTTTTGTGTGTTGGATAAAAGGAAAGGACTGGTGATTGTTTATGATGACGCGAAAAGATGATGAAACCTGTAATGATGATAAGAACAACACGCCGTTCTGACACTCAATTCTGCCCTATCAAAAATAACTAACTAAATCCGATGACGAATCACAATGAAGAAACTTCTTTTATTTACGGCTCTGTAGCCGGCCACCGCCGCAAACGAACGGGGCTGGGAGGTGAAGTTCGGCATCTTGGGAGAAAAAAAAGAGATGTACAATGCTGGCGAAGCAATCACCAGTTCGTGCTCTGTGAGGATCGGCTAAATGGCAAACCCTTAATATAGGTTTGTTGCCCACAGAAAAAGAACAATATGCAGAAGGCGGTTAACGCCAAAAAAGCACATACAAAATGCCTTGGCGGCTGATTGCCTCAACAGTGAGGAGGAATTTCCAGCAGGTTAATGTCCAAGTATCAAAGTCAACTCAGGTCGCCATCTGGTCTGACGCACCACCGTAGATGACCAGCCTATATGCGGTACACCGGCTGGCGCTCCTAAATCGGATTAAAATTTTGCACAATAATTACAAAATTCTATAACATACGGGCGAAGTATCGGTTTTATGTTTGCTTCATCATCTTGTACCAACTTATAAAACTCGACAAACATGAAAACAAAACTGGTTTCTTTCAGAGCTCTCCTCGCGTCTGCGGTGATTTTTTCGGCTCTTTCGGGGTGCAGCAAGGCTGCCGGTAATGATGAAAACGACCTTAGCGAAGCTTCGGCAAACAAGCTTCTCGAAACATCTGCGCTATCTCAGGGCGCTGAGGGCATTACCCACTGTGTTTATACCTGTGTACACTCAATGCCTGTGGAGCCACTATCGACAAATGAGACAGCGTTGTTGAATTTTGTGAGAGAAGAAGAGCTGCTTGCCTTTGATGTGTACACAGCCATGTATTCTCAATACAAACTGCCCGTCTTTAACAATATTTCAAAAAGCGAAACCCTTCACACCACTGCCATCAAGGCCCTAATTGAAAAGTACGGGCTGGCGGATGTGGCCACCGGGCACCGGAAAGGTGTTTTTGAAAATGCTGACATCCAGAAACTCTACGACAAACTTGTAGCCAAAGGCAGCGCCTCCCTGAACGATGCCCTTACCGTCGGCGCCATCATCGAAGAATTTGACATCGCGGATCTGGTATCTCACCTAGATACGGATGCTGACAATACTGACATCAGGTTTGTACTCAACCAGCTCTGCAAAGGCTCGCGCAACCATCTGCGCGCGTTCAGCCGACTGCTCACCCTGCGCAGAGTGGTTTATGAGCCACAGTATATTTCTGCCTACCTGTATAAAAGCATTACCGGCTCAAAATGGGAAACCGGAGGCGGTTTCTGCCAATGCACCAATGAAAAAATTATCGACCTATCGGAAGCCGGCGTGGAGCCACAAAACAAAGGGCGTGTGTGATCTGATTATAAAATATCCAAGGTATATTTGTTAAAAGATTAACCAAATAAGTCTTCCACAACATTTCGGACCGTGAAAAAGCTTGTATACATTCTCATAGCACTGATGGCTGTGTCGGCTACAAGTGCACAGATTACGCTTGAAGCTACCTACAGCCATTCGGGTACTTACACCAGGCTGGCCTTGTCGGGGTATAAATACTATGTAATGGACGTGGGCACAAGTCAATGCCGTATATACAATACCAATCATACCCTATGGAAAACCATTGCTCTCTCAGTGCCGGTCGACAATTACCTATACGACATTAAACATGTCTCGGAAAATCTGTTTACCACCGATAACTCTCTTTGCCTGGCCTACATTTACTATAGCTACAACTCGGCCAAACAATACTACACCTACACGGCAAGGATTATCAGGGAAAACGGTACGGAACTGCTCACTATACCGGGCTGCCAGTATATCTACATTCACAGCCTAACCGGGGTTGGCACTAAAATGCTGACCTACAGTTACGACTATTCCAGCTTCCCGTATGCCATTCAAACCCGTGCCTACAACCTCCCCGGGCAGTACATTACCGGAACAAGTGATGAACAAAATCCTTCAGGAGCATGGCTCAAGGCATTTCCCAATCCCGCAGGCGATTACACCACCATTGGGGTAAGGCTCCCCGAGGGGGTAAAGTCGGGAGTTCTTACCATTACGGATACCGTTGGCAAACTTCTGATGAGTTATGCTGTGGACGGCCAAACCACACAGCTCTTCATTCCCACCGCTCAGCTTCCCCGTGGCTTATATCTGTATTCGGTCAGTTCGGGCAGTCTAATTTTACCGGGCGGAAAATTTATCGTTCAATAACTTTGCAACTCAAGTTAACCTATGAAAATCAAGAAGAATATTGCAGTAAGCGCATCGGGGCTGATCTTTAACCCCGACACCGGCGAATCGTTCACGGTGAACCCTATGGGAGCCGAAATCATCGGATTTTTGAAAGACGGCACCGCTGAAGACATCATTCTCGGAAAGCTTTCAGAAAAATACCTGGTTGATAAAAACACACTCGAAAAGGATTTTGAGGACTTTCGGGGATTACTACGAACGTTTGCACTGATTGAAAATGACTGAAAAACGAAAATTAACCATTGCAGTATCGGGGCTCAATGCCATTGACAGTCCGGGCCCGGGTGTGGCGGTAATCAGGGGGTTGAAAGAGGCTGAATTTTTTGACTGCCGCATCATAGGACTTGGGTATGAATCGCTCGAACCGGGCATTTTTATGCATGACCTTGTAGAAAAAACATATCTGATTCCCTACCCTTCTTCGGGCATTGACAGCATCATGGAAAGGATTGAATACATCCATGCCCAGGAAAATCTGGATGTGATTATTCCCAACTTCGATGCGGAGCTATACCCCTTCATCCGGCTGGAAAAGCGGCTGAAGGAAATGGGTATTTCGACCTTTTTGCCTACGATGGAGCAGTTTGAGGAACGCCACAAGGTAAACCTGGATGCCTTCGGGCAAAAATATGGCATCAAAGTGCCTAAAGGGAAAGTATATCACCAGCTGAACGAGATGAACAACATCGGCAAGGAGTTTCAGTATCCGGTGCTGATCAAGGGAAAATATTACGACGCTTATGTGGCTTACAATGTGGATCAGGCCAAGACTTTTTACAACAAAATAACTGCCAAATGGGGATCGCCTGTCATTGTGCAGGAATTTGTTCACGGTACCGAATTCAACGTCACCGGTCTCGGCGACGGAAAAGGGAATACGGTGGCAGCCGTGCCCATGCGCAAGCAATATATCACCGACAAAGGTAAGGCATGGGGCGGGGTAAGCATTGCGGATTACCGCATGCTTGAACTCACCCATAAATTTATAAGTCAGACAAAGTGGCGAGGCGGATTTGAGCTGGAACTGATGAAGGATAAGAATAGCGATTTTTATCTGCTTGAGATAAATCCACGTATGCCCGCCTGGATCTACCTTGCCGTGGGGGTGGGGCAGAATATTCCGGAGGCGCTGGTCAGGCTGGCCTTAGGAGAGGCAGTTACACCATTCCCCGACTATAAAGTGGGCAAGATGTTTGTGCGCTATGCCTGGGATATGATTGTGGACATCGAAGAGTTTCAGCAAATTTCGACCACTGGCGAGTTATAGCCGTCAAATTACCAAGCCCTGAATCATTTTAACAACAAAAACTCAAAAACTATATGGAAAAACTCAGATATGAACGCCCAGTCATCAAGCGACTGGAAAACGAGATGCCCAACAAATTCGGCAGCCGCATCGAGCGCAACCCAAAGACTCACATCGATGGTGTACCGGTAAAAGATCTGATTGCCCGGTATGGTTCGCCCCTGTTCGTTGTCAGCGAAAAAACCATACGCGCCACGCTGAAAAAGGCGAAAAAAGCTTTCACGATGCGCTATCCCAAGGTACAGTTTGCCTGGTCGTACAAGACAAATTACCTGGATGCCGTTTGCAACGTGTTTCACCAGGAAGGCTCATGGGCCGAAGTGGTTTCGGGGTTTGAGTACGACAAAGCCCTGAAAAACGGGGTGAATCCCAAAAAGATCATTTTCAACGGTCCGGACAAGACCGTGGATGACCTCACCAAGGCAATCAGTAACGATTCGCTGATACACATCGACCATCTCGACGAACTGTACACCATCATCGAGCTCACCGAAAAGCTGCATGCCCGGCCAAGGGTTGCCATACGTGTAAATATGGACACCGGTGTGTATCCGATTTGGGATCGTTTCGGGTTTAATTACGAAAACGGGCAGGCATGGGACGCACTGAACAAAATCATGGCCTCGGGAACGATGGACCTTGTTGGGCTTCACTGCCATATCGGAACCTATATGCTCAGCCCCAAGGCGTATTCCATCGCCGCTATCAAACTGACCGATCTGGCGCTGGGACTGAAACGCAGATACAACCACACCATTAAATATATTGATTTAGGCGGAGGATTCCCTTCACGCAACACCCTCAAAGGAGCTTACCTCCCGGGAGCTGATACCACCCCAAGCTTTGAAGATTTTGCCGAAGAGATATCCACGGCATTACTCAATGCAGAGTATGCTGCCGGCGACCAGCCCCTGCTCATACTCGAAACAGGCCGCGCCCTTATCGATGAGGCCGGTTACCTGCTGGGCACCGTCATCTCAAACAAGCGTTCATCAACAGGTAAGCGCACCACCATTGTCGACATAGGTATCAACCTGCTGTTTACTTCTTTCTGGTATGATCATAAAATCACACCTGCACAGGAGTTCTCGCAATATAGTGAAGAAACGACCGTGTACGGCCCTTTGTGCATGAACATCGATGTGATACGCGAGAGTGCCGTTCTGCCGCTGCTCAACAAAGGAGACCAGTTTGTCATACATCACGTGGGCGCATATAACATGACCCAGTGGATGCAGTTTATCAACCTCAGGCCCAAGGTGGTGATGATCGACCTCAACGATCAGGTACATGTTATCCGCGAGAATGAGACCATGGATGTGTTTAATGCCATCGAGGACATCCCGGATCATCTGAAGAAATTTGATCTCTGATCAGGATGGAAAATTCAGGGAATCTGTCATGATACAAAAAGCGGAAAAATCCATAACCCTCTTTTTGGAGGGAGTGCTGGTGAGTTACAGCCAGGTGTTTTTTTCAAAACAGAAGGTCTTTGCCTTAATCCTGATGGCAGTCACCTTTTTCGACTGGCTGACGGGGTTCAGCGGGCTGGTGGCAGTGCTGGTAGCCAACGTGGCAGCCAGCCTCATCGGCTATCACAAACATCATATTTCGCAGGGGTTGTACGGATTCAACAGCCTGCTCGTCGGGCTGGGCATTGGCTCAAACTATGAGCCGGGACTGGAGTTTTTCTTTGTACTCGTGTTTGCCTCGCTTTTCACGGTGATGCTCACCGTCTGGATTGAGGCTTTTTTTGCAAAATACGGACTACCTTACCTCAGCTGGCCTTTCCTGATCGGCTTGTGGATCATCACGCTGGCTTCGCGTCAGTTTTCGTCGCTGCACATGAGCGAGAGGGGTATCTTCTATTTGAACGATCTCTATTCATACGGCGGCCTGCTGCTGGTAAAGCTTTACCAATGGGTCGGCGATATTCCGATGCACATTTCGGTGCTTGCCTACTTTAAATCCCTTGCCGCAATTTTCTTCCAGGAAAATGCCCTGGCCGGGCTGCTCATCGCCGTTGGCATAGTCTTTTATTCGCGCATAGCATTCCTTTTATCACTGGTCGGTTTTTTCTCAGGTTATCTCTATTACCTAATTGTGGGTGCCAACCTGTCGGAACTTATTTACAGCTATATCGGTTTCAACTATATACTTACGGCGATCGCACTCGGGGGGTTTTTTATCGTTCCATCGCGGTCCTCGTTTCTTTGGGTGATTTTGCTGACTCCCATCATCTCGTTTGTTATCACGTCAACAAGTGCATTTTTCGGCCTGATGGGATTATCAATCTATTCGCTGGGTTTTAACCTGATCGTGATACTGTTTTTGTACGTGCTCAAGTTCAGGATTAAGAACTACTATCACCCCGAACTGGTGGTGGTTCAACAGTTCTCACCCGAGCGAAATCTTTATTCCCAGCAAAACTACAAAGTACGTTTTGATGTCTCGGCCTGGACCATGTTTTCGCTTCCTGTTATCGGTGAGTGGACTGTCACCCAGGGGCATGACGGAAAACATACGCATCGCGACGACTGGCGGCATGCCTGGGATTTTGAACTCCAGGACGAAGACAAAAAAACTTGGGACAACGACGGTCTCCAACTCAAAGACTATTATTGTTACGGCAAGCCCGTGGCTGCCCCCGCCGATGGCCTGGTGCAGGAAGTGCTCGATGGTGTGCCTGACAATCTGCCCGGACAGATGAATCTTGGCAGCAACTGGGGTAACACCATCGTGATTAAGCATGCCGATAAAGTGTACTCAAAACTTTGCCACCTGAAGCCCGGCAGCATAAAAACAATCAAAGGGGCCTTTGTGAAGAAAGGGGAAATCATTGCCCAGGTAGGTAACTCCGGCCGATCACCCATTCCTCATCTTCATTTCCAGATGCAGGCCGATCCTTTTATCGGGTCAAAAACCCTCGATTACCCCCTTGCAAGCTATCTGCTGACTACGGAAGACGGACCTGAGCTCATTACCTATGCGAGACCGAAAGAAGGCCAGATGGTTTCAAACATCGTGAAAGACCAGAATATGGTCAGGGCTTTTAATTTTGTGCCGGGCCAAACAATTTCCTTTGAGATGACACTGAATACTTTGGCAAAAAGGGTTGTAACCTGGGAAGTGAAAAGCGACATGTACAACTACACCTATCTCGAATGCCTTGAGAGTGAATCAAAAGCGTATTTCTACAATACCGGAAGTTTGTTTTACTTCACCCATTTTGAAGGCGATAAGACCTCGTTACTCTATTATTTTTATCTGGCCACATATAAGATAGTGTTGGGATACCACCATCGCCTCAGGGTTAGTGATACCTTTCCTCTCAACGCATTCAGAAACCGCTTCAGGCTTTTCTGGCACGACTTTGCTGCACCTTTCTATTTTTTCATGAGTGCGGTGTACACCCTTGACTATGTGAGCCTTGATGACAATCTCAACTCCAGTACCATCACCCTAAAGTCAAGGGCAAGCCTCCGGACGCTTAATCGGGAAAACCTCAGCTATCTCTTTGACCTGCAGATCAGTGACGGTCGTATCAGCCGAATGTCAGTGAATACCAAAGACACCCTGGTAGTTTCGGGTGAGATTGCATCATGAATAACACAGGTTTAAATAAGATGAGATGGCTGGCCTTTGTTGCCACAGTATGCCTGAGAGGGGTTTCGGCCACTTTACCGCTGCGCGCCCAGGACCTTCAAGATTTCAGGCAAGCCGACAGTCTCACCTACCAGCTTTACCAGCAGCAAGACTGGAGAGCGCTGGCCCTTGCCTCCCGCGACGCGCTCCGCGCAGGGCACGACTATTACTATTTGCGCTTGCGTATGGGTATTGCTCAGTTTAACCTGGGGCATTATCGCATGGCAGCTGAGCATTTCGAAAAAGCCCTCTTATTCAATTCGGGCGATGCAGCTGGCCGTGATTACCTTAAAGCCAGCTATGAATACAGTCTTTTGTACCCTCAGGCAGCCCGGCTCGAGAAGCGATTTCCGCGTCCCAAGCATTATCTTCGGGATGAAATTGTGAAGGGATTTGAGCTGTTCGCAGGCGGGGCCGTTTCAGGAGGCCAGGCAAGTTTTAATCGACTGGATATCGACGGACCAACCAACCTGTATGGTGAAGGCATCGGAAACGCCAACCTGTTCTACGGATATGCTGCACTGGCATTTGCACCTGCTGAGCATCTCTATTGGCATGCCGGGTTCACCAGCCTGCAGCTTGCACGGTGCCAACGTATTGTCTTCGACGGCGCCGACACACTGGAGAAGACCTACTGGCTGAGGCAGCAACAGCTGTCAGGTAGGTTTCCCATGGTTATAGGTGGCACATGGATAGTTACTCCTGCCCTCAGCCTGATGCTGATTACCGATCAACCATATCAGGTAAGCTGGGACAAGAAGAACTCCAAATACATCATTCAAAGGTCGCAGGTGGTCACTGCCAACTACGTTATATCTCTGAGACTGGCAAAAGAGCTGCCTCATGCCGGAATTGCCCTGATGGTCGGGAATTCTTACCTGAATACGAGTACACAGTGGCAGGCTTCGGTGATGACAAATGTCTATCCCCTGGCAAACATGAATTTGTATCTGATATCACGGGTGTCGGCTTTTTCGGACAACAACAGCCTTCGGTGGAATTCGAAACTTGGCGTTGGAGCGAGGATCACCGATTTTCTGTGGGCTCAGGGCGCACACCTGTTTGGATCACTAAAGAACACTTACGACGAGGACCTTTTAGTTGTCTTCAACACCATCGGAACGGTTCTTTCACGTTCTACGTTTTCGGCATATTTGTTGATAAGAAATAACCTTACTTTGCAACTCGATTACAGCATGATGCGGCAACGTGACCAATATGTATCGTTCAGCAGTTCAACAACAAGTATTTCACAATCATATAATTACATAAACCACCATTTGATGGGAGGCCTAAAATGGAAATTTTAAGTAAGAAAAACTCACTTTTCCTATTCATGTGGCTTGCTGTTTCAGTAAGTCTTGCGCAGAATCAAAAATTGCAGGATGCTTTTTCGACCAGTTATAAAGCCGAGGCATCAGGCGAATATAACCGTGCCATTGAACTGATGCGAAAAGAATACAACGAAAACTCCTATGAGCTGAATGTTCGGCTGGGCTGGCTGACATACAACAAGGGTTCGTTCACCGAATCGGCAGCCTACTATAACAAGGCCATCCAGATCATGCCTATGAGCATCGAGGCCAGACTGGGATTTGCCCTACCGGCATCGGCTATGGGAAACTGGGATCAGGTGATTACACGCTACAAGGAGATTTTGAAGATTGATCCCAACCATTACGTGACCAACTATCGCATGGGGCTTATCTACTACTACCGTCAGGATTATGCCACCGCTTTCAAATTTTTCGAACGCATTGCCAACATGTATCCTTTCGACTACGATGCGGTAGTGATGTTTGGTTGGGCCAATCTGCGCCTGGGAAAAACCCGTGAGGCCAGGATCCTGCTCAACAAAGCCCTGCTTATCAAACCCGGAGATGCTTCGGCACTCGAAGGGCTGGGAATGATAAAATAAGGCGAAAACTTACTGTGTCATAAGCCGCACGAACCTCCGTTGCAACAGCAGCTGGGTGAGGATATCGGTTTGGAGTGTGATGCTTTTCTGGCCGGATTTGGTTCGCGGTGCTCATCGCATTGGCAGCCGCAATCGGGGCAATCGCTTATGTATTTCCAGCAGGGGCCGTATACAACGCTGGTGTATTCAAGCTTATTCCCTTCGGCTTCAAAAATCTGCTGGCATTGATCGCACTTATATTGTTGTTTCATGATTGAGTGTTTTTCAAATAACGTGTCAAAAATAAAAATGTTTCCTGAAACCCCCGATGCTTATGCCATCAGCATCAGGCTGCCTGCTCTGTTGCGGGGGCCAAAAATATTACCCTTATTCCAATACAAGTATTTAGCTTCGCAGACGAATGGCCAAAAACTGGTGTAAAGAGTAGAAAATTGAAACACTTATGTATTTTTGAACAATTATTCACCCACCCGTACAAGTTATGCTGAACTTTAAGATTCTTGTCATATACCCTGATGTGGCGCAAACCAAGATTGCGGTCTATCAGAATGCCGAGGTTATTTTTCTGAAAACCATCGAGCACCAGCCCGATGTGATTGCCGGCTTTACCCGGATTGCCGATCAGCTTCCCATGCGGCTGGAGGCTATCATGAATGAACTTTCGTCGAACCAGGTGGACACTGCTGAAATACATATCATTATGGCGCGCGGTGGCCTGATCAAGCCTGTGAGGAGCGGTATTTACAACATCAATGAGGGCATGAAGCAGGACCTTACGAGGGGAATTATGGGCTGCCATGCCACCAACCTCGGCGGCCTGCTCGCCGATGCCATAGCACATCAGTTGCCAAATGCCAAAGCTTACCTCGGCGACCCGGTGGTTGTGGACGAGTTATCGGATATGGCCCGGGTCAGCGGCCATCCTTTGTTGCCGCGCAAGTCGATTTTTCATTGCCTCAACCACAAATTTATGGCCCGCAGGTATGCAAAAAGCGTATCCACCCCTTACGAAGATCTGAACCTGGTGATTGCCCACGTAGGGGGCGGGGGTATTTCGGTTGGCGCTCACCAGCACGGAAGAGTAGTGGATGTTAACCAGGCTTTTCACGGCGACGGTCCTTTTGCCATCTCACGTACCGGTACCTTGCCCGTGGGCGATCTGGTTGATCTGTGCTTCAGCGGACAGTTTTCCCACCACGACGTTCGCCGTATGATCAGCGAAGAGGGAGGATTATTTGCCTACTTGGGTACCAGCAGCATGCGCGACATCGAAGCCCGCCTCACCGACGGAGACGAGAAAACCATCTTTTATATTAAAGCCATGGCGTATCAGGTGGCCAAGGAGGTAGGGGCCATGACCACTGTGCTTGCCGGCAAGGTGGATGCCATCCTGCTGACAGGCAACCTGTTCGGAAACAAGGTCTTTGCGCATGAGGTCACCCATCGCATCGAGCACCTGGGAAAGATTCATGTATTCCCCATCGTGAACGATCTCGACGCACTGGCTGCCAACGGGATGCTGGTGCTGAGAGGAGAAACCGAAATACTTGAATACGAATAGCAAGCCTGAATATCACACCATCCAACGGATATTGCCGTTTTAATAAATACCGGTCTTTAACCTAAGCAGATTGCCTTGAAAATCTACCGCCAGAAAAAACGCTGGAAGTTGCTGCTAGGCCTGGCCGCCATGATCATCGTGGCTGTGTCGCTCTGGTATTCAAACATCATGGTCAGGCAGATAGCCGCCGACGAAAGGCGTAATATCACCCTCTGGGCCGATGCCATACAGAGCCGTGCCAGGTTGGTGCAGTATACCCAGCTCCTGTTCGATCAGATGAAAACCGAAGAGCGCAAGCGTGTGGAACTCCTGGCCGAAGTGTACAAGCGCATTGGCGATACACGCGACTCCGGACCACTGGGGTTTTATATGCGCATCATATCCGACAACACAACCATACCCGTTATTTTTACAGACAACCAGAGCGAAATCCTGAGTACGGCAAACGTGAAGGATAATATATCCGGTGTAACCCACCTGGAGGGAAAGCTGAAGGAGGAGTTTACCCGCTATGAGCCCATAGGTATCCGATACTATAAGGATGAGTACATTTACGTCTACTATCAGGATTCCTATATTTTCACCGAGTTGCGCAAATACCTCGACGACCTGGTGACCTCGTTCTTTACTGAAGTGGCGTCAAATTCTGTGTCGGTACCCGTAGTTATCACCGACAGTATCGGCAGCCAGATCATTGCGCATGGCAATATAAGCGAATCTGTGATCGAAGATAGTCTTGCCACAAGGAAGTTGATCAGGGAGATGGCCGGAGAGAATGACCCGATTGCGGTAACGCTTGCCGGACAAGGAACACGCTATATCTATTACAAGAGCTCTTACCTGCTTCTTCAGCTCCGGTATTATCCGTTTTTCCAATTTGGCATAGTGGCTGTGTTTCTTTTTATCGCTTACCTTTTATTCAGCACTGCGCGCAAGTCGGAGCAAAATCAGGTGTGGGTGGGATTGGCCCGCGAAACTGCACATCAGCTCGGCACACCCTTGTCGGCACTCATGGCCTGGGTTGAGTTGCTGAAGCTACAGGGGACTGACGAAAGTGTCACCACCGAGATGGAAAAAGATATTTCCCGACTGCATACAATCACCGAGCGTTTTTCAAAGATTGGGGCCTCGCCGGTGTTGCAGCCCGAGCCCATGGCGCACGTACTACGTAGCGTGCTCAACTATCTGGAAACTCGTACATCTAACAAAGTAAAGATTAACCTGACTGTAAGCGGCAACGAACACATTACCCTTCCTCTGAACCGGCAGTTATTCGAATGGGTGATCGAGAACCTCTGGAAAAACGCTACGGATGCGATGAGCGGGAAAGGGAAAATCGATATTATCCTCCATGACGAAGGCAAATATCTGGCCATCGATTTCTGCGACAGCGGAAAGGGCTTGCCCAAATCAATGTTTGAGTCGGTCTTCAAACCGGGCTACACCAGCAAACATAGGGGCTGGGGGCTGGGCTTGTCGCTATCGAGGCGCATCATTGAAGATTATCACAAAGGCCGGATTTTCATCAAATCCTCCATTGTGGGCAAGGGTACCACTTTCCGAATCCTGCTGCGGAAGTAGTTTATACCTCGGGAATTTTTTGTTCAAGAAAAGAAATGTTTCGTTTCAACCCCCGATAGCCTGTCCGCCGAATGGGTGAACCGGCAAAGATCCTGTTAAAATTTTCCTCCGAAATATTTTCCCATCCTTCTTTGCTCATCCGGGCAAGTTCAGGGATCATAGTCAGCCCCGGTTCGTGGTGCGGCACCGAAAAACGATTCCAGGGACATACCTGCTGGCAGATGTCGCACCCAAAAATCCATTGTTGATACACGCCTTTAAATTCCTCCGGAATGAATTCCCGGTGTTCAATGGTGAGGTAAGAGATACATCGCCGGGCGTCAAGCATTCCATCATTCCGTATCGCTCCGGTGGGGCAGGCGTCAACACATTTGCGGCAGCTGCCGCAATGACTGGCGGAGTAGGCTTGGTCATATTCGAACTCAATGTCGAGAAACAATTCCCCGATGAAGAAATATGAACCATGCCGGGGGGTAATGAGCATGGTGTTTTTTCCTAACCATCCCAGCCCGGCTTTTACAGCCCATGTGCGCTCAAGCATCGGCACCGAATCGGCAAATACCCGGCCGTGTGCCGGAGTTATCGTTTGGTTTATATATTGAAGCAGTTTCCTGAGCTTATTTTTGATGATTTTGTGATAATCCTTCCCGTATGCATAGCCTGAAACAAGGTAGGGAGATCCGACGGGTAATGGATTGGGTGGATGATAATTCTGAAGCACCACCACGATGGTTTTTACTTCGGGGGCCAGCAGTCGGGGATCCAGTCGTTTCTCTAGGTTTCTGGCCATGTAATCCATACCGGCATGGCAACCCGATTCCAGCCACTCCTCCAGCCGGGGGCGCTGTTCGTCAAGACTAGCGGCTTTAGCTATCCCGCAGGCAAAGAACCCCAGGTTCAGGGCATATTGCTTAACGAGTTCGGAGGCGGTTTGATTTTCAGGCATGTTCATTTCTCCTCATTGCACATCACATGTATCTGGTTAGGCGGGGAGGCAAAGGAGGGAAATACCTATTCAGAAAAAAGATCTTTTTGTTGCGTGGGAGGTATTTTCCCCAGGTGGGCATACGCCCTTGGTGTAACTTCGCGTCCTCGCGGCGTACGCATGATGAAGCCTTCCATGATGAGAAACGGTTCGTATACCTCCTCGATGGTGCCGGCATCTTCTCCTACCGCCGTAGCAATGGTGTTCAGTCCGACCGGCCCGCCCTTGAATTTTTCGATGATAGTACTCAGTATCTTGTTATCCATCTCGTCCAGCCCAAATTTATCCACGTTCATGGCCTCAAGGGCATGCCGGGTGATGGCCAGATCGATGGATCCGTTGCCCTTAATCTGTGCAAAATCGCGTATGCGGCGCAACAGCAGGTTGGCGATTCGGGGCGTTCCCCGGCTCCGGCTTGCTATTTCATAGGCCGCCTGAGGTGTGATCGGGACTTTTAGGATGCCGGCAGAACGCACCACAATGCCTTCCAGTGTCTTTGCGTCGTAATAAGCCAACCGGGCGTTGATTCCAAACCTCGACCGTAGCGGGGCGGTAAGCAGCCCTGATCGGGTGGTGGCTCCTATCAGAGTGAAGGGATGAATGGAGATCTGAATGCTGCGCGCATTGGGTCCGCTTTCGATCATGATGTCGATACGGAAATCCTCCATGGCCGAATAGAGATACTCTTCCACCACAGGACTAAGACGGTGTATCTCATCAATAAACAGCACATCGTTTTGTTCGAGGTTGGTAAGCAGGCCGGCCAAGTCGCCGGGCTTATCAAGGACCGGCCCTGAGGTGGTTCGTATATTTACCCCAAGTTCGTTGGCGATGATGTGCGAAAGGGTGGTTTTCCCCAGGCCCGGGGGACCATGAAGCAGGACGTGGTCAAGAGGCTCGCCGCGTTGGTGGGCTGCCTTTACAAAAATCCTCAGGTTATCAACTACCTGCTGCTGCCCGGCAAAATCGCCGAATTCGGAAGGACGCAAGACCTTCTCCAGCTCTTTCTCGGCAGGACTTAGCATGTCGGCGGAAGGGTCCAGAAAATTTTTATCTTGCATGATAGTATCGGCTCAGCCCTCATAAGGTCTTCAAAAATACAAAATCGATCTTTTACGTTGGGGATATCACCGAATTTTTACTATGCATGACAGTGATATTGCAAAAAATAATACTTTAGCAGTGTGAAAACCCCAAAGTCACTGCCATGAAGAAAATCATCGCCGCCATTGATTTTTCGAAAGGCTCGCTTCAGGCCCTGGAATATGCCTGTGTGCTTGCCCGGAAGATTTCTGCCAGCATCACCATGGTTTGGGTTGACAGCGAACATCAGCTTGACATTTTGGATAATAAGAGCAAAGACCTCCGCGATTATGTAATACGCAACTTTAAGGAGCTCATGAGTCAGTACAAACCCACCGGTGTTGTTTTCGATTACAAGATGCGCAAGGGCAAGGTTTACCAGGAGCTTGCTTTTACCGCCCGGCAAATTGAGGCTGACTTCATTGTGGCAGGCACCCACGGTGTGACCGGGTTCGAAGAATACTGGATCGGAAGTAATGCCTACCGGATTGTTTCCTATGCACCCTGCCCCGTGATTACCCTGCGGTTTGATTTCAAATCCGATAACTCTTTCAATGATATTGTGCTACCTATCGACTCCACTGCAGAAACGCGGCAAAAAATTGCCCCAGCCTGCCAGATGGCGCTAGCGCTTGGATCCCGCATTCATATTATCGGATTGCAAAACACTACTCTGCGCTCCCTGCAGAAGAAAACCCTAAGCAATATGGAGTTTGCGGTTAAGCAATGTCAGGAGAACCGCGTTCCTCACCAGGCCATCGAAATACATGCAGATAATGTGACACGTGCGGTAATCAATTATGCTGAAAGTATTCATGCGGCCCTGATAGCTATCATGACTGAGCAGCAAAGCCGTTCGTCGAGCCTGCTGTTGGGTCCGCAGGCCGAGCAAATCGTCAACTACTCCCCTATCCCGGTGCTGAGCATCCATCCCAAGGAAATAAAGTCCATGCTGAATCGTTAACCTGTAAAGCCAGGTCTTTTTCGGATGAAAGCATACCATCTATTTTTAACCGTTATGTTTGCCGCTGCCCAATACTTGTTTTCAGTACATGCAGTACATGGCCAGGGCGACGTGCGCATTATTCGCGATGACCGCTTGAATCAGCTTGAAGAGCAGTATATCTCCACCTTTCAGAAAAACAATGCCATAGACGGTTACCGCATTCAGATTTTCTTTGATTCGGGAACACAGAGCAAGCGCAATGCCTCGGCGGCGCGCGACCGGTTTAAGCAGAAATATCCTGGAGCAGAAGCCTATCTTGATTTTCGCGAGCCCTATTACCGGGTCAGGGTGGGCGATTTCCGCACCCGCATCGAAGCTGAAGGTTTCAGAATAGCCATTCTGGGTGATTTTCCGAATGCGTTTACCGTGGCTGACAAAGTTTCGGCCGGTATGGCAGACTAATATCTTAGGAGCCGAAGGCAACGTATTGACTTTACGCCCTTTAATTACTATCTTAGCAGAAGCATTTTGTCAGCAATCGTCATCAGTTCATAATTGCTTTCCATTCACAGCAGGCGGCCTAGCCAACCATGTCAAACCTAAGCATAGAAGTATGAGCAATATAGTGGTAGCCATTGACTTTTCAGACTGTTCAATCAACGCCCTTGAGCATGCCATTACCATCGCCGACAAAGGCGGATATAAAATCACCATGGTATGGGTCAATAATCCGACCACTACCAAGATACTGCTTGCTTCCAACAAATCAGTTGAGTTGAGGATAGAGGTGGAAGCCCAGTTTGCGGGTATTCTTAAAAAGTATTCGCCCGGTCTCTTTCCTCACCAGTTGGAATGGGTCATCCGCGAGGGGATTATTTACAAGGAGGTAAGTAAGCTGGCTGTGGAGCTCGACGCCATGCTTATCGTTGCCGGAACCCATGGAGCTTCGGGCTTCGAAGAGTTTTGGGCAGGTAGCAACGCCAACAAGATCATTTCCATGTCCAAATGCCCGGTGATCACCCTCAGGCACGATGTTAGCCCGGTGAAGGAGCTTAAGCGCATCATTCTGCCCATCGACAGCACCACCGAAACCCGTCAAAAGGCGGCATTTACCCAGAAAATTGCAGCTTTGTTTAATGCAGAGGTGTTTGTGCTGGCTTTGTTTTCGTCCAGTGTCAGGGCGATGCAGCTGATGGTGGAGGGGTATGCCCACCAGGTGATTGACTTTCTTCGCGGGCATGGCATTCGTTGCCATTACGATGAGCGGAAGAGCCGCAACAACGCATTGACCATCATTGAATATGCTAAAGAAAAGAAGGGCAACCTGATCTCCATCATGACGGATCAGGAAACCACTGCTGCCAATATCTGGCTGGGGCCTTATGCCCACCAGATTGTCAACTCCTCACCTGTTCCTGTGCTAAGCATACACCCCATCAGCCTTGACCTGGCGTTAGGTTATTGAGGCTGTTAAGATAACAGGGGAGGGGCTGCGGCTTTCGCTGCAGCCCCTCCATTGTATCCTGACTATACTAATAACGATCGATACAGTTGAGGTCTTCGAAAGCGGTCCTGAGCCTTGCCACCAGGGTCTTCTCGCCTTCGCGAAGCCACATGCGCGGATCGTAATATTTTTTGTTGGGCTTGTCGTCTCCTTCCGGATTGCCGATCTGACCCTGCAGGTATGCCTGGTTTTTCACATAAAAATTCTTTACGCCTTCCCAATAGGCCCATTGCGTGTCGGTGTCAATATTCATCTTGATCACACCGTACGAGATGGCCTCACGTATCTCTTCGCGGCTTGATCCCGACCCTCCGTGAAACACAAAGTCTACAGGCTTGGCCCCGGTGGCAAATTTCTTTTGGATAAACTCCTGTGAGTTCCTCAGAATAACCGGCTGGAGTTTTACATTGCCCGGTTTATATACTCCATGCACATTGCCAAAGGCGGCGGCTATCGTAAAGCGTGGGCTTACGGCGCCCATGCTTTCATACGCAGCGGCTACTTCCGACGGCTGGGTATAGAGGCGGGCACTGTCGATGCCCGTGTTGTCCACTCCGTCTTCTTCGCCCCCGGTAACCCCGAGTTCTAACTCAAGCGCGATGCCCAGCTTGGTCATGCGCTCAAAATAGGCTTTGCAGGTTTCCAGGTTTTCGTGTAGCGGCTCCTCGCTCAGGTCGAGCATATGCGAGCTGAAGAGCGGTTTGCCGGTTTTCTCCATATGTTTATTGCTGGCCTCCAGTAGTCCGTCAATCCAGGGCAGCAGCTTCCGAGCCGCATGGTCGGTATGCAGAATAACGGGTATGCCATAGAGTTCGGCTATCTGGTGAATATGCAGAGCCCCGGAGATTGTTCCGGCTATGGCGGCACGCTGACCGTCGTTATTGAGTGATTTGCCTGCAAAAAACTGACCGCCCCCGTTCGAAAACTGAATGATGACCGGAGAGTTCACCTCGCGGGCAGCTTCAAGCACTCCGTTCACCGAATTAGTCCCAACCACGTTTACGGCCGGAAGGGCAAAGCCGTTTTCTTTCGCAATCCGGTAGATTGTTTTTACATCGTCGCCGGTTACTACCCCGGGAGCTACTTTGTTCGAAATCCTTTCACTCATATGTTCAGTTGTTTAATATTGTTATTACGAATCAAGGTATGCAAAAATACGATTTTTCTAGTCACGCCTCACCTCGTTTTACGGCCTGGCGGAAATGCCTTGCAGGTATGATCGCAGGCTATATTGAAAATTTTGTATCTTTGCGGCACGTACCGGCCCCGTAGTTCAGCTGAATAGAACGTCAGATTCCGGTTCTGAAAGTCACAGGTTTGAATCCTGTCGGGGTCACAGAGGGGAAACACTCATTGAGCCTGTCAGAAATTCTTCTGCAGGCTTTTTACTTATCAAACAATTTACTGCCAGACATCCGTATGATTAACAGAAATGTTCGTTGCACAAACCTAACTGGCTGACTCAGATTAGAGTGCATTAAGAAACTCATGCAGGTCGTCCTCTATATTCAGGTTTAGCTTTTTTCTCAGTCGTGAACGGTTTATGTAAGCGCTTGACGGCTGTATGTGCATGATGGCGGCTATTTCTTTTGAGTCAAGTCCCATTTTCAGATAGGCACAAAAACGGAGGTCGTTTTTTGATATCCCTGAAAATTTCTTTCTGAGTTTTTGATAAAACTCCTGATGCAACTCGTCGATTTGAATTTCAAAGGTTTTGTCATCCGTCTTCAGGTACGATTCAAGTATTCGTTGCATTTCACCATATCGCACGGGTAGCGAAGCCGGGTTCAATCTCACCTGATCATATTTTTCTTTAAGGTTGAGCAACAATCTGTTTTTTTCCTGATTTTCCTTGGCCTTGTTGGCCAGCTCAATGGTCTTGAGCTTGAGTTGGTGCTTCAGCAATTCCGATTCCTTTTTCAATTGGTCTTTTTCGCGATTAAGCTCGTCAGCCTCCTGTTTTTTAGGATGGCTACAATCTGCGTTTCAGTAAATCGGGTCTTTTTCATAGGGTTTTAGCTGTTTAAAATTAAGAGTTTTATTTACTCCTCTAATTTTAAATGGCCAAAGCCAGGAGAAGCTGACACGGTAACCGGACAAACAGAATTTAATCAGAATGCATATATGCCTATTAGTGTGCCACTTACGCTGACGGAACACAGATAATAGGGGTATCGGCTCAGGTATCCTGTATATATTTTATATATAGCTTGAGGAGGCTGCCTGATGAAAAGTTTTTCACTTGCTTAATATCTGGGCTGAATGATCACCGCTCACTGGATTGCACCGTGCACAATCCGGGGTTTCGGTCTGTGTGCGCACAACCCCATGGCAACCCAAACTATTGCAAAAACGCAGTTTTTACACTACATTTGTACTGTCATCAGGATTGTAAGAATATGATTAAAAACATCTTGCTTGCCATCGATTTTTCTGACCTTGCGGCCCGCATCCTCGAAGTAGCCCGCGAAATGGCCACTGCGCTCAACGCCCGGGTTTGGATCATCCATGTGGCCGACCCAAATCCCTTTTTCCTCGACCAGGATATTGAACCCATGGTGCTGCGACAGCAGCACGAGATGGAGATCAGCCGCGAGCAGCAGGAGCTGGAAGCCATGGAAACCTATTTCCGGAAAAACGGTATCGAAGCCACCGCCTGCCTCAAGTATGGCGTTCCTGTGCCATCCATCATGGCCAAAGCCAAAGAAGTGGATGCCAGCCTGATTATCATAGGCAAGGAAAATCACGGGTTCTTCCATAAAACCTTGCTTGGGAGCGTAAGCGAGGGAGTGGTTGAAAAGGCATGCTGCCCGGTGCTGGTAGTGCCTATCGGCGAGGACGACTAGGCCGGCGTGTTTCCCTGTGCAGGGTATCCTTTGGGGTTTTTTTCATCCCGGGCAATGCAACCTGCGTGTGGCGGCTTTTCTCTTTATACCAGAAAAAATACCCGCGTTGCCGCTGCTTTTCCTCACTATTCCGGGCAACATACACGGGTTGCAGTGTATCCGGGTTCAGCCCCGTGTAGTACATGGTGTTTGCCAGTGTAAGCGGTGTGGGGGTGAAGTCCTGCACCTGTTCCAGCTTAAGTCCGAGCTGCCGGGTGCGGCTGGCCAGGTCCTTCATATCTGCTTCTTCAGATCCGGGATGTGAGGAGATAAAGTAAGGAATGATCTGCTGCTGCATCCCCTGCTTCCGGCAGATTTTGTCGAAATCATCCTTCAGGCGCACAAACAGATCGAACGAAGGCTTGCGCATAAGCGCCAGCACGCGTGGCGAGGTATGCTCGGGAGCTACCTTCAGCCTGCCCGACACATGATACGTCACCAGTTCGCTCAGGTATTGCGAATGTCCGTAAGCGTCAGCTTCCTGCCCCTTCCGGTACATAAACAGGTCGTATCTTACGCCCGACCCGATGGTGGCTTTTCTGACAGCCGGATGACTGCGTACCTGGCGATACAGCTTGATGAGCGGGCGGTGGTCGGTTGAAAGGTTACGGCATACCGAAGGATAAATGCACGAAGGACGGCTGCAGCGCCGGCAGGTGTCGGCATTTACGGGTTCCATCCGGTACATGTTGGCGCTGGGTCCTCCCAGATCGCTGATATGCCCTTTGAACCCTTCCATCCCTGCAATTTTGTCTACTTCCCGCATGACCGATTCGGCCGAGCGGCTGCTGATGTGTTTTCCCTGGTGCGCAGCCAGCGTGCAGAAGCTGCATCCGCCAAAGCATCCCCTGTGGAGGGTGATGCTGTGTTTGATCATTTCAAAGGCAGGAATATCGCCCCGGCTGGAATATTTGGGATGTGGCAGCCGTGTATAAGGCAGATCGTATATGGCGTCCAGCTCATTTTCTGTCAGGCGTGGGGCCTCCGGGTTGACGACCAGCCACCCCTGGTCTGTGGGTTGCAGCATGCGCCGCTGTTCCCCCTTGTTGATCTCTTTCTCCCATTGGGCAAAGGTTTTGGCAAACAGGAGGGTATCTGCGGCCAGTGCTTCATGACCCGGGAGTTCCAGATCGCCTGTGGCAGGTGGCTCAGGCAGCGCTTTTCTATCGTTTACCCTGAACACCGATTGCGGAATGTCTTTCATCTCTCCGAAAGGCACCCCGGCCCCGATCCGGTCAAGTAGGGCATGCAGGGGATTTTCGGCCATGCCATACAACAACAGGTCGGCTCCCGACTCCAGCAGCACCGAAGGTCTTACCCTGTCCTCCCAGTAGTCGTAATAGGTAATGCGGCGCATCGACGCCTCCACACCACCCAGCACCACGGGAATGTGGGGAAAGAGCTGTTTCAGCAGGCGGCAGTAAACCACCGAGGCGTTGTCGGGCCGGAACCCCGCCTTACCGCCGGGTGTGTAGGCATCGTCGGAGCGAAGCCGGCGGGCAGCGGTGTAGTGATTCACCATCGAGTCCATATTGCCTGCCGAAACGCCAAAAAAAAGCCTTGGCTCACCAAACTTCCTGAAGTCGCGCAGGTCGTCGCGCCAGTTGGGCTGAGGCAGCACCGCCACGCGATAGCCCCGCGACTCGATGAGCCGTGCGATGACCGCCGGCCCAAAGGCGGGATGGTCCACATAGGCGTCGCCACTGACGATGACCACGTCCGGCCGGTCCCACCCCAGCCGCAGCATTTCCTCGCGGGTGATGGGCAGCCAGGCCGACAAAGGAAGCCTTTCTCTCGGGTGTGTATGCAAAATTCCTTGATTGAGACATCAAAGATACAGCATATGACAGGATGACCGTCTTTTCATACCGCACCCACTAAGGCGGACTGTTTATTTTATAACCGCCTGCAGGCACAGCCAGCCTGTTTCTGCGTAACTTGGCTCATTGTTTCTTACCGCCTGCACCATGACAAACTCTACTATCAAAACCCCTGCGGACCAGGTGTTTTTTTCTCCCCTCGCGCTGGGGTTAATGCGCCTTCCCTCGTGGAATCTGACAACCGGACAACTGTCCGATCTTGTCCGTCAGTGTCTCGACCTCGGCATCACCACTTTCGACCATGCCGATATCTACGGCGGCTATACCTGCGAAAACCTCTTTGGTGCAGCCATCGACGGCCGGTCCCGCCTAAGGCAGCAGATGCAGCTGGTATCGAAATGCGGCATACGGCTCGTTTCGCCCAACCGGCCTTCACACACCATGAAATCTTACGACACCAGCGCGACGCACATCGTACTCAGTGTCGAAAACTCGCTGAAAGCCCTGCGCACCGACTACCTCGATGTGCTGCTCATCCACAGGCCCAGCCCGCTGATGCATCCCGCCGAGGTGGCCGAAGCCTTTGACCGCCTGCAGGAACAGGGTAAGGTTTTGGCTTTTGGCGTGTCGAATTTTTCGCCCTCACAGGCCGACCTGATCCGGGGCGGGCTTCGCTTCCCGCTGGTTACCAACCAGGTGGAGCTTTCGGTGCTGCATCCCGGTGCCTTTTCCGATGGCACAGCCGATCACGCCCTGCGTCACGGGTATCCGCTGATGGCATGGTCGCCCCTGGCCGGAGGACGTTTGGCCGGAGACCCTTCCGCACAGGCACAGCTTGTCAGAGAAACCCTTGCCGCCGCAGACCTGAGCAGATACACTCCTGAACAGGTAGCTCTGGCGTGGCTGCTCCATCATCCTTCGCGGGTGGTGCCGGTGCTGGGAACCGGGCAGCCTGCACGCCTCACGGCAGCTGCCGAAGCGGTAAATATCTCCCTCAGCACAGAGCAGTGGTTCCGGATCTATGTGGCCGCCACCGGCCGCGAACTGCCCTGACCCTCCGCATCGTACCGCAGAAAGACGGCAGCACTTCCCTTTAAAAAAATGGCCGGATGTCATTCATCGGCTGTATGGCTCCGTATCCGCACTCCCGCTCCATGATACAGACGATTCTGCCAAACCGGAGTCACCCCTTGCCTGCCTTAGCTGCAAGGGTTCACCGGTGTTTTTCTTGGCAAATATCCTCAGCAGGGAAGGAAATAATGTAATTTCGTTCACGAATACGCCAACAGGAATTCGGGGCAGGGAATCCCCCGCACGAAGTTTTATCATTGGATGATTTTGGCTGAGGAGATCGGCAAAGCCAAATGAAGTACTGAAACAAAGACACTGAAAAAAGTAATACAGGCGGCGAAACAGTATTATGTATACGAAAAACCATTCCGTACATTAAATCAACAGTATACTAAATGAGTGTGCAATCGAAGGAAGTGGCTGATTATTACGATGATTTCTCCGAAAAACAAGTCAGCCTTGGCCTGAATATCCGGCACCGTGTCATCCTGAGCAAGCTCAGGCATTATGGTCTGAAGCGAAATCACAAGGTACTCGAGATCGGATGCGGGGTTGGGTTGATGACACGGGCATTAGGCAAATTTCTAAAATCCGGCCATGTTACCGCCATCGACATAAGCCCTGAGAGTATCCGGCTTGCCAGTAAGCTGTGTGAAGGGATGAAAAATGTGGCGTTTATGGCTTCCGAAGCTCATACACCGAATTTTTCGGGAAAGTATGATTTTGTTGTTTTGCCCGATGTGCTGGAGCATATTCCGGTTGAACAGCATCCACTTATTTTTCAAAACCTGCGGGAGCACCTGCACGAAAAATCACTGGTATTTATTCATATCCCATCGCCGGGTTATATCGGGTACCTGAAGGATTACTCGCCTGAAAAGCTCCAGGTCATCGACCAGGCAATTGAAGCCGGTACGCTGGTGAACATTGCGGAAGCAGCCGGATTGAGGCTGAAATACTTTTACAGGTATGGTCTGCATATACGCGAAGGTGATTACAACATCCTTCTTTTTGATCAAGGCTTTGATCTCGGCAAGGTAACACAGGTTAATGGCATACAATTGATATTTAAAGAATTAATTTCGCGGCTTGATTATCTCTTGTTCCGTACCGGTATCTGAATACCCTGATTTATCCATAGTAAACCTTCCCACCGCATGGCAACACATATTCTGGGGCTTGGCAATGCCCTGCTCGATATCCTGATCACCCTTCCCGACGACGACGCCCTTGTGCGCTTCGGGCTTCCCAAAGGAAGCATGAACCACGTGCCACGTTCGCTGGCCGACGAGGTGATGGCCTACTGCCATAGCTTCCCTAAAACCATCGTATCGGGCGGATCGGCGGCCAATGCCATACATGGCCTGGCAAGCCTGGGAAATGCCACCGCCTTTGCCGGAAAAATCGGGTACGACTCCTTCGGCATTCAGTTCAGAACCGACATGGAAAAGGCCGGCATCCGTCCCCTGTTCGTTTATTCCGGCACCGAAACAGGCACTGCTGTCGCCCTGCTCACGCCCGACCGCGAACGCACCTTTGCGGTGTTTCTGGGCGCCGCCCTTGATCTCGGCCCCGGCGATCTGACCGATGGCCTGTTCGAGGGCAGCGACCTCCTGCACATCGAAGGGTATCTGGTACAGAACCACGCACTCATCGCCAAAGCCGTAACCATGGCCAAAACCTGGGGCATGCTCGTATCGCTCGACCTGTCGAGCTACAACGTGGTGCAGGCCAACCTCGGTTTTCTGGGCGAAATTCTGACCAGCTATGTCGATATTGTGTTTGCCAACGAAGACGAAGCCCAGGCCTTCACCGGGCTGCCTCCTGAGCAGGCTGCCGGCAGACTGGCCTCGCTGTGCGATATTGCCGTGGTAAAAACCGGTGCCGGCGGATCGCTGGTGCAGTCGGGCTCCGTGTTGCACCGCATCGGCATCACCACCACCGAGGTAACTGATACCACCGGGGCGGGCGATCTATACGCAGCAGGGTTTTTACACGGGTTTATTCATCAGCAGCCCCTCGACCACTGCGGCCGTATAGGGGCACTGCTCGCCGGCAAGGTCATCGGCCGTCTGGGTGCCCGCATACCTCATGAGCAGTGGCCCGATATTATCCGGGAGATCCGTCAGATTACCGGATAAACAAAAAAGCACCGGTGTGCAGATCCCCGATGCTTTCGATTTATAAGCAAAACCGGTAGGTGAGGGTTACAAACGTTTGAGCATACGCACCTCGCTGCCTGTGAGGTGACGCCAGCGGCCCCGGGGCAGGTCTTTCTTGGTGAGGGGGCCAAACATCACCCGGTCGAGTTTTACCACCTTGTAGTCAAACTTCTCGAAGATGCGGCGCACCACGTGGTTTTGCCCTGAATGCAGCTCTATGCCGATGTGTCGGCGGTTTTCGTTGGGATCCACATAGGCGATCTCGTCGATGCGGATATTCTCACCGTCCAGGTCAACACCTGCGGCAATGGCTTCGAAGTCGCCCTTGCCCAGGGTTCGGTCAAGCTCCACATCATATATCTTTCGCACACCGAAGCGGGGGTGGGTGAGACGCCTTGCCAGCTCGCCGTCGTTGGTGAACAGCAGCAGGCCGGTGGTGTTTCGGTCGAGCCGCCCTACAGGGTAGATGCGCTCGTAGCAGGCATCCTTTACCAGCTGCATTACAGTGTTGCGCTTGAATGGGTCATCCACGGTGGTGATGTAGTCCTTGGGTTTATTGAGCAGCACGTAGCGGAGCTTCTCGGCCGAAAGGGTCTGGTCGCCCAGCTGTATCTTGTCTGTAGGAAGCACTTTGGTGCCGAGCTGTGTCACCGTCACTCCGTTTACGGATACGGCACCGGCTTCGATCAGCTTGTCGGCTTCGCGTCGGCTGCATACCCCGGCGTTGGAAATGAAGCGGTTCAGGCGTATCTCACCGTTGGGGTCGTCTTTGATGCCGCGTATCGACTTCTTAGGTTTGCCGGGCGAATGACCGCGGCCGGGGTCTTCGTTTTCCCTGCGGCGCCGCCGTTCGGCGGCAAATTCGTTGTTGGTGGTGGGTTTGGGATAGCTGCGGCCTCCGCGCGGGCGGTCGTCGCCTTCGGCACTGCGGCGGTAAGGTCGTTTTTCGGTGCGCTCTGTCCGGCCTTCGTCGCCATCGCGGCGGGGACGGCGCTCAGGGTCATTATCGGCGGACGGCCTTGCATACGTGCGGCCTCCGCGCGGGCGGTCGTCGCCTTCAGCTC